>JANMNO010000112.1:0-8745 GCA_031374115.1 Hyphomicrobiaceae bacterium | reverse complement strand
CCCACTCACTCCGCCGCTTTGACCTTGATGCCGGGCTTTACGGTCATGCCGATTTCGAGCACGTTGAAGCCGGTGGTGTCGGTCGCTTGCGCTGCCGCCATCGTCTTCAGCGCCTTGGCGTACTCGACCGGCATCACCTTGCGGAACTTTGGTAGCCACCGGGCCCAGTCGCCAAGGATCGCCTGTGCCTTCGCCGAGTCGGTGTAGCGCGCGTGCCTTTCGATGAGTTCACGAAGCCGGGCGACGTCGTTGGTGTCCATGTTAGACAGAATGTCGACGAGGCCGTGGCTGTCGAGGTTACCCTTGCCGCCGAGACGTGCGGTGGCGCTCGCCTCCTCGTCGGCGACGGGCGCCAGATCGACCATCGCCATGTTGCAGCGCTGTTCGAAGTCTTGCCTCTCATCGAGCACATAGGCGATGCCGCCCGACATGCCAGCCGCGAAGTTCCGTCCGGTCTGTCCGAGTACGACCACGACCCCGCCCGTCATGTATTCGCAGCCGTGATCGCCAGTGCCCTCGACGACGGCGACAGCACCGGAGTTGCGCACGGCGAAGCGCTCGCCGGCGACACCGCGGAAGTAGCACTCGCCGCTGATCGCGCCATACAGCACGGTGTTGCCGACGATGATGCTCTCTTCCGGCTTGATGCCGGACTTCGGATTGGGGCGCACGATGATCTTCGCGCCGGACAAGCCCTTGGCGACGTAGTCGTTGCCTTCGCCGATGAGATCGAGGGTGATGCCCTTGGTGCCCCAGGCACCGAAGCTCTGGCCCGCGATGCCATTGAAGGTCATTACGATCGAGTCGTCGGGCAGCCCCGCGTGCCCGTACTTCTTGGCGAGTGCGCCGGACAGCATGGCACCGGTGGCGCGATCACGATTGGTGATCGGGAATGCCTTCTCAATCGTCTTCTTCTTGCCATCGAGCACCGGCTGGGCCGCCGCCAGCAATTGCTTGTCGAGCACATTTTCGAGGCCGTGGTTCTGCCGCTCGACGTGACTGATGGCAACGCCCTTCGGCACTTCAGGTTTGTGGAACAGCCGCCCGAAGTCGAGCCCACGCGCCTTCCAATGGCGGATCGCCTCGTCCTTATCGAGGATCTGCGATTGGCCGACCAACTGCTCGAACTTGGTGAAACCGAGCGCCGCCATGATCTCGCGGACTTCCTCGGCGATGAAGAAGAAGAAGTTGATCACATGCTCCGGCTTGCCCTTGAACTTGGCTCGAAGGACAGGGTCCTGCGTCGCAACGCCTACAGGGCAGGTATTGAGGTGGCACTTGCGCATCATGATGCAGCCGGCTGCGATCAATGGCGCAGTGGCAAAGCCGAACTCGTCGGCGCCGAGCATCGCACCGATGACGACGTCGCGACCGGTGCGCACGCCACCATCGACCTGCACCGCAATGCGTCCGCGCAGGCGATTGCCGACCAGCGTCTGATGCGTTTCCGCGAGGCCGATTTCCCACGGGCTACCGGCGTGCTTGATCGAGGTCAGCGGGGAGGCGCCTGTGCCGCCTTCAAAGCCCGCAATCGTGACGTGGTCGGCCCGGGCCTTGGCAACGCCGGCCGCTACCGTGCCGACACCGACTTCCGAAACGAGCTTCACCGATACGTCGGCCGCCGGGTTGACGTTCTTCAAGTCGAAGATCAGCTGCGCTAGATCTTCGATCGAATAGATGTCGTGATGCGGCGGCGGCGAGATCAAGCCGACGCCCGGTGTCGAGTGCCGCACCCTGGCGATGATCGCATCAACCTTATGGCCGGGCAGCTGACCGCCTTCGCCGGGCTTCGCACCCTGCGCCATCTTGATCTGCATCACGTCGGAATTCATCAGGTATTCCGTCGTCACTCCGAAGCGGCCGGAAGCAACCTGCTTGATTGCCGATCGCATGTTGTCGCCGTTAGGCAAGGGAACGTAGCGATCGGCTTCCTCGCCGCCTTCGCCGGTGTTCGACTTGCCGCCGATCCGGTTCATGGCGATCGCAAGCGTAGTGTGCGCTTCTCGCGAAATCGAGCCATAGCTCATGGCGCCAGTTGAGAACCGCTTGACGATTTC
The DNA here is from genome assembly GCA_031374115.1 of Hyphomicrobiaceae bacterium. Classification (GTDB taxonomy): domain Bacteria; phylum Pseudomonadota; class Alphaproteobacteria; order Rhizobiales; family Hyphomicrobiaceae; genus JAKFWF01. The sequence goes on along the minus strand of JANMNO010000112.1, from coordinate 6,688 downwards.
CGAGGCTGGTTCGACCTCTTCGACGGCGACCGGTGCGCGGCGCAACTCTTTGGCAACCTTGATGCGGAACAATCCACGCAGCGTCATGAGCTGCTCGTTTTGATCGTTGACTTGCTTCGAGTAGTCGCGGAATTTCTGCGGCACCTTGCCAGCCTTGGTGTCCTCTGCCGAAGCGCCGCGCACCGCATGCTGCAGGTCGGCGACGACGGCCGGGCGCCACATGTGCGCTTCGCCGCGGATACGATAGGCATAGTCGCCACCGACATCGAGCGCATCGTCGAGCACCGGCACATCGCCGAAAGCCTGGCGGTGCCGCTCGACGGTTTCGCGCGCGATATGGCGCAGGCCAATGCCTTCGACCTGCGTGTGCGTGCCGGTGAAGTACTTCTTCACGAAACTCGTCTTGAGCCCGATCGCGTCGAAGATCTGCGCGCCGCAATAGGACTGATAGGTAGAAATGCCCATCTTGGCCATGATCTTGAGCAGGCCCTTGTCGACGGCCTTGATATAGCGCTTGACGGCTTCCTTATGGGTGAGGTTCTCGCCCAACTCGGGGAGTAGAGCTTGCAGCGTATCGAAGGCGAGGTACGGGTTGATCGCCTCGGCGCCGTAGCCAGCGAGCGTTGCGAACTGATGCACCTCGTGGGCTTCGCCCGTTTCGACGACGAGCCCGACGGATGTGCGCAGGCCTTGCCGGATCAAGTGGTGATGCACGGCGCTGGTCGCGAGCAACGACGGGATCGGCACCCGGTCCGGGCCGACGTTACGATCACTCAGGATGATGATGTTGTAATCGCCCGAGCGCACCGCTTCCTCGGCCTCGGCGCAGACGACGTCGAGGGCGGCGCCCATGCCGACGGCGCCCTTGTCGTGGTCGTAGGTGATGTCGATCGTGATCGAGGTGAAGTGGTTGTCCTTCACCGCGCCGATCTGCCGGATGCGCTCGAGTTCGTCATTGGTCAGGATTGGTTGACCGACTTCCAACCGCTTCACTTTTGCAGTGCCCTGAAGATCGAGCAGGTTTGGCCGCGGCCCGATGAACGACACGAGGCTCATCACCAGCTCCTCGCGGATACTGTCGATCGGCGGGTTCGTCACCTGCGCAAAGTTCTGCTTGAAGTAGGTGTGCAGCGGCTTCGACTTGTTCGACAGCACCGAGACGGGCGTGTCCGTCCCCATCGAGCCGACAGCTTCCTGCCCGGTTGCCGCCATCGGCGCCATCAGGAACTTGAGGCTCTCCTGCGTGTAGCCGAACGCCTGTTGCAGATCGAGCAGCGCAACGTTGGAGAGGCGCTTCTTTGGCAGTTCCTTCAATGGCAGATCGCCGACCTGGATTTGCGTGCGCTTCAGCCAATTCTCATAGGGGTTGCGTGAGGCAAGTTCGGCCTTCAACTCATCGTCAGAGATGATGCGGCCCTGCTCCAGATCAATCAGCAACATTTTGCCCGGTTGCAGGCGCCACTTCGAAACGATATTGGCTTCGTCGATGGGCAACACGCCGGACTCGGACGACATGATGACACGGTCATCGTTGGTGACGAGATAGCGGGCGGGCCGAAGTCCGTTACGGTCGAGCGTCGCACCAATCTGCCGGCCGTCGGTGAAGGCCATGGCTGCGGGTCCATCCCACGGCTCCATCAGGCAAGCGTGATACTCGTAGAACGCACGCCGCTTGGAATCCATCAGCGGATTGCCGGCCCATGCTTCCGGGATCAACATCATCGCTGCGTGGGCGAGGCTGTAGCCACCCATCGTCAAAAATTCGAGCGCGTTGTCGAAGCATGCAGTGTCGGACTGGCCCTCATACGATATGGGCCACAGCTTCGAGATGTCGTCGCCGAACAGCGGGCTCTCGACGCTGTCCTGGCGCGCCGCCATCCAGTTGACGTTGCCGCGCAGCGTGTTGATCTCGCCGTTGTGCGCCACCATCCGATACGGATGCGCAAGCTTCCACGATGGGAACGTGTTGGTCGAAAATCGCTGATGGATCAGCGCCATTGCCGACGTCAGCCGCTTGTCCGACAAGTCCGTGTAGTAGGCCTTCACTTGGTACGACAGAAACATGCCCTTGTAGACCAGCGTCCGGCTCGATAGCGACACCGTGTAGAAGCCGATATCGCGGCCCTTGTAGGCCGAGTACAGGACGTTCGAAATCACCTTGCGGGTGAGATAGAGCCGGCGCTCGAATGCATCCTCGTCGCGGATGGTCTTGGGGCGTCCGATGAACACGTGCCTGTGCACAGGCTCCGTCGCGCGCACCATGTCCGACAGCGAAGAGTTGTCGACCGGCACGTCGCGATAACCCAGGAATTCGAGACCCTCCTCGCGAACAATGCGGCGAATGACCGTCTCGCAGTGGGCCCGCAGCCGCTCGTCCTGCGGCATGAACAGATGGCCGACCGCATAGTGGCCAGGTTCAGGCAGATTGAAGCCGAGCTGCTTTTGTTCCAACTTGAATAGTTCGTGCGGGATCTGAATTAGAATGCCGGCGCCATCACCTGCAAGTGGGTCGGCACCGACCGCGCCGCGATGTTCGAGGTTTTCCAGGATGGCCAACGCGTCGGCGACGATCGCATGACTGCGACGCGCCTTCAGATCGGCAATGAAGCCCACACCGCACGCATCGTGTTCCTGGCGTGGATCGAACATTCCCGCGGGTTCATAACCCTCGTCGGGATAGTGTTCAGGAATGAGGTCGTTGATCTGCGTGTCGTCGTGGGCGGTCATGGTCGGCCTCGTGGCAAGCTCTGCCGGTCTAAGAGATGCTTATCGGGTGGCGGCGCGCATGTGTAGGGCTCAATTGCCGGGCTCGCGCGTCAAGTTGGGAGTTTCGAAGCGGGCTGTAGCTAGGGTTGGCGCAATAGCGCACAGTCAGCCGCGCTTCGTGTCAGTTTTTCGGGTTTTTCGTGCGAGCGTGCTGGAGGCGATCGTCGCGAGCGAATTCGATACCGCAACGCCAGGGGCCAAGCGCCCAACCTTTGCCGGCAGTGTTTGCCGAAACGTCGTCACAATACACCCCAATCGACTTCATGAAATAATTAGGTCAGCACAGCTGTCCTTATCGCAGAAAAAACACACTTTAACTTCGCATACAAGTGGGAAATTAAACGATCTGTTTGCGCAATAATATTACGTGTCATTATACAACACAAAAACGGACGCCCAAGTGAATGAGCGTCCGTCGTAGTCAGGCCGGGTGTCCGTTCGAGTGCCGGCCTGCCGAGGCCTCAACGCTATTAGGCGTTAGCCTCGATCTGCTTTGACGCCTGCGCACTGCGGATTGCGATGGCGCGAGGCTTCATCCGCTCCGGCAGATTGCGCACGAGGTCGATGTGCAGCAGCCCGTCCTTCAACTCGGCGCCCTGAACCTCAACGTAATCGGCCAGCTGAAAGCGGCGCTCAAACGAACGCTGGGCAATGCCCCGGTGCAGGAACTCGGTGGACTTTTCGCCTTCCGCCGGCTTCTCGCCTTTGACCGAAAGCGCCGTCTCCTTGACGTCGATCTTGATGTCGGCGTCGGTGAAGCCAGCGACGGCCATCGTGATCCGGTACTTGTTATCGGCGAGGCGTTCGATGTTGTAGGGCGGGTAGCCGTTTGCTTCGCCGTCGAGCCCGGAAGCCGCGTCGAGCAGGTTCACCAAGCGGTCAAAACCGATGGTGGAACGATAGAGGGGGGCAAAATCTAAGTGTCGCATCACAAGTCCTCCTGAGGAAGCAACTGGTGGAATGCCTCGCCCGATTGGGCCGAGGCGGCTAACGTCGACACCCTCGCGAAGAGGCGCGCCGACTGAAGGAGAGATAGGTTGCAGGATCGGGGTTTCAAGGGGATCAACTAGCATCTTGAGCGAATATGACGGCGATGCAGCTCTCCTCGCGCACTTCGATTGCTACCTTCGCGATACAACCAATCGATCCCTAACTGAGAATTTGTTTTCAGTTCGCATCATTCCTCTCTTCATTGCACGCCCCTTCATGTTACATTCATCCGGCGAGCGCGATTATGCCTCGTTGCGCACGGCTTGCAGTCGATCCGTGCCAATACATTTTTCTGCGGGGAGGCGTCCCCTCTATCGGCTCTTCGGAGACGTAAATCCATGCGTATGCGAAAACGAACTGTGGCGTCGGCCGGCCTGCTGGGCCTCGCCGCCCTATTGTCTCTTTCAGCTGCAGCAAATGCCGCCGACATCTTCGACGGCCCGCGCGCTTCATCACCCTATGACGACCCGCGCTACGGCGATATTTATCAACATCCAACACCCCCACCGCGGTATGCCGAGCCCCGGTATGTGGAACCGCCGATCGCGGAACCACGCTACATCGAACCACCTCGTTACGCCGAACCGCGCTACGAGCCACCGCACAAGTATTACGACGATGCACCTGTGGTGCCGCATAAGCGGTACGGCTATCTTGAGCCAATGAACCCGCGCCACGATCATCCTCGCCACGATTATCGGAACGGGTCCGGCTGCGTTCCGCAAGGCGAGATCAGGCGCTCGCTGATCAACGAAGGCTGGGTCGATTTTCGCGATCTGGAGTTGCGCGGTGACGTTGCAAGAGTGCAAGCGCGTCGGCCCAATGGGCAACTGTACGTCTTGAAGGTCGATCGCTGCTCGGGTGAGATCGTCCATTCCCGGCCGTTACACGATGGCCGTGTCCCCTACGGTTACGGCTATCCAGATCGCTATAGCCGCAACACCTACTGAAGTCGCGACGATCGCTGTTGGAATCGGGAGATGGCTGGTATAGCCGTTACTTCCGGTTCCACAGGACGATGCTCTATGCAACAACCAGCCGACCTTGTTGCCATCGCGCGTAATCCGGTGCCCAGCGGCGCCGTCGCTGGTTATTTCAACGGTTACGATGGCGCACAGATGCGGTTCGCACGGTGGGAGCCGACCCGCACGCCACATCGCGGAACGATCTGCTGTTTCACCGGCAGAAGCGAATACATCGAGCGCTATTTCGAAACCATCGCGGACTTGCGCCGGCGCGGGTTCACGGTCGCAATCATGGATTGGCGCGGCCAAGGCGGTTCCTTTCGCACGCTGTCCAATCCGCGCAAGGGGCATATCCGCGATTATGACGAATATGATCGCGATCTTGCGTGCTTCATGGATCAAGTGGTGCTGCCGCATTGCCCGGCTCCCTACATCGCGCTGGCGCACTCGATGGGGGGGCACCTCCTGCTGCGTGAGGCCGCCCACGCAGACTCGTGGTTCGCACGGATTATCGTCTCGGCACCGATGCTGGAGTTTCATCCCATTCGTGTCGGTGCGCCGGAAATTTTTGCCCGCTGTTACGCTGCGGCTGGCACCTTGTTCCGCTGCGGCTCAAACTATGTGCGCGGTGGCGGAGACGACTTCCAGGAAGGTGTCCAGTTCGAGGGTAACGCGCTGACCTCGGACAGAGAGCGGTTCGAACGCAACGCTGCACTGGCGAAGGCCGCACCACATCTGACGATCGGCGCTGCGACGATCAGTTGGTTGAACGCTTCCTACCGGTCGATGCGGATGCTCAACGATCCAGCGTTTGCTGCCGCGGTAAAAGTGCCCGTGCTGCTGTTCGTTGCCGGCGCGGATACCATCGTGCTGCCGCGTGCCATTGAAGATTTCGCAGCCCGCCTGAAAGTCGGCACGGATGTCGTGTTGACGACGTCCCGCCATGAAATACTGCAGGAAACCGACGATATCCGGTCGAGATTTTGGGCGGCCTTCGACGCCTATCTCGAAATCGAAGCCCGCGCCGCTTAACCAGCGGTTAGTTCAGGTTAGCGGAACTATTGAATGTTTGGCTGGAAAGCCGCATATGAAACGCATGCAGCGGCCATTTCTTCATCCAGCGCTAGGCGATGTGACGCTTGAAAGCGTGTTGTACGCGCTCGCCGATCCGGTGCGCCTGTCGATTGTGTGCAAGCTCACGTCGGGGAATTGCCCGATGAATTGCTCGTCCGCCGCCCCCGACAAGTTGCCGAAGTCGACGCAGTCGCATCACTATCAGGTGCTGCGCGAGGCGGGGTTGATCCGGTCCGAACGGCGCGGCACAGAAGTCGTGAACACGTTGCGCTGCGCCGAAATCAACGCCAAGTTTCCAGGCGTCATTCCGGCGATCCTGACGGCGGCGATCGCCGCGCATATCGGCCGTGACAGCACGGTACCGGCGCGCGAGTCGGCGGCACCCGAAGCGTAATGCTCACGCGATCGCCAACCCCACTTTGGTGCACGTGAATGCGCGTGGCTGTGGCATCACGACAGGCATTGCCCTCAGGCCCGCGAACCATTACAGATGCGAGTTGAGCAGCACCCGTAGCTCAGCTGGATAGAGCGTTGCCCTCCGAAGGCAAAGGTCACAGGTTCGACTCCTGTCGGGTGCGCCAATCAATTCATAGGCTTAGAAATTTAATACCTCTGTGCTTTTCCTCCCAGCAATCGCATAGCAATCGCCTAATTGACTTGTACTGCAATTGCGCTGCAGAGGTCAGGGGTTCGATTCCCCTCGGCTCCATCAAAACCCAACCACAACCTGTTGATATAACGTTATATTATTGGTTTTCTCCCAAACCTTGGAATCGCCCCCTTGGGAAACGGACGTACCCCAGTGCCCTATCGAAGACATGCAGCATCGGTGCTGATCGGCAACGAAGACTCTGGATTTTGGCCACCCGAGACCGCTGGTAGCTGCCGCTACT
>JANMNO010000109.1:0-6958 GCA_031374115.1 Hyphomicrobiaceae bacterium | reverse complement strand
ACGTGTCCCGGACGATCAAGGCGTCGGGCACCTTGAACTTGGCGAGCCGCGCGGCACGGTCTTGGAAATGAGCGCCAGTGCCGCGCATCGGGACGTCGAAGGTGCCGTCCGGCGGTCGGCACTGCTGGAACTGTTCGACAGGGCAGGCGCGCATGCTGCGCAGACCGTTAGTGACCGTTAGTGATTGCAACTCGCGCGCCGGAACGGCAGAATTGCTCACGCTCAGCACGAACTTTCTGAAGCTCTCGAAGTCTTCGCACCTTGTGGCCACAGGAGCTGCCGATCGTACTGGCGGTCATGTGACGGTGGCGATGGCGATCCAGGAGCGGGAGGACCAGGATCAGCGGCCGGTGGCAACGGGTTAAGTGCTCTATCACGTGCCCCTTGTCGAAATCCCAAAACTGCCGATTGCAATTCATACATCGACAGCCCACAAACGCTGATCGCGCAAGGACTGAGCCCACCCCCTTCAACCGGTGCAGAAGACACTGGTCATCGACCAACGGGTATAACCAATGAGGAAGCCCCCTATGTCAGCCAAGTCAAGGAATGTAGACCGCCGCACCGTTCTGAAAGGTGTTGCGGGCTGCAGCGCGGCGATGATTGCCGCGCCGCACATTGCCGGCGCGCAGGCCAAGGTTCTCAAGGTCGGTATGCCGACCATTCTGTCGGGCCGCGTTGCGCAGCTCGGCACATCGTCGCGCAACGGGGTGATGCTGGAGGTCGAGAAGATCAACGCTGCCGGCGGCTTGGCCGGGCGTCAGATCGAAATGGTCGTGCGCGACAGCAAGGGGCAGCCGCAAGAAGCCGCCCGCGTGTCACGCGAACTCGTCAATACGGACGGCTGCGAAATCCTGATCGACGCCGAGGCGTCATCGGGCGCGTTCGCCGTGCAGGAGGTCGCAAAGGACCTTGGTATTCTCTGCATTCATACCAACTCCGAGACCACCTCGCTCACTGCCGATCCCAAGATCCGCATTCCAAACGCATTCCGGGTTGCGCGCCAGGGCGTGCACGATGCGATCGTCGGCGGCGCCTACGCGGCAAAGGTTGCGAAGGCAAAGAATCTCAAGAAGTGGATGACCTGCTCGCCCGACTATGCCTATGGCCGGGATACCACCGCCCAATTCGTCGAATATCTGAAAATGTTCGCGCCCGAGGTGGAAGTCGTCGGCGACGCCTGGCCGAAGCTGTTCCAGCCCGACTACACCGAAGTCATCACCAAGATCCTGCAAGCCAAGCCGCAGGCGCTTTATTCGTGTCTGTGGGGCGGCGATCTCACGTCCTATATCGATCAGGGCAGCATCTATGCACTGTTCGGGCAAACCGAGTTCTTCGCCGTCAACATGGCCGACTATACCGCTCTGACGGTGGTGAAGAACCTGCCCAAGGGCATTCACTCGGGCAATCGCTACATCAAGTCGTTCCCGGCCACGCCCGAGAACGCTGCCTGGGCCGACGCTTATCGCGCCAAGTTCAAGGACTACCCGACCAACTGGTCGTGGGAAAACGCCACCGCCATTCACTTCCTCGATGCAGCGGCAAAGAAGGCCAATTCCGCAGATGGTCCGAAGCTCATCGAAGCACTGCGTGGCCTGACGATCAAGTCGCCGTTTGGAGCCGACGGAACGCTGACCATGCGGGCCTCGGATCAAACCGTGATCAACTACGCGGTCGGCTGGGGCACGACGATCCCAACCGAGCCCTACGTGCCGGAGGTCAGCGCCGGCGACTGGAAACAGATCCTCGAACTGGAAGCCGCCTGGCTCAAGAAGACCTATCCTTAAGCGACTTGATCGGTTGCGTGGCTGGCGAGGTGCCGCAGGCACGTCGCCGGTCGTCGAGCTGACAAATGAGCGGGCGAACCAACGATTGGCCGAGGTGGATCTTGGATCTCAATGCACTTGCCAACTGCCTGACGACGACCTCGTGTCTGGTCACGCAAACCACCAGCGGTCTCATCATTGGCCTGCTGCTGTTTCTGGTGGCAGCCGGTCTGACGTTGATCTTCGGCGTGCTGAACGTCGTCAATTTCACGCACGGCTCGTTCTACATGCTGGGCGCCTATTTTGCGTTTACCGTGTACGTGGCGACAGGCAGTTACGTGCTTGCAGTCGTCGGGGCGGGCCTCGGCGTTGCCCTGTTCGGGATCATCTTCGAGCGCTTTTTCATGAGCCGCGTTTACGGCTCGAACGTGCTGATGCAGCTGCTTGTCTGTTACGGTTTTATTTTGATCCTGGACGACGTTGTGAAAATCGTCTGGGGGCCGGAATTCAAATCGATGGGGATGCCGGCGGCATTCCAAGCGCCACCCATACTGATCGGCGGCGGCGTGATCCCGGTGTTCTACATGTTTCTGATCGTGATCACGCTTTTGATTGGGCTGGCGCTCTGGCTGCTGATCCAGCGCACACAGTTCGGCAAGATCGTCCGCGCTGCCGCTGTCAATCCGAAGATGGTCTCTGCTCTGGGAATCAATACCGGCTTGATCTATGCGCTGGTGTTCGCCCTTGGCGGTATGCTTGCCGGACTCGCCGGTGCGCTTGCGGTGCCTGTTCGCTCGCTGGTGTCGGGCATGGGCTTTTCAGTCCTCATAGAGTCGTTCATCGTGACGGTGATCGGCGGCATGGGCTCGATTGCCGGTGCGCTCGTCGGATCAATTCTCGTCGGCCTTGTCCGGGCATTCGGCACCATCGGCTTCCCGTTATTCACCGAGGGCCTGATGTTTCTGCTGATGGCCGTGGTGCTGACGTTGAAGCCGAGCGGCTTGTTCGGCCGGGAGGTTTGAGCCATGCGCGCAGGCCCTACATTCATGCGCGATTGCGCCATCGCGGCCACGGCACTTGCCATTCTCTTGATTTTGCCGACGCTCTGGCAGAACAAGGCGCTGGTTGATCTCGTGATCCGGATCTCGGCGTTCGCGCTGTTCGCCACGTCGCTGAACCTGCTCGTTGGCTACACCGGCATGGTGTCGTTCGGGCATGGCATGTTCTTCGGGCTCGGCGCGTACAGCTTTGGCCTCATGATGCAGAAGCTCGGAACCTCGATCCCAACGGCATTCTTACTCACGTTGGTGGTCAATGCCATCTTTGCGCTGGTCATCGGCCTCATCAGCATCCGCCTGAAGGAGATCTATTTCTCATTCGTCACGCTGGCACTGCAGATGCTGACCTATAGCTTGATCATCGCCTGGATCCCGCTTACCGGGGGGGATCAGGGTCTGCAAGGCGGCATCCCGCGCCCGCCTTTTTTGGGCGTGACGTTGAGTCAGATCGGGCATCTCTATGTGTTCAGCGTTGTCCTGCTGATCGTCGGGCTGTTCATCCTGCGACACATCGTCGAGAGCCCGTTCGGTTTCACGTTGCGCCTGATCCGGGATAACGCCGATAGAGCAAGCTTCCTCGGCATCAATGTGTTCCGCGTCAAACTGATGGCGTTCGTGCTTGCCGGGGTGTTCGCCGGAGTCGGCGGCATCATCATGGCGCTGTTCGTTTCAGGGGCCTATCCGGAGTTCTCGAATTGGACGATGTCGGGCGAGGCCGTTTTCATGATCATGATGGGCGGCGTCAGCACGTTCATCGGCCCGACGGTCGGCGCCATCATTCTGCTGATGCTGAACGATCTCGTGACGCGCCGCACCGAGCATCACGGCCTCGCTCTGGGTGCGATTATCCTGCTATTCGCGCTTGGACTGCGCAAAGGCGTGACCGACTTCATCGCGGAAAAGTGGCGCGAGCGCCGGTCGCTCAGAGTGCCGGCCAAAGAGCTGACATGAGGAGGGGTGAGCAATGGCAATTGCGGGCCAATTGACAGGGGTCGCTGTGGTGACCGGGGGTGCCAGTGGCATCGGCGCCGCCTGCTGTCACGAGCTCAGCCGCCGGGGCGCGACGATTGCCGTTGTCGATCGCGACATCGACCGCGCCCAGGTGGTCGCCCAAGACATTAAAGGTGCTTCCGCATGGGCTGGCGATGTGACCGACGAGGCGGTGCTGGCGGACGTTGCCGCCAGGATCGAGGCGACGCTCGGTCCAGTGAGCATTCTGGTGAACAGCGCCGGCATCATCCAGACGCCGGACCGGCCGGCCGACCTTGCCATGAGCGTCTGGGATGACGTGGTGCGCGTCGACCAGCGTGGCACCTATGTGGCGAGCGTCGTGTTTGCCAAAGCGATGCTGACGCGCCGGCAGGGGTCGATCGTCAACATCGCCTCGATCGCCGGCATGCGCGCGATGCCGTTGCACGCCTACGCCCCAGCCAAGGCCGCCGTCATTTCGATGACGGCGTGTCTTGCGGCCGAATGGGGCCCTGCCGGGATTCGGGTCAACGCGGTGTCGCCGGGCTATACGCGGACGCCCGCACTGCAAGGCGCAATCGATCGTGGTCAACGCGACGTCGCTTTGCTTGAGAGTAACGCGGCGCTTGGCCGCCTGGTGTTGCCGAGCGACATTGCCAAAGCCGTTGCGTTCCTGGCGGGCCCGGACGCCAGCGCGATCACGGGCATCAACCTGCCCGTCGATGCAGGTTGGTTAGCTGCCACGCCGTGGAACACCTATGGCGGCTTGCGGGCACACGGGAACTGACGCGGATGCTTGAGATCAAAAACCTGTGCAAGTCGTTCGGCGGTGTCGCTGCCATCGCCGACGTGTCGTTGACGTTCCCGACGGGATCGTTGTCGGCGGTCATTGGGCCCAATGGTGCCGGCAAAAGCACGTTCTTCAACTTGATCAGCGGCGGACTGAGCCCGAGCTCAGGGTCCGTCACACTCAACGGCGCCAGTCTCGTGGGGCGCAGCCGCGCCGAGATCATCGCGGCGGGCGTGGGGCGCGCCTTCCAGATCGCCAAGATCTTCCCCTCGCTCACAGTCCGCGAGACGCTGCTGGCGGCGGTCACCGCGCACCAGGGGCGGTTCGCTCACATGCTGCACCGCTTTCCCCTGGCCGGTACGCGGGATCGGGTTGCGGAGGTCGCCAACATGCTCGGTCTCACCGACCGCCTCGATGTGCTGTCTGCAAATCTCTCGCACGGCGACCAGAAACTCCTCGATATTGCGTTGGCGCTCGTCTTGGAGCCGCGCGTGCTCCTGCTCGACGAGCCGACGGCGGGGATGGGGCCGGATGAGCGCTGGCGCATGATCGACAAGGTCTACCAACTTTGGGAGACACAGAAGATCACGTTGATCTTCATCGAGCACGACATGGACATTGTTTTCAAAATCGCGCCGATGATCCGGGTGCTGTGCTACGGGCGTGTTCTGGCTGAGGGAACGCCCGACCAGATCCGTTCCAACCAAGCCGTCATCGACGCTTATCTCGGGACGGGCCTCGGCACGGGCGACGAGGTGCACGCGTCATGAGCAGTGACATCATCGTGAGCGCCCAAGGTGTCGACGTCTACTACGACAAGAGCCAGATCCTGTTCGGCATCGACTTCGAGTTGCGGCAGGGCCAGACGCTGGCGCTGCTCGGACGCAATGGCGCCGGCAAGAGTACCATGATGAAAGCGATCGCGGGGCTGGCACCGCCGCGCAAGGGCACGGTCCGCGTGCTTGGGCACGACGTAACAAGTCAGCCACCGTATAAAATCGCGCGGTTTGGTCTCGGTTATGTACCGGAAGACCGGCAGGTGTTTCCCGAGCATTCGGTCGAGGACAATCTGCTCATTGCGATCAAGAAGGGCCCGAATGGGCAGGACGACTGGCCGGTCGAACGCATTTTTGAAACCTTTCCGCTGCTGGTGCCGCTGCGTGGCCGCATGGCTGGACGGCTGTCTGGCGGCGAGCAACAGATGCTGGCGATCGCACGCACGCTGATGGGAAACCCTGTCGCATTGTTGCTCGACGAACCCAGTGAAGGGCTCGCCCCGATCATCGTGGCGCGGATCGGTACGCTGCTGCGGGAGTTGCGAAGCTCCGGCTCGACCATACTGATCGCCGAGCAGAATATGCATTTCTGCCTCGGCATCGCGAGCGATGCGATCGTCATCGACAAAGGCCAGATCGTCTATCGCGATACCATCGCCGGGCTGAAGGCCAACGACGACATCAGGAAGCGCTATCTGGCAATGTGACCGCGCACTTTATAAGGTGCAGATCATGGCAACGCTGGCAAAAGATCTCGGACTATTTGTCTCATTGCTGACCCTGCGGGGTCTACCGCCTGAGGTCGTGGACAAGGCCAAGTCCTGCCTGCTCAATGCCTACGGCATGGGGCTCGATTGCCATGACACGCCCTGTGCGCCGGTCGCCAGGGCCGCCGCACTTGCCATGGACGGAGAATTGCAAAACGGTGCGACCCTCCTCGCCGATGGACGCCGCACGACGGTCGCAAGCTCCCTCCTTGTGTTGCGGCGCCGCTTGGGGGGTGGGGTGGAAAGCACTGGTTCTCGCGGTCACAAGCCAATCAGCCCTAGCTTGTGCGCGACTTGTCTTTCAGGCTCGGGAAGGTCGTCAGAGACACCGCCGGTCCGTACAATCATTTCGAAATTCGGCACTTCTTCCCGTGATAGCACAACGCAAGGCTGGCGCACGAACTACACCTCTACTGGGCAAGGCGTTCCGGGTCGACTTTTATAGTGACCACGATCCCTTGTTCAGCCCAATCATAGTCGATGGTACCTCGTAGATGTCCTGTGACGCTGCGATCGACAAGCTTACTCCCATAGCCATAGCCTCCGGTACCCACCGGTGGCTTTACCAGCGGCCCTCCGCTCTCCGTCCAAACAATCGTTACGGCTTCGTTTTGTGCGGAACTCGAGATGTCGAGCGTGCCCGTGTCTACGGAAAGTGCACCATATTTCAGGGAATTGGTGGCTAATTCATGCACGATGAGCGCTAGGATCGTTGTCGATGCGTTACCGACGCTCATCCGCGGCACTGACACCCGAATTCGCCCGCTGAAAGCGCCTAGCCCGACCTTCTCAAGCTGCATCCTTGTCTAGCAGTAGGCTCCGGCTACGGATG
>JANMNO010000104.1:0-28966 GCA_031374115.1 Hyphomicrobiaceae bacterium | reverse complement strand
GAGCATCGATCTCGTTTTTGCCGATCCGCCCTACAACTTGCAACTCGATGGTGATCTGTTGCGGCCGAACAATACGGTCGTCGACGGCGTGCATCAGGATTGGGATAAGTTTTCGAGTTTCGCCGCCTACGATGACTTCTGCGGCAAGTGGCTGGCACAGTGTCGCCGCATCTTGAAGCCGGATGGTGCACTTTGGGTGATCGGCTCGTATCACAACATTTTCCGTATCGGCGCGACCTTGCAGGACCAGGGCTTCTGGCTCCTCAACGACGTGATCTGGCGCAAGACCAACCCGATGCCGAACTTCCGCGGCCGCCGTTTCACCAACGCCCACGAGACGCTGATTTGGGCGAGCCGGGATCAATCGTCGAAGTACACATTCAACTACGAGTCGCTGAAGGCGCTGAACGACGACCTGCAGATGCGGTCCGATTGGTTGTTTCCCATCTGCTCGGGGCCGGAGCGTCTGAAAGACGATGGCGGCCGCAAAGCCCATCCGACGCAGAAGCCGGAGGCGCTGCTTCACCGGCTGCTGCTGGCGTCGACCAACCCCGGTGACATCGTGCTCGATCCGTTCTTCGGTACCGGCACGACGGGCGCCGTTGCAAAACGCCTGGGTCGCCGCTGGATCGGCATCGAGCGCGATCCGGATTATGCTGCAGCCGCGCAAGAACGCATCGACAACGTGCAACCGTGGGGAGCTTCCGCACTCGAAGCCTTGCGATCGAAACGTGCCGAACCGCGCGTGCCTTTCGGCACCATCATCGAACTTGGCATCCTCGCTCCCGGGGCCATGCTGTCGGACGACCGTGGACGTTTCCATGCCGAGGTGAAGGCCGACGGCACGCTGGCGACAGGTGGTTGGCAGGGCTCGATCCATCGGCTCGGCGCGCAGGTTCAGGGCAAGACCGCCTGCAATGGCTGGACGTTCTGGCACTATCGCGATGGCAAGGGTCTCGCCCCGATCGACATCCTGCGAGACCAGGCCAAGCGGCAATTGGGGCTCGATAAGCGCCAGCCGCTGGTGGCCGCCGAGTAGGATTGCACTGCCGATAGTTGCAAGCCTGCCGGATCGTGGCATGGTGCGCAGAAAACGCATCCATGCCGGGATCATGCTCATGTCCGACACCAAGACCAAAGCTGCCAAGCCTCGTTCCGGCGGTCACATTCTGATCGATCAGCTCGCTCTGCACGGGGTCGATACTGCATTCGGCGTGCCGGGCGAGAGCTACCTCGAAGCGCTCGACGGCCTCTACGAACATAAGATCCGCTTCATCACCTGCCGGCAGGAAGGTGGCGCCGCGATGATGGCTGATGCCTACGGCAAACTCACCGGCCGGCCCGGCATTTGTTTCGTCACTCGTGGGCCGGGTGCGACCAACGCCTCGGCCGGTGTGCATGTCGCTTTCCAGGACTCGACGCCAATGATCCTGCTTGTCGGTCAAGTTGGCCGCGACATGATCGAGCGCGAAGCATTTCAGGAGATCGATTATCGACGCATGTTCGGGCAGATGGCGAAGTGGGTCGCGGAGATCGACGATGCCCGCCGCATTCCGGAATACCTCAGCCGCGCGTTCTACACTTCGACCTCGGGACGTCCCGGCCCCGTCGTCCTGGCCTTGCCTGAAGACATGCTGACCGATGTCGTGGAGGTCGCCGATCCGGACAGTTATCAACGCATCGCGATTCAACCCGGAGCGGCCGACATGGCAAAGCTCGGTGCCTTGCTCGCCAAGGCGGAGCGGCCGCTTGCGATTGTCGGTGGCGGTGGATGGAGCGAGCAGGCGCGGGCTGATTTCGAGGCCTTCTGTTCGGCCCACAATGTGCCGGTTGCCGCCTCCTTCCGCTGCCAGGATTATATCGACAACGCGCATCCCAATTACGTTGGGCATGCAGGGGTCGGCATCAACCCGAAGCTCGGTAACTATATCAAGGAAAGCGATCTGCTGCTGGTCGTTGGCGCGCGTCTCGGCGAAATGACGACGCAAGGCTATACGCTGATCGAGATCCCGCGGCCGAAGCAAAAGCTGGTTCACGTCTATGCCGACCCGAACGAGATCGGCCGCACGTATCAGCCCGATCTTGCGATTGTTGCAAGCTCAGACGCGTTTGCGGCCGCCGCGCGATCATTACCGGCAGCAGGCGCCAAACGAAAGACCCGCATCGAAACCGGTCACGCCGAACTTGTGGCCTACACCAAGCCGCTAGCCTCTCCCGGCGCAGTGCAAATGGCCGAAATCGTAGCTTGGTTGCGCAAGCGTTTGCCCGCTGATGCGATCGTGACCAACGGCGCGGGGAATTATGCCACTTGGGTGCATAGGTTTTGGTCCTACGGACAGTTTCGCACACAACTAGCGCCTACTTCCGGTTCAATGGGATACGGCGTACCGGCTGCGGTTGCTGCGAAAGCCGTGCACCCGAACCAGGCTGTCGTCGCGTTCGCCGGCGATGGCTGCTTCATGATGACGGCGCAAGAGTTCATGACTGCCGTGCAGCACGACCTCCCGATCATCGTGATCATCGCCAATAATGGCATGTACGGCACAATTCGCATGCATCAGGAGCGCGAGCATCCGGGACGCGTCTCGGGTACTGAGCTGCAGAACCCAGATTTTGCGGCGCTTGCACGCGCCTACGGCGGGTATGGTGCCAAGGTCGCTCGCACGGAAGATTTCGCTGCGGCCTTCGACGAAGCCATGGCCTCGGGCAAGCCGTCGATCATAGAATTGACGATCGATCCGGAAGCCCTTTCGCCCAGCACGACGCTGTCGGCGTTCCGCGCGCAAGGGCTGGCAAAACATTGAGACGCCACAACCTTGATCTTTGACATTGCTTTGCGAACGCGCTGCAACCACATGATCACGACAGGCGTTCCAGATGGTAGGTGGAGATACTTGCCATGACCGATGAAAAGGAACATACGAAAGCCAAATCTGCGAGCGAAATCCCGGCGGGTGCCGACCCGAAACCGGCTGGTCAATCGCCGGTTCAGCAATCTCCCGCGCCGGTACCTGCGGCATCGTCTGAAGCTGAAGTGGCAGCCTTCATCAACAAAATGAAGACGGTCGCGCCGAGCGTCGGAACCGGACATGGCCGCTTGGTTTTTGCGATGGACGCAACCATGAGCCGGCAACCGACTTGGGACATGGCGCTCGGATTGCAAGCCGAAATGTTTCGTGCCGTCAAAGCGATCGGCGGGCTCGACGTTCAACTGGTTTATTTCCGCGGCGCCGGAGAATGCCGCGCCTCGCGCTGGGTCGCCGACCCTGAGCAGTTAGCGCGGCTGATGACGAGCGTGTCCTGCCAAGGTGGCTTCACGCAGATCGAGAAGGTCTTGATCCATACCCGGAGCGAGACCGCCAAGCGGCGCGTGAACGCCTTGGTGTACGTCGGCGATTGCATGGAAGAGGAGATCGACGCGTTATGTGGGCGCGCGGGCGAGCTGACATTGCTCGGCGTTCCCGTTTTCCTATTTCAAGAAGGCGACAACCGGCAAGCTTCGACCGCCTTTGCCGAGATCGCGCGTCTGACCAAGGGTGCACACTGCCGGTTCGACGCCGGGTCTGCAGAACAGCTCAAGGCGTTGCTCAAGGCGGTCGCGGTCTATGCTGCCGGCGGCCGGCAGGCTCTGGAACATCTTAGCCGTGAGACAGGCGCTGGCGGCGGTGCACGCAAGCTCCTGGGGCAAATGCGCTGAAGGTGCTAGTATAACGCTATGCAAGTACTCCTGTTCGGACTATTGGCGCTGACGCTTGGCTTGATCTTGATGCGTGGCTTCGCGCGATCGAATCCAGCGGTTCTCGCCCGTCAGATGCGCAACCTTGGCGGGTACGCTGCGCTGGGCGGGGCCGCAATTCTGATGATGCGTGGCCTGATGACTTATGCAATGCCGCTCGTCATGCTGGGTTCTTGGCTCCTCACCGGTAGTCACGCGTTGAACTGGCGCCGCTGGTTTCCCAACAGCGGCAGTTCGGATGGATCCAAAATCACAAGCATCAAGACGGCTCACCTCGAAATGGAATTGGACCACGGCACGGGAGCAATGCGTGGGCACGTGATCAGGGGCGTATTCCGTGGGCGCGACATCGAGACGATGGCGCCGGCCGAAATCGCTTTACTCTGGCAGGATTGCCGGTTCGCCGATCCGCAATCCGCGCAGATTCTCGAAACCTATCTCGATCGTCTGCACCCGACGTGGCGCGAAGATATGGCACGCGGGGAAGCATCAAGCGGTGCTGGTGGTGTAATGACCAAGGATGAGGCATTGGAAATCCTAGGCCTGAAAACAGGAGCGAGTGCCGACGATATCCGCGCCGCTCACCGTGACTTGATGATGCGCATGCATCCTGATCGGGGTGGTTCGACCTATCTCGCCGCCAAGATCAATCAGGCTAAGGACGTCTTGGTGAGTTCCTAATCTGCCTTCATGACGAAACAGTCGATCGCGGCACGGCGCAACTGGAAGCATGTATCTGCGGCACTGCGTGCATCGAAGCCGGCAAATCGCGCCCGATAGAGCATCCGGGTTTCCTTCTGCACCGGCGAGGTCACCAGCGAGGCCGATCGCAGCAGGGTTTGCGATCGAGCTTGTGTAGCCTTCAGCATTCTCTCTGCTTCGGCAGCCGTCGCATAAGCCCCAATCTGGATATGAAATCCGCCCGTTGTGGAGACACCGGCCGGAGATACTTCAGCACCGCGGAGTCGCGATGGGGCGGGTTGTAACGATGCGTACGCGATCGGGGCCGCAGCGGGCACTTCTTGCACGGGCAGGGATGCTCGCGCCAATCCTTGTGCCTGCGCCTGCAACGTGGAGGGTGGAGTTCCTCGCTGAATTATGACCGGCGCTCTCGGCGGATCCGGCGTCCATTGCGATGCCGGCGCAGCGAGCACAAATGGTGCTGAAGACTGAGCTATTGCGGTCGAGCCAGGCGCGATCGCTGGCTGTGCGAATGCGATGGTCTGCGGATGCCGCGCTCTGTGCTCCGCTGCCTGAGGTTCGCTAGACGTGGCTAATTGTGCATCTGCCCTGGTGTCGGCCAACGCCGCAGCAGCAACCGACATCGCCGGCGTTGCCGTTGCGGTACCATCCTCGATTGCGGCAAGCGGGGCTTGAGGACGGGGCCGTAAGGCTACCATAACGGGCCGGACCCGCGCGATTTCGACGGGAGTAGGCGGCTCGGCCTGCAGCGTCCCGGCAGCGGCGATGACGGCCTCGACCGGCGGTTCGTTATCAGTCGAGGCACTTCCCACGTTGGTTTCAATTGGAAGAGCCGGCGTCGGAACTGGCGCCGCGGCCGTCGCCTTAGCCTGCGGCATCGCCGGCTTCGTAATCGGCGCCACGACGATCCGGCCCGACTTCGAGGCAGCACTCGGCGCGGAGATCGCGGGGGCGGGCGGAAGCGCCATCGCAACTTGCGGCGTTCGTGCGAGCTTGGGACGGGAAATCAAAACTGGGCCAAGTTTCCTCGTTTTCTTGGTCGAGGCTTTGAGCAGCGCGCGCGTCAATACCAGCCGCATCGTTGCATTGCGGGTGCCTGCCGTCGCACCACCAAATACGGCCGCGACGATGTGCTTCTCGCCGCGCCGCAATGAGGTCACGACGTTGAAGCCCGACATCCGGGTGTATCCGGTCTTGATACCGTCGATGCCCTCGAACGTGCCGAGTAGCGTGTTGTGGTTCTTGTGGGTCGCACCGTTGTAGGAGAACGTCCGGGTCGCAAATAGCGGATAAAGCTTCGGGAAGTCGTCCTGCAAGCGCAAAGCCAAAGTCAGCATGTCGCGTGCGGTCGTGACCTGCGCACCATCAGGCAGGCCGGAGGCGTTTCTGAACGTCGTATTGCGCATGCCGAGGTTGCGCGCTTTTTGCGTCATCAGCTCGGCGAATTTGATTTCGGTTCCCCCAATTGCCTCGGCCAAGACAATTGCCATGTCGTTGGCAGATTTGGTGATCAGAGCCTTAACTGCATCGATCACGCTGATCTGTTCGCCAGGTTCAAGATCGAGCTTGGTCGGTGCGGCGGAGGCAGCCTCTTGCGAAACCTTGAGCTTGGTCGAAGGCGTCAATCTTCCGGCTTCGAGCTGCTCGAAAACCATGTAGATTGTCATCATCTTCGTCAGCGATGCCGGGTGGCGAGGCTCGTCGCCGCTTTCGGCGTGTAAGGTCTCGCCGGTGTTGGCGTCGATCGCCATGGTCGCATGGCGCGACGCAGCTGTGGCACTACCGACCCGAAACACAGCGACCGCGCAGCATACGCAAACGACAAAGATCAACAGACGATATGCCCGGTGCGATCTCGGATGACCTGCGATCTCGACCTTTGCACTCGTTGGCGGCATTCGGATCTCACATTGGAACACTAGACCAGCCAGCGGTCCGCAACCTTGCCCGTTATTGGCGTGCACAAGCGACCGATTTGCGGCGGCATTTCGTCAAGTCGAGCCACAATCCAAGTCACCATTCGTTTTCGAAGTAACGATACGACAGGCTTAGCTGCAACGCGGTAAATAGAGATGCTTAATGAGGCGAAAACTTTCGCCCACCAACGATACGACGTATTCAAACGATGCAGAGTGTCGCTGCAACAAATGAGCTTACTTTGTTAAAGGCTTTGTGTTCGCCGTTTTTAGGCAAGTCGAATTAATCAATCAGGCAATGTGGGCACGCATCCAATTGTTTTCAATTAGAGGTTCGGCACCGAGCAACTTCGATACCATCACCCGTTCCACATCGGGCCACATCGGAGAAAATGAGATTAGGTCGTCATTATTCGGGTGAACCGAGCAAGCGCGCGACGCTGTGAAAAAATGCCTCGGGTCCGGTGTATCCGCTGATGCGGCCCGTTTCCTCGCCGGAACGCATCAGAACGACCGTCGGCACGATCGTCACCGCCGTCGACAATTTCAGCCTGCTGGCTGCCGGATCATTGAGATCCAGAAAGCGGATCGGAAGATCGCCGGCCCGCTTCGATCGCTGGTAGCTAGGCAGCACGTCGCGTCGGAAGATGTTGCAGTAAATGCAATTGGGCGCTTCCAGGACGATCAATTCCTGGACTTCGACCGAGGACTTAGCAGTTGCTGGATCGTGCGCTGCCCGGCCCGACTGCGACATCATCAAGGCCGCCATTGCGAGCGCAACGCTTAAATTCGACACACGGTACAGCACGACGTGAAACTCCGCAGCAATCGGTTTTTGAAGTCTGCCGAAGTTTACGCCACGTGCGCTGTCGAGCAACACAGTTGTTTACGACTGGTTAAGTCTCATACTGCCCGCATTAAATCGGCGACCCTCCGCGCAGGCTCGCGATGAAGAACAATACCCCTAAAATCATGACGCATGCTGATCCTCCGATCGCAGCAACCTTTTGCACGCTGGCCGCCCAGGGGCTTCCGGCGCCACCTGCAACTCGTGTCGCAAGATCGCGCGACCACACTGCCATCGTAGCCAGGATGGATACGGTGATAGCTGTGCCAAGCGCCATTGTGAACGTTGCGAATATGCCGGCCCATAGGATGCCAAGGCTCAAACTCAGCAGCAAAACGCCGATGGCGCCGGTGCAAGGGCGGATGCCGATCGAGAACGCCAACGACCAGGCCTGCGACCAGTTCCAAGGTCCCTGCAGCTGGTCGGGTGTTGCCATGTGCGTGTGTCCGCAATGCTCGTCGTGGACGTGGGTTGCTTCATGCCCGTGCGCGCACGACGGGCCATGCACATGCGACGCATGATCGTCATGACCATGAGCATGTTCGTGGGCGGGAGCGGGAGGAGCAAGCAAAGTGCGCAGCTGACCCCATAGCAGCCAAGCGCCAAGAACTGCTATCAGGGCCCAGCTCGCGGTTTCGAGCCACGCTTCCGTAGCCTTCATTTGCAGGCTTGTTGCCTTAAGCACCAGCGTGACTGTGACAACGACGACGATTGCCGACAGGGCCTGAATCAACGCCGCCATGAATGACAAGAGAATGCCGCGCCGCACCGTCTTCTCGTTGGCGAGCGCATAGGAAGAAATAACGAACTTGCCGTGACCTGGGCCGATGGCGTGGAGGATGCCATACAGAAAGCTGAGCAGCCCCAAGACGAGTGCCGCATTGACCGAGCCGAGGGCTTTCAGATCGCGCAGGGCAGCTGTCATGCCGCCAGTCATCTCGCGTTGGCCGTCGAGCACGAAGTTCCAGATCGGATCGAACAAGCCGGGTATCGAACGCAGGATCAAAAATCCAACGCCGGCGATGATCGTCAAGATGAGCGCGACAATCAGAAGCCGGTTAAACCGGTTCTTTTTTACCGATGCGGCAGCCGCGGTAACGGGTGCGCGCCGGTGGTTTACGGTTTCGGACATACAACGCTCACGCTCTTCGCGGTACCCGCAGCGACCTGCTGAGATCCGCCCATCGGGCCGTTCATTTGGATCGAAAACGACTCGCTAAGTCGCCGCACATCGGCATCTTGTTTAGGCACGCCGATCTCGACCTTGCAGCCTGGCGGTGCGCCCGTTCCAAGAGTTGCACCTTTGGCGCTGGCTAAGTCGAACCAGATCCAGAAGCCGGGATCGGTGATCGAGTATTCAAAGCCTTCCGCATCGGCCAGCACGGGCTGCTTCAATGGCAGTGAGAATTCCAGAGCCAGGACTTTAACGGCATCGGTTGCCTTGGCGCTGTCACCCGTCATGCGCTTCACGAGCTTTGACCAAAAACTTGACTGATCTGCCGGGGAAGGTGCGGATGCCTGGGGCGCTGCAGCTGCCGGTGCGCCATCCGGTGGGATCGGCTTACCGGGACCGGGGGGCTCGGCAATGGCAACATGTTCAAGCCAATAGTCTTTCGGTGCGTCGAAGGCCAAGCGCTGGCCACTTAGCTTTGCGAACGTGAAGTAATCCATCGCTGCAAGACCTTCGACATTGACTTTGGCTAGTTCGGCAAGTTCGTTGCGGTCGTAGACGCCGTCGCGGTTGGTATCGAGGCCTTCGATCGCCATGGTCGTGTAGAACTCGTCGAACATCCAACGCTGGCGAAGACCGGAGATCGTCCCTTTGTCATACAAAACGGTGGTCTCGACCGTGACGTAAACGTGCGGGTGGGCGCAGGCGGACCGCGCGGCGCCGAAGATCCCAGCAGCTAAAGCGGCTATTGCGATTGCAATCTTGGGTGTCATCATGGCCTTAAGGGTGACTGTTGAACGTTCCGAGTGGCACGAGTCTTAGGGGTCTGCACAGGTGTTGTTTCGCAACTTCGACCAGGCTGAGGTGTAACGCGTCTAAGGGTTTCTTCCAAGCCGACGATTGTAGCAGCATTGCGGCTCTTGGCACCGCGTTCTCGACCGTATTGACGCAACGTTATAACATATGCTTACTTCCCCGCCGTTGTCACGCAAACCTGAGGCATTCATGCGCCATCGCAATAATTGCACCACGTCCCGGCGAAACAGCCTAGCCCCGGTGGCACTTATGTGCGCGCCGATTTTCATGGCAGGGGTTGGTTCAGCCAGCGCTGAAATCAAGGTTGTGGCGAGCAGTAAGCCTGCCCACTCGTTAGTCGCGATGGTGATGGGCAACACCGGTTCACCAAGTGTGCTCGTAAGCGGTGCCGCATCGCCACACAGCTACTCGATGAAGCCTTCGGACGCGCAAACGGTGAATGGCGCCGCTGTCTTCTTTCGAATCTCGGAGGGGCTCGAACCCTTCACAAGCAAGCTCATCAAATCGCTGCCAAAATCGGTGCGTGTGGTGTCTATGCAGGATGCGCCCGGCGTGACGCTCATGGACCGGCGAGAAGGCGGGGCGTTTGAAGCCAGCGGTCACGATGCGCACAAAGGGCACAAGGATCAGGGTAAGGGTAAGTCAAGCAAGGCGGCCGGCAAAGAGGAGCGGGAGGACGAGACCGATCCACACATTTGGCTTTCACCGCGAAACGCGATGGCGATAGTCGATCATATTGCCAAGGTTTTGGCCGAGACCGACGCCGCGAACGCGACCGAATATAAGAACAATGCCGCAGCGACGGTTTCGAAACTGCAAGCTCTGGACGCCGAGTTGGAGCGCGAACTCAAGCCGTATGCCGGCAAGCCGTTCGTCGTTTTGCACGATGCCTATCAGTATTTCGAACAGCGCTATGGACTGACGGCTGTCGCGTCGATCGCGGTCAACCCAGAGGCTGCGCCGAGCGGAAAGCGGCTTTCAGCCGTTCGCAAGAAACTGGCCGATACAGCTGCATTTTGTGTTTTTGCCGAACCAGGCATGCAGCCCAAAGTCGTGGCAGCTGTACTTGAAGGCGCAAAAGCCAGATCGGTCGTGCTCGACCCCGAGGCGACGCAGCTCACGCCAGGTCCGGGGCTTTACGAAGACTTGATGCGCGGACTGGTCGCGGGCGCAAAACAATGCTTCGACGGCAAATAGCCGGCGTCGTCGAGGCCGCCGCGCCGCAGCGTCCGCCACGGATGCTCAGTGGTCCAAACCGCGCGCATTATCGAGCGGTTGGCCTGGTGATCAGTTGCGCTGCGACCATCTCTGCGGTTACGAATCCCGAGAGCACCTCGTCGGCAGCACGATCCAGTTCTGCCGTCATACTGTTGCGGATCCGATCGGCGATCAGGTCTGCGCAGGCGCGTGCGATCAGGTACCGCGCTCTGCGGCGACGACGCGGTAATGCTCCCTGCTCCAGGCGAGTTTTGCCGATCGCCAAGGCGGCGTCTACCAGGCGGGGCACGCCGGCACCTGTAGTTGCCGTCGTTTTCAATGCCTCGACCCCGCTGGTTCGATGGTCGCTCGCCTCCCGGGATCTTACAGAAAGTGCACCGGTCAATTGCTGCA
Organism: Hyphomicrobiaceae bacterium; assembly: GCA_031374115.1. Taxonomy (GTDB): domain Bacteria; phylum Pseudomonadota; class Alphaproteobacteria; order Rhizobiales; family Hyphomicrobiaceae; genus JAKFWF01. Next base: position 18,167 of record JANMNO010000104.1, on the reverse strand, counting down.
GTGTCGCCTCTGCGCCAGCCCTGTCGCCTTTGTTGACAACCAGAACGTCGGCGATTTCCAGCAGTCCGGATTTCATCGCCTGGATGTCATCGCCGAGGCCCGGAGCTGCAACCACGATGCGAACATCGGCGATCTCCGCAACGTCGATCTCACTTTGGCCGGTGCCGACCGTTTCCAGGAGGATCGTGTCGAAACCGGCGCCATCGAGAGCGTCGATGATGCGTACCGCTGCCGGCGTCAACCCACCGAGGTTGCCTTTGGAGGCGAGAGACCGCACGAATACGCCATCGTCTCCGGCCGCGGCCGTCATGCGGATGCGGTCGCCCAGAATTGCGCCGCCGGAAATCGGGCTCGACGGATCGACCGCGATCACGCCGACAGTGCCGCCGCGCTGGCGCAGCTCGACAATCATCGCGTTGACCAGTGTCGATTTACCGGCCCCCGGCGGCCCGGTCACACCGACCACCAAGGCGCGGCCGAGCTCAGCTTCGATCAGCCGTAAAAGCGCCACGCCAAGCGCGGACCGGCGTTCGAACTCAGTCGCGACGCGGGCGATCACACGCCTCTCACCTGCGCGTAAGCCTGCGACTAGACCTGCCGCGTGTTCATCGGCCGCATTCACCTTTTGCCCGTCAGCGTGCATCGTGAAAGCCCCTCAGTAAGGGCCAGCGCATTGCGACAACTGTCCGAAAACATCCATCAATAGCGCCTGATCAGGCCGACGAGACGGCCTTGAATATCCACCTGATCGGGACCGAAAATGCGGGTTTCGTAGGCGGGGTTTGCAGCTTCGAGCGCGATTGCCGCGCCGCGCTTGCGCAAGCGCTTCAACGTCGCTTCCTCTTTTTCGATGAGCGCGACGATGATGTCGCCATTTTCAGCCGAGTCGCAGCGGCGGATGATTACCGTGTCGCCATCGTGGATACCGGCATCAATCATCGAGTCACCACGCACTTCGAGTGCGAAGTGTTCGCCGTTCGTGAGCAGGTCCGGCGGGCATGCGATATCGTGACTGTGCGATTGAATGGCGCTGATCGGCACGCCAGCCGCAATACGGCCCATGACCGGCACCGAAACCGTTCGGCTGTCGATGATCGTCGACGGCGGCGGCACGAACGGTTGTTTGCCACGGCTGCCTTCGATCACGCTCGGCGTGAAAGCCGGACGTTTTGGGATTGATGCCGTCTCCGGGGCGTTTTCCGGAAGCTTGATCACCTCGAGTGCGCGCGCTCGGTGAGCAAGCCGGCGGATGAAGCCACGTTCCTCCAATGCCGTGATTAACCGGTGAATGCCCGACTTCGACTTGAGTTCAAGCGCATCTTTCATTTCGTCGAAGGAAGGAGGCACACCTTCCTCCTGCATTCGCTGGTGAATGAACAACAAGAGTTCTTTTTGTTTCTGGGTGAGCACGTGTAACCTCCGAGGCTCGCGTGGCGTTTTGCGATCCAGTATCTATGACAGGACACAACACGAACAAACAAAACCAGAACAGTCCATAACTGTTCCCCGCTCGTTCTGCAAGCGCTGATTGTTGAATAAGTCAACGGCCAGCAAGCTTAAGCGCTTTGGATTCGATTGCGCCGCGATCGTCTCGATTCGAACCGTTCAAGGAGCCATGCATGTCTGCACCCATCGTTCTCGGTGATATCGAAATCCATCGCATCGTCGAGCAACAAGGACCGTTCTTCGAGGCCGCGCAGTTCTTTCCCACGCTCACTGCCGAGATGATGGAGCCGCACAGAAGTTGGCTGACGCCTAGACACATAGATCTGGACGGCAAGGTGGTGCTCTGTATCCAGAGCTATCTCGTCAAGACGCGCGACGCCACGATCCTGGTGGATACCTGTGTGGGCAATCACAAGGAGCGGCCGCAGCGTCCGTTCTGGCATCAGATGAAAAGTGACCGCTATGAGCGAAATCTGGCCGCGGCCGGCTGTGCCTTGAACGACATCGACTACGTCATGTGCACCCACTTGCACGGCGATCACGTGGGCTGGAATACTCGGCTCGAGAATGGCCGGTGGGTGCCAACATTCCCGCGCGCCAAATATCTGTTCGCGGATCGGGAACTGGAGCACTGGACGGCCAAGCACGAGGCAGATCCCGCTAGTCTGCCGTGGATTACAGATTCGGTTCTGCCCATTGTCGCGGCCGGACGTGTTGAGATCGTCAAAAGCAACCACCAGATGGGTGATCTCGTTCGATTAATCCCCACGCCCGGCCATTCGATCGATCATTTCTCCGTCGAGGTCGGCCGCGCCGGTGCCGATGCGATGATCACCGGCGATGCGATCCATTCGCCCATCCAGACGCATTACCCCGATGTCGGAATGTTCTCCGATTGGAACGCCAAGCTTGGCGCCGAGAGCCGGCGCCAGCTGTTGTCGCGGTGCTGCGAAACGTCGACGCTATTTTGTCCGGCGCATTTCGCATCGCCAAGTGTCGGCCGGATAGTTCGCGCTGGCGAGGCGTTTGGTTTTGTGGAGTCCTAGTCCGGTATCATGCGAGGTGGGCCATCGCGGCTAAGGCTCGCGCGCCGGCATCTTGGAATAGCTGTGCGAGCCTGGCTTTATCGATCTGAGGCCCGTCCATCGTGGCATCATGATGGATGCCACCGGCAATAAACAGGGCGTCGATACCGGCTGCGGCAGCGCCGGCGATATCGGTTGCTACGGCATCCCCGATAGCCAGTACGTCACCCGGCGACAGCGCATGCCCGGTGATGCGAGCCGCCGTCGCAAGAGCCAGATCGTAGGCTGGCTTATGCGGTTTGCCGGCCCAATACACTTCGCCACCCATCGCTGCATAGACGATGCCGACTGCGCCCGCGCATGGAAACCGGCGGCCGCCGACATCGACCACGAGATCGGGGTTTGCGCAAACGAACGGAAGCCTGCGGGTCAGCGCCCGTTGGAGGAGAGGCCGGTAGCTTTCGCCGGTCTCGCCGCGGTCATCTACGAGGCCTGTGCACACCAGTGCATGCGCGTCATCCAGCTTGGAAAGCGTCGCGGTCAGTCCGTCGAACAATGGTAGCGAGCGGTCCGGCCCGATGTGGTGCAGGCGCTGATAACCCTTGGCTTCGAGATGTAACCGCGTCACGTCGCCGGAGCTGACGATGGCGTCCCAGGCGGTCCGCCGCACGCCCTTCTCGTCGAGTACCTTTGCGACAGTACTCGACGGGGTTGGTGCGTTGGACAGGAGGATCACCCGTCCGCCCTGGGCTCGATAGTGTTCGAGCGTGGCGCCAGCGTCGGCATACTCGTGTACACCGTTATGAACCACGCCCCACACATCGCAAAATACCACGCGATAGCGGGCGAGGAGTGCGCGCGCACTGGCGATGATGGGAACGGTCGTGGCCATTGCACTGCCATGTTTCATGGGGCTTTCACCTAGACGAGATCGCCGGCGCGCGCTAGCGATCTGCACACTGCGGCCCCATCCGAAATCGAGGTCTATCGAATGCAACTCTCCTACGCGCAGAACCTCGAAGACTATCATCTGAGCTTGCTATTTGCCGGCGAGCCGATTGGCACTTACGTCGATGTTGGCGGCGGCCACCCCGTCGCCGACAACGTCTCGTTCTATTTCTATCTGATGGGATGGCGCGGGCTCGTCGTCGAGCCGCAGACGAAGCTCGCCGACATCTACGCGAACGTTCGGCCACGCGATCACACGGTGTCGATGTTGGCTGGTGCCAAGGACGGCGAGATCGACTTCCACACCGTCGACAAGCTGCACGGCTTCTCGACCTCGGTCGAAGCGAATGCCACGGCTGCCAGCGCGTTCGGCGTCGGCTACACGACGACACGGCTGCCCGTGCGTCGCCTATCGACACTGCTCGACGAGGCAAAGATCTCGAAAATCGATTTCCTGAAGATCGACGTCGAGGGTGCCGAGGCCGACGTCTTGGCCGGCATCGATTGGACACGGCATCGCCCGCGCGTGATCGTCGTGGAGGCGGTCGAGCCGGGGTCGATGGCGGATGCATCGGCGAAGTGGGAGGGCATGATCACGAGCCGAGGCTATGCGTTCGCGTTCTTCGACAACCTCAACCGGTTCTACGTGGCGGATGAGGCGGCGCACTTGCAGTGCCGCTTTCCGGAACAGCCGGCCGCTTGGGATCACGTTGCGCATTTGTGGGACTGCGGGCAGGCAGCGACCGCTGATGCGCACCCCGATCATCCGCTGGCGCGCACTCTAGTCGCGGGCTTCCTTGCGAGCTTGCCGGCCATCGATCCGGCATTGCTGCAGCGGCTGTTGGAGCGTGGCGCCACTGAGACGAAACAGCCAATCGAAGGTGATGGTGCACGTGCATTGTTGATTGGATCGATGGAGTATCCAGGCACAACGGAAGCGGACAGCGAGCTGCCCACCGGCATCGCCGCTCTCATGACCACGGATCGCGTCCGCGCAGCCTTAGGCCGGATCGCCTGCACCTACGACGGTGGACACATCATGGATTGAACGCGCTCACTTCGCCAGCGTTAGAAACCGCGTCGGATGCACGTCCTTGAGATTGGTCTGCCAGCCTTGCAGCTTGTTTGACACCAAGTTCTTGGAACCGTAGTACAGAACCGGGATGTACGGCAGATCATGCATGAAGATCGTCTCGGCGGCGAACAGCACTTTGATCCGCTCTTCCATGTTCGTCTCGGTCGCCGCACGCCGCATCAGATCATCGTAATCGGCGTTTTTGTAGCGCGCATAGTTGAGGCCGACTGCATCGCTCTCCAACAAGAACAAGAAATTCTGCGGATCGGCGTAGTCGGCAATCCAACCGGCGCGCGCCACGTCGAAATCGCCGCCATCGCGAAGGTGGGCAAAGTGCGTTTTCGCGTCGGTGTGGATCTGCGAGGTCTCAATGCCGAGTTTCTTCCATTGCTCGGCGATGGCAACGACGGTGGCGCGGTTGTTGTCGGTCATATTGAAGCGGATCTCGACCTTAAGCTTGTCTTTGCCGGGGCCAAAGCCAGCTTCGGCAAGCAAAACCATCGCCTGCTCTTCGCGCTCGTCGGGCCTCATCTCCTTGTAGTCGGCATAGGCGGGTTCTTTGTAATTGGAGATCCCCGGCGGCACGAACGAGTAGCCCGGCACCATGGTGTTGCCCCAGATCTGCTCGGCCAGGAACTCGCGGTCGATCGCCATCGATAGTGCCTGGCGCACGCGAACGTCGTTGAACGGCGGTTTCGTCGTGTTGATCGCTAGATAGTAGGTGCCGAGGAACGGTGCGAGCTTGATCTGATCGCCAAACTTTGCCTGCAGCGCCTTGATCTGGTCGGCCGGTATGTCGTCGTTGGATTGCAATTCGCCCGCTTCCACCCGGCGGATCGCTGCCGCCGTATCCTTGGTCGGATAAAACATCACCGCATCGATCTTGACGTTGGCCGCGTCGTGGAATTTCGGGTTTTTGGCGGTGCGGATGTGTGAGCCCGGCACGAACTCCTTGAGCACGTAGGGACCATTCGACACCCAGTTCTCAGGCTTGACGAAGCTGGTGCCGTGCTTGGTCACCGACGCTTCGTGCAGAGGTAACGCCGTCTGATGCGCCAGCAGTTCGAGGAAGTAGGGGGTTGGACGCTCCAGAGTGATCTCCAACGTCCCGTCATCAACCGCCTTTACGCCGATCTCCTCGAGCTTGGCCTTGCCTTTGTTGGCGCCGTCGGCGTTCTTGATCGCAAACAGGATCTTGGCGTACTTGGCGCCGGTTTCCGGGTTCATGATCCGCCGGTAGGCGAACACGAAATCGGAAGCCTTCACCGGGTCACCGTTCGACCACTTTGCGTTCGCGCGAAACTTAAACGTGTAAACGGTGGCGTCCTTCGACGCTGTCCAGCTTTCGGCGACGCCGGGCACGAGCTCGCCTTTGCCATTGTGGATGACCAAGCCCTCGAACACATCGCGTAACACGTGCGCCTCGTAGACTGTCGAGGTCTTGTGCGGATCGAGCGTCTCGGGATCAGCGGTGTTGCCGCGATGGTAGGTTATTTGCGCGTCGGCAACCGGCGCGGCGAAGGCCGCGGCCGCGACGAGCACCGCTGCGATGAGCGCTCTCGACATGCCACCAGCTCCAGCTCGACCCATCAATCGCATCGCGAGCTCCTTTTCCTTGGGCAAATTTCGATACATACAAGATTAGGTTGGTGGACGACGACGTCAAGCCAACGACTTGGGGTAAGGCAAACGATCGCCGTACCTTCCGGAGTGCGATCTGCTAAACTGGTGGTTAAAATCAACGCCGACAACGGAAGCTACCATGACAACCATCGACGCCGCCCGCGTGCTTGCCGACCTCAACAGGTTGCGCGACTTCGGCCGCTATGAAACAGGTGTGCACCGCCCGTCACTGTCGCAGGAGCACAATGCGGCGTGTCACTGGTTCGCCGGTCGTATGGCTGAAGCCGGACTGGAGCCGAGCTTTGACGGCATTGGCAACGTGTATGGCATCGCACCGGGCCGGGCACGAAAACTGCTGACCGGATCGCACCTCGAAAGTCAGAATTATGCCGGGTGGCTCGACGGACCGCTCGGTGTGATCTACGGCCTGGAAGCTGCCCGTGTGATCAATGCCGATCCAGCTTTCGCCGGCAAGGGCGTCGACGTTGGTGTGTGGTGCGATGAGGAAGGTCACTTCGGTCATTTTCTTGGCAGTCGCTCGTTCGTCGACGGCTTGAGCGAGACCGATATTGATGCCGCCGTCGATCGCACCGATAGCCGCACAATGCGCGATGCGCTGGCCGCAGCAGGACTGGCTGACAAGCCGCGCCGTCGGGTGCGGCCGGATGAGTACATCGGTTATCTGGAAGCCCATATTGAGCAAGGTGATTGGCTGGAATCCAACAAGCTGAAGCTCGGTGTCGTCACAAGCATCGTCGGCATTTGGCAGTTCAAGGTCACGTTCATTGGCGCGCAAAATCACGCCGGCACGACGCGCATGGCGATCCGGAAAGATGCCGGGGTTGCGCTCACCGAGTTGTGCTGCGCTATTGCCAGCCGGTTTCCAGAAGTCGCCGGTCCACGCACTGTTTGGACCACGGGGAGGATCACGCTGGACCCCGGCGCGCCGAGTATCATCCCGGGCCAGGCCGAGATGCTGTTCCAGATCCGCGATGCCGATCACGACACGCTAAAGCGCCTGGAAGCGACGCTGATCGAGTTGGTGGCGGCATCCGACCAGGCAGGCCCGTGCCGGGCAAGCGTCGCGGCTCTGCGAAAGAGCTATCCAGCCGTGATGGATGCCAAGATCCAAGCCGCGCTCGAATGGGCGTGCGAGAGTTTGTCGCCCGGCGGTCATACGCGAATGCCAAGTGGCGCTGGTCATGACGCGCAGGTACTGTCAAAGCTGATGCCAGCCGGCATGCTGTTTGTTCCGTCGATCGGCGGCATCAGTCATCATTGGACCGAGAACACCAGCGACGACGACATCGTCCGTGGCGCGCAAGCCTTCGTCACTGCATGTGCAAGCTTGTTGAACGACGCCTAACGCTTGGCCACGGCATCGAACGCGGCAGCGAACTCGATCGACCCGGATTTCAGCAAACCCAGCTCCATGCGATTACCGAGTTCGACCAATAGCTCGGCCGCATTGCGATCGCGAACGACCGAGTTGCGCTCGTAGCCACCCCGGCTGAAAAAGTTCGTCGTTGGAACGCTCTGCGCGACCGGCAACAACATTTCGAGACCGGTGCGGGGACCCGCGAGGTTCATCAACTCGATCTCTGGCCCGCTGAGCTGCGCGCGCCCAGCTTCGTTGATCGCGGTTTCCTTCAGGCCCTTGAGCTTGATCACCTGTAGCCACGGCCCGATGTCGGCATCGAGATTGAGCGCATGGATCGCGAGGCCCTTCGGCGTTGCGCCGAAGCGCACGTGGTCGCCCCATTCGTTGGGAATGGCACGCGCATCCTTCAGCATCACGCGCACGACTGCAGCCTTCGCGCGCAGCGATATCGCGCGGCGTGGCGCAGCATTGAGTTGCGATCGAGCCATCGCCTCCAGCCTGGTGATGAAGGCTTGGCCATGTTTGACCAATTCGTTCACCGAGTTGGCATGCAACAGCTGGGCGTAACCGAGCGCCGACGAGATCGGCCGGCCGGTGCGCTTCTGCGGATGGATGCCGGCCTGCATGTCGTATGTGCCCATGCCGCCGGTTTCCAGCGCATAAACCTTTACGACCTGCTCTTTCGTCAGCCCGATCGCCAATGCCTCGGCAGCGTAACGTCGCTTGAACTCGATCTCGGTGGTTGCCTCTGGGACAAAATTGTAAACCTCCTTCGCGCTTTGCAAGAAGTCGGCGACGCCTGCAAGTTGCCTCTCAGGCTCGGGCGGTTTCGCTTCAGCCACGATCTTTGCGATCGCGTCCAGGAGTACCGGCCCGTTGTACTTCGGCGGTTGCGTGAGAACGTAGTCGCGACTGGTAAAGGCATTGCCCGCGACGCGTTTGCGTTTGCGCTCGTCGCGCTTTTCGTTGACCGCTTGCCAGTAAGCATCGAGTTGCGCGTCGTAAGACAATCGTGCGATCCGGTAGCTTTCGTAAATCCGGCGCTGATCCGGGCTGAGGGCTGCGAACCTGTCGCCGGCGGCTTCCTGCGCCGTCGCATCGCGTGCCATCGACGTGGCGGCCGGCCCGACAGCGGCAAGTCCCGCTAACCCAATGGCTAGCATTGACGCACGCGAGCGCCTTGGCGAAACGTAAGATCGCATACGCAAAGTCTCGGATCGTCGGACGGGCACGGCTGTTTCCCCCTAAAGTCGCGATGGAACGTCCAAAAACGTTAAGGCATCATTGAGGCTAAGCGAATTCGAGCCGCGATATTACAGCCGAACGACTTTATAAGTTGCGCTGAGCGTATGGCTGGCTCTTGGCAAGATATGGACGATATCGGCGCCAGCGTTGCAGGTTTCGACGCACACCATGCCCCGATATCCATCCGGTCCCATGTCGCCGAGCCGGTTGCATTTTTCGATCCAAGGATTCCATACCACCGATGATCGGCTACCCGATTTGGCGATCTCGATCCGCCGCTTTAGTCCACGATCGGTGATGGCGGCCCAACCTTCGTGGACGTCGTAAACGCGGTCGACCTCAGCTGCAAAAGTGATCGGACCCGCCTGCTGTTTGCGGGTGTTCGCATCAAGTTTGTCGAGATAGGTCTGGCCGTCGAAGCCTTCGACAGTAACATTCGATATGTCGCTTACCGCAAAGTAGGTGTGCAGCGCCTGGGTCAGCGAAAAAGCATCGGCGCCGGTGTTGTGGGTGGTGAAGTCCAACGTCAGTTCTTCGGCAAGCGTCACCGTAAATTCGAGGGAGGCTTGGCCGGGCCATAAGGTTTTGTCGGGAGCGGTCGTCGCGGTGGTGAATGTAACGCGCAGCTGCGAATCTGAGCGTTCTGCGCGATCGATGTTCCAAAGCCGTGTGCGCACAAAACCGTGCGCGGGCTTGGAAGCGTCCGTCGGATGCGCCGCAAACCAAGGCCAGCAGACCGGCGTGCCGCCACGTACCGGCTTTGGGTTGGCGGGCGGGTTGGCCAATCGTTCCACGGGCGACAGCCAAATCACCGGATCATGCCCCGCGGGCGTCCAGCCGAACAGCTGTGCGCCTTGCAGCGCGATTAGCGCCGTCCCGCGATCATTCGTCAGCCTAAGAACCGGGCCGCCGAGCGCGCTTTGCTCCAATGCCACACCATCATCGCCAGCAGCGATGCCGATTGCCTTGAACTCATCCGTCATTGGGGCGCAACTCCTGCATTTAGGAACGTCTAGTCTTCACGATAGGGCTGTCAGATGATCGGTGCTGGTGTATCTATCGTTCGAAAACAAGGTGGCCGGCAGATCATAATTCTGGGGGATTTGTAGAACTATGCTTACAATTTACGATCATCAAGGCACCGGGCTCGCCAAACGTGAGGGGATGCTGCCGATCACAGACGCGACGGTGTGGATCGATCTGCTCAATCCGACAGCCGAGGAAGACGCGTTTGTCGAGAACGCACTCGGCATCTCCGTACCAACGCGCGCCGAAATGCGCGAGATCGAAGCGTCCAATCGATTGTATCAAGAAAATGGTGCCCATTTTCTAACGGCGTTCATTGTCTACAATGTCGAAGCGCCGGTTCCACTGACGACGGCGTTGACCTTCATTCTTGCCGGCTCGCGGCTTGTGACCGTGCGCTATGCAGAGCCCAAAGCGTTTCCCCTGTTTCTGCAGCGCGTCGAAAAGGGCGATCTAGCCTGTGACAGCGCACCGGGCATCATGATCGGCTTGATCGAAGCGATCATCCATCGCGAAGCAGACCTGATCGAGAAAATACAGGACGAAGTCGATCGCACGGCACCAATCATTTTCGAGATCAGGGGTGGACAGCAGACGCGCACGCGCCGGCTTGATGCGCTTTTGAAGGCGGTCGGGAAACAGGGCGATACCAACGCCCGAGCGCAGGAAAGTGCGCTCTCGCTTGACCGGCTGCTCACCTATTTCCTTAATGCTGTAAGGGAGCGCGAGGACAATATCAGGATTCATTCGCGCATCGAAATCGCTCACCGCGACGTCAATTCGCTCATGGAACACATGAGGTTTCTATCGCAGCGCATCGCGTTTCTGCTAGATGCGACGCTCGGCATGATTTCGACCGAGCAGAACCAGATCATCAAGTTGTTCACCGTTGCCTCGGTCATGCTGATGCCGCCGACCCTGATTGCGTCCATCTACGGCATGAATTTCAAACATATTCCGGAGCTGGAGTTCCTCTGGGGTTATCCGATGGCGCTTTTCGCCATGATGCTTTCGGCGCTCGTGCCGTTCATTTATTTCCGCCGCAAGGGGTGGCTGTAGAACGTCACATGGCGAAGTGCCAAAGCATGGCCAAGCCGGCACAGATTCCGAGCGTCGTTATGACGCCGCGATGCAGTGCAAACATCAGCGTGAAGGCCAGTGCCGACAGGAAGAACGTGCGCCAATTCGCGGAAGCTAGCTCCGGCAGTTGAAGGTGCAGCGGCCCGGCATCGACATTGCTGACTTTGGCGAACAGCACATTGAGTGCGAACCACACGGTGAGGTTCAGTATTACGCCGACGACCGCAGCGGTCACCGCCGACAACGCGGACTTGAGCCGCGGCTCATTGTTCAAGCGCTCGAGGTAAGGTGCGCCCGCGAATATCCATAGGAAGCATGGTGCGAACGTTGCCCACAACGTGACGAGCGCGCCGAGCATTCCCATCGTGACCGCTGAGCCGCCGCCAAAACGGTGTGCTGCAAGATAACCCACGAATTGAGTGACCAGGATGAGCGGACCTGGCGTCGTTTCGGCGAGCCCCAAACCGTCGAGCATCTCGCCGGGCTTGAGCCAACCGTAGACCTGCACCACGTCCTGCGCCATGTAGGCGAGCACCGCATAGGCGCCGCCGAAGGTCACGACGGCAAGTTTCGAAAAGAACAGCGCGAGTTTCGCCAACACATGATCGCCACCGAAGATCATCGTGACGCCTAACAGCGGCAGGATCCATAGTGCGAGCCAGATTGCGACCGTGCGCAGGGTCTCTTTCCAGGAAACCGATGCGATCGCGGTTGCCGGCAGGATAGGCTTCAGACCGCGTCCGCGCCAAAGTCCGAACAAAGCCGCCGTCAGCACGATGATCGGGAATGGTACTTGCAGAGCGAAGATCGCAAGAAATGCCAATCCCGCAATGATCCAGTCGACGTTGCCCTTGAGCGATCGTTTGGCAACGCGCAGCAGGGCCTCGACAACGATCGCCAACACCGCCGCCTTCACGCCGATAAACAACGCCTCGGCAAGCGGTAATTTGCCAAACGCTGCGTAGGCCATCGATAAAGCGAGCACGACCAGCGCCCCCGGCAGGACGAACAACAGTCCGGCTGCCAATCCGCCTTTCAATCCGTGCAACCGCCAGCCGACGTAGGTCGCCAGTTGCATCGCCTCAGGCCCCGGCAGCAACATGCAAAAGTTTAACGCCGAGTGGTCGCGCGGCTCGTCGATCCACTTTTTTTCGTCGACCAGAACGCGATGCATCAGCGCGATTTGTCCGGCCGGCCCACCGAATGACAATAAGCCGATCTTGAGCCATACGCGGAGCGCTTCGTTGAATGTCGGTTGTGGCGTGGCCGTGCCCGCAATCGTTTGGAATTGCATGTCCCGATCCTCAGGCTGGCTTCTTTGGCGACGGCCAGTTGTGCGTTTCTCCGGCAGCGAACCGGGCCCAGGAGTAGAGTGCATCGTATACTGGGAACCCTCGCTCTAGCGCGATTGAATCATCAGGACCCGCCATGTGCGAGATGCCGAGCGATATCGCAAGCAAACCAGCAGCCTCAGGTTCCAAGTCGAGGCGTGCAGTATCCGCGCCGCGCACGATGCGAGCCACCCGATCTAGGCCCGCATCCTTTATCCCGAACTCGGTGATGATCGTGTCGAACGAACAGGTTTCGCCCCGGTGCGTAAGTTCGACACCATCGATATCATAGGGGATCGCTTCGAGCTCGAGCGCGGCGTTGGCAACTTGGTCCGGATTGACAAAGAAGAAGCGTGCGGCCGGATCGAGAAAACGGCTGATCAGCCACGGACAGGCGATGCGATCGATCTTCGGGCGAACGCGCGTCACCCAACGCGATGCTTTGGCCTCGCGATTGCCAAGACCGCGGGTCTTGAGCACGGTCGGCAAACCGGCCGCCTCCCATGCGAGATTGCCGCCTTCGAGGATGCAGGCATCGACGCCGCGAAGGCGAAGCTCGGCTGCTGCCGCCTGGCTGACTTTCATGCCCTTGACACAGACGACCACGATCCTTTGTCCGTGCCCGATTTCGCCGATCCATTCGGCCGTTCGCTGGTGATCACGCCAGCGCGCTCCTGGCAGCATGCGGGCAAGCGTGTCGTAATCTTCGCACTTGCAGACATCGTATATCAGCGGCGCATCGGCTGTGCCGATGAGCTTGTAGAGATCGATTGGCGAGATTGAAAATGTACCCATGGCTGGCGCCTTCCAAGATCGGGATGGCGCGGCGCTTGGGCGAGGCTGCGTTACCGCAACTGGAGCCTAACGGGACGGCCGCTTGTGGTCCCGTGACGGGATTATTGCGCCAAGGGTAATGCGATTGTCAATGTGGTTGCCATCACGCGCTCTTCTTTGCTGCCTTCGCGGGCATAAACGTGATGCGTAGCTTTGTATCCGTCGCTCGGGCAAATCGTTTCAGCGTCGTACCTGATGGAATCGTTTTACCACTTTCCATTCGTGCAATCGCGCTTTGAGATGTGGCCATTTTTTCGGCCAACTCCCCCTGGGTCAACCCGGCCCGGGAACGCGCTTCGATCAACGCGGAAGCGAGTGCGAACTCGTCCTCTAGGGCGTCGTATTCCGAGCGGTACTTCTCATCGCGCATCCACTTCTTATGCAGATCCATAAGCTTGGTCATTTGACCCTCTTTGCCGCTCACGGGCTAGCCTGAGTTCTCGTTCCGGCGTCTTTTGCGTTTTCTTGATGAAGGCCTTCACGATCACGACACGCTGCCCGGAAGCAGTCACGTAGATGGCTCTGGAAATTCCTGCTTTTCCTCTGATCCGCAACTCCCAAAGCCTGTCTCCCAAGTGGTCGACTGAATCGCGAGGCAGAGAACTGAGTCCGTGCTTCGCGATGATTTCAGATAGTCGCACCAGTCTGGCGCGTATATCAGCGGGAAGGGCTTCGATTTCTGCGTCAACGATTTCGTTCAGCGTAGTAACGGTCCAGCTTAGCATCCGTAATATACCAATATTGATATTATTGTCAAGCTGGAAAACGGCTTGTTAGCCCCATTTCCCTCATGGCCATTTCACAACTGGCGGCATGGATGACAGGATCGAGGCGACGTTGCCGCCGGTCTTCAGTCCAAAGATCGTGCCACGATCGTAAAGCAAGTTGAACTCGACATATCGGCCCCGGCGGATCAATTGCTCCTCGCGCTGGGGTCCGGTGAACTTGCGCGCAAAGTTACGGCGAACGAGTTCGGGGTAGATGTCGCGAAAGGCGCCCCCTACGTCCTGCGTGAACGCCAAGGCCGCGTCGAAGCCGCCGTCTTTCGCTGCTGGCGATAGATAATCGTAAAAGATCCCGCCGATGCCGCGCATTTCATGGCGATGCGGCAGGTAAAAATACTCGTCACACCATTTCTTGTAGCGGCCGTAGTCGCCAATCGCGTGGGCATCGCACGGCGCTTTCATCGCGGCATGAAATGCGACCGTATCTGGATCGTCCTGCGTGCGGCGCTTGTCGAGTACCGGTGTCAAATCCGCGCCCCCACCCATCCACCATTTGGTCGTGACGACCATGCGCGTGTTCATGTGCACTGCTGGGACGTTTGGATTGCAGGGGTGAGCAATCAACGAAATGCCCGATGCCCAGAACCTGGGATCGCTATCGGCACCAGGGATCTGCTTGCGGAATTCCGGCGCGAACTCGCCATGAACGGTGGAAGTGTGCACGCCGACTTTTTCGAATACACGACCGGCCATCATGCTCATGACGCCGCCGCCGCCTTTGGCTCCAGAATGATCGGTGCGCTCCCACGGTGTGCGAACGAACCGGCCGGGGGTGAGTTTGCCACCGGCAGCGCTAGCAGGGAGATCGTCCTCGACCTTTTCCAAGGCTGCAACGATATCGTCGCGCAAGCGTTCGAACCAAGCGCGCGCTGCAGCCTTGTTGCCATCGATGGTCGCTGCGTCAATTGGCGTAAAGGAGGCGAGGTCAGGTTTCATCGGCATGCACTTCGGTCATGGTTTCGTCGGGTTCCCAGCGTAATCGAGACTTCATCATTGAACAAATGCCGATCCGGTGCCTCCGCGGCCAAGCGGAGATTGCGCTCGTTTTTGCCGTTTGCGTTGCGCGTAATCAATGGACGCGACCTCAACGTGACGGCAGCGCTTAAAAGGTCCTAAGGTCGATCTCATGCTTGAACGTATCTTTAATTGGTTTGAAACGCGCATCGATCCGTTTGCGCGCAACGAGCCCATCACCCGCCCTCCCGACAAGTTGTTGCCGTTCTTTTGGCACTACCTGGGCCCCGTTTGGTGGGCGTTTGCACTCCTCACCAGCGCTACACTTATCCTTGCTGGTCTCGAAGTTGCGGTGATGGCATTCGTCGCCCGCATCGTCGACTTGATGAAGGATGCGAAGTCCCCCGATACGTTCCTCGCCGATCACGCCGGCGAGTTGATCTTCATGACCGTGCTCGCGCTCGTTCTGCGCCCGATCATGTCGGCGATCGCCGATCTATTGAAGCAACAGATGATCCAGGGCCCGATCAACATCCGCACGCGCTGGCTCGCGCATCGCTATGTGCTGCGACAAAGTTTGGGGTTCTTCCAGAACGATTTCGCCGGACGGGTCGCCACCCGCGTCATCCAGATAGGGCCAGCCGTGCGTGACGTCGCAGCCAATATCTGCGATGTCGTCGTCTGGGTTCTGGTGCATTGGATCGGCGCGCTGTTGCTCTTCTTCCAAGCCGATTGGCGGCTTGCGATCCCCCTCCTGATCTGGCTGGGCGGGTACATCGCCGCGCTGTTGTACTTCGTGCCGCGCATCGAGAAGCGGTCGGCCGAAATGTCGGAGGCGCGCTCGATGCTGACCGGCCGTATCGTCGACAGCTACACCAACATGGCCACCGTCAAGCTGTTCGCCCACACCGAGCGCGAAGACGAATATGCGCGTGGTGCATTCAGCGAATTCCTTGATCGCTACAAGCAGCAATTGCGGCTCAACTCGATCATGGAAGTGGTCCTTTGGACGCTGAATGGCCTCGTGCTGGTCGGCACCACGTGGCTCGCGATTTGGCTGTGGTCGAAAGGGCTCGTCACCATAGGCGCGATCGCGCTCGTCACCGGGTTGATCATCCGGCTGATGAACATGTCGGGCTGGTTTATGTATACGATGGCCAGCATCTTCGACAGTATTGGCGTTGTGCAGGAAAGCATGATGGCGATTTCGCGTCCGCTCGACGTCGTCGACAAGGAACAAGCACCGGCAATCGTCGTGCCGCGGGGGGAGATCCGCTTCGAGAACGTGGCGTTTCACTATGGCCGCGTGCAGCGGCTTGAGAGCACGCGCGGCAGCGTGATCGGGAACATGTCGCTGGTGATCAGGCCCGGTGAAAAGGTCGGGCTCGTTGGCCGTTCCGGTGCCGGCAAGTCGACGATGGTCAACCTGTTGCTGCGATTCTACGATCTCGAAGGCGGACGCATTCTAATCGACGGTCAGGACATCGCTGGCGTCGCGCAGGATACACTGCGCGCGAACATCGGCATGGTAACGCAGGATACATCGTTGCTGCACCGATCGGTGATGGACAACATTTTGTACGGGCGGCCGGAAGCAGGCGAAGCAGCAGCCATTGCCGCTGCCAAGCGCGCCCAGGCGCACGAGTTCATTGCAGCGCTCGAAGATCAAAAGGGCCGCAAAGGTTATGCAGCCCACGTCGGCGAGCGCGGCGTCAAGTTGTCCGGCGGCCAACGTCAGCGGATCGCCATCGCGCGCGTGTTGCTGAAGGACGCGCCGATCCTCATCCTTGACGAGGCGACCAGCGCACTCGATAGCGAAGTCGAAGCCGCGATCCAGGATCAGTTTCAAAATTTGATGGCAGGCAAGACCGTGATCGCGATTGCCCATCGGCTGTCAACCATCGCGGCGATGGACCGGTTGATCATCCTCGACAAGGGGTGCATCGTCGAAGATGGCAGTCACGCGGAGCTGCTGTCGCGCGGTGGTCTCTATGCAAATTTGTGGGCGCGCCAGAGCGGCGGTTTCGTCGCTAAAGAAGCCGGCGAGGAGAAGGCTGCGGCCGAGTGAGGATATGCCGATGGATTACGATCGTCTTGTCGGTCGGGCCGAATTTCGGGCGGTCGTCTTCGGCTACCGATCGATCTCGCCGAATACGATATCAAGGCTGCCGAGGATCGCGCTGACGTCGGCCAGCATGTGGCCGCGATTCATAAAGTCCATGGCGGCAAGGTGAGGGAAGCCGGGCGCGCGGATCTTGCAGCGGTAGGGTTTGTTCGAGCCGTCCGACACCAGGTACACGCCGAACTCGCCCTTGGGCGCTTCGACGCACGTTTAGACCTCGCCCGCCGGCACATGGAAGCCCTCGGTGTATAGCTTGAAGTGGTGGATCAACGCTTCCATCGAGCGCTTCATCTCGGCGCGCTTCGGCGGCACGACCTTCTTGTTGGACGACATGACCGGCCCGCGACCCGCATCCGACATGAGCTTGGCGCACGCCTGACGCATGATCTTCGCTGACTCGCGCATTTCCTGCATGCGGATCAAATAGCGATCGTAACAATCGCCGTTCTTGCCGATCGGAATGTCGAAATCGAATTCAGCGTAACATTCGTACGGCTGGGATTTGCGCAGGTCCCAGGCCGCTCCTGAGCCGCGTACCAGGACGCCAGAGAAACCGTAGGCGAAGCAGTCATCGAGCGAGATCACGCCGATATCCACATTGCGCTGCTTGAAGATGCGGTTCCCGGTCAGCAAGGTGTCGATGTCGTCAACGGCCTTGAGGAAGGGGTCGATCCAGGCCGCAATGTCCTCGACGAGCTTTTCGGGCAAGTCTTGATGCACGCCGCCGATACGGAAGTATTTTGCATGCATGCGGCTGCCGGACGCGCGCTCATAAAACACCATGAGCTTCTCGCGCTCCTCGAAACCCCACAGCGGGGGCGTCAGCGCGCCGACATCCATTGCCTGCGTGGTGACGTTGAGGAGATGCGACAGAATGCGCCCGATCTCGGAGTAGAGCACCCGGATCAACTGCGCGCGGTAGGGGATCGACATCCCAATGAGCTTCTCGGCGGCGAGGCAGAATGCGTGCTCCTGGTTCATCGGCGCGACGTAATCGAGCCGGTCGAAATAGCCGATCGCCTGCAGGTAAGTCTTATGCTCGATCAGTTTTTCGGTGCCGCGGTGTAATAGCCCGATGTGCGGATCGACCCGTTCCACGACTTCGCCGTCGAGCTCGAGCACCAGGCGCAGCACGCCATGGGCGGCCGGGTGCTGCGGGCCGAAGTTGATGTTGAAGTTGCGAATTTCTGTCTCTGCCACTGAGGTCGTCCTTGAACCGCGATTGAACTCACCAGCGCGATCCACACCGGCGGGACGCGAATGTCAATCGTTCTCGTATAGCTCAAATAACA
>JANMNO010000056.1:0-9939 GCA_031374115.1 Hyphomicrobiaceae bacterium | reverse complement strand
GCCCAAGGAAGCCGATGCGCTGGCCTTCAAAGGGCTTCAGCAACTCGACAGCCTGGGCGACGTGACGGTCGTTTGATGCCGTCAGGTTTTGGATGAGCGGAAGTTCGATTCCGAGATCTTGTGCGAGATGGGCCACCGCGCGCACCTCCTTCGGCAAGCAAGAGCCACCGAATGCGAAGCCAGGTTTGAGATAGTACGGCGACAGGTTGAGCTTCGTGTCCATGACGAACACGTTCATCACTTCGTGACTGTCGATCGCGAGCGCCTTACAAAGCCGGCCGATCTCGTTGCCAAAAGCAACCTTGGTCGCGTGCCATACGTTATCGGCATATTTTACCATTTCGGCGGCCGCGATCGACACGAACAGGATGCGCTCATCGATGGCGGAGTAAATGCGCGAGACGATCTCCTCAGACCGCTTGTCCGAAGACCCGACGACTGTCTTCGGCGGCGCGTAGAAGTCCGCGACGGCAACGCCTTCGCGCAGGAATTCCGGGTTGAAGCACACGCCAAAATCCACGCCCATCTTCTTGCCGGACGCAGCCTCGATCTCGGGCCCGACGACGTCCAGCGTGGTTCCCGGCGGCACCGAGCAGCGCATTACGACGACATGGAACGATGACTTGAGGGCCAGCGCCTGACCGATCGCGCGGCTAGCCTGGCGAACGTAGGTGAGATCGCAATCACCATTCGGCGAAGTTGGCGTGCCGACCGACATGAAGGTAACATCGGTGTCGAGAACGGCGGCGACCAGGTTCTGTGTAGCGTCGATCAGTTCATCCTTGACGCCGGCCCTCAGCAATTCGCCGAGGCGAGCTTCGACGATGGGCGAACGGCCTTCCTTGATGGCGCGCACTTTGTCGAGCGACACGTCTACGCCAACCATGCGGAAGCCGAGATGCGCCAGGCACGCCATCGACACCGCGCCAACGTAGCCCAAACCGATGACACTGATCGAAGGTTTGTCTTGAATGGCTGGAATAGTGAACACGCCTTCCAGACGCGCGCTCTCGGTTCCCACAAGAGACATATTCATCTGAATTGACGCTCCACTACGCTGAACCCGGGTTGGGCTCTCTGTTGACGCTCACGTCGCGCGTGGGTTTGGTCGATGCTGTTGTCCGCGCCATGATGCCTGATTAGGCATTCGTCGCACCGATGCAGCCTTCTTGCCCTTCACGATCTCCGTTCTAGGAGGTCGTTTTCCCGTCGTCGCTCAATAACAGATTGGCAAAAAGAGGTGGGAGTATGCTGAATTCCGCTGTTACAATTTTATGTATCTCACGAATTCAGCAGCACCATTATAAAGCCCCAACTTGGAACAGATACCAGTTTTGTGTAAATCACAACGCAGAGGAAGATACTCGCGAATGAAAGCATGGTGAGCCATATGGCCATGATTTCGCGGGCACGCGCAACCCAACCGGGGCCGGAAAAGCCCTGCTTCTGATTACCGCGATTGGTCCATTTCTGCTTGGCAAGCCGCCAAAGCATATAAACCTTGACGATCGCATTCACGAGTTGGTTGACGTAAAGTGTCCAGATGAAGTTCAAGTCGACGCGATGCGCATAGGTAAATAAAACCATCGCCAGAAGGCCACGCGTTATGGCGATGTAGACAAAGTAAGAGATCAGAAACGGCAGCCCCATCTTGATGCCGCCGGCAATTGCCAGCATGGGCGAGAATAGCATCGTCCACATGGCAATGCGCTGGTCGACGCAGCACCACCAAATGAACAGTGGCATGCGCGTCGGCCCAAGCCTGATGGCGCGTTGACCGTTACGCAGCATGTTGCCGGACCAGCGCCGCAGGTTTTCGACCATGCGCTTCCTGGCCGAACCTTCGATAGTTTCGATCGTATAGCCGCAAGCATCCGGCACGTAGAGCATTTTGACGTTGTGTTGAAGGAGCGCGAACCACGTGCTCTTGTCGTCGCCGGAGAGAAAGCGGAACTGTCCCCAAAGCCAGTGATTGAGGAAATCTGCTTCTTGCAAGCGGATGAAGTCGAGGCCGGTCAAGTGCGTCGCCCGGAAGACGGAAAAGCGCCCCGTCAGCGTCAGTACGCGCCCTGACAGTGCGTGGCTCTGCATCGCGAGACGCCGTTGTGCAAAGCGCATCGACAACCAAGACTGCATCCACCAGGGGCCATGCACGATGACGTCTTCGTCGGTCGTCACTGCATGCAACTGCGGATCGACCGCAAACAACGGCAGACATCGCGTCAACGCGCCATGTGCGAGCACGAAATCGCCGTCCATGAACGCTACGATGTCGTTTGGACCCAGCCCCTCGCGCGACATCGCGCGCAACAACAGCGCGATCGCGATCCGCTTGCCGGGCTGATTTTGCCTGATAATGCGCAACTCGATATCAAGATCGCCGCCGACGAGCTTGAAATGCCGGATCAGCGTCTCCTCGTCTTCGCGCTCGCTGGACCCGAGCCAAACCGTGGCCGGCCGCCCCGCCTCCCGGATTTCGCAGCAGATGGAACGGACCACCGCCTCGGCTGTCGAGCGCGCTTCACGAAACGTCGTCATCATGACGTGGATACGTTCGGGCCGCCAACCTGACTGCCAAACGGCTTGGCCGCGTGCGCGAATGCGTGGGTATGCGACCCGCTCGTAGATCTTTGCTCTGATCCAGTGGTTGAGCCACCAGCCATAACGCCAGATGCCGAGAATCCCGATCACATAGGTGAATTCGTGCGCCGTCGGATCCCAGATCGAGCTTGGAAGCAGTGACAAAGCGATGAAGCAGCAGCTGAAATATAGCAGCAACTGCAGCTGCACCAACGGTGACCACTTCTCGATGAACGAGAGTTTTTCGGACGGGTCGTTGAGCCTTTGGTCGAGCGGCCGTGGCGCCATGTGAGGCAAGGAACGCGGCGTGTTGCGCGCAACAATAGCTCGCTCGGTGCTCGATGCAGGCGAGGCTTGCCGCATCATTGTCGAGTTCTGCTGTCGTCGTGTCACCATCTGTTCACGTGGCCGAACCATGCCGGACGAGGTTTGACCGCCGCCTCCTCAAAGTGACATCAAGAACTTCTGTTTGATCGAGGTGAGCAGTGCATTCGTCGAACGTTGCGGGAAGACGACGACAACCGGCAAGCCGGACCGGTACTTGTCCTGGTCCGCCACCCGCTTGCCGTCTTCAAAGCCAATGGTGACCTTAGCCGAACGATCCGTCGCGCCGCGCCAATTGTAGCCAGGCGCCTGCCGCTGATCCTGCTCGTGGATGAAGCCGGACGTGCGATCGATCTTGGTCACGCGGCCTTTCAGCGTCTCGCCGAGCGCTGGCACGAAAACCGTCGCCTCATCGCCAAGCCCGATCTTCAGCACCTCGTCCTGATTAAGGTACGCCGTGACCTGGCGGCTCTTGCGCTGCTCGACGATGGCAATGATATCGCCGCGCCGGACGCTCCCTTTGTCTACCCGCGGCAAATCCAGGATATTGCCGTCGAACGGCGCGCGCACAGCCATCCGCTCGCGATGGTGGAGCAGCGCACCGTGCTTTTGCTGGGTGATCGTTACTTCGTGTTCGGCAAGGCGAACCTGGGCTTCGGTCTGGCCGACGTCGCCGATCAGATTCGTACCGTTGTAGAAACGCTTGCCGACGTTGTCGCCCGCCAGCTCCACGCGCGCGTTGAGCTCGACATGCTTACCGTCGAGCAGCTTTTTCAAGCTTATGTACTGCTTTTCGGCGTTCTCCAGGTTTGTGTCCGTGGTGAAGCCTTTGCCGTGCAGGAACTTCAGCCGTCCGTGCTGCTGCTCGGCAGCCTTTACTTGAGCAGCAAGGCTTTCCAGCTCGAGACGCGTCTGTTCGAGGTTCTTCATCTCGACGCCAGCGAAGCCCTTTATGCGTTCCAGTTCGTCGGCATGGCGTTGCTTGGCGAACAGCAATTGCGCCTTGCGTTCCTTGATTGCGATTTCGGCAAGTTCGATCTCGCGTTCCAATTGACTGTCCAGAACGTCGAGAATGACCTCGCCCGTCTTGACCTCGTCACCCGGTTTCTTGGTTGTCCAGCCGACCCGGCCATCGACCTGCGCTGCCACCGTATCGACCGGCGCCGAAATAACCGCCGTCTGAACTTCCATGCGATAGAAATTGGTGTAGCCGAGCAGCCCCGTATAGCCGAACACGACGAGGCCCAAGAGGCCGTAAACCGTCGTCATAACGACGGTCTTCACCGGCCACCGGCGGATCGGCAGTTGCGATGTTGGACTGACGTCTGGTTGTAGGGCAGCGGGAGTTACCGGCACGTCGATACGTTGGATGGTATCTTCGACGTTCACCATCGAGCCGCGGATCAGCTCCTCGATGAAGTGCGACATCAATTCGCGTTCGCGTTCGCCAAGCACCGTAAAGCGCACGGCGAATATGCGGGCGGCAGGTTCCGAACGAACACATTCCGACTTCGCATCGAAGGATACGTCAAAGCCTTGGAACGGCAAGGTGAGATGGAGCAGGACTTCAGCGCCAAGTGAGGGTATCTCGCCGGGATACTCGTCGATCTTGAGACCGCCCAGACTCCAGTCCGTGGCGCGCAGACGGTGACCATCCACAGTCACGAAAATCGGCGCAGACACGCGATGATGGCGACGCTGGTCAGCCCTCTCGCGTTTCACTTTCACCGACATTTAACCGTACCCGCACACACGCACTTCGAACGTCAGCACGAAGCCGTTGCTCCGCACACCCTCCGTTGTCACACATTGGTGTTAATAATGACTTTGCGTTAGCTGAACGCTCTAAACCTCTGCCGGCAGGATCTTGCCCGGATTGAGGATATTGTCGGGGTCGAATGCCCGCTTGATCTGCCGCATCAAAGCGACACCGGTGCCGTGCTCAGCCAACAGATACTTGGCCTTGCCTTGGCCGATACCATGTTCACCGGTGCAGGTACCGTCCATGGCGATGGCGCGGTCGGATAATCGCGTTAAGAATTCCTTAACGGCTGCGATCTCTTTCGGGCTGCTCATGTCGATCAGTGGCTGGCAGTGAAAATTTCCATCACCGACGTGCCCCGCGATCGGGGATAGAATGCCCAACTCCTCGATGTCTTTTTGTGTCTCCAAGAGACAATCGGCCAGACGCGAGATTGGGACGCATACATCGGTCGCGATCGCTTCGGCGCCTGGACGCAAGTTCTTGGTCGCCCAATAGACATCGTGGCGGGCTTTCCAGAGCCGGCGCCGGTCTTCCTCTTTTTCCGCCCAGGCGAAATTACCGCCCCCTTCGCTTTCGGCGATCGCCTTGAACTGCTCGACCTGATCGCGCGCCGACACCTCGGTGCCGTGAAACTCCAGGAACAATGTCGGCTTCTCTTCGAGTGTCATTTTCGAATACGCGTTGATGCCTTTGATCATCAAAGCGTCCAATAACTCCATTCGCGCGACGCCGAGGCCCAGTTGAATCGACTGAATGACGGTATTGCAAGCAGCCTCGGTGGTGTCGAAGGTGCAGACGGCTGCGAGTGTTTTCTCGGGGATGCCAAACAGGCGCACGGTCAACTCGGTGATTATGCCCAGCGTACCTTCCGAGCCGACCAATAACTTGGTGAGATCATAACCCGCAGACGACTTTCGCGCGCGACTAGCCGTCTTGACGACCGATCCATCGGCCATGACAGCCGTCACATTGAGCACGTTCTCCCGCATCGTTCCGTATTTGACCGCATTCGTTCCCGATGCACGCGTCGCGGCCATGCCGCCGAGCGTCGCCTCTTCGGCGCCGGGATCGACGGAAAAGAACAATCCAAGATCGCGAACATAATCGTTCAGGGCCTTGCGCGAGATGCCGGCCTGCACCACGCAATCGAGGTCGCGATCGTTGACCGCCAAGACTTTATTCATATTGGTGAAGTCAACCGACAAACCGCCGTCGGGCGCATTTATGTGGCCTTCGAGGGACGTGCCTGCCCCGAACGGGATGATCGGCACGCGGTATTCCCCGGCAACATGGACGATCTCACAAACCTCGCTCGTATCGTTGACCCATACAACTGCATCCGGTGGCTGATTGGGCAGCCACGTTAAAGTGTGTGCATGTTGACGGCGAATCGCCTCGCCGGTCTGCAATCGATCGCCGAATCTTTGTCGCAAAATTGAAATTGCGGTGTCCGTTGCTGCAGCGCCAGCCCGGCTCTTCGTCTGTTCGAGGGTCGCGGCCATCATTATCACCGGTTTTCTAGCGAGTTCGCCTGTCGATCCGACGATCGTAGAACGCTGATTGCGACGGCGCAATTCGAATGGCGCGCACGCGGCGGCTGATCCCGGCCGAATCGAAACGACAGAAGCTTTCGAGCACCGGTCAACAGGTTTTCGTCTGTCACCCGATTTCAATCCCTTTACTTTTCATTTACGAACTAGCGTTGGAGCCGGGGGCTTCGCTATTCAAGAAGGGAGATCTATCATGTTTCGGAGGCTGTTCGTGGCGTTCCTTGCCATGGCCGCAGCTGGCGTAATCGCCACGGCTGATGCCCAGCAAGGCAATGACAATTGGGTGCTACTGAGCACGAAGGACGTAGATCTGCGAGCCGGCACCGATACCATCGACGTGTCAAAGGCCCGCGGCAACTACAGAGCAATTCGCATCCGAAATACGGGTGACGATATCGTCATTAGTAAAGCCCGTGTCGTTTATTCAGACAATTCGTTCCACGTCGAAGATCGCACAATCAACTTATTGGGTGGCGAACGCTCGCGAGCGATTGATCAGCGTCCGAACGGCAAATTCGTCGATACCGTTGCACTGACTTACGGTGCAAACTCGAAGGGTGGTACGTCCACGATTCAAGTGTGGGGCCTACAGAACGATGGCAGAGCGGCCCGCATCGCGGGCGCAATTACTCCTGCCCCTGGCTCAGGTGCCTCTTCGCCCCAACCCATCACTGCGCAGCCCAGTACCTCGGCCCCGGTTGCTGTAGCACCCGGCACAATGACCGCCGGCGGCGATGTGCTGTTTGGCACGCAAAGTGTAGGCTTCGGCGTCGACCGCGACGTCATTCGCGTCGGTGCCGAGATCGGCAAGTTCGACCGGATTCGTCTTCGCGTTCTCGACAACGACATCTTCTTGACGGAGCTGAAGGTTATCTACTCGAACGGCGAACCGGACACATTGGCCGTCAACGCCGAAATCAAGCAGAATCAGCGGACCAACTGGCTCAACCTCAAGGGCGACCGGTTCATCAAGGAAATCCAACTCGGCTACCGCTCGCGTCCAAACTTTAAGGGGCAAGCGCACGTCGAGGTGTTCGGCCAATATGCCGAAGGCTGGCTCGCACCAACTGGTGAAGGTCGCAAATTCAATCAGGGCTGGGTGCTACTCGGCGCGCAAACCGCAGACTTCTTCAAGATCAGCAGCGGCAAGGCAGGCTTCGACCGCGACGTCGTCTCGGTAGGCAAGAACGAGGGTGGCTTCAAGCGCATCCGCGTTCAGGTTCGCGAGCGGGCCATCACTCTGAATGAACTGCGCGTCGTTTATGCCTCGGGTCAGGAAGATATCATCCCCATCAAGACCAAGGTTGAAGCGGGCTCTACGTATGGGCCGATCGATCTCAAAGGCGGCACGCGTGCCATCAAGGAAATCGTAGCCTTCTACCGCTCGCGTATTTTCGATAGGACAGCGCTTGGTAAGGGTAAAGCCGTAGTTGAGGTCTGGGGTCTGCACTGATCGCCGGCACCTCAATAATGCACTCGACGGTCAACAGGGTCGCCAAAGCGGCCCTGTTTTTTTCGATCGCGAAACCAGCTGCGGCCTGCTGCGCGACGCGATGGGCCGGCGCAAATCCTCAAAGACACTTGTGCCTGACCACGATTACCCTTATGCAGCCTGCATCGAACGCGACGCCGCGTTTAGCCGCAATAGCTCAGCCGGTAGAGCACGTCATTCGTAATGACGGGGTCGGGGGTTCGAGTCCCTCTTGCGGCACCAAAACCCCTTTTCATAGCAGAGCATAGATGCTCTTTTTCATAACAAAATCAAAAAGTTAAGAGACGAAGCTTAAACTCTGTGGAACTCTGCAACAAGTTGTTTCACCCCATTTTACGGGTACAGATACGGGTATGGTCTGAAACTGCCAGAAGCGATACCCGCACATGGCCCTCACACACTTCGAAATCACTGCCGCGCGGCCGAAAGAAAAGCCGTTCAAGATTGCCAGGACAACACAGACTGTTGTGCCAAGCATAACTGAGGAAGAGTGCATATGTGGTCTTCGCGCCGATAGATATGTTAGGATTGCGCAGAATGAAATTCGGCAGCTGCGTGAAGCCGTCGCGCGCAACTGGATCGGCGGTGTTGAGCCGCATGTTCTGCTCGATCTTTTCAAGCGATCCGCCGATGTGCTCCATCACTGCATGATACCGCGAACTTGCCGCTCATCCTGTGGATATCAACAGCACTACGTAGGGTTGGCTGAGGTGTCGACTTCCCTCTTTTCCGCTTCCGTATTTTGGCCGAGTACCCAGTCTCTGGCCTTCAACATGAAGTCGGCGAGCGTCTGGCTCTGGCCGACCGCCGTCATGCGCTGCAGTTCGAGCAACTGCTGCGCTCCTTTTAGTTGAATTTCCTCGGTGCGTCGTACCTGTGCTTCGTACTTGGTTTCGAGTTTGTCGATGCGTTCTTCGAGACGCTTCACATACGGGTGTTCGTAGATGTCGTGCTCTGGCACGCCGTGGCGCGCTATGGCGTGCTCTGTCGCAATCATTTCATCCTGATTTTTCGCGTCGCGGCGGGCTGCGACGCGCCATGTCCGGCTGCGTCCAGGTCGGTTTGATTGACAATTTCAGGCACGACATGGTCCGACGCGGCAGGCTGTGTCTCACTGCGTCGCGCACGCTGCGCATCGATTTGTTTGAGATCGCCGATCGCTTTCGGAACGGATGCCGGTGCGACGTACCATTCCACACCGGAGGCGCCAGGAATTTTCACGGCATCGAGCATCCCGGACTGGCACAAACGCAGCACGTGACGATGGGATCTTTGAACACCGGCTTGGGCAAACATCAGTTCGACGTCACGCACCGACAGGGTGTGACGTGCTTCGACTATGTCGGGCTGTGGCGCGTCACGGCGCGCTATGTCGGAGTCAGTCATGCTTGCAGTGTAGCAAACGGGGGAAGCCGGCACCCAGATGTTATCCCCATCGGTTAGTGCAAGGTGCATCTCTCACAATCAGTGACCGGACAGTGGGCGATTCTCGGACGTAGTACGAGCGGTCCAGTGAAATTGAAAGAAGACGCGTCGTCGCTGTCAGAGAACGACTTCTTACTTTACCGCCCATGTGCCAACCGGTATGCTCGTTCACACGACAAGACGTGCCGAAATCTTGTGCGGCAAACAACATACGTCATAGCTGTCGGCAGGCTTTTCTCCTGACGTTGACCGTTCTTCTGTCGGTCTTGCGAACTTTCCGTGGCGATGTTCTCGCGCATGCAACATGCGTGGGGCAACCGCTATTCGTTCATGCATTCAGGGAGGAAATCATGCAGGCAAAGTACTCGTTGACTTTAGCGGTGCTCGCCGGCATCGGAATTGGCGCAGTCGCGGTTCAGACGCTTCATGCTCAGTCAAAGCCACCCATCTATCGCATCGCCGAAATCGAAATATCGAATGTCGAGGCCTACACGAAAGAGTTTGCGCCGAAAGCACAGGCCGCACTCAAAGGAGCCGGTGGTCGTTTCCTCGCCGCCGGACAGAATGTGACGGCGCTTGAAGGCGACCCACCGAAAACCCGCGTCACCATACAGGTGTGGGATAGTCACGAAAAAATGCAGGCCGCGTTCAACTCTGCGGAGTACAAGGAAGCCCGCAAGATCGGCGAGAAGTATGCGAAATTCCGCGCCTTCGCCGTAGAAGGGTTACCTCAGTAGCGGACGCATCGCGCGGCTTTTTGCGATCGAAGTAGCACCGATCAGATCGGCCGCGCATCCTGAACG
>JANMNO010000054.1:0-28112 GCA_031374115.1 Hyphomicrobiaceae bacterium | reverse complement strand
AGCCTTGCCGGCACCGCTTCTTCGAAAACGAA
Organism: Hyphomicrobiaceae bacterium; assembly: GCA_031374115.1. Taxonomy (GTDB): domain Bacteria; phylum Pseudomonadota; class Alphaproteobacteria; order Rhizobiales; family Hyphomicrobiaceae; genus JAKFWF01. The sequence goes on along the minus strand of JANMNO010000054.1, from coordinate 28,080 downwards.
GCCTGGCCGCCACATGAGCGAGCCGTATCCGAAGATCCATAAATCGCGCATGGGCGGGCGGTTTCGTTATTTCTTCAGCTGACGGCCGAAATCGGGGGCGGCCACATCTTGACCGGCCTGGATAATGCCACGCCGGATTTGCCGCGCATCAGAGAACAGCTTGAACAGCGTTTCACCATCGCCGTAGCGGATGGCGCGCTGCAACACGGTGAGGTCCTCCTGGAAACGGCCAAGCATTTCCAAGGTGGCGTCCTTGTTGTTGAGGAACACGTCCCGCCACATCGTTGGATCGGAGGCTGCAATGCGAGTGAAATCGCGGAAGCCGCCGGCCGAGTATTGGATCACCTCGGTATCGGTGACGCGGCCGAGGTGCGCTGCCGTGTTGACGATATTGTAGGCGATCAAGTGCGGGACGTGGCTCGTGATCGCCAGCACCAGATCATGATGCTCGACGTCCATCAAATCGACGTGCGATCCCATGCCGAGCCACAACGCCTTGAGCTTGTCGACTGCGGCCTGATCGGCCCCGGGAAGTGGCGTCAGGATGCACCATCGATTATCAAAAAGTTCCGCAAAACCGGACTCTGGTCCGGAGTTCTCGGTGCCAGCGATCGGATGGCCTGGAATGAACTGCACGCCCGGAGGAATATGCGGCACACAATCGCGCACGACGGCACCCTTCACCGAGCCAACGTCGGTGACGATCGCACCGGGTTCGAGGTGCGGGCCGATCTCGGCGGCGACGGCTCCGCAGACGCCAACCGGCACGCACAGGATGACGAGGTCGGCGCCTTTCACGGCGTCCGCGGCGGTGGCAAATGCCTCGCCGATCAAACCCAGGCGGAGTGCGGTTGCCCGCGTTTCGGCAGTCCGCGCGTGGCCGACGATCTGAGCCGCCAACCCAGCGCGACGAACCGCGTGGCTGATCGACGAACCGATAAGCCCGACGCCGATGAGCGCGATGCGGTTGAACAATTGCGCCGTCATTCAACTTTGCCCTTGAGGAACTCGGCCAGTGCCGCAATGACCGCGCGATTGTCGGTCTCTGTTCCGACCGTCATCCGCAATGCGTTGGGCAAGCCGTAACCGGATACACGGCGCAGGATGATCGCGCATGATTTGAGGAATGCGTCGGCAGCCGCCGCATCCCGCCCCTTCGTTTCAGGAAAATGCACCAGCAAGAAATTGCCGACGCTTGGAGTTACCTTTAAACCGAGCCGCTCGAACTCGGCCGACAGCCACGGCAGCCACTTATCGTTGTGAGCGATCGCCGCTTCCTGATGCCCGCGATCCTCGATCGCAGCAATCCCGGCCGCGATCGATGGTGCGCCGACATTAAATGGTCCGCGAATGCGATTGATCACATCGACGATGTGTGCCGGCGCATAGATCCAGCCCAGACGCAAGGCGGCCAGCCCGTGGAGTTTCGAGAAGGTGCGTGTCATCACCGTGTTTTCGGTCGTAGCGACGAGCTCGAGACCGGCTTCGTAGTCGTTGCGGCGGACGTACTCGCAATAGGCCGCATCCAGCACCAGCAGCACGTGTGATGGCAACCCCGCATGCAAGCGGCGAACTTCGTCGAACGGGATGTAGGTGCCGGTCGGATTATTCGGATTAGCGACAAACACGATCTTTGTTTTCGGTGTGACGCGGGCGAGGATCGCATCGACGTCAGTGCGTAGATCTTTCTCCGGCGCGACAACCGGCGTTGCGCCGCGTGCCTGGATCGCGATTTTGTAGACCATGAATCCGTGCGCCGTGTAGATCGCCTCGTCGCCGGGCCCCAGATAGGCTTGGGCAACGAGGCTCAGGATCTCATCCGAGCCCGCGCCGCACACGATCCGATCAGCGCTCAGGCCGTATACGCGCGCAATCGCCTGTCGCAATTTGGCCGAAGCGCCGTCGGGATAGCGTTCGAGGTGACCGGCTTCCGCCTTAAACGCAGCAATTGCCTTTGGGCTGGCACCAAGCGGCGTCTCGTTCGACGACAGCTTGATCGGCGTCATGCCACCCGGAACGCTGCTCTCGCCGGGCACATAGGCCTCAATATCCAGGATGCCGGGGCGTGGCGCGGGAGCAAGCTGTGACATGAGTGGAACCGTTCGTGGGGATAGGGTGAAACTGCGCGCAGAGCAATAGGCCGCCCCGTGCCGGAAATCAAATGGCTGCTCGAGGCGCGCAACCCCCGCCCCTTCTCGTCATGGCTAAAATTGAGGGATGGGCGACTCTCAGAGGCGGATAGTCTGGCTCCGCATTATCGCGATACCAGCGTCGCCCCGCTCCGCCGGCGGCTCAACACAGGGCAACCGAGCGTACTCGTCAACGCGCGGACGAGTTCTTCGGTGCTATTCACCTCGACCAATAAGCCGCTCGTTTCGCGGGCGAGGCAGGCGAGCGCGTTACCTTGAGGCACCCGCAAGTTATAGCCGATGACGTGCACCTTCACTTGGCCGAGCGCTGCCAGCTTGCGCCCCAGCGCGCATGGGTCGCCATGGCAGTTTTCGAAGCCGTCGGTCACGAGCACAATTAGGCCGCGCCGCGAGCGCTTGGCCAAAAGACCTGCCGCTAGTGCGACGGATTCGGTAAGTGGGGTCGCGCCCGAAGGCTTCAACGCATCGATCTCCGCTTGAATTGCGGGAGCATTGTCAGCTGCCGGCTCAAGCCTCAGCGCGATGGTATCGCATGCTGGTCCGGGCATCCCGCCATACGTAACGAGGCCCACCATTCGCTGCCGCGCTAGCTCGGGCAAAACGAGCCTTGTAGCCGCACGAGCCTCGTCGATACCGCGTCCGGCCATCGAGATCGAGGCATCGAACACCAGCATTGCCTGCTCGCAAGCAGCTTCGCGATCCTGCGCGTGAGCTCCGATCGCGAGCAGACCAGCACAAAGCAGCGGCAAGACGATCCGCATTGGCATTCCTCGGCTGACGCGACGCATGATGCAACGTGCCGAAGGAAGCTTGCGCGCGCAAGTCCACCAGTTGACGTCAGGGCTCAGTGTTCGCTACATGCAAACTCAACTTCGTGGTGATTTGGCCGACCGGCTTGCAGCCACGTTAAACAACTCGCTAAAGGGTCGCGCACTCCTCATCGGTACGGAGAGCCCGGCGACACCGAGCGGGCTCGTCGAGGAGTGCAAAAACCGATGGCAAGCCTTGAACAGACCATAATCTCGACGGCGGCAATCGGCGTGCCGGCGCCTATTGCGTCGACGAAGAGCCACGTGTTCCAGGCGCCTGTGCCGCTGAAGCTCGACTGCGGGCAAAGCCTGCACCCTTACGTGATTGCCTACCAGACTTACGGCCACCTCAACGCTGCCAAGTCGAACGCCATTTTGATTTGCCACGCGCTCACCGGCGATCAGCATGTTGCCAACATTCACCCGGTCACTGGCAAGCCCGGCTGGTGGGAAACGCTCGTCGGACCCGGTAAGCCGATCGATACCAACCGGTTCTTTGTCATCTGTTCGAACATCCTTGGTGGCTGCTTGGGCTCGACCGGTCCAGCTTCGCTTAACCCGGCCACCGGCAAGGCATGGGGCCTCGATTTTCCGGTCATCACGATTGGCGACATGGTCGATGCGCAGGTGGCTCTTATCGATCATCTCGGCATCCAGCAGTTGTTCTGCGTGATCGGCGGATCGATGGGCGGCATGCAGGTGCTCGAATGGTGCGCGCGTCACAAGAATCGAGTGCTAACGGCAATTCCAATCGCGACAGCGGCTTGGCATTCTTCGCAGAACATCGCCTTCCATGAGGTTGGCCGGCAGGCGGTGATGGCCGATCCGGAGTGGGCGCAAGGGGCTTATCTCGACCACGGCAAAGTTCCGCGCCGTGGCCTCGCCGTCGCGCGAATGGCGGCCCACATCACATACCTTTCGGAGAAGGCGCTGCAGCAAAAATTCGGACGCAACCTGCAGGACCGCTCGGTGCGCTCGTTCTCGTTCAGCGCCGACTTCCAGGTCGAGAGTTACTTGCGCCACCAGGGCTCGAGCTTCGTCGACCGGTTCGACGCCAACAGCTATCTCTACATCACCCGCGCGATGGACTACTTCGACCTGGCAGCCGAACACGGCGATATACTGGCCAATGCCTTCCGAGGCACGAAAACACGCTTCTGCGTGGTGTCGTTCACCAGCGACTGGCTCTATCCGACACAAGAATCGAAAGAGATCGTGCAGTCACTCAACGCCGTTGCAGCCAACGTATCGTTCGTCGAAGTCGAGAGCGACAAGGGCCACGACGCGTTCCTGCTCGAAGAGCCGGTGATGTTCGATTGCGTGCGCGGTTTCATCAACGCGGCAGCGGCTAAGCAGGGCATCGCGCCTGCCATCAAGGAGGCGTGAAATGCTGACCAAGACGCCCGCAAGTTCATTGAATGCCGCCGGGCGCCAACGCGTCGATCACTTGCTGATCGCCGAAATGGTGACACCGAATGCGCGTGTGCTCGACGTCGGCTGCGGCGATGGCGAGTTGTTGCAGCTGCTGGGCGATACCAAATCCGTTGACGGTCGCGGCGTCGAGATCAGCCGCGAGAAGGTCAATGCCTGCGTGGCGCGCGGCCTATCGGTGATCCAAGGCGATGCCGACAAGGACCTCACCGATTACCCCGACGACGCCTTCGACTTCGCAATTCTCAGCTTGACCATTCAGGCGACGCTGCAGCCGAAGCGCGTGCTGGAAAATTTGCTGCGGATCGGCCGCCGCGCGATCGTGTCGTTCCCGAATTTCGGGCACTGGGAGGTACGTAGCAAGCTGGTGTTCACCGGTCGCATGCCGCGCACGTCCAACTTGCCTGACCACTGGTACGACACGCCGAACGCGCATCTGTGCACCATCAAGGATTTCGCCGATTTGTGCAAAGCAGCCAACGCCGAGGTCGAACGTTCGGTGGTGTTCAACTGGTCGGGCCGGCAACTCTCCCAGCGCTCGCCGCTCAGCCTGCAGAACCTGTTTGGCGAAAAAGCCGTGTTCCTGATGCGGCGTGGCGGCAGTGGCAAGCGACGCTGATCGATCGCGAAGGCTGATGAGCCCTCGCGATCGAATGTAGCGGGTGATTGATCACTTGGCGGCGATGACGGCGATCTCGACCAGCATACGCGGGTCAGCAAGCTTGGCCTCTATGCAGGCGCGGCCGGGTAGATTCTCGCCGCCGGTCCAGGTGTTCCAGGCCTCGTTCATGCTGTCGCGCAGTCGAATGTCGGTCAACCAGATGGTCGCCGAAATCACCTTCGACTTGTCGCCTCCGGCAAGCTTCAGCAGTCTGTCGATTTCCTTCAGAATTTGCGTCGTCTGACCCTTGACATCCTGGCTGATATCGTCGGCAACGACGCCTGCAGTGTACACCATGCCGTTAGCCTCGACGACCTTGGACAAAATCTTTGACGGCTCGTGGCGGGTGATTGCCATATGGGTGATCTCCGTTTGCGTGGGGGATAATGAACGCCACCTTATGCGATCATCGACACCGGCCGCTAGTGTTACCTGTCGTCCGGTCGCTCGGCCAGCTACAGCAACGGCTCCTCGTGCTGAAGCTTACCGTCGATCATCAGGGCCTTGATGGCACTGTTACCCCTTGCATCGACCGCAATTACAGCTGCAAGTTTCTTATCCCTGGCCAGTTGCTCGAGAGCCCTGCCCGTACCCTCAGGTACGAAGTAACTCTCCAATCCATAGCGCACGGCGTAGACCAGATCTGGTGGTGATGAAGTATCCGCACCTGCTGCACGCGGTCTTGACGTCTGGCTCCAACCGTAGCGCGGCGGCCGAGCCCTCAAAACAACCGTATCTGGCGTGACGGCTGGCGGCTTCGCTGATAACCCGGTCGGCTCCCACACTTCGCCCTTTTTTGTCAGCGTCACGTAGGCACTGCTCGGGCGAGACGCTCGATGCGCGGGCGTCATCAGGGCTGCAGGTACCGTCGATATGGGATAATTGAGGATCACGTAATCGCCGCGAAACAGCGAGCGTGGATCCACGGGTATGATCGGCAGCACAATCTCTCGCCCGTTCTTGAGTAAGGCAATGCGATCCCACACGATCCAGCCGATGGCGACCGTTTGCAGGGAGGCCGCGGTCAATCCGGCAATCAGCCATTTACGATCGATATTGATCATGATGTCACTCCTTCGATTTGCGGCTTGTGCTTCATCAGGCGGAAGGCGGCTGACGCGAGCCCGATGATCAGCAACCCGCCGGTGCCGAAGATCAGGGAGCTATTCAACAAGCTGCCGAAGGTGATGAAATAGAGGGACAGAACCTCCGCTGAAAAGGCTGCGTATCCAATCAGCAAGGCCGTGCGGTTATCGGTTCGCATGGCCCAATAGATCGTCGCCACCACCAGTGCGAGGGTCACGATTGCACAAGCGAGCAGACTGCCAAACGGCATCCGGACTTGCGCCGTCAGCAGCCCGATGAAGCCGAGCGCCAGTCCATAGGACGTCGAAGCCGGCGCAATGGCACCGATTCTGCCGGATAACTTATCGGCAAAGCGCAACGTCCCGATTGTCGACACTGCGGCAATAGCGAAACCGATAGAAGCCACGAGCCAATGATGCGGTCCATGCGGCAATGTCCAACCGAGCGCGATGATCCAGCCGGCCATGGCAAACGCCGCCAAATGGAGGCCTGGACGCCAGCGCAACCATAAGTAAGCGGCGGCAACGACAGCCCAACCGGCCAAGAAGGCCCAGTGCACACCGGGCGTCAGTTGCATTTCCCACCCGCTCCAAACAGCGATCGCAAGCATCGCTAATCCGAGCGCCGGACCCGATCTGAACAACACGCCCGATGCCAGTGCGCCGAGCGCCCAAAGGAGCACGGCATCAGGCGGATTGCCCTCAATGTGATACATCTGCGACACGAGCATAATAGCTGCACCAAACACTGCGGACCCGGCCATAACAGCGGCGTGACCGAAAGCTTCGAGCCGGCGCGAGAACAGCACAGCAGCACCGCCATACGCGATCCATAGACCAGCCATCAAAAACAGCAGGCGCGCTAGCTTCGACATGCCCTGCCAATTGGCAGCAACGAAGGTCATTGCGGAAAAGCCGATCAGCGTCGCACCCAGGATCGCCAACACCGCAGGAAGGCTCACCAGCGCCTTGCGGGTTTCAACGTCCGCCAATATGCCGGCGCGGCCTTGTTGATCGATCCAGCCCGCATCGTGCCACCGCTGGACATCCCGCTGTATCCGGTTCGTGTAGGACCAAGGTAACGCCATCATCGAGACCCTTTCGAGTTGCAGCGCCCAAATTCCTGATCTGCGCAAACATATCGCAAATCAGGTTGTGAACGTAGTTCATACCCTACGTGATCATTGTTCACGTGTCAACCTGCGAATCATGCTGCGGCAATGACCTTTCCCACGCGGCTACCCCAGCGTATACCTCGGCCATGAGCGACATCCTCGATAAGATCACAATTTATAAACGCAACGAGATTGCAGCGGCCAAGCGACAACGTCCGTTGGCAACGCTCATTCGAGCGGCACTCGCTGCGCCACCCGTACGTTCCTTTTCAGGTGCGATCCGGGCGAAGCTCGATGCTGGCAAGCCGGCGTTGATCGCCGAGATCAAGAAGGCATCGCCTTCGAAGGGGTTGATCCGCCCCAACTTCGATCCGCCTGCACTGGCCAAGGCTTACGCCGATGGAGGGGCTGCCTGCCTTTCGGTGCTGACCGATATGCCCTCGTTCCAGGGTTCGCCAGAGTACCTGACTGCGGCCCGCGCTGCATGCAATCTGCCGGCACTACGCAAGGACTTCATGATCGACACCTACCAAGTGGCCGAGGCGCGCGCGTGGGGTGCCGATTGCATCTTGATTATCTTGGCCCAGATCGACGATCCGACCGCCCGCGATCTAGCCCGGGCCGCCAGGGACTGGGGTATGGATGCGATCGCCGAAGTACACGATGCTGCCGAACTCGATCGCGCCTCGAAACTCGATTGCGCTATGATCGGCATCAACAATCGCAATCTCCAAACGTTCGAGGTGACGCTCGCAACGACCGAGGCGCTGGCGCCTAAGGTCCCGGGCGATCGCATCGTCATTGGTGAAAGTGGCATCTTCACCGCCGCCGATTTGGCGCGGCTTTCAAAGGCCGGGGTCAATACCTTCTTGGTCGGCGAAAGCCTGATGCGGCAGGACGATGTCGCTGCCGCTACCAGAACGCTGCTCGGGGCTGCGTCGTGAGCCAACTCTCGCACATCAATGAACGGGGCGAAGCGCGGATGGTCGACGTGTCGGACAAGGCCACGACGTCACGCACGGCGATCGCCGAAGGCTTCGTTGCAATGATCGCCGAAACGCTGGCGCTGGTCGAGAGCGGCACCGCGCAGAAAGGCGACGTACTCGCGACCGCCCGGATTGCCGGAATCATGGCTGCGAAAAAGACACACGAGCTGATCCCGCTGTGCCATCCATTGGCGATCACCAAGGCAACAGTCGATTTCGATTTGTCGCATACGCCGCCTGGCATTCACATCACGGCGGAGGTCCGCGTCACCGGACCAACCGGCGTCGAAATGGAAGCGCTGACGGCTGTGTCGGTCGCGTGCCTGACGATCTACGACATGTTGAAGGCAGCCGACAAAGGCATGGTCATCTCGAACGTCCGATTGCTCGAAAAGACTGGCGGCAGGTCGGGTGTCTACCGGGCGGAGGGTTGATCGGATGGCGCTGCTGCCCGTCGCAGATGCGCTCGCCCGGCTGCTTGAGGATGCGCGCCCTTTGCCCCCGGAGAGAGTGGATTTGGTGGCAGCATCTGGCCGCGTCCTTGCCGAGCCACTCGTCGCAAAATTGACCTCACCACCGTTCGATGCATCGGCGATGGATGGCTATGCCGTCCGCCACAGCGACGTCGCGACGTTGCCGGCTCGGCTGCGGGTGATCGGCGAAGCGGCGGCCGGCCGTGGCTTCCGCGGCCACGTCTCGGTTGGCGAAGCCGTCCGAATATTCACCGGCGCACCTATCCCAGACGGTGCAAACGCAGTTCACATCCAGGAAAACTGCGCGCGCGAAGGCGGCTTTGTCGTCATCGGCGAAGGTAGTCCCGATGCTGCCCATGTACGCCGGCGCGGCGGTGACTTCACGAGCGGCGACCAGCTATTGAGCCCAGGCATACGGCTTGGCGCGCGGCAAATTACACTCGCAGCCGCCATGGGCTATGCTGACCTCGCCGTCCGGCGAAGGCCGAAGGTCGCGATTCTGGCCACCGGCGATGAACTCGTCTTGCCCGGGATAACACCCGGCGCTGACCAGATCGTCTGCTCGAACCCTTATGGCGTCGCAGCACTTATCGCAGCGGCCGGCGGAGACCCGGAGTTTCTGGGAATTGCAGCCGATACGCGAGCTTCCATCAACGCCCACATCGATCGTGCCGCAGGCTGCGATCTACTCGTCACCATCGGTGGCGCAAGCGTCGGCGATCACGATCTGATCGCGCCGGTGCTGGAGGAGCGGGGCCTATCGCTCGACTTTTGGAAGATCGCGATGCGGCCGGGTAAGCCGATGCTTTACGGACGGCTAGGCGGCATGCGCGTTGTCGGCTTGCCTGGCAATCCAGTCTCGGCGCTGATCTGCACGCGCGTCTTCCTGGTGCCGTTGATCGAACGCTTGAGCGGGCGCGCGGCAGCCGATGCGCGCATGGTCGAAGCAATCGCGGCGACCGGCCTTGAAGTCAATGGACCGCGCACGCATTACATGCGGGCGACACTCGAAACCGGCGATGACGGCCGGCTGTTTGTTCGCCCCGTTAGATCACAAGATTCATCACTTCTCTCCCCGCTTGCCGGCGCAGATTGCCTGCTCGTGCGCGAGGTTTCAGCGCACGCCGTGTCAGCTGGCGAAACAGTACGCGTTTTGCGCTTGGATTTTTGAAGCGGCACTCAGCTTAAATGCAGGCCTAGTCCTTGTAATCGGGCTCCTTCTTGTCGAGAATCCGCTTCAACGCACGGAAGTGGTAATCGCAAGGCTTGCCATGCAGAAACGGATGCGTGTTACCGACATGTATCGTCTTTTGCAGGACTGGCTCGGACATCGGCAGCAATTTTTGGCCGGTCCACATGGCGTAGAGCTGCACCTGCGCCGCGCGCTCAGTATAGTATAAAAGGTCGAAGGCTTCGGCAACCGTTTCGGCCACCGTTGCGACCCCGTGGTTGCCCATAAAAAGCACCTTTTTCTCGCCGAGAATGTCGGCCAGGCGCTCGCCCTCCTCAGGATCGAATGCCGGACCGGCATAGTCCATATCGTAACCGGTCATCGGCATCATCAACACTTCGGTCTGCCCAATAGGCTTGAGTTTGGGATCTTCGAGCCGCGTCAGAGCACTGGCGAACGGCATGTGAGTATGAAACACCGCTTTCGCGCGTGGCAGCTTGCGATGGATCGGCGCATGGATTGCATAGCACGACGGTTCCACCTCGCCTTCGCCGCGCAATATGGTGCCGTCCCAGCCAACCTCCATGAAACTCGAGGCCGACACCTCACACCAGTGCATCCCGAACGGGATCTGGTAGTAGCGATCGGTGGTTCCAGGCACCGTTAGCGTGAGGTGATTGAAAATACCTTCATGGAAGCCATTCATCACGCAAATGCGGTGGGCGGCAGCAAGATCCACGCGCGCCTGCCATTGGGGATCGGTCGAATGGGGATCGGTCGAACTGGAAGTCGAAGCCGCTTCTACTTTCTGTTGCATGATCGCCTGTCTCCGCCGCGTAGAGTTCTAACACATTGAACTTGTCGAGAACACCGTCCACGGGTGCACTGACAAGATGCCAGAACGTATCCTACCGCGTCTATCGAGTTGCATTGCATGGCTGTCGTGACAATTCCAGCATGCCCGCTTATACGTAAGGTCCGCGACGCGAAGGACAATCACTCGCCATCCAGCCACCGCCATAGCCATGTTTCCGGCAACCGGCCATTCCACGGCGACAGGGTTAGCCGCAGCTCCGACGATTTGGCGTTGTCAGGGAAAAGTACGAATGAGACACGAACACCTTTCGTTTCATCGTTCGGTTGTACGGTGATTTGCTCCACCCGACCGTTCGAAGCGGAAACTTTTGCATCCGGCAAGTCCGCTTGTGAAAATGGGGCACTATCGCGATAGTCAATAACGAAGCGATGACCGTTGCCTTCGACATGATAGGCGCGACCGATGCGGCTTTGCACAACCCACGGTCCGGAGTCCTTGAGCGGCGCATCGTCGGACCAATACAGCCGATAGCGGATCGCGTATTCGCCGCCACTTTTCAGCGGTTTCTCAGGCTGCCAAAAGGCAACGATATTGTCGTTGATCTCTTCTTCCGACGGGATCTCGACTAAGACAATGTGTCCTGCGCCGGTCATCTGCAGGGTGTCTACCCAAGCGGTCGGTCGCCGTTCATACCGCGCTTCCAAGTCGTCATAATCGGCAAATACCCGATGCCGCTGTACCAGCCCGAAGCCGCGCGGATGATCACCGGCGAAAGCGCTCACCTGGAATTGCTTTGGGTTATTGAGAGGACGCCAAAGTCGCTCCCCGTTGCCATTCGTGATCGCCAAACCGTCCGAATCATGAACGCGGGGCCGATAATCTTTCACCCGCACTGTATTCGTCGGGCTGAGCAAATGCATACTTGTGAGCGGTGCCAATCCAACGTGAGCTATATCGACGCGCGGATATAAGTAAGCGGATACATCCACCGTTGTTTGATCTCCTGGCTTTATTGCGAACGTATAGGCTCCAGCGGTCGATTTGCTGTCGAGCAACGCGTGGATCAAAATCGTATCTGCGCCGGGCTCCGGCTTTACGATCCAAAATTTTGTAAATGACGGAAATTCTTCACCCAGTCCCAACTGAGTACCAATCGCGAGCCCGCGTGCAGACAAACCATAGAGGTGTCCCTTGCCGATGGCGCGGAAGTAACTCGCGCCTTGGAACACGATTATCTCGTCGGCAATGTCGGCAACGTTCAGCGGACCATTGATTCGAAAACCGGAGAGCGGTACGTGCGAAGTCGTTCCGCCGTCCTCGAGCGGATACGTCGGAAAATCTGCCGGTATTGCGCGATAAGGCCTAACTTTACCGTTCTCGACCAGGTTTATCTCGATATCGCGCGTAAAAAGCCATCCAGCTGGCAGCGGATGCACTTCAAATCGGGGCGGCTTTTTCCGCCATGGCGCGCGCTCGACCTGAAATCGCAATTTGCGCTGATCGTCGTAGCTCCAATCACGTCGCGTGACGATAGGGGCGGGCTCTTCGTAGGCGCTTAGCGATAACCGCTTTGCCATCGACCTAATGGCCCCAGCGTCGAACGTTTCACCACCTGGCTCGGCAAGCGAAATAGGCTCCGAGCCAGCAGCTGATGCGGCGAAAATCGTCGCAAAGACAGCACTCGTTCTGCAGATTCTCCATATCACGCCGGCGCCCGAGATCCCTCGTGCTCTATTCACGTTTGTGCTCCTCGAAAGTCAATGCACCAAATGCTGCGCGCATCCCGCCGATACTAAAACCGCGGAGTGCTAGTTGAGTTCCGATTGCGTCAAAAAAATTTAACCGGCTTCAATAAGTTCTTTGTCGTGACTATACTCCGGGGGAGCAAAACTTGATCTCATTGGAGTGAGTAGATGCCAGCAAAATCAAAGGCTCAACAAAAGGCAGCAGGTGCTGCATTATCTGCCAAGCGCGGCGAAACAAACAAATCGAAACTCAAAGGTTCATCTCGCGAAATGCTGAAATCAATGAGCGAAACAGAGTTGCAGGAATTAGCCAGAGCAACGACAAAATCGTTACCGGCTCGAAAATAATGGGAAACCGAATGATAACATCAGTTTAGTGGAAACTCTTCAGTCTTCCAATAAACAGGAACGATGCGGCATCGGACGCGTTTACCTAGCAGCACCGTTACGGCGGTATGCTGATACAGTGGACACTGTTAAAGGAGCTGATCATGAGAAAAAAATTCGCCCAAGTTCTAACTCTAGCGTTGTTGGCCGGGACCCCTGTTGCATTCGCGCAGACAACAACGCCAACCACCCCAACGACCCCGCCCTCGACGAGCGCGCCGGGTACGACGACGACCCCCAGCACGATGCCGCCAGCAGCGACAACGATGCCACCAGCAGCGACAACGACGACACCAAGCCGCTCAATGTCATCGGATAGCCTGACGCTTACCGAAGAGCAGGCCCGGGGCTGGGTTAACAAGAACGTTTACAGCAGCGACGGAAAGAATCTGGGTGAGGTGGCCGCCTTCGCTCGTGATGGGTCCGGCAAAGTAACGGAAATGCACGCAGACGTCGGAGGTTTTCTCGGGATCGGCGAAACACGCGTCAAGCTGATGCCTTCGCAGTTTACGCTAGGTAGTGATCGGGTTGTTCTGTCGCTCACATCAGAGCAGGCCAAGACCCTACCGAAGGTTGTAAAGTAAGCGGGCCATCGCGTAAACTTAAAGCCGCGGAACCGTGCCCTGGACGCAAATCCGGGGCACGGTTTTGCGTGATGCAAGTGAAAAACGCTGACTCAATTAGCTGGAGCGGTGTACCGGCGTTGAACGATTTCCTTTATGCGGGCGTAGCTTTCCTCGGCAGATAACGACCGATCGTTTTCAACTAAAACAGCATCCGCTGACAACGCTGCGTCCTTGATCTTTTCACGAAACCACCGCGAATAGTCGCCAGCCGCCAAATGATACTCCCAAGTCTCGGTATCGACACCCCCGCTCAACTCCAGAAATGCAACAAGATTTTTGGCCCGCAATCGGAGCGCTCCATCTCGACCTGTAAAGTAAAAACTGTCTTGGTCGGCAAGATCGCCCTCGGCATACTTTCGTACGTGCCGCGGCTGTTTAACAGCCGGATGCCTCGGTGTAAAAGTAGTTATCGCCTCGTCATGGCCTAGTATCAGAGCTCCGTCTGAGTTCAGCGGAATTCGATCCAGTGGCCCGCTTCGCTCGGTCAGCGAACAGAATTCTTTCATGGTAGCAGGGGCTTCCTCGCCTAAAGCAACCATTGTCGAAACCGCAGCAATAAAATCCCCGGCAACGCTACTGGGGTGAACTGTCACCGCCAAGACCCCGGGAAATTTACGGGGCAACGATGAAGCGGATTGTTGGTCTGCGCTGAAATAATGGTGGACTTCATCAAATACCAACCAGTGTGGCCGGCCTTTATCGTCTCGCATGGTTTGGATATCGGACAACAAGCGAATAACAAACTTAGGTCGATCTGCAAGGTCGATCGCGAGTAGATTCAGAACGACACTAATTTGTGGATTCTCCAGTAGGTCCATTGCAGCGGAAATTCGAGGTGGATGGCTTGGGTCCCCCAAAACAGTCGCATCAGGGAGCTCAGAGTAGTCGCCCTCCGGATCTATGATGCAGCATTGGAATTTCGATGCACGCATCTGTTCTAAAACGGCGGTAACAAGAGTGGTTTTCCCGGCTCCCGACCCGCCGGCAACCAGGGTTGTTTCTAGGGGATTGAGAAAGATCGGCTTACCGTCAGTACTTTCGCCCAAGACGGGCATTCGCGATGAACGCACATGCGATAACGATGCAAGATCTTCATCCACCAATCTGTCGCAGATTTCGACTACACCAGCACTAAAATCCGCAACTACAAGGTCGCACTTCTCTTTGACACTGGGAAGTGCGTTGCCGACGGCGACCGCGCATCCGCATGCGCTTAAAAACGCTTGATCGTTTTCAGCATCGCCAATGCCAACGACATTGTGCAACGACAAGCCCAACTGATCGAGAGCATGCCGCAACCCAAACGACTTGTTGATATTGATGGGGAGCACCATCACTGCGCCCTTGTTGAAAATAATATGTTGCTCGAGCGAAAGGTCGCGTATCGCCTCAAGCACTTGGATTTCATTCGGCTCTCGCGTTGCAATGATCGAATGCCCGATCGACAGGGGCGATACATTCAGTTCGCGCAAGCGCTTCACCAATGCCGGCGGCACGGGATCGGCCAGAACAACTTCATCATTACTGGCCGGATTGAACAATACCGCGCCGTTCTCAGCGACAATCAGGTCGAATAAGTTCAATTCATCGAACACGCCCTTCAGTTCAGGGAGTTCTCGGCCCGTGACCAAAATAAGCTTGCGTCCCGACGCGCGCACCCGCTTCAGCGCTTCACGCGTCTGTTCATTCACGTGTCCGTTTTGAGCAAGCGTATCGTCATAGTCCGTTGCGAGTGCTGAGAAAAACATAACCCACCTTTCTTCCCTCAAACCACGGCATATAGCCATCCGGCAACTACATGGCGAAGCAAGATCAACTTTTTGGAGTTACCAACGTTTATGCTCGCTGTTTCAAGCTCGTCGCCTGCGAGATAACCGCCTCCGCGGCTTGGTCCGGACCAAACTCTGCCGCGCTTTGTATATCCAGCGCTCGTGCCAGACGGCATCGTCCCCGGTTAACCCGGCTCTTGATCGTACCCACCGCACAATCACAGACACGGGCGGCGTCCTGGTAACTCATTCCATCCGCCGTCACCAGGATCAGTGCTTCTCGCTGGTCGGCTGGAAGTTCCTGCAGTGCGATAGAAAAATCTTCGAAGTCCATATGCCCCGGCTGTTCTGGATGGACCGCCAATCTTGACGATGCATTGCCTTGAACATCTTCGATCTCACGGCGCTGCTTTCGGTACATCGAAAAATAGTTATTCCTGAGGATCGTAAAAAGCCAGGCTTTCAGGTTAGTACCTTCTTCATACGAGGAGATCTTCCCCCAGGCCCGCAGTAACGCTTCCTGCACCAGATCATCGGCTCGGATTACGTCACCGCACAGTGAAATTGCGAAGGCTCTCAGATTTGGTATGGCTTCGAGTAGTTCCGCTTTTACCAAGTCGCTCGGAGCTTTCACATCGGGTCTCCTGACGTTTAGCCGCGACGAGCCGCTGCCTGTGCTCGTGGCTTCATAAATGGCAAGCAGGGCTGACCTTCGAGGAGGTTAAAGGGCACACCCAACGCTTCTGGGCCGGTATGCCACCGATGAATATTGGTTCCCCTGTTGAGATCGTTCCACTTGCGCGGCACAGCCGGTTTCCCGCTCTATCGCAGTCCAAGGAAACCCAGTATCGCGAGTACGACAACAACCAACCCAATCAAATATACGATGTTATTCATGGCGCGCTCCATCAATTGCTCAGATGTCTAACTTAAAAACTATCTACTTTGTTCCAAAGTACTATTTGAGCAACTAAAAGTCTCAAGCTTATCAACGCGATAATTATTGCCGGGTGTCGTGAGCATCGCGGTCCAAGACTAGGGTGACTTTGACAGAACCTCGCGTTTGCAAAACTCTGAGGGCAACTGCGGAGCCTTCGCCATGAATCGCAAAGTCGACGAGCGCATCACCAAGCCGCAAGTTCTTTATGATTACTTCACCCAGATAAGAAGGCACGACGGGATTGGATAGACGAATCTCACGCGCATCTAAGTCGAACTCCAACCCAAGCATCGCCTGCAACATCATGAATGGCGCACCGCAGGCCCACGCTTGTGGAATGCATGCCACAGGATACAAAATCGGCCCCCGGCCGCGTTTTTGGGGAAAACCGCAGAACAACTCCGGCAATCGTTTATGGTCCATCGTCGACGCTGCGTGGCAAATACCTTTGAAAATTTTGGCGATGGCGTCTTTCAATCCGTACCGTGCAAGACCCGCTGCGATTAAGGCGTTGTCATGCGGCCACACGGAACCATTGTGATAGGACATTGGATTATAGCGCGCCTCGTTTCTGGCCAGAGTGCGGATGCCCCAGCCAGAATCGAATTCCGGATGCAGCAACCTCTGGGCTACAAACTTGGCCTGAGCCTTAGATGAAATTCCCGCAAATAGTGCGTGGCCAGCATTACTGCTATCAACTGCGCAGGGTCGCTTCTTGCCATCGAGCGCAAGAAAATACATCTGTCGCTCGCTGCACCAGAATTCTTCATCAAATCTTTTGCGCAATTTATCGGCTGACGCACTGAGCTTTACAGACAATTCGGCTTTCCCTAGCCGTTGTGCGCATCGTGCAGCGGAGATCTTGGCTGCAAAAACGTAAGCTTGAACTTCCACCAAGGCTATCGGCCCATCTGCAAGGTGGCCATCGGAGTGAAATACGGAGTCATGCGAATCTTTCCAACCTTGGTTGGAAAGGCCAAGTTCCCCTCCCCTTTTGTATTCTACGAAGCCATCACCATCGATATCACCATAGTTGTCGATCCATTCGAGCGCTCGCTCAATATTTGGCCACAGTTCTGCGAGCAATGCGTCGTCGCCGGTTCTCTCCACGTAAAGACCTGCGAGAATTATAAACAACGGCGTGGCGTCAGCACTCCCGTAATAACACCCGAAAGGTACCTCGCCTAACTCAGCCATTTCGCCGCCGCGCATCTCATGCAAGATCTTGCCCGGCTCTGCATCTCGAGTAGGGTCGATCGATGTAGCCTGGTAAGCGGCGAGGCGCCGCAAGACACCGCGGGCGATCCGGTGATCGAGCCACAGCATTTCCATCGCAGCGATTATGCCATCTCGCCCAAAGGTCGTCGAAAACCAGGGAATGCCCGCGTACGGGTACGGTCCCTCGGGCGTATCAGTGATAAGCATATAAAAGTCTGCTCGGGCGCGCGACAAAACTTCGTTTATCGCCGCGTTCGACGTCTCAACATCAGCTGCAATTCTCAAGTCGCTTCGCCGCTCGACGAACGCTTCGCGCAGCTCGGTCGCAAAGGAACGCGGTTGATCGAATATGCTTTTGGCGCAATTGATACTGACCGACAGGTCTTGCCGCGCGCCGGCTGCCAATACAAAATCAAAACTGGCGATGTTGGTGCTGAGCGTTGTCGGTTTCGGCATAAAGTGGACGGTTGTAGAGCGGTTTTTGCCATCCAGCCCGATATAAGAAATAAGGCATTTATCACTCGACTCCCGGAAACGGCGAACTTGCCCACGGCGAGGCCGATGCTGCCCGCGAACTTCGAAGATGTCGGCAAAGTCGCTGTCGAAATGAATTGATATGGAAAATCGAACTTCGCTTGTGGAATGGTTTCTGACAGCGACCCGCTGGTGAAGTTTGCCATTCCGCAGGATGACTGTCTTTGCGATGTGTATCGAATCCTTTGCCAGCACAACGGCATCGTTAACGATTCGATCGGCGTTCGTGAGGTCCACATACATGCACAGATTGTCATTCTGCATGGCCGATCCAAGTAACAGTGGCGCCATGCCATCGACCTTCATCTCCAACAGAGACAGATACCGCGTATCGCTTTCGAACAGACCATCGGGCCCGCCGGAGACGACGCCGATGTCGCCGTAATTGTCCATGACGGCGAACGCATCGTTGTGCTTGATCGTGCGACGAGGCCGAAATCCCAAACCGGCCGCCGCGATGTAGAAGGGTGAAATGCTGATCGCAGACCCTTCATCTTGATGAGTAGGTGTCATGATAGCCCCCGATGGCGCCGGCCCCTGCTACCACTTATCAAACAATCGATCCGTTGGTTGCCAATTCGGTCTCCAATCGGATCGACTTCGCATCGCGGGTATTGAAGCGATTCGAGGTGGTCGTTAATTCGATGCCTGCCATTGCCGCCCGGCCTTGGAGGCGATGATAAATCTTTACATAATCAGATGCCATTCGATCAGCGGTAAATCGCATCTCGAAGCGCTGACGAATTTCGTTGCGGTCATAGCCCAACACGCTGGGTAGTACCAGTACTGCCTCATCCACCGAATCAACGATCGCCCCCGTGACTCCGGGATCAATCACCTCCGCAACTGAGCCGTGGCGAAAACCAATGACAGGCGTGCCGCAAGCCATCGCTTCGATCATAACCAGCCCGAACGGTTCAGGCCAGTCAATTGGAAAGAGCAGCGCAGAAGCATTTCCAAGGAACGACTCCTTCTGCCGCTCGTCGATCTCACCGATGTACTCGACGCCTGGTTTTTGAAACAACGATTGAATTTGCTTGAAATACTCTTGATCCGAGCGATCTATTTTCGCTGCGATTTTCAAGGGAAGCTGGACCGCCTCGGCTATGGCAATTGCTCGATCTACTCGTTTCTCGGGGGATATACGGCCTAGAAAAGCTAAATAACCTGCGCTCCCGTTCACGCCAGGCCTAAGCAAGTCGCGTGGAATTCCGTGCAGCACCGTATCGGTAACATTCGCTTTGGGAATTGGAGCCTGTTGGGCTTTGGAAATGCCGACGAGCGGCATCTGAGGGAACGCGGAATAAAGGTATTGCAAGTCTGGCAAGTCTTGACGGCCGTGAAGTGTAGTCAAGGTGTGCAAAGGGGTTTCGCTGAAGATTGGAAAATGGAATTGATCGATGTGAAAGTGCAAAACGTCAAACTGCAGCGCCGATCGCTTAACCCGGTCCAGCATTGCCATATAGTAAGGTATCGGGTCGACAACGGATGGCGTCAAGCGAAGCGCCTTTGCGCAGCATGGCACCAGCTTTGCAAGTGTTTTAGAGTCCGCGCTCGCAAACAAGGTAACGTCATGGCCTTGAATGGTCAGCTCATCTGCGAGGTAGCTGACGATCCGCTCAGTCCCACCATAAAGCTGCGGGGGCACACTTTCAATCAACGGGGCTATCAGTGCTATTTTCATTTTGATACTCAGCTACAGGACGGCCAAGCCGAAAGGGCAAAGTTAGGCAACTTGGTTCTTTTGAGGGGGCACTTGGAATTCTTTAAGTGTCTGCAACCGGTTTATTGTCGCTGCCAGTACTTCACTGGGGGCTTTTGCCTCCGGCATCGACGCTGGCTTACGCACGAGAGCTTCCAAATACCTACTCGACCAATGGAGCGCGTCTTGCTGCTCTATTTTAGTCAACAAGGCACTGTGTCGCCGCCGACGCTCTTCCAGTGGCATCTCTACCGCGATCAGAATAGCTTCGCCTACTTCCTCCCTGTTATAAGGATTGATGATCAGTGCTTCTTGCAATTGCTCGGCTGCTCCGGCGAATTTCGACAGGATGAGAACGCCGGGGTTCTCCGGGTCCTGACTAGCAACGTACTCCTTGGCAACAAGGTTCATTCCATCACGTAATGGAGTAACCAAGCCAATCCGTGACCCACGATAGATAGACGCAAGGCTGCTTCGGGGGATCGTGCGATTGATGTAATGAATAGGTACCCAATCGAGTTCGCTCAGCTCGCCATTGATTGCGCCCGACAAACTTTGCAGTTCTTGCCTGATGTCCGCGTAAGCCTCCACGCTTTCGCGAGACGGAGCAGCAATTTGGGTTAGAACGATGCGTCTGCGATATTCCGGATGGGTCTCGAGGAAGTGTCCGAAAGCTCGAAATTTTTGAGGCAACCCTTTGGTGTAGTCCAACCGATCGACACCAATGATCCTTATCTCCGCAGAACTCTGTATGGTTCCGACCATTTCACTAGATGTTGTTTGGAAATAACCAGGCTCTATGCCAACCGGAAAGATCTCGACCGCGAGCTCGCGCTCTCCCACCCTTATGTGAAAGTTAGGGAGCAACCTGCCGTTCGCCTCATGTTCCAAATAATCGATCAAATTACTTGCATCGGCCGAGGTCTGCAGTCCGACCAGATCATAAGAACTCAACGCGTCCGCCAAATCTCGATGTTCGGGTATAGCCAAGAAAGTCTGTGAAGGTGGGAACGGAATGTGCAAGAAAAAACCGATCTGGTTGGTCACTCCAAGACGCCTCAATGAACGAGCCATCTCGATAAGATGATAGTCATGAACCCATATGATATCATCAGGGCGCAAGAGTTGTTTCAGCTTCTTGGCGAACCTCCGGTTCACGTCGATATAAGAAAAATAGTAACCAGCCTCAAAGCGAGCCAAATCCAAGCGGTTATGAAACACCGGCCAGAGCACCGAATTGGCATAACCAAGGTAATATCCTAAATGCTCTTCCTGCGTTAGTGGAATTGTAGCAATCGAAATACCGCTGTCGTTTTCGATCACTGTTTCGCGAGGCCCTTCAGCTATGATTTCTCCCGACCAACCAAACCACAAGCCGTTGGAATTCCGCAGCGTATCAGCGATGGCAACCGCCGCGCCACCAGCCTGCGTCACCTGATGCATATTCATTACACGGTTTGAAACGACGACAACCCTTGCCATGAGGTTGAATATCTCCAATGCCGAACAACCTTAATTGGTGACGCAACATGTGAATGCTTTCAAACGCTTAGGAAGCTGATCTAGTTCCGTCAGCCGACCAAACCGAGCCCCAACGCTTGGAAAGCCTGTTTGCGCTATTTATCAGCCCTGCCATCGAGTAGGTTTGAGGCAGGTTTCCCCAGAGCTTGCGCGTCGTTGGATCGATGTCTTCGGATAGAATTCCAAATTGATTGCGGCACTGAAGAAGTTGCTCGAAGAGAGCTCTTGCCTCATCTTGCTCTCCAATTTGGGAAAGCGCATCGATATACCAAAACTGGCAGGCAATGAAGGCCACTTCGGGGCTACCGAAATCATCGGGCGCCGTATACCGCCTCATAAAACCGTCACTGAGCAACTCCCGCCCGATCAGTTTTACGGTTTTGATGAATCTCGGATCCGAAGCTTGAATTATTCCAAGTTCAGGCAGCAACAAAGTGATGGCGTCCAAATCTTCGTCATCGAAGGCCGCTACAAACGAGCCTCGGGACTCGTTCCAAGCACGGGTCAGTATTTCTTCGCGCATTCTATTTGCATGCAGAGCCCAGTAAGAAGCGCGGTCAGCCAAGCCCAAGTGCGTCGCGATTTGAGCAAGGCGGTCACAAGCCACCCAGCACATGGTGGCTGAGTAGGTGTGCAAACGCCGGCGCCCACGCAACTCCCACGGTCCGGCATCGGGATGCGAGTAGTAACGCTTCGCTTGTTCTCCCAGGGGTTCCAGGCGATTGAACAAGGCCACATCACCTTTTCGGGGTAAACGCTCGTCGATAAACATCTGCGAGGCACCAAGAATGATGCTGCCGTACGCATCGTGCTGCACCTGATCCATCGCTTGATTTCCGATGCGAACCGGCTGCGCACCACCATATCCGTGCAATAACGGCGCGGTTTTCTCAATCAATGCCTGGGCATGCACAACGCCATAGACGGGGCGATAACCCGATTCTGAATCGGTCGATATATTCGTGATGTAATTTAAATACGACTCCATTGTGTGCGTAGCGCCAAGTTGATTGAGCGCCTTGATGACAAAGTACGCGTCACGAAGCCAACAGTAGCGATAATCCCAGGTTCGTTCTGAATTCGGTGCTTCCGGTATCGATGTCGTAAGCGCTGCAACGACGGCGCCGGTTTCGTCAAAGCTACAAAGCTTCAATGATATGGCGGCTCGGATCACCTCAGACTGCCACTCGAGTGGCACGCCTAGCGACCTCACCCAGTCCACCCAATAAGCATGCGTGCGTTCAAGAAACTCCCGGCCAGCTTGATCGGGAGAGGCTTCGAACGGCTCATCTCCTCCAAACACCAGCGTGACCGGCTGCACCAGTGCAAACGGAGCTTCCTCCACGAGATATGACAATGGCGCGTCAGTTGTTACGCGAAGCGCTGCATCGCCATAGCAATACCGAATATGGTTCGATCCGATCGTGGTACTGCCAGGGCGATTGCCGTAGGCAAAGGTAGGACGTATCCGGATAGTAACTCTGGGCACGCCGGATAACGGCTCGATGCGACGAAACATCTGAGGGGGGTGAAAGATGCGCTCAAATCGCGGGAACCGCGGAAAGAAATCGACGATCCGAATGCTATTGCCATCTTGGTCGGTGCAAATTGTTTCAAGTATTGCCGTATTTCTGATGTAACTCGCTTTGATCTCAGTGGAGTTGGTCAATAAGACATCGCAAAATCCTTTTTCCTCTTTGCCAGCAATCAACCGGCAGAAGATCGGATCGCCGTCGATGCGTGGGGAACACCACCAGACGATCCTGCTTGCAGCGTCTACGAGTGCGGCCATCCGGCCATTTCCGATCGGCGCTAATTCCAGATCGATATTTTTCGTTGGCATACAACGCACCCCCTTAACGCTCCTAACAAACGTTGCGTTGAAGCGTATGTTCCACAATCGTCACATTTGATGTAACTCGCCACAGCAGAACGAAGTCCGCACGCGCAGGACCAAATCGATTTTTGCTTTTCTGACAGTGCGACTGCGCTCAGACGACGACCTTCAAAGATTCAGTGTGCTGATGGAAAAAGCTCAAGTTACCGGCGACCAATAGTGGTAAAGTAAGACAATCATTACAATTACGGCAAGTAAAAGTGACGATAGGAGCACCTACAGCACTCTTCCCGTTTTCGTACCGGCGCGCGCCTCCTCAGGTTCCAGTATATCCGGCTCCGCCGTCTTGGATCTTTCGTCTACACGCCGCATGGTTGAGACCTGCACTTGGAGAAATCGTTTCACCGCCTGCGCGTTAACGCGAAAGGGTAGTTATCGTTGCACGCGCAGATGATAGCGCCCGTGCTCTTTGTAATCGAGACTCGCGTACAAAGCTTGCGCCGGCACATTATTGACGAGCACTTGCAAGGCGGAAAATTTGCATCCCCGCGCCACGCCCCAACTCGCTAGCCCGCGCATGACAGCAGATGCAGCGCCACCGCCGCGCGCCTCAGCCAAAGTTGCGACGCACTCCGCGATCAGCACATCATCAAGAACCACGCCCAGCGCTGTGGCAACGATGCGCCCGTCGCGCCTAAGGGCACAAAAGGTTCGGCCGGCCGGAATTCGTGCAAGAATTTGCGGCGCGATCCGTCGACGCTCCGGCGTGATGACGCTCGCGTAGCAATCGAACCACTCCGGCGTGGCTGTCGCAAAGTGTTCGACGCCCGCAGGGCACGCTTCGCCTTTCGCAATTTCTTGGACCAGCGTTAAGCACGGATCGTTGATCCGATAGCCACGCGCGTGCAATCGAGCGTCGAGATCGGCAGGCGCAGAGACGTTTGAAATTTGGAACATCGCGCTCCTACCGCGTTCGGCGTATTTGCGTTCAGCCTCATCGAGCGCGGCGTCCACGTCGACGCCGTTGAATTCGAGTGTGGAAACTGAGTTAGCGCGTTGCGAGCCGCCGTCCGAGTATCGCCACAACCAGCCTTCGAGGGGTGCGGCCTCGAGAGCAGGCCATGCATGAACACTCGCCTTCTCGATCCGCCGCAACAGCGCACGATCCATGAGCGCGATCCTTACCCTTTGTCGCGCATGATGCGCGCCTTCTCGCGATTCCAATCGCGCTTCTTCGAGGTCTCGCGCTTATCGTGCAGCTTCTTGCCTTGTGCGACGCCGATCTTGAGTTTGCAGCGGCCCTTCTCGTTGAAATAAAGTTCGAGTGGTACGATCGTCATGCCCTCGCGCTCGGTCGCGAGCCGAAGCTTTCGGATCTCGCTCTTGTGCATCAACAGCTTACGCGGACGGCGCGGCGCGTGCTGGTAGAATGGACCGGCGAGCTGATACTCCGGGATGTAAGCGTTGAGCAGCATCAAGCCGTCCGGCTCGTAGGAAGCGTAGCTCTCTGCGATATTTGACTGGCCTTTACGCAGCGATTTGACTTCCGTGCCGGTCAACATCAGGCCGGCTTCGTAGACGTCGGTAATGAAATACTCGAATCGCGCACGGCGGTTCTCAGCCACGGTCTTGCGGCCGTCATCCTTTTTGGCGGCCATGGCGCTACCTGATCCTTCTTATCGAGTGCTATTCGGCGGCCTTCAATTGTCCTACACCGGCGCTCACCATTGCGGCATCGACCAGCTTCCTAGTGGTCTCCGTTACCGGTGCCAGCGGCAAACGACACTCCGCCGAGCCAAACCCAAGCCGCGACGTCGCATACTTGACCGGCGCCGGATTGGTCTCGGCAAACAGCGCATCATGAAGCGGCATCAGCTGATCGTGCAGCTTCAGCGCCTTGGCAAAATCACCGTTGCGGCACGCGGCCTGGAACGCGGCGCACAGGGCCGGTGCAACGTTTGCCGTCACTGAAATGATACCGACGCCGCCATGGGCGTTGAAGCCAAGGGCCACGGCATCTTCGCCAGTCAGATAGACGAACGGCTTGGTGATCAGCTGACGATGCTGCGACATCCGCGCGACATTGCCGGTCGCATCCTTGATGCCAGCGACGTTCTTCAGGCTCGCGATGCGTGCCATGGTGGGGGCTTGAATATCGACGACCGCGCGACCGGGAACATTATACACGATGATCGGCAGATCAACCGCGTCGCTGATCGCCTTGAAGTGGAGATAAAGCCCTTCCTGCGTCGGCTTGTTGTAATAGCCGGTCGAATGCAACACCGCATCTGCACCGGCCTTCTTGGCGAACTGGGTAAGTTCGATCGCCTCGGCGGTGGAGTTCGAACCGGCGCCAGCGATCACCGGCACGCGCTTGTTGGCCACCGCGATGCAGATCTCAACGACGCGTTTATGCTCGTCGTGGCTCAGCGTCGGACTCTCACCGGTGGTGCCGACCGGCACCAACCCGTTCGAGCCTTGCGCGATCTGCCAATCGACGAAACGTTCGAACGTCGCTTCGTCCACTTTGCCGCTCTTGAATGGCGTGACGAGCGCGGTAAATGATCCCTTGAACATGACAGCGTTCCATCCTGCTATCGCTACGGCTTGGGCACCGTGCTTCGCTATTTCGAAGCCGTGAAACTAAGCATATCCGCTCATGCCCGCAAGCATAAGTGCCGCACCGCCGACGTTTTCCGATACGGCCATGGAATGGCCGCGAAACCTTGCTTGGTCGGCACAGTGGCCGTTACGTTACAGGTTACCACGGCAGAGCAACAATAGATCCGACGGGCAGAATGGGACGAGACCGGAGATGAATGCGAAGCTCGTAGGTGCCCTATTGATAGGCCTATGTCCGTACGTCGTCACACCGGCTGTCGCGCAGACACTCGCGCCGGCGCCTGCAACGCCGGTTCCCGCCGCGAAGGCAAAGGCTGCCACACCGAAAACCGCGAGCACCGAGCCCTCCCCGGGGCTGTCCGCGGCCGCGCCTGCTGCAGCCCCGGCTTTACCATCGCAACCAGCACCTATTTCGTTGCCGGCGGTGGCAGCCGTCGAAGCCGCCCGCGTTGCAAAATTTGATGCCGCGATCGCGACGGTGCGTGCAGCCGCCCCTACTGCGGCCGACGCAGCGCTGATCAAGGACTCGGCGAACGCTTTCAGCAGCAACGATCCAGCCAAAGGCCGTGCCCTGCGCGACCAGATATCCGACCCCGTGGGCCGCAAGCTCGTCGATTGGGTACGGCTCCGCGTCGGATTGGGTGAAGCCGCCGAATACCGCGCATTTCTCGATACCAACCCGGCATGGCCCGAGCGCAGCACACTCAATCAACGTCTCGACGAAGCCCTATTTACGCGCGGCGGCACGCCAAAATCGATCAAGGAGTTGTATAAGGGAGCGGAACCGCGAACGGCGGCCGGCCTTGCAGCGCTTGCTTCGGCCCATCTTGCCGAGGGTGATGACGCGACTGCCCGCAAACTGGCGCAGACCGCCTGGCGCACGCTGGATATCACAGCGACCCTCGAAACCGGGTTTCTAGACCGCTTCGGCAAGTCTCTGACCGAGGCCGATCACAAATGGCGGCTCGACCGTCTGTTGATGTCCGACATCAGATGGGCGTCCGAGCGCGGCGACCGGGCAAATCTGGCCAAGCGCCTGATCCCCAAACTTTCCGAGCCCGAACAAAAAAAAGCCGAAGCGCGGCTTGCCGTGTTCATGAAAGTACCTCTTGCGCGTCAGATGATCGAGGCGCTGCCGGCTGCCGCCGCAGGCCAAGCGGCGGATTGGGGCCTCGTTTATCATCGCATCCAAGTGTTGCGGCGCGCCGACCGGGACGAGGAAGCTTGGAAGCTACTTGCCGCTGTTCCCAACGATGCCAACATCGTCGCGACACCTGATGACTGGTGGGTGGAACGGCGTGCCAACGCCTATCAAGCATTGAAGGCGGGCAAGCCGCGCATCGCCTATGACTTGGTCAAGGAGGCCGGATCGCTCACGATCAATCCGGCGAAAGAACAGGCGAACTTCGCCGGGTGGCTCGCACTGCGCCAGCTCAATGATCCGGTCGCAGCCGACATCCACTTCAAATTCATGCGCAAGATTGCCGATGGTCCATTGAGCCAAGCCAAGGCCGATTATTGGCTTGGCCGTACTGCCGAGGCGCTTGGCGATAAAGCGCGCGCGAACGAGCATTACAAATCCGGTGCCCGCTTCATGGACACTTTCCATGGGCAACTGTCCCGGCAGCGGCTCGATCCCAGCAAGCGGCTGGAGGTATCATCACCCGCGTCACCAACCGCCGACGAAGCGCAACGGTTCAACGCCTCGGACGCGGTGCGTGCGGCCGTCCTTGCCCGCAAGGCTGGCCTCGACATCGCGATCACGCGGGCATTCCTCAATCACTTAGCACGGCATCTCAAGAGCGAGTCCGAGGTGGCGATGGTGGCTCATTTGGCGGAGGCCTTCGGCGACACGCAAACTGCCGTGCGCATCGGCAAGGCCGGTGTCGCGCGTGGCTTCAATCTGATTTCGTACGCTTACCCGGTGCATCCAATGCCGGGCTACAACGCACTGCGCGCGCCACCCGAGACGGCGCTGCTGCTCGGCATTGCGAGACAGGAGAGTGAGTTCAACACACTGACGGTATCCGGTGCCGGCGCGCGTGGCATCCTTCAGGTCATGCCGATCACCGCCAAGCACGTATGCCGCGATTACAAGATCAAGTGTGATCTGTCGCGCCTGCTTACCGACGCCTCCTATAACGCGATGATCGCGAGCGCCTACATCGCCGATCGGATGGGCGAATTCCAGGGCAGCTATGTGCTGGGAACCGCCGGCTATAACGCTGGACCCGGCCGCGCGCGCCAATGGATGCGCGAGTTCGGCGATCCACGCGATCCCAAGGTCGACGTGATCGATTGGATCTATCGCATCCCGTTCGAGGAGACGCGCGAATATGTGCAAAAGACACTCGCCAACACGCAAATCTATCGCGCGCGTTTGGGCGCAGCGGATACGGCACTGCGGATCAACGAAGATCTAGCGCGTGCACGAGGCGCCAGCCGGACGGCGGATCGGATCAGCCCGGCTACTGCTGCGGA
>JANMNO010000034.1:0-27384 GCA_031374115.1 Hyphomicrobiaceae bacterium | reverse complement strand
GGCACCGAGAACTTCATCATCTTAGCCACCGTCCTCGGATCGATCCCGAACCGTCGCGCCGCTTCCCGCCTGCTGAGCCCCTCGATCTGAACCGCGTATCGAACCTGCCCGTATAAATCCACGTGCTTCATCCCCGCCCTCGGCCGAACGCGGCACAGGGCTTCCAGTTGCCGGATTTTTACTCCGGCGCAACCGAACGACTCGGCTGCTTCACTGGGGGACTTTGTCTCCGGCGCTTACATCGGTCATGGTTGTGGCGCTCGGTGGTGGAACGCAGCACCTCGTCTCGACACCGATTTGCTACGCGATCTCAACACCCTGCGCCACAACCAACTGATTGCAGCTCATGCCTGATGCATGATCCGGGTTAGGCGTGACGAGCGCAAGTTGGGCATGCCCGAAGGAGAAATCTCGAACTTCCGCGCGGCAGGTTCGTGCGGCCGGTTGGCCAGATTCTGCCGACTTCGCTTGCCGATCAACTGATCCGGATCGCCAACAAGGGCAATATGCGCCAGACGAAGCTGTCCGATGGCACCTACGTGTGGGCAAGCCCCGAAGAAGCCCGGCGCAACGACCCCACGGAGCCGAAGGAGTAGCTGGAAGACTGCATGCTGCAAACGTCATCGAAGACGTGGCAGGGTTCGTCCCCAGGTGTCATGCATAGAAATTCGATTTGGCGCATTCTTTCGCCTCGCTCACGCTCGTTGCAGCGCTGACTGAATCCAGAGAGGCCGTCGTCGACCGCAGCTTCCACTTCCTCGACGATAACTAACCGCGTGCGCCCTCAACCGGCCTCAGATCGTGGTCATACGTTTCAATCCCACCAGTCGATCGCAGACGACGAGGGCGGCGATCGTGCTCAGGATCAGGAGGCCGGCTGTTGCCGCCACTGTCGGATCGGGCGACATCTCAAGCTGATTGAGAAGCTGAATGGGCAACGTCTTCGTGCGCACGTCGACCAGGAAGATCGAAATCGGGTAGTTGTCGAACGAGGCGATGAAGGCGAAGAGCGCCCCCGACATCACGCCCGGCAGAATGTTGGGTACGAGCACGTACCACAGTGCCTTGGGATAAGAATAACCGAGCATGCGTGCGGCATCGACCATGGTGAAGTCGAACAGCGATAAGCTGGCCAGGATGGTGCGCATGATGAACGGCATCGTCAGCACGATATGGGCGATCAACAGAGTCGTGTAGGCATCCCGCAGTCCGACCGTTCGCGCTGCTTGCAGGAAGGCGATGCCGAGGACGAGGCCGGGAATCATGAGCGGTGAAGCCATGAACGTCGCAATCGCATTGCTTCCCGGTACCGCGCGTTGCACCACGGCGATCGCACACAGCGTGCCCAGAAGGAGCGAAACGCAAGTCGACAGAAAGGCGATTTGCGCCGACAGCCACGCCGAAGCAATCAATCCATCGGCATTCCGGATCGCGGAATACCATTTCAAAGAAAAACCCTGCGGGGGAAACGAGAACACCGCCGATTCCGTGAACGATACGGCGAGTACGATGACGATCGGAATGTAGAGGAACAGGAGGACGAAGCCGAGAATGAACCAACACGCCGCGAATGCCACGCGCCCGAACATGATCAGCTCCCCCGCCGGCCGCGCTGCGCCGCATACGTCGATGCGAAAACAATGGTGAAGGCGATCACGAGCATGATGACCGCCATGCTCGCCCCGAGATTAAAATCGCGGATGTTGAGATAGGCCTTGGCCATGACTTGCGACATCGTCATATAGCGGTCGCCAATCAACAGGCCCGGCGTTACATAGGCCGCAACCGCGATCGAGAACACCAACGATGCTCCCGCGACGATTCCAGGCAGCGTCAGCGGCAGCGTGACACGCCAGAATGTCAGAACCGGTCCAGCGCCCAGCGTCGTCGCCGCATCCCGCAACTGCGGATCGAGTTGACGCATGACCGAGTAGATCGGCAGGATCATGAACGGCAGGAAGACGTTGACCATGCCAAAGAAGAGCGCAAATTCCGAAAACACCAGCCTGATCGGACGCTCGATGAAGCCGAGGCTGACGAGCAGCCAATTGATCAAGCCGTCCCGCCGCATCATGATCGTCACCCCGAACGTCTTGACGATGATGCTGACCGTGAGCGGAAGGAAGATCAGCGCGAACAAGACTACCTGCAAGCGCGGTGGGGCTCGGCTGAGCGCATAGGCCGCCGGATAGCCCAGCAGCAACGTGCCCAGCGTCGTAACGACGCCGAGCTTCAGCGTATCGCCGATGATCCCAACGTAATACGGATCGCCCAACACTTTTCGATATCCAGCGAGGCTCAGGCCGCTGGCGTCGCGAAAACTGTCCATCACCAAGTTGGCGACCGGGATCGCAAAAGCCAGCGCCATGAAGAGCAGACCGGGCACGACCATGACGGCGATCGTGTCGAACCGCCACCGGCGCACGGCGGGCACGCCGAGGGGGCGCGTGGTCAGGGCTGTCATGGTGCGGGATAGACCATCGTTTCGCGAACGGGCCAGTTGAGCACCACATCGGCGCCGGGCGCCAAATTCTCGGGAACGCGAGAGACCTCGGCCTGCAGCCGATCCTCGGCCCCCGGTGGCTGGAAATGCAGAGCCGTCTTGGCGCCGAAGAAGACGACGTCCGTAAGCCGCGCTCGTACGCGATTGAAGTCCGGGCCCGTTGCCTCACCGACCGCGATACACTCCGGCCGCACGCCGATGATGACAGGTCCAGACATTGGACCGGAATCGCGCGGTGGCACGCGAATGACCCCCAGCGGGGTCTCCACGGCCATCGCATCGCCAGCCGGTCCGCCGGCCTCGCGGACGTGTCCCGCCAGCCGGGTCGATTGGCCAACGAATTCCAAAACGTGCAGCGTGCTCGGCTGCCCGTAAACCTCCGCGGGCGTTCCGAGCTGCTCAATGCGCCCGTTGTTCATGACCGCAATTCGATCGCTCATGACGAGCGCCTCGTCCTGGTCATGTGTCACGAAGATGGACGTAATTCCCAACTCGCGCAGAAGATGACGCATCTCGATCTGCATCGTTTCGCGCAACTTGCGATCGAGCGCACTGAAGGGCTCGTCGAGAAGCAACAACGTCGGCTTCACGACGATGGCCCGCGCCACGGCCACACGCTGTTGCTGGCCACCCGACAGCGCCGAGATGCGCCGGCCCCCATAGTCCTGCATGCGCACGAGCGCCAGCGCATTCGCAACTCGCTGAGTGATCTCCGCCTTCGGCTGGCGTTGAGCCACGAGACCGAAGGCGACGTTTTGCTCCACGGTGAGGTGCGGAAACAGCGCATAATTCTGAAACACCACACCGATGTTGCGTTTGTGGGCCGCGACACGCGTGATGTCGCTGTCGTTGATCAATATGCCGCCGGAGTCGAGAGACTGGAGACCGGCGATCAGTCGCAGCAGCGTCGTCTTCCCGCACCCGGATGGACCGAGAAGAGACACGAATTCCGACCGCCCGACCGATAGGTCGAGATCTTTCAGAACGGCGGTGGCGCCGAACTGCTTGGTGACGGAGACGACATTCAGATAGCGATCCGCTGCCGACAAATCGGTGCCGGATATCGAACCGACGACCATGTCGTTCATTTCGCCGCAACCTCGCGCTCGAAGCGTTCGATCATTGCATTGCGATTGTCGGCGAAGTATTCCCAATCGAGCGCAATCAGGTTCGGGAATTTCACGCCGTCGGGAAGCACGGTTTTGGTATTGGTCGGGCGGGAATGAAACGTCTTACCGATGTAGGCCTGGATCTCCGGGCTCAGCATCTCGTTCATGAAAGCCATACCCAAGTCCTGATTGGGGCCGCCCTCCACGAGCGCCACGCCGGCGGGCATGGCGAGAACCCCTTCCTTCGGCATGCCCTGATCGACGGGGGCGCCGGCCGCCTTGCGCAGCAAGGTCGTGCGGGAATCCGGGCTGAAATAGATATCGCACTCGCCAGATTCGTGGAGTTGCTGAGCTTGCGGGGCGTTGGTCGAGATTTGGATGATATTGGACTTGAGCTGCTTCATGCGCTCGATGCCCTGCTGCCAATCGACCATGCATTGATCGAGCGGTTTCTTCGTGATGAAGTTTGTCGCAGCCAGTAGGGGTGCAATAGCCTGCGTGATGCGCATCGAAATAATAATGATGCGCTCCTTGTACTTCGGGTCCCAGGCATCGGCATAGGACTCAAGGCCCTTCGGCACCGCCTTCGTGTTGTAAGAAAAACTGCACATCGGCTGGCACCAGTTCGCCCACATGCCATCCTTGGGTTTGGCCGCCGCCGGCAAATCAGCGAGATTAGTGACGTTCGCCGGCAGCTTTTTGATCAGCTTCTCGCGTTCAGCCAGAATGAGGACCGGATCGTCCATCATCGTCAACGTCATCGTCGGCCGGTCCTTGTTGGACCGCAGCTTCTCGAGATTGATGAGCGAGTTGGTGCCTTCGAACAGCACTTTGATATTGAGTTTCTTCTCGATCAACGGGAAGAGACCGTCGGTCAGCCCCGGAGATGCCGGGCCACCGATGAAGATCTCACGCGTTTGCGCCCGAACGATGTTGGGAAAGCCGATCGATGTGAGAGCGGCCGAGCCGGCGACGACGTGGCGACGGGAAACGGGGGGCACTTTCGACATGATGGGATTCCCTTCAGTCCTAAAGTTCTGCTGTAACGGCCATTAAACTCGAAAGTCGATCGCCTTGCAATGCGATCTGATGATGTCTTCTCGTGCAGTTTTCGGACCAATCCGCCTAGCCCGCGTTTCTCAACATAGGTCGTCGCATCGGGGCTCCGACTCAGCGAAAGTTGTTGTGCCGCAACGACTTCAGCTGAGAGAAAGGAACGCCCCGATGCCAACAGACTGTAGCCAGGATTCGTTTGATTTTTGGAACCGTCGAGCATCGCCGAGTTGTGGGCGCTTTCGATGGCGGGGAGATCACGTCGGACGCCGGCGCGATGCTGCTTGGTCAGACCGAGAAGGCGATCCGCCTCGTGTCGCGCCTGGCCGATTGTTTCCAGGATGGCCGCAGTCCAGCATTCACGGTGCACAAGCTGTCAGCGCTGCTCAGCCAACGCATTTTCGGCATCGCGCTCGGCTACGAGGACATCGTCGACCACGACCAGCTGCGGCACGATCCGGTGCTGGGTGTGCTCGGCGGAACTCTGACCGCCAAGCGTTCCGACTGCGCGCCGCTCGCCGGCAAATCGACATTGAACCGGTTGGAGCATGCGGCGAAGGTCGGCGCCGATCCCTATCACAAAACCATGACCCCGCCGCGATCGGGCGCAACACCAAAAACAAGGAACATCGTCGGGCCTGCAAAATCCGCCTACAGCGGTGACGGCCGCCTGCGGCTCACGCAAATCCGTCTCGCGGCACCACCAAACCAGGTCAGAACAGCTGAGCATTATGAGAAGGTCGGGCTAGTATTCCGGCAATTCAAACGAGCTTTCGATCGACGGGATTGAATGGAGTGGGAAAACGCCCCCGTGGCGCGATCAACGGGTAGGGGTCGCGTTTCAAGTATTGGCCATGGCCCGGTTGGCCGACGACCCCTTTGCCGTCGAAAACCCGTGTGCCGCGCACGAACACGCCAACCGGATAGCCGATCGTCTGGTAGCCCTCATAGGGCGTATAATCGCCACCGTGATGCATGTTCGCGTTAGTGAGTGTGACAGATTTCTTCGGGTCCCAGAGAACGATATCGGCGTCGCTGCCGATGGCGAGCGCGCCTTTGCGCGGGTGAAGGCCGAACAATTTGGCTGGATTGGTCGAGATCAAGCGGACGAACGTCGGCGCATCGATCCGCCCCTTGGAAACACCTTCCGTGAAAACCAAGGGCAGTCGGGCGGCAAGACCCGGAATCCCATTCGGGATCTTATTGAAGGGGGCCTGCTCACCGCCGACTTTCTTGCCCTTTGGATCATCATACCGATTGGGTGAGTGATCCGATGAGACGATATCGATGACGCCGCGCCGGATGTAGCCCCACAGCGCCTCCTGGTCGGCCTTCGATCGCGCCGGCGGACCGAACACGAATTTGGCGCCTTCAAAGCCGGGCCGATCGAGGTCGGCGGCCGTCAGCGTCAGATACTGAGGACACGTTTCCGCCCAGACCTTCAGGCCACGGGCTTGGGCGCGCGCGATCTCCTCGGCGGGTTCGGCGCCCGATACATGGAAAATCTGGATCGGCACATCGAGGGCTTCGGCCAGCGAAATGATCCGGTTGCAGGCCTCGCGCTCCGCGATCATGGGCTTGCCCCAGGCGTGATACTTCGGTGCCGTCAACCCCGCCGCTACGAGCTGCTCCGACATCCACGCAATCAGCTCGTGATGTTCAGCGTGCACGCACACGAGCGCTTTGTTGCGCCGCGCCGCCGCCAATACGCGCAAGATCGAGCTGTCGTCGAGCCGCACACCGTCATAGGTCATGAAAACTTTGATCGAGCGGCTCCCCTCCGCTACGAGGCGCGGTAGTTCCTCATCGACGACGGTCGGTGTCGCATCGGTGATCGTCAGGTGGAACGAATAGTCGACGATCGCCTGTCGCGCGCGCTGGTGATAGTCCGCTGTGACTGCGGCGAGCGATTGACCCGGCTCCTGCCACGAGAACGAAACCACCGTGGTCGTGCCGCCCGCAGCCGCCGATGCGGTGCCCGAACGAAAATCGTCGCACATTTCTGCGCCCGGTGATGGCTGATCGAGATGCACGTGCGTATCGACGCCGCCTGGCATCACGAGCAGGCCACCGGCATCCACCGTTTCGCGTGCCGAGCCGCTGATCGCCCCGACGGCGACCACGCGACCACCGGAAACTGCGACGTCGGCTGCCGCCATGTCGTGCGCAGAGACGACAGTTCCCCCGCGGATCAAAAGGTCGTAGTCCATTCGTCACTCCGTTGCCGGGTTTGCCGATTGAGGATTGTTCGAGGACAACTTAGCATGGCGCCTATCGACCCTGACAACCGGAGCGCGGCAAATGGCGACCGCCGAATTCATCCTGACCGTGGCATTGGGTGCCAACCGCTACCGGGTCGAGCGTCCGTGGGGCGACCTCCCGAACGGCATGGTAACCGATGTCACGGTCGACAGTCGAGGCCACGTCTTCGTCCTGTTGAGATGGGACCCCTACGAGGATCGCACGAACCCGCGCGTCGTCGAACTCGACCCGAGCGGTCGTCGTCTCACAGAGTGGGGTCGGGCCACGATCGCCGATGCGCATATGATTGCCGCTGCACCCGACGACCGACTTTATGTCATCGACCGAGACGCGCACGAGATCATGATCTTCGATGCTCGGGGAAATCGCCTCTCGGGCATCGGTGAACGTCACGGTCCCTGCCAGCCGTTTAATCATCCCGCCGACGTCGCGATCGCGCCCAACGGCGACATCTACGTCGCCGATGGTTATGCCGGTCACCACGTTCATCGGTTCTCCGCGAGTGGGCAAGCCATCCAATCCTGGGGGGAACTGGGCGACGGGCCCGGCCAGTTCCTGACGCCACACGCGATCTGGGTAATGCAGGATGGACGCGTGGTGGTTGCCGATCGCGAGAACAATCGGTTGCAGACATTCACCCCCGACGGTGCGCACCTCGCCACGTGGACGGGCTTCTTCAAGCCAATGGACATCTGGGGCGATCAGAACGACACGCTCTACGTGACCGATCAAATTCCCACGCTGACCCGTATCGGACGCGATGGCCAGCGGCTCGGTCGCTGTCGTCCTGTCCTTAACGGCGCGCACGGGTTGTGGGGCGACAGAGCCGGGAACTTGTATCTGGCTGAAGTCAATCCGAGCCGGATCACCAAACTGGCGCCCATTTGAGTGCGCGCCGATTGCTACACCTTCGAACTCTGACGGTAGAACGGCTCGTGCCGGCGCGGATCGATGTAGTCGGCATAGAACTTCCGGACGTGAGGCAGCAGCGCCTTGGACAACTGCCGCCGTTCGACCTCATCCGACGTCAACGCCTTTTGCAGGTCGTCGTGCAGCGCCTTTAGAGCCGCCTCTTTGTCGACCCGCAGGAATTTGCCGTCCTGATAGACGACCTCGCCCGCACACATTGTCATCTTCACGCCCTCCGATTTGGCACGTTGGATGACCGCATCGAGCACGGGTGTTTCCTCGTCGAGGTAGGGATAGGACACGTGCTTCCAGTCGATCAGTACGAGGTCAGCGGCTTTGCCGACTTCGAGCGTGCCGATGGTGGCGCCGAACGGCGTCGTTTTCGCACCACCCAAGGTTGCCATACGCAGCACCTGCGCCATCGTCGGTACATCCTCTTCGACCATGCCGGGTACGCGATGCGCCCGCAGCACCATCCGCATCTCCTGCAGCATGTCGCGGTCGTCGTTGATGCCAGCTTCGTCGAGGCCAATCGCCGTGTTGATGCCCTTGCGCTCGAACGCGTTCAATGCCGCAACGCCCGACCGCAAGCGGAAATTCGACGAACAGTTGTGGCACACACAGCCGCCCGCTTCGGCCAACCGATCGATATCGGCCTCGCTCAACCACACACCATGCCCCAGCGTCAGCCGTTCGTTGACCATTCCAAAACGATCGATGTACTCGAGTGCCGTGCACTTGCCGCGTCGCCACGCATACTCTTTCTGATACGCGGTCTCGACCAAGTGCATATGAAGGGGGACATTGTATTTCGCCGAGGCGTCCGACAACGCCGTGAGCGCCTCGTCCGAGCACCAGTGCAGGTTGGCCGGCGCGAGCTGGATCTTGACGCGTGGCTTGGCGTTGTGTTGCCCATAGAGATCGCGAAACAACCCCATCGTATCGTCGAGGCCAGCCTTGAATCGCGCAAAATGCCGCTGCAGCGGCCCTTGCAGTTCCTTGGGCAGACTGGCGATGAGGTCCTCGTCGGCCTGGTAGACGAGCCTGTTCTGATCGCGCAGCGCATAGCAATAGGACACGCGCATGCCGATGTCTTCGTAGGCCTTGATGACCCCGTTGGACCGTTCCGCGATGTCCGTCATGCTCCCGGGCGCCCACCCGTGAATATGCTGTACGGTCGTGATACCGGACGCGATCATCTCGAAGGCGGAATAGAGCGTGTCGAGATAAACATCGACGCCGCGCACGACGAGGCGGGTGATGAACCACAGCTCGAGCGGCATGTCGGGCGAACCGAGCTGCACGGGCGTCAAACCAATATGATGGTGCCCATTGACGAACCCGGGCAACATGACCTCGTTGCCAGAGCCGATGACCGGCACATCCGGATTGGCAGTGTGCAGATCGCGATACGTGCCCACGGTTCTGATGATGCCGCCTTCTTGCAGCACCGCGCCATCCTCGATCTGCTCCCAACTCTTGCGATCGATCGTCTTGGTGATCATCGACCGGCTACGGATCAGCGACTTGGACATTCGACCCCACTCCTCCTCCGACGCGGCAGCGCTCCCATCGTCAGATACGCTATGGAAAATGCGACGTCGCACCATTTTAGACGCGAATTGCGCGTTCGAGCCAACGCACGGCTTCAGGGATTGACTCGATGATCGGCACGGGAAACCGTCCTGCCAGGCGTCGCGCCACGACCGCGAGCGGTCCCCCGCCGATGACCACGGCCTGCGCACCTCCGTCGATGGCTCGCGTTATTGCAGCCGCCAGAGCCGTTTCGAGACGCTGGTGATCTGCGGTCAGCTCCGCCGGACTCCCCTCGGTGATCTCAGTGCCCACATAGCGGTCCGACAGACCGAGATCGGCGATCATCGTTTCGATGGAGGACCTCAATCCCGGCGTCGTCGTCGCGATGGCAAATCGGCGGCCGCCATCAGCAGCGGCGAGCAATCCGGCCTCGCCGATCCCAGCGATCGGGATCCGCGTCCTTCGACGCAGTTCGGCGAGACCCGGATCGCCGAACGCCGAAAGGATGATCCCGTCGCAATTTGCGGGGAGTTTTGCCGCGAGCGCCCTCACGACCAACGTCGCCGCCGCCAGCTCTTTTTCGTTCGTAATCAACCCAACGCCATGCGTCGCCGTCAGGCCGCCGATGGTGAACCGCCCACCGGCTGCCTCGCGTGCGATTTCGACCATGCGCTCGGTCGTGGCCCTATTGGTGTTGGGGTTGATGAGGACCACGTGCGGCATGGGCTGTGCACTTCCCGGACAGAGACGGCCGACACGAAGTCGGCCGCTGCGCTCTCACTCGTTCAGGCCCTTGCCCGGATAGGGATGCGTTTTGACCCAGTGCCGCGCAATGTCGATCCGGCGTGTGATCCACACGTCCTTTTTCTGCATCATGTAGTCGAGCAACCGCGCAAGTGCGACGGCGCGCGCCGGATGGCCGATGAGGCGCATGTGCAGGCCAACCGACATCATTTTCGGCTGCGTCGCGCCCTCCTCGTAGAGCATGTCGAAACCGTCTTTGATGAAGCTGAACCACTGATCCGAGGTTCCAACCCAGCCGGCGTACTTACCGTCGTTGTGGGTCAAAGAATACGGCACGATCAGGTGCGGCTTGCCATTTACGGTTTTCCAGAACGGCAACTCGTCGCCGTAGTAGTCGCTGTCGTAGAGGAAGCCGCCGTCCTCGACCACCAACCGCCGCGTGTTGACGCTTGGTCCATACCGGCAATACCAACCGAGGGGACGCTCGCCCGTCATTTTCTCGATGGCGGCGATGGCCTTGGCAATGTGATCGCGCTCCTGCTCTTCCGTCAGCTCCCAGTGTTTCACCCAGCGCCAGCCATGCGAGCAGACGTCGAAGCCCGCCTTTTTGATCGCTGCCGAGGCCGGGGCATGACGTTCCATGGCAAGGCCGCAGCCGAAAATCGTCATCGGCAGGCCGCGTTCCTCGAAAAGCCGCAGCAATCGCCAGAAGCCGACGCGGCTGCCGTACTCGAACAGCCCTTCACCGGCGAGGTCGCGGCCAGTGACACCCTGACCGAGGCCGTGAGCCTCTGTCAGACCGACTTCGGTGTAGCCTTCACCGTCCTGCACCGAGGGTTCGGAGCCCTCCTCGTAGTTCATGACGAAGTTGACGGCGATGCGCGCGCCGCCCGGCCATTTCGGATCGGGAGGATTGGGTCCATAGCCGATCAGGTCACGGTCATAGTGTGCAGGCATCGGTCGTGCTCCTCTGGAGGGTTCAGGCGTTCAAGGCGACGTCGAACGGTTCATCCAGTTGGACGAATTCCTCGTCCCCCTTGCCTCGCGTCAGCCACATGAAAATCGCGAAACGGATTGGCTCACCAATAACGCTCAGCGGATGGTGCCACACGTTCTTGCCGTAGGTGACCCCCTGCCCGGGCCCCGCCACGAACGCTTCGGCACGACGGGCATCCGGTTGGCCGTCGGCGCGCTTGGGCGCAACGATGACGAACCAGTGGCCAGCGTCCATCGGCACGAAACTCTGTGAGGAGAATTCGTGGCGCTCCATCTGCACGGCCCTGAGTGGCAGACTTGCGATCGGCTTCGCCAGCGAAAACGACAAGCTCGGGGCCGCATCGGGACGGCCATTGGCCAGCGCCCGCTCGATATAGGCGCGTCCGAATTCGGTCGGCGCCGCAAGAACCTCACCATAGGGCGCGAAAGCTTCCGCCGTCAGCGGTCTGGCCACCAGTGTGCGCATGAAACCCTCCTCATCCGCTCAAGCGCTTCGTCAGGCCGACGAGGCGCTCGAGAACGACCATCAGTACCAGCACAGCCGCGATCAGAACGCCCGAGATCGCCGCAACACGCACGTCGAGCGTGCTCTCCATCATGCCCCACATACGGATCGGCAGCATGTCGGTGCGCGCATTCGACAGAAACAGCGACACGGGCACGTTGTCGAGAGAGGCAACGAATGCCAGAAACGCGCCGGCGATAATGCCCGGCGCGATGAGAGGCAGGGTGATCCGGCGGAAGGTGTAGAACCGCGTCGCCCCCAGGCTCATCGAGCCCTCGAGCAGCGAGGCGTCGAGTTGCGTCAAACTCGCCAGCGCTGTGCGGAAGACGAAGGGCGCGATGACCACCATATGCCCGATCGTCAGCAGC
Source organism: Hyphomicrobiaceae bacterium (assembly GCA_031374115.1). Taxonomy (GTDB): domain Bacteria; phylum Pseudomonadota; class Alphaproteobacteria; order Rhizobiales; family Hyphomicrobiaceae; genus JAKFWF01. The sequence goes on along the minus strand of JANMNO010000034.1, from coordinate 15,399 downwards.
AGAAGCGAAGGTCGCTGGCCGAGCATCGTGAAGAAGATCAGCGTTGCCAGACCATAAGCGAGCGTCGGCAGAACAAGGGGTGACAGAAAAGCAGCTTCCAGGCTGCGCGCTGAACGAGATCTGACCTTGGAAATCGAAAGCGCCGCCAGCACAGAGCAGACCACGGCGGCAGCCGTTGCCGCCGCAGCAACGGACAGACTGTTCCATGCCGCGCGATGAATGTGGGCAGACCGCACCGGGTCGAACAGGGCTTCGTACCACTTGGTCGACAGCGCCGGCGGTGGAAATTTGAGAGAGGCGGACGTCGTGAAGGAGGTGAGGAGAATGATCGCGACCGGCAGAACGAGCACGATGATGCCGAGCCCCGCGAGGCCGCCGATCGTCACCGCATAAGACACATCTGACACCGTCTTGCGCTTGGCCATGACTGTTGGTCCCTACTCGCGGCTGACCCATCGGCCGATGATGCCGAGTAGAACGATGCCCGACAAGACCGACGCCAGCAGCATGACCGAGGCGACGGCCGCGAACGGCCAATTGAAGATCACCATGGCCTGCTGCCAAATAACGGTCGGCAGATAGACCAGACGCCCCCCGCCGATGACCGTTTGCGAGATGAATGCCGTCGTTGAACTTGCAAAAACGAGCGTCGCGCCCGCAACCCATCCGGGTAGGCTCAACGGGAGAAGCACCTTGAACAGCGTGCGCCAGCGCGAGGCGCCGAGCGCCGTCGAGGCCTCCACCAGATAGGGGTCGATGCGCTGCATGACCGCGAGCAGGGGCAGCAGCATCAACGGCATTTCGATCTGCATCAGGGCAAGGACGAGACCCATTTCGGTCTGCAACAGCGACAGGGGCTGCGACGTGAAGCCGAGCGTCAGCAGCGTCTGGTTGATCACACCCTCCCGCGCCAGAATTACGATCCAGGCAAACGTGCGCACGACGACGGAGGTCAACAGCGGCAGAATGACGATGAACATCAGGACGCGGCGCATGCGCTCGCCCGCCCCATAGAAAACGAGTGCTAGCGGATAAGCGAGAAGCGTTGTCGCGACGACGGCATAGAGCCCGAGCCGCAACGTCTTCCAAACGACGTCGACGTAAAAGCGATCACCGAGAAACTTCGCCCACGTCCCGAATCCCATGCGCGTGAGCTCGTTGTCCTCGTAGAGGCTGATCCAGATGAGCAGCAGCAGCGGGGCGGCGAAGAACCCGATGTAGATCGCACCGAGCGGAGCCGCCAGACTCCACTCGGTGCGATCCGTCGCCGCGACGCCGCGTGCTGCGCCTGCTGCTGAACCCGCCATGACGGCCCGCCTACTTCGTCACTTCCTTGTTGAAGCGTTCGATCCAGGCGGCGCGGTTCGGATTGATCTTGGTCCAGTCGTGCGTGACGAACTTCGCCAGTTCGTCGAGTTTTTTCACCGGCATATCGGCCGACATAGCCACATCGGTATTGACCGGCATGAGATTGGCCGGAGGCTTCATCAGCTGCTCTTGAATGGAGCTGGCAATAGCCATGTCGATGTACTTGTAGGCGTTCTCCTTGTTCTCCGCGCCTTTGGCGATGTGCATCGTCGTGATGAAGGTCAGGGCGCCCGACTCGGGGATCGCCAGCTCTATATCGACACCACGCGACTTCAAGGTCGCGATATTGTTGGTGTTGGTATAGGTGATGTCGATCTGCCCCTGCTGGAACAGGCCCGGCAATGCAGCAGGTGGCGTCACCGCCGCGACCTTGGGTAGGATTTTGGCGATCTCCGCGAAGATCGGCTCGACGTTCGACTCCGAGCCGCCGAACTGCTTCGCCATCTCGATCAGGGAGATCGTTCCGAAGGTGGTCTGGAATCCAGTCAATCCGAGCCGTGAGACCCAAGGTTCGACGAATAGGTCCTTCCAGCTCTTGGGTTGGGGCAGTTTCTTGGGATTGTAGGCAATGCCGACGACCTGCGCGTTGACGGCGACGCCCCATTGGTCCGCGTAGCTCGCCGGCAGCTTGCCCAGGTTAGTCAGCTTCTTGGGATCGAACGGCTCGAACAGTCCGCGATCGATCGCCAGAGCGCGCGGACCCGGATCCAGCACGAAGGCGTCGAAGGGAGGCAAGCCCCGCGCAGCGGCCGCCTTGGTAATCTGGTCGATGGCAAACAGCGGCTCGAGTGCGAGGTCGATTCCGTGCTCTTTCTTCAACGCCGGAATGACGATCGATCGAAACGCCTCGTCCCAGGTTCCGGGATAGATCGCGGAGGTGACGGAGCCTTTGGCATACGCCGTCGAGGGCGCCATCGCGCTCCCGAGAGCCGCGGCGGCGCCAGCGAGAACGTGACGGCGGTCTGGTCTGGTCAGGGTCATGCACTGCGCTCCTTGGTTTCGGACTGGTCGGACGGAAAGACACTGGGTCGTGATCCAGGGCGCAGGCCACACCACGTATCGCCGGTCATGTCGGCGAGACTGGCGGCCCTCGGCTCGATCATTTTGATAGTGGAGCGGTCCTGCAGCTCGAGCTCGTGGATGAGGCTGCTGGCGATCGGCACGACGAGACTACGCCGCACGCGGAATCGGCCATCTGCGGCGGCGGCGTGGGTTTCGAGCTGTTCGGGGCGGATCGTGACGACCACGTCGTCACCCACCGAGAAGGCGAGATCGGTCGCGATGTCGAGCCGCGCTCCAGCGTCGAGATCGACACCGACCGACCCCGATCGCAGGCCGACAACGCGGCCCCGCAGACGATTGGTCGTGCCGATGAAGCCGCTGACGAACAGTGTGGCCGGGCGATCGTAGACGACGACGGGAGCATCGACCTGCTCCACGCGGCCGCCATTCATGACGGCAATTCGATCCGCCACGCTCATGGCTTCGTCCTGGTCGTGGGTGACGAGGATCGCCGTCAGACCGAACTGACGCTGGAGCCGCCGCAGTTCGATCTGCATGTCGAGGCGCAAGCTCTTGTCGAGTGCACTGAACGGCTCGTCGAGAAGCAGGACGCGCGGCTCGACGGCGAGCGCGCGCGCGAGCGCCACGCGCTGCTGTTGCCCGCCCGACAATTGACGGGGCAAACGGTCGGCGAGCCCCCGGAGCTGCACGACGTCGAGGAACCGTTCGACCTTATCGCGGATAAGCGCTTTCGGCTCGCGCCGCGCTTGTAAGCCATAAGCCACATTTTCCCACACCGTCAGGTGGGGAAACAGCGCGTAGTTCTGGAAGACGATACCGGTCTTGCGCATGTTGGCCGGCAGGTCGTCGATGGATTGACCGTCGACCAGCACGGACCCGGACGACTGCGTGACGAAGCCGCCGATGATGCGCAGGAGTGTGGTTTTCCCGCAGCCCGAAGGCCCGAGCAACGCCACGATCTCTCCCGCTCGGATCGGGAGGTTGACGTTATCGGCGGCGAGCATCGCGCCGTACCGATGCGTCACGCCGACGAGATCGACCGTATGTCCGCGCGCCGGCGCTGTCGTTGCGACCGCAGTCGCAACGACCTTGCTGATCTCTCGAGTTGCATTGCTGTCGGCGGTCACGCGCGCCCCATCCTCTCGACGACGAGTTAGCAAAGCATGCCGTATGCCAAGTGCCTCGCGGCAGCCCGTTTCGACGTCCGCGAGAAAGCATAAGTGGCTGCTATGCCCGTTATACCATCCTCGGCTAGTAGTCGCGGAAATTCCGTCGAACTCACCCCATCGCAACAATTTTGCTCGAGAAACAGGCAGCTCTCGAGCGAATAGGGTGCGGAACGCTCAAAACCAATGCAGCGTCATCGAAGTCGAGTTGCGGCGTGCCGCGCGATATCGATGCGTCGTGCGATCCACAGCCGATCGCGGGCTGCATCCAGCATGTGCGCGATCTCGCGCACGGCGCGGAATCGCCCCGGACGACCTGCAATTCGCAAATGAAACCCGATGTTGAGAAGCCGCGTCCGACCCTTGGCTGCCTCGCCGAGTAGCGTTTCGAGCGCATCGGCGACGTATTCGACCATGTCGCTCGCGCGCACGAAGCCATTCGGGTGGAAAAACTTCATGTCGTTGCTGTCGAGCGCATAAGGCACGACGAGGAGCGTCGGGGTCGACGAGGCGCGCTCGACGTAAGGCAGGTCGTCGTCGAAGGCATTCGAGGTATAGAGAAAGCCCCGTTCGACCAGCAGCTCACGCGTCCAGATGCTCTCGCTACCGCGGCAGAAAAAGCCGAGCGGGCGCTCCTCGGTGGCCGCGTCGATGGCGGCGATGCAGCGGTCGAGATCGGCGGCTTCCGCCTCGCGCGTCGCATAGTCGGCATGCGGTCGCCAACGCCAGCCATGGCACGCCGGCTCGTGCCCCCGCCGAGTGATCTCGCGTGCGATCTCGGGCACGCGCTCGACCGCGCGCCCGCAACAGAAGAATGTCGCGGGGATATGGGTCTCGTCCAGAAGGTCGAGAAAGCGCCAAATGCCCGCCCGCATGCCGTAGGCGAAGATCTGCTCTTGGCCCATGTCGCGCACGCCAGGTTCGACAACGCTGATCACCTCGCCCATGCGCTCCGAAAGCGCATCACCGTCACCGACCTGCTGCTCGGCCCCTTCCTCGAAATTGACGACGAGCGACACGGCAAGCCGCTGACCATTCGGCCAGACGAAATCTGGTGTCCGCCCGCCATATCCGATCAAGTCTCTCATGGGTTCCTGCCTCGTCGAGAACTCATTCAGGGTCGGCCTATTTCATACCCGACTTGTCGGAGAGATGCTTTGTACAGAAGTTGGGGAAGGTACTTCGTCGACCGCAATTTACCAGACCACTCTCCGCAAAGCCGCAGACATGCCGGCGCACCGGGAGATCAGACAAATTGGCCTCGGTCCAGCCACAAAAGTCAAAACCGGCAACTCAACCCCGTTTATCGTCAAGTAGTTAGGCCAGATTGGTCTCGGGAATACGGGGAGTTAGATTGTCGAGGACACCTGCCATAAACTTCCATCTCACGAGCCCGATCTACGACGATGAAGACGCCCCTTGAAGTGCCGTTTTCCCAGACGAAAGTCGAAATCATTTGGCACGTTTGGCACTCATGGCAGCGGGTTGAAGGTTGGGTCGTGTCGAAACTACCTTTGCTGAGCGCTTTGTTTCGCGTTTCGTCAGATCAATCCCAATGACACTCAGGCCCAGCAGCTCGCGATGCTGCTTCAGCAGCAAAGCGGCTTCCGTGTTGAGCCAATCAACAAGCTCGTCGAAGTGAGCCTTCGGATGATGTGGCAAACTCCAGGTCGTTCGGTCAGACGACGCACCCCGGCGCACGAGGAGAAAGATGCCCAGTCTCGACTCTAAGAGGTACTGCTTGACCAATTGGTTCTCAAGGCGCTCGCGAAGTGCGACAGCAGACCACTTATCGGCAATCTTCAATTCGATCGGTACGCGCCGAGGTACGCGAGGATTGTGAAGCCTAATATCCGTTCGGCTCTCGTCGGCAAGCTCCTCTTCAGAAGCGGTCGTATACCTGTCGCGGGCTATTTGCCTCAAACGCCTTGCGATGACGCGCCGAAGTTCAAGCTCGTCAGATACCTTGCGTAGAAGCGAAGCTTCACTCTCATCGCCATCTTCAAGTTCAAGCTTCAGGTCGTCGAGGCGCGCACGTGCGATATTGTAGAGCTCAACCTCGCTCGAAGGTATTCGCTCGGCTTCATCATTGAACGTCGCGACATCGTCTGCGGTCCAGGGCAGCACTGGCTCGGCATCTGCTTCGGCTCTTTCGTCCGCCAGCTCAAGCAGGCGGTCGCCGAAGAAGTCGCCCTTGAAGTCGTTCGCGAGGGCTGACAATCCCTCGTAGGTCTTCCGGCCGGGAAGCTCACAGAGTAACTTGAGGAGTTGGGATCGGGCGCTCTGAGCGTGATCGCGTAACCCGGGACTATATGTTCCTGAATGCGCAATATCATCGACGTGCCGGACGTGGCTATGCGCGAGCCTTATCAAGGCGACCAGGTGGGCGGGCGCCATGTAGTTGCGATGCTGGCTCTGGAGTCCGGCGTAGCGGTCGCTCCAAATATTTTCGAGAACCAAGCTCATTCGCCGTTCGCTTGAACGTGCATCGGTTGCGTCCAGCCACCGTGAAAGGTTCTTGGTTCCGTTAGCGGCGTCGATGCAAATCTGAGCTGAAATCCAAAGCGCCCCAGTTACTTCGTCTTCGTTCGCCTCGTCTGCTCGATCGGCGACGAGGTTCAAGAAGCCGCTAGGCAGCGGAGCCGGGTCTCGAAGAATGACGGTCAGCGCGTCGAAAAGTACACGAGAATTGCGTGGAGCGTCTGCCCCCTTTAGCAACGTGGCGATTTCGGGACGAAGGACGGCCGCAAGCTCCTTGGCCGTCCAACGAAGTCTCGCCAGAACGTAGCCAGTGTCTTTGCCGTCTTCGAGAGAGAACTCCCACTTCGCTTCATGGATCAAAATGCCGGAAACGACATCTGGGTGTTGGCGGTAAAGGCTCCAGATCCAGTCTGGAAAACTGTTCAACTCAAGAAGCGCGAGACGTGTAGCGTTCTCAGCTTCTTGTTTATCGATGCGGGCGGCCCAATTCGCGTTCGCCTGCGCCTCCATTGCGAGTCCGCTGAGCCCAATGATGACCGACCAGGGCGTGGAATTTTTTTCGCCGCCCATCTCCGATCGAAGTTCGGCTTTATAGGCGCGCCAGTAGGCTTGGCAAAGGTCACGAAAATTCTGCGCCACGACAGGTCCGAAGTCGTCAGCAAGAGCCTGCCAGCCCGTCACGGTCCATGTGGAGCTGTCTTTTCGGCGGCGGATTTCATCATGGAGCCAGATCGTGTTGTTCCAAACGCCCCCGGCGGCGGCGAGTGAGGCGTCTCCGACACGGCTTGGGTCTGCTTTGAGGGTCTCGATCCAAGAACGGCGGCTCGCTTCATTCGCTTTTCTCTTTGCGTCGTTGCGGCTCTCGGCGGCGCGGAGGCGGCTCATTGAGGCACGAACCTCGGGCGATAGTTTGCCGCGCTTCAGTTCGCCTTCGAGTGCCGCGGTCAAAACTTCGCAGCTTGAAATCGCGCCTTTAATTTCTTGCAGCTTTGCCCTGGGGCGCTTGCTTTGGATATACAGTCTAACCAAGGCCTTCAATGCGATGACGCGGTCGTCGAGAAGAGGACGCTCCGACAAGGAAGCGATTAGGAGCGCAAAATCCTCGTCATTGACCATCTGAAGTTCGTGAGATGTCGCAAACCACGAGTCACGCACGGGCTCCGTCGAAACTGCGCGTTTCTGTTCAATTTCGAACCAGAACAATGCGTGCTTGAGGTCGGTGTGTGTGAGTACGAGCTCAGATGCCTCCTTATGAACATCGCCCGTATACCGGTGCAAATGGTTTGCTTGAAGCGCTTTGGACATGATGGACAACAAGGTTGGGGCAAAAGGCGCCTGGCTCTCTTCGAACACGCTTGCTGCCAAGATGAATGCCGGCTGGAGAAGCCAGCTATACTTTGCAGAGACGCGCCCGTAGTTGTCGTCGACGAGCGGCGCACGCGAGAGCAGATCCTCGAATGCGGTAAGCAACTCCAGCTGCTCGTGTCGGATCGACATCTTGTCGACAAGCTGCTCGATCTGGTAGCAAAGATGATCGGACGTGAACTCGTCGACCTCGGCGGCCTTTTCGAGCACGACCGCCAACTTATTTGTAGTCATAACGCTTGGAAAGAAGACCTCGATTGCAGCTGCGAGAACGGTCCGGTTGAGGGCGTCAGCTCCATTGATAATCGTTGAGACCAGTTTGCGCATCGCCGTGTCGTCACAGACAATGGCGCAGACTTGAATAGCGCAAGACCTAGTGTAAGCGTCCATCGCGCCGTCGACGGCAAACGATGTAACGGTGTCGGCGCAGCATTCATATTCGGCCCTGGTCCCGCCTTCTCGAATGACTCGCAGTAGCAGCTGACGCACGTCGTGATGGTTGCGGTTCGCGGTCAGAAGGTCGTTTAAAAGTGCGCCAATTCCGGGGGCCGCGAGGCGCCTCACATCGTCAGGCGATGCACGTAGAGGCGTATGACGTCGATCCTGGTATTGAGCCGCGAATTTTCTGAGCACTTCCGCCCTAACGCTGATGTCTAGCTGCGCGGCATCGCCGTACTCGATGAGCGTCCTGGGCTCCAGCCTAATGATCTTGTCTATGACGTCCTGGTCCGAGGCTGCCAGCCAAGCCGCGATGGGCTTCATGGACGGAACCATGACCTGCACTTGGTCGCTATACGGATGTGCGAATAGGAGCTTCTCAATGCTGCGACGCGGGGCCCCTTGGCCAAGCAGACGCTTCAGCCAACGCGCCGCCAGATATTCGACAAACGTGCGGTGATGGAATCGAACACAACCGTATTGGGAAGGGTCAAACAGCGGTCTTTCGAGAAGGTCTTTGATTTCGGAAGCGGCCCAGCCTTTCAGGACTTGCTGTGGTGAAAGTGTGTTGGATCGCTGGATACTCGTAACCGAGGTCTCGCTCAGTCGAATTGAACTGCGCCTCGTAAACACCACTGCTGCCGCGAGGCGCTCAGCGCCGTTGATGATTTTATCGACGCTCATGCTCGTTCGCGATCCCGTTGGTGCGAGCAGTTTCCCCCGTAGGTTGGCGTCAATGACGTCGGTGTATGTGCCAATGGCGCCATTCTTTGACCAAATGTCGATGAGGCCGCTAAGGTCGTCGGGCCGTGTCGCAAAGGCCAAGGCGTCGGTTCGAAGAAGTTCGGAGATGAACTTGTCGGCATGCTGCGGCGCCTGTGAATGGGCAAACGCTTCAATCCGGGCTTGGTCCAGCGCTTCCATCTGCAGGACAACGAGGCGAGATTTCGTTGTCGTGTCATCGCTCATTGCTACGGCATCTTCGACAACGTCCGAGCCATCGGCTGGATTTGGAAGTCCGGCAGAACCCGCAACGGCAGTTGGACGGCCGAGGCCGAGTCGCCGGCACAGCATGTCGGCATCAATGTCGCCGCGCCAAGCGCCCGGCCTTGACGATATGACGATCACACATCGGGACAGTTGCGCATCGACGGCGTTGACAAACGTGATGATGGCTCGCTCAAAATCCCTTTGGTTCGCCAGTACCGCCTCGTCGACGGAATCGAGAAAGAAAAAGCCTCTATCCTCACCAGCCAGCCATTGTTCGAAGGGACGGCCCGATCCAATCTCAAAGGCGGCCTGTAGCGGTGGAGTTGTCATCAACTCCAGTCGGCCGAAAAACGCCGATTTGCCTTGGTCCCGAAGGAGACGGGCCTGGTTGCGCATTTCGGTCGTCTTGCCGCTGCCAGCCTCGGCAATAATAATCGAACATGAGTTCTTCAGGACATCGTCCCAGGATTGCGATGGCTTGATGCGCCAAGCCGCAAGGTCCAGATCCTCGGGTGACTTCTCTGGCGGGATTGCGATCTCGTAGAACCGACGATTTAGCGGCACAAAGGAAGCTGAACCGCCGTCATTTTGTTCGATCCCCGATACTGCAGACGCCGGGATCAGGACTTCTGAGGTCGCACGATAGCGCCTTGCGCGCGTCTGGCCGGTTACGGCCAAAATCTTCGACTCGACCATCTGGTGGAGGCGGCGTTGAAGGGTACGTCTCGGTATCTCCAGGCGATACTTTTCGATTTCATCCACGGTCAATCCAGCCGGATTACCAGATAAAATCGCCAGGATTTGCCGATCCTTGATAAATTTCACTTTTGCGCCAATCTTAGCAGTTATGCGCCGTATGTGGCGCATAATGCGGCGCGAGTCAAGTGAGCCCGCTTGGAGAGTAAGGCGTATAGTGTCGGCCGTCGTGCTGACGCGGCATCGCGCGGTCGGGCAAGCGCATGAACGGTCTAGTTCCTATTCAGCCCGTGGTCCCTGCGGAGCAGCACGCGCTTCCAGTGCGACTCGCGGGCAAGCACGTCTTTCGTCTCCTGTGTGAAAGTCCGCGATCTCTAGGATCGAAAAGCGGAACGATTTCGCTCTATCGAAACTGCCTTCGGCGAGCAGAGTCCGAAGCTCTGTATTTCCGCCGTGGCTGGTCACAGCGTATCCTGTCCAGCGCTGCCAGATGCCGCCGGCACCAGAGGCTGAGCCGACGTAGAGCTTTCCTGCCGAAGTATCTGAAATGAGGTAGACGCCTGCAACGCTCGAAAGCGCTGACCGCCAAGACTCGAGGTTCTGACCAGCAATGATCTGTAAATCGTCGAACGATAGATCGACCGAGCGGAAACCGCGGAACGTACCGATAGAAAGTCGTTTGGGGTAGACTTCAGCGAGGGTGATCTTTTCCATCCAGTTCTCGGCCAGGAGATAGGACTGCCGTCCAGGCCTTTCGAACTGGGCTACGAGGCGCCCGGTCAGAGCAGCCGCGGATGGTACTTCCGACGTCGGGTACTTGTAGAGGTCTTGGCCCGACCGAAGTGGGTCCGGTATGGATAAGCACGGCCCATCGACTTTATGCAGCCCGCCGAACAGCCAGCGGTCGCGTTCTTCAAGCTTGACCAGCGAAAGGACGAACGGCCGTTCAAAGTTGCGCTGGTTCTGGATGCCCTGCCACTCCGGAAACTTGCCTGCCAAGAAAACGTCGAGGGGGTCCTCTTGGCCGTTCCAGCAGGCCAGGTGGATTTTGGAACGCGCTGGGTCGAACTCAGGCGTCAGCAGTTTGATCATGTCGAAGATGCGCATGCGTCCAGCCCCAAAATCGAGTGAAAAATGTGGTCTCTAGTCGCGGCCATCAGCTCCGCAACTATGAGGTTTCCCGGTAAAACGGCGCTATGTGCCGACTCAAACGGCGTTGGGGACTGGACTTCGTCCTCAAAGGAAGCGGTACTGACCCCGTCACGACGCAGACGCGTCTCCTTGCACCGCCTCGGCTCAAGACCGGGGCTTTGGGTGGTGCGAGCGCCGGCATGGGGCCGTTGCCGCGGTTAGGAAACGCCACCATGGCCCGTGCCCAGAACGTCAAGACAAGATCAGGCGCTTTCGAGCGAACGAAATCGTCTGTAGCTGCAGGAGCTGCATCGCGCGAAACCAACAAAGCGGCGGCCGTCATTTCGTTGCTCAAGTCGAAGCGTGGCGCCACAATTCCAGAACTAATGGAAGCGACCGGCTGGCAGTCACATTCGGTGCGTGGCTTCTTGGCAGGCGCACTTCGATCCCGTCACGGGCTTCAGCCGGTGTCTAAAAAACTAGACGGCGAACTCCGCCGATATCGTGCGCGCTGAGCTCGCGAATGTCGAAAGATGACAAAGTTGGACAGGCTCTGCGCGAGCTTGAGGAAGCTTCGCGCGGCGCGCTGGTTGCGCAGTGGCGGCGGCACTATCGATCGGAACCGCCCCGCTACGCCAGCGTCGAATTCTTGCGGCAAGCCATTGCCTACGCAATCCAGGAGCGCGCGGTCGGCGGACTTCCAGCGTCGGCTCAACGAGAATTGCTGGCCATTGCCAAGGGCACACAACCCGCTGCCACAAGTTCAAAGATCAAAATCAAGTCTGGAACCAAGCTGCTTCGTGAGTGGGACGGTAACACCCATGAAGTGTTGGTTACGGACAAGGGCTTCGTCTGGAACGGCACGACATATGGCAGCCTCTCGGCCGTTGCGATGGCGATCACCGGTGCGAAGTGGAGCGGTCAACGCTTCTTCGGACTTCTGAAAAAACGAGGAGGTTAGGGTGACCGAGCGTAAGCGCACACGCTGTGCAATCTACACTCGAAAATCTTCAGAAGAAGGTCTGGAGCAGGACTTCAACTCACTTGATGCGCAACGCGAGGCCTGCGAAGCCTACGTTCTCAGCCAGAAGCATGAGGGCTGGACGGTTCTATCTGACCGCTATGACGACGGCGGCTTTTCCGGCGGCAACATGGAGCGTCCGGGGTTGGTCCGACTGCTAGACGACATTCGCGCGAAGCGCGTTGACGTGATCGTCGTATACAAAGTCGATCGATTGACCAGATCGTTGGCCGACTTTGCAAAAATCGTTGAGGTATTCGATGCGCAAGGCATCTCCTTTGTCGCAGTGACGCAGCAATTCAACACAACGACGTCTATGGGACGACTGACGTTGAACGTGTTGCTCTCGTTCGCCCAGTTCGAGCGCGAAATCGCGGGAGAACGCATTCGCGACAAGTTCCGCGCTTCACGCCAGAAGGGAATGTGGATGGGCGGCTCCGTGCCGCTCGGTTACGAGGTCAAGGATCGTGCGCTCATCATCAATGATATCGAAGCAGCCAAGGTCCGGCTGATCTACAAGCAATACATCGGGCTCGGCTCGGTTCGCGATCTGGCCGGTTATCTGGACAGCAACGGCATTCGCTCCCACCGGCGCGCTACGCAATCTGGCAAAATGATTGGCGGTCATCGCATTACGCGGGGCAGCCTTTATCTACTGCTCCAGAACCCGGTTTACATTGGAATGGTCGTGCATAAAGGCACCCGGCATCCTGGCCTGCATCAGCCCATCATTGAACAGGAGTTGTGGAATCGGGTTCAGGAGAACTTGTCCAAGAACCGAGTTGAGCATCGAAGTCAAACCCGTGCCCGAGTTCCGAGCCCACTAGCAGGTCTCGTGTTCGATAGCTCCGGCGAACGGTTGACGCCGACGCATTCCAGGCGGGCGAGCCTCCGTTACCGGTACTACGTTTCGCAAACACTGGTCATCGGGAGGCCGGTATCTCACGTTGCAAGTAAGCGGTGGCGAATTCCCGCAATCGAACTGGAGAATGCAGTCCTTGCCGCGATCAACTCGCTTCTCGACGATCAGAGCGAACTGGCATCGATTTTTCAGCTCGGTCGGATGACGCCCGTTGAGGCGACGGCAGTTCTCAAGGCAGCTACAAGCCTGTCACTTTCCCTTGGCAAGTTGGATCTCACCCAGCTCCGAAAAGCGCTTCAGACCTATGTGACGCGAGTTGAAATTGGCGACACGACAATTGCCGTCACGTTAAATTTCGCCGAGTTGCGTCATGTCCTGAGATTGCCGGCGATAATATCGGAACCGCAGACGCACACGATCGTCACGCCGGTGCGCGTCACCAAGCGCGGCGTCGAGCAGCGATTGGTCATCGGCGGAGGTGTGATGGCTCCAATCAAGCGGGACGAGACGCTCGTCAAAGCGCTCGCACGAGCCTACGCGTGGTTCGAGGACCTTCGAACGAGCAGGATCGGTGATCTTTCAGAAATCGCGACGCGCGAGAAGCTTCCGAGGTCCTACGTCCAGGCGCATCTGCCGCTCGCGTTCCTATCTCCAAAGCTTGTTCAAGCCATACTGGACGGGAGACAGCCCGCCGATCTGTCTGCAAAGCGGATCATGTACCGGACGGATATGTCCGTGGACTGGGCGAGGCAAGCCAATGAGCTCGGGTTCGCCGGCTGATACCGGCCGGCGGCCTAGCAAATCCCCGCTTCCTCAGCTCGAACCGCTGCCAAACTGCCAGCCCGAAATTGGCATTTGGAGACGCTGGCTCCAATCACCCGAGAAAAGTCCCTGTTGGAGACGATGAAGTGGCCGGACCGGTAACCGCAATCAGGCTAACAGACGGAACTTGCCAGGTAATTTGGCGCTTCTGGAACTACCGATTAGAGACGCGTCAAACCGACAGACTGAGTGGCTGTGGACGCAGTCTTGCGCGAACGGGTCTCGCCGAGAGAATTCCCTGATAAGCGTGAAATTACAGGCAATCAAAGCGAATTTGTCCTTTCAGGATCGAAGCGCAACGCATAAAGCCATTGCATATCAGAGCTTTATGGACCGAATTCCCTAGTGAGCCGAACAGGGAATTATTTCGTCAGAACAGCGAATCGCGTCGCCGGTAGCAGGGAAGGCCGCACGTGATATTAGGGACTTGAAGCGACCTCGATCTGGCCAGTCGTCTCATCGCTGTTGCCCCCGCTTCGCTCTACTCGACGTGGCGCCGATAGCGCGCTGCCGACCGGGACCGATCTTGTAACTTACGCGAATAGGAACTGCGCAGTTGGTGCAGCTCCGGGGTGAGATGGCACTTTGGCGTATCGACCGCATCAGATGACCGCGATGGCTTCTATTTCGATGAGCCATCCAGGCTGAGCGAGCGCAGTAACGCCCACGAGAGTTGAGGCAGGTCCCTTTTTGCCGAAGAATTCCTCTCGGATCGACGCCAGATCGGTGCGGTGCCGTATATCCACGAGATAAGTCGTTAGCTTCACGATGCTGGATAGGGAGCCGCCACCTGCCTCGACCTGAGCCTTGAGCGCGCTGTATGTCGCGCGGGCCTGAGCTGCAAAGTCGCCAGGGTGTTCCGGTTGGCCATTACTGCCGTAGGCCACTTGGCCAGAGATGAACAAGATGGTCTCGGCGCCCGTGACCTTCATCGTCTGGGTATAAGTCGGTGGATCGAATACGGACTTTGCAGCAAGACGTTCAATCGTGACGGCCATTCGAAAATGTCCTCCGGGCTGAGATACATCCAACCGACATCGCTGTGCAAGGCGGCATACTGAGCGAAGTAAACGGTAGATCGTGTGTGCGTTTGTCGTCAACTGGCCAAGGGCGTTCCAGCCGCTGGTGGTCAGGGCGCTCGAGGCAGGTGCGGCATTCGTCTCACTGGCGCACAAGCTCTGCTTATTCCAATGGGCCCTGCCGCAATGGATGTTTCAAACGTGCAACGATTATGATGTCATGGGGCCGTTGATTCGTGTGGGCGCGGTCCATAGACGCGCCCGTCCGCATAGCATTGGCCGAGGCGATCGATGGTTCAAGCTGCAACTTTGACCGAAGTTTCGCTAATTGGATTCGGATCGAAGGAGTACGGCTGGGTCGAAGAAGACCGTCCATGGCAGTCAGTCGACATCGATAAGATTGCGGACCAGTACTTCGACAAACCGCTGTCGCTTTCGCAGCGGGCGACGCGGAAAGAACATCTTCAGATCATCATGGCCACCGGCCGAGAGGCGAAGGTGATTGATGCGAAACGTCGGAGTGGACCTCGCCCGACAAACCGGTCAACCGCGACTAGAAAGCAACTGGTAAATCTTGCGCAAGAGCTGAGGGCGATCACGGTTGAGGATACTAAGCTAAGCAATCGCGCCCGCGCGGTCCAACAACGTTTAACTGCACTCGATGATACCGCATGGGGACACCTCGAAGGCTGCCTACTTGACGATCCGCGTGTGCTGCAGTCGAGATGCTTGCCGACCTCGCCTGCCGGCGCCGCATCGATCGAACTTCCACTGTTGCTGGACGTTGTCGAAAGTGCTTTTGGCAAACTCCACGTCGGTCCTGGCAGTCCCAGAAACGCGACCGATCGCCGGTTAGTGACCAGCCTAATGGGCTTATGGCCGGAAATAACGAACGCGCCAGCGCGGCGCGGATCTGATCCCTTAACCGGAGAGGACACTGGCACGTTTTTGGAGTTCTGCCGGGCTGTGATCCGTCTGGTCGAAATTGATCGCGCTGATACACCGTCGGTGACAACC
>JANMNO010000123.1:0-5677 GCA_031374115.1 Hyphomicrobiaceae bacterium | reverse complement strand
CCATATACGCGCGTAAACCTTGGTCGATGGCGACATCGCTTCCCGCGCGCGTTGCTTGCGCATACTTGTTGTCGATCCGAGCCATTTGAACCACCCTTGCTGAATCGCTAATTGCCGGTTGGCTTGTGCAACTCCGGTGCAAGCATATCAAGGCACAGCGTCGCGGCCTGGGCTAGGTTCGGAAACTACCCACGATGATCTCCGTCACCTACGCCGTCTTGTGCCGAAAGAGCCAAGCTGCGGCCGCCAGCGTCACACTCGCAATTAGGGCCAGCGGCCAGAGGTGCGCCATGATGACGTCGGCGGGTAGATCCTTCAGGAATACGCCCTTCGAGATGACGACGAAATGCCGGATCGGATTGATGAGCGTGACCGTTTGCAACCAGTCGGGCATGTTCGCGACCGGCGTGGCGTAACCCGAAAGCAGTATGGCTGGCGCCAGAAACATGAAGACGCCGATGATGGCCTGCTGCTGAGTACTCGACAATGCAGAGACGAAAAGTCCGATACCAATGACCGACATGAGGAACACGATCATGGCGGCAATGAGCATGATCATTGATCCTTCCATCGGGATGCCCAGGACGTAAATGGCGATCAGCATCACGATGGTGCCTTGTGTCATGGCGATCGCCAAGGCGGAGAGCGCCTTCCCGATCAAGATCTCTGTCGACGTCAATGGTGATACCAGCAACTGTTCGAAGGAGCCGAGCTCGCGCTCACGGGCGACCGACAGTCCTGAAACCATCATCCCGACAACGGTGATGAGCACAGCGAAAAGGCCGGGCACCGTCGACCAGAGCGTGTCCGAGTTGGGATTGAACCAGGTACGCGCCACGACCACGCTCGGTGGTCCGCGCAGACGACCAAGCTGGACCAATTCGCTGTTGAGGCGATCGACGATTTCAATCGCGTAGCCCTGAATAATCTGCGCGGCATTCGACCTTCGACCATCCAGAATAAGCTGAATCTTCGCGGCCTCACCAGCATTGAGCCTGCGCGAGAAATCCGATCCGATGTGCAGGACAGCGGGGGAAATTCGGGCATCGATGATCGAGGCGATTTCGGCAACGCCGTTGAGGCGGATCACCCGGGAGAACTGCGGAGAGCCCTCGAACCGGGAGATCAGCTCGCGCGTCAGCACCGTGCGATCCTGATCGAGCACGGCCAACGGAACATTCTTGACCTCCTGTGTTGCCGCAAACGAGAAAATCAGTAGCTGAATAATAGGTGAGAAAAGCAGCACGTAGCGATTCGCTTTGTCGCGCCAGTTGGCAAGCAGTTCCTTGACGAAGAGAGGCCAAATGCGGGCGAACATCGATCAATCCAATCTTGTCTTCGTCTTGAGGGCGGTCATGGTGAGATAAACGGCAGCGATCAACGCCAGTCCCGCGAGGTTCGGCCAAATGACGGACCCTACGTCTCCCGCGAGGAACAGTGTTTGTAGCACCGCGACGAAGTATCGGGCCGGCACGGCATGGGACGCGATCTGCAAGGGTAAGGGCATGCCAGCGATTTCGAACACGAAGCCCGACAGGAAGAAGCTCGGCAGGAACGCTGAAATCAGCGTGACCTGGGCGGCGACGAGCTGGTTTCGGGTTAAGGTCGAGATGAGGAGGCCTTGAGCCAGGGCTGTCGTCAGGAACGCAGCCGACGTCAGCGACAGGACCGCGAACGATCCGCGGAAGGGAACACCGAACAGAAGTATGGCAGTGCCGGTCGCAAGCGTCATGGTGAGCATACCGAGAACGAAATAGGGTATGAGCTTTCCGGCCATGATCTCGATGACGCCGATCGGAGTTGCGAGCAAAGCTTCCATCGTTCCGCGTTCCCACTCGCGTGCGACGACGAGCGCTGTAAGCAGGGATCCGATCAACATCAGGATGATCGCGATCGAGCCTGGTACAAGATAGTGATGGCTGGAAACCTCCGGGTTGAACCAGACGCGTGCCTCGATCGAAATCGGGATGCCTGGACGCTCGCCCCGGGCGATAGCCTCTTGCATCAGCCAATTGGCCCATACCCCCTGCAGATAATTGCGCACCAAGGTCGCTTTGTTGGGATCGCTGCCGTCCACGATGACCTGGATCGGTGCGCGGTCGCCACGTGCGGTCTGACCGGAAAATCCGGCTGCGAGCACGACAATGCCGTCGACGCGTCCGGCGACAAGATCGTTTTCGAAACCACGCCGGTCGCGTGCCGTACGCGTTGAGAACAGGGGCGAACTGGTCAACGACGCGGTGAAACTTCCCGCTTCGGGAGTCGCATCCTCAATCACCAAACCGATCTCGATGCGGCGTGCGTCGAAGGAAACCCCGTAGCCAAACAAGAACAACAGCGTCAGCGGCAGGATAACGGCAATGATGAGGCTGCTCGGGTCGCGCAGGATCTGACGCGTCTCCTTGCGGATCAGCGCGGCGATGCGCCGCGCACGTCCAGAGCTACGAGGGTCTATCCACGCGAAGATCATGCGGCCGCCTTCTTGTCGTCGGCCTCGACGAGGGCAATGAATGCATCCTCGAGCGTTGGATCGGTAAGCGCTTGCGTACGCACGCTATTTTTCAAATCGTCCGGAGACCCCATCGCAATCACGCGCCCCCGATAGATGAGGGCAATGCGATCGCAATATTCGGCCTCGTCGAGGAAATGCGTCGTGACCATGACGGTGACCCCGCCCTGCACCAGCGCATTGATATGCGCCCAGAACTCCCGGCGCGTGAGCGGATCGACGCCCGACGTCGGCTCGTCGAGAAAGAGGACGGGGGGTTCGTGCATGATGGCGCAGGAGAGTGCCAACCGCTGCTTGTAACCGGCCGGTAGTGTGCCAGCGTTCGTGTCCAGGTACCGCTCGAGCCCAAAGGCCTCGATGACGCGCTGCACCGCGCCACGCCGTTTCGCACCGGTCAGACCGTAGACGCCAGCAAAAAACGCGAGGTTCTGTGCGACGCTTAAGTCGCCGTAGAGCGAGAATTTCTGAGCCATGTAACCGAGACGGTTGCGTGCTGCCGACGTCTGCGCGACGACATCGAGCCCGGCGACGCGCGCTTGACCCGAACTCGGGCGAAGAAGGCCGCAAAGCATCTTGAAGGTCGTCGACTTGCCGGCGCCGTTCGGGCCCAACAGCCCGAAGATCTCACCTTTCCCAATCGAGAATGAAATTCGGTTGGCGGCCGTGAACGAGCCGTAGCGACGGGTCAAATCCTTTGCGACGATAACCGGTTCGGTCGATTGCCCGCGCTCCGGCGCCACGGCAAGACGAGATACAGCCGGCTGCTTGCTGCCCAAGAGATCGATAAACGCATCCTCGAACCGCGGCGCCACCGCGACCACATCCACGCCGGGCGCGTCGACGAAATCGCCGGCTGACGGGGCGGTGGAATTGTCAGCCATCACGATGCGAACGCTCGAACCCTGAATGACCGCATCGATGATGCTGGAGCGCTTGGCTGCGGCCGCGAGCACAGCTCTGCGATGAGCGCCGGCATTGCGCACGTGAAAGCTGCGGCCGGCCATGCGTTTCGTAAGATCCGAAGGCGCGCCTTCGTAAATTAGCTTGCCGTCATTCAGAAGGAGCACCCGCTCGCACCGCTCCGCCTCGTCGAGATAGGCCGTACTCCACACGATGCCGATACCGTCCCCGGCCAGCGTGCGGATCAAGCGCCAGAGGTCGCGGCGCGAGATTGGATCGACACCGACACTGGGCTCATCGAGCAACAGCAGCCGTGGCGACCGGACGAGTGCGCAGGCAAGGCCAAGTTTTTGCTTCATGCCCCCGGACAGGGCGCCGGCAAGACGGCTCGTGAATGGAGCGAGGCCCGTAAGTGCAAACAGGCGCTCGAAGCTCGTCTGCCGTTGCGAGCCGGTAACGCCGCGCAAATCAGCGTAGAGCGACAAATTCTCAAAGACCGTAAGATCGTCATAAAGGCCAAAGCGCTGCGGCATATAGCCAACGACTTCCCGAAGCAATGGGGCTTGCGAGATCGGATCGAGTTCGCAAACCTCGAGCTTGCCGGCGTCAGGCTCCAGAAGTCCCAACATCAGGCGCAAAAGCGTCGTCTTGCCCGCCCCATCGGGTCCTGCGAGAGCGGTGATTCCTCCGCCCAGAATTGTCGTCGTGACCTCGGCGACGGCAAAAGGTCCGCTGCCGAACCGCTTCGATACGCCTTTGAGCCGGACAAGCGTCTCGCTCATAGCTCACCTCGTAGCCGTCGATGTGACGACCGTGACCGGCATGCCCTGCAAAAGGCCGGCGGTGTCCCCGTCCACAATCACGCGCAGGCGATAGACGAGGCTTGTGCGCAATTCCTTGGTCTCGACGGATTTCGGCGTGAACTCAGCCACCGGCGAGATGAAGCCGATCTGGCCACGATAGGTCTTGCCACTGTCGGTGCGAACCTCGACGGCCATTCCCGGCTGAACACGACCTAACTCGGGCTCGGCAACATAACTGCGCACCCAAACGGGCGAGATGATCGTCACGGCGAAGACCGTTTCGCCGGCCGCAACGATTGCTCCGGGCTCGCGGACGCGCGTCAAAACCACGCCAGCAGTAGGCCCGACGAGGTCTGAATCAACAAGCCGGCGTTCGGCCTGCGCTAGCGCAGCGTTCTCGGCCTCCAATTGCGCCTTGGCTGCGTCGATATCCTCGCTCCGCGGACCGATTTCGGCCAGCTTCAATGTTGCCTGTGCTGCTTTTAGAGACGCCTGCGCGCGTTCCAGCGAAGCGGTGGCCTCATCATGCTTTTGGTGAGGTGAAATGCCTTTGCCTGCCAAGTCGGCTTGGCGACCCAGTGTCGCTTCGGCTAGCACAACGCTGGCCTCGCGCTCGGCAACAATGGCGCGTGCCTGGGCAATCTCTTCAGGCCTCGTGCCGCTCACAAGTTTGGCCAACACAGCCGCTTGGCCCGCAACGCGTGCACGAGCCAGTCTCAACTCGTCTGCGAAGTACGACTTGTCGAGTGTCGCAACAATCTTGCTGGCCTCGACCCGGTCACCCTCATCGACCTTCATCTCGGCGATGCGGCCTGCAACCTTGAACGCAAGATTGACCTGCCGCACGTCGATGTTGCCTTGCAGGACGATCACAGACCTGTCTTTGGATCGGAACCCGGACAATGCAACCCACGTGGCTAGCGCCAGAGTCAGAACTGCGATACCCATTCCAATCCATGTTCGTGGGCTAAATCGGCTTACGAACAACGGCCAAGGCCCGTCATTTCTCGAGCCATCCATTTCGCATTGCCTCCTCATTGAAGCTGAAAACAATATTCGGATCTGGGAGATCGGCGTGACGATCCTTTCCCTTGAATTCGAGCCGGGTCAGCAGGTCTCTGATCAGGTTGATCCTGGCCAGCGGTTTGTTGTCAGCCTTGACGATCGTCCAAGGTGCGACCACCGTGTGGGTGCGTGCCAGCATTTCGTCGCGCGCATTCAGCCGGACTGGAGGCCCGGCGGCTACAGTGCCAAGTCCGGCTGAAGCCGGACACAACGTCTTGGTGAAATCCACGCTAGCGTCAAAGGATAAGTGATGCCTGCATTCAACAAGTGTTTCGTGACGGCCACGGTGCTGGGTTGTCTCGCGCTGACGGCCTCGGCCTCCGCCCAGCAGGGCGGCGTCAGCGCGATCGCGGGGACCGTGAGGGATACCTCGGGTGCGGTGCTGCCAGGCGCCACTGTC
>JANMNO010000012.1:0-15555 GCA_031374115.1 Hyphomicrobiaceae bacterium | reverse complement strand
CCTAAACACGCCTAGAATCGCAGCGATGTTGCAGTCGCAACGCGCCAAACGGGAGAATAACTTGCACCTGAAGTTGGCACTGTTCGACTACTGCCGCGTCGTCACGAATTCTCAGTCCCGCGAACACCGAAGATGATTCCCACCGAACCCATCGGCAGTATCCCTCGACCACGACATTTGCTGGAGGCCGTGACGACGGCGGGCGACGCCACGAACCCGATGCTTGATGCACTCTTCGAGGCAGCCATCAAAGACACAATCAAGCGGTTCGAGGCAACGGCCTCACCCGTGATCACCGATGGAGAGCAGCGCAAGTATCACAACTTCTGGACATATTGCGTCCATGGATTGCCAAATACGGCGCCGGATGGATTTCAGATCCCGTTCAACAACGGACACACGCGGCACATGCCGCGCCTAACGGCTGGGCCGTTTCGCTACAAAGTGTATGCGGATAGCTATCTGGATGTGGCTCTGCGCTATGCTCATGTCCCCGTCAAGCAACCGGTCATCTCCCCCTCTGCTCTGAGCCTAATGTATCCCGCCGAAGGCGTCGCCGGCTATTCGCGCGACGAGTTCATCGACGATCTGCTCCGCGAGCATGAGACCGAGGTTCGCCGCTGTTTGATTAAAGGGGCGCACAACGTTCAGATCGACTTCACCGAAGGCAGGCTGGCCATCAAGCTTGACCCGTCAGGCGATCTGCTCACCAGCTTCATCGATTTGAACAATTTGGCCCTGTCGCGGTTCGCGGCCGAAGACCGGCAGCGCATTGGCGTTCATACCTGCCCAGGCAGCGACTGCGACTCGACCCACAGTGCGCAAGTCGATTATGCTGAGCTTCTACCGGCTCTTTTCCAACTGCAAGTTGGTAATTTCTATATCGCGCTGGCAGGCGAACCGGATCGAGAGCGCGTGCTGAAGATAATTCGATCGCATATGCAGCGTGATCAACGGATATTCGTCGGTGTCACCAACCCCATCGACCCGCGTATCGAGTCGGCGATAGAGATCAGAGATCGCGTCTTAGAAGCCGCGCAGTTCATTCCGATCGAGCAACTCGGTACGACCGACGATTGCGGCTTTTCGCCCTTCAGCGACGATACTACCACGAGCCGCGACACTGCGTTTGCGAAGATTGAAGCGCGCGTGCTGGGCACGGAATTGGCCCGAAAAGCGATCACGGGTGCATGATGGCGGAAGACGACGAGAACCTTTTGCGCTCTGTCGCGCTGCAGAATGCTACGGCCATCTTGGCCGCCCGTCAGCGCGCGGAACGTGAACTAGTCGAGTCGCGCGAGGCACTACGCGGTTCAGAGGCCCGATACCGCAGCGTCGTCGAGGGCGCGCCGCATGGCATTATCATTCAAAAAGGCGGCCAAATCGTCTACGCCAACCCTGCCATGGCCCACCTCTTCGGTTACTCGACTCCCAATGACTTGCTGGGTCTCAACCCATTCGATGATTTGATCTCCAACGCCGACCTCGACGTCTTCCGCGCCCGCACTGCAGCGGTGTACGCTGGCGAGCAAGTGCGGCCGACGCCACCCTGGCGCGCCCGCCGCACGGACGGCCGGACAGTCTGGATTTCGTCAACCGCGCACATTTCCGAATGGCAGGGGCAGCGCGCCGTCACTTCGTTTTATGTCGACATCACCGAGCGCAGGACCGCTGAACTCGCGGCTCGGGAGAGCGAGACACTCTACCGCTCCGCACTGACAGCCGGGCGCATGGGGGCGTGGGAGACGGATCTGGTGGCCGGAACGCGGACGTGGACCCGGGAAGGGATGGCTCTGTTCGGTCTCTCCCTACCCGACGGGCGGGGGTTAGTTGGCGGTGATGCAGACGAGTATGCAGCGGCCCTTCATCCCGACGATCGTATTTTGGCCGCGCACTTTTACAGACAGGCAGACCACGTCGACTCGTTCCTGGCCGAATATCGGATCGTGCGTCCCGACGGCGCAGTGCTCTGGCTATCCGGTCGTGGCCAGGTTGTTACTCGCAGGCCAGACGGCACGGCGCACCGGTTGATCAGCATCATGGCCGACGTCACCGAGCGGAAGGCGGCGGAACAGCAGGTTCAGTTGCTCTCGCGCGAGGTCACCCATCGCGCCAAGAACATGTTGACCGTCATCCAGTCGATTGCGAACCAAACTGCGAGGACGGCCGGCACCTTGGCAGAATTCCAGCCGCGGTTCAGCGATCGTCTGCAAGGTCTCGCCGCCTCTTTTGACATCCTTGTGCGCGCCAACTGGCGCGGCGCGCTGCTCGCCGACCTTGTCCGCCAACAACTCGCCCCTTTTGTCGATACACAGAGCCCGCGGCTAGTAATTACCGGCCCGGATATCGTTGTGAGCGCAGATGCCGCCCAGACCCTTGGTCTCGCGCTTCACGAGCTGGCGACGAATGCGGTCAAGTATGGCGCACTTTCTGTGCCCGGCGGTCTGATCAAAGTGAGTTGGAGATTCGATACTGCCGAAAGCACAGGACGAAAGCTGCACGTGACCTGGACGGAACTGTCGGGGCCACCTGTGGTACCCCCCGCGCGAAAAGGTTTTGGCCATGTTGTGCTGCACCAGATGCTTGCAGCCTCACTCAAAGCAGAGGTGGTGATGGATTTCGCAGCCCACGGCGTGACGTGGAGCGCGTCAATACCAGCCGAAACAATGACGAGCCACGCATAAAGGGAGGCCGGGTGCTAGTTACACGTGGGATGACAGCCTTGGGCCACCGCCACGCCGTGTCAGCTATAACTTCTTGGCAGGAGCTGTGGCCGTCGGCTCTCTGTTCACAGTAACCTGAATGTTGCCATAGCCGTAGTAAACGAGCGCGCCGAAGAGGCCAGTGAATAGCGCCGCCGTCACAAAAGCATTCGCCAGGCGGTTAGAAAATGTAATCAGGTTGCCGACCAAGTCCACGATAAAGACGATGATCGCAGCGAACAGTACCGGTTCGAGCCAGAAATATTGCGGTGGCAATAACATGGTGTTTCTCCCTCGTTGACGCGATTTACAGGGGCGCAGGCGTGTCGGGCTTAACGGCCAGTAGCCGCTGCGCGCGTCGCAGCTTGTCGGACGCGAACAAAACGTTTGGGATCAGGATCTCAGACTTCGTGACGCCGCCCGTACGCAACACGATGTCGCCAGCACCGAGGCCGAGAATGGTCTGCTGAAAGAGGTCGGCCGGCCGCTGCTCGAACTGAAGTCCTTCGGTGTCGAACGTGCGCTGACCACCACCGATCAAACTTTCCTCGATGATCTGGCCGGGGCGGATGCGCCAGTATGTCAGTCGGTCGAATACGAAAAAGGTCGCGGCCCATAGCAGGAAGAGGCATGTGCCGAAGAACAAGTAGAAGCCGAGATTGATGTGGACTGTCAGATAAGGGATGAGCGCGAAGATGCGGTCCCACCAGTCAAGATAGGCGAATAATACAATTATAAACATCGTCGCTATCACAAATGTAATAGAATAGATGCCGCGCATCTTCACGTTGGTGAATAGTACAAGCAGAACGAGGACGATCGAGAAGGAAACGTGCGGCGCAGACTGTGGCAGGACCATTTCCTGCGCACCTTGCCCCACACTGACATAAACCCCGCCAATCAAAGTCGCTACTGCCATAATAAACGCCGCGAGCCATCCCATCCACCAGAATATGATTGGTGAGTGCGCGTAGATCCGAACTTCGTCGGTTGCGCGCGCGGTGGTAACGGAAGCAGCCGCGTTTACATCAGCTGGTGCCGCAATGTCGGTCATACGAAGCTCCTGGCGAAGGCGACGGCACAGTGTCAATACGGAAATGACCGATCTCCCTTTTTCGTTCCTCCGCTTGATCGCAGATTCAATCAGCAATCGCCGGCGATGAACACGACCGCATCCTGAAGCGTGCGGTCACACAATGTCATTGGGACTGGTCGCAGTCGTGATGTCCCGCACTCGGCGGCGTCCCGCGACAGTCAAAAATAGCGGATTGCGCCTTAGGTTTATCCTGCCGCTCGCGGTACATGGTTCTGACCGCAATTCCCTTAAGAGTTGGCGCGATTGCCGGCTCTTGTCGCAACTCCCGTCCGTTCGCAGAATATCCGGCTCTGTATGAGGCAGTGTGGGAACCACCTCGTTCGCAGGCGCCTGCCGATCCGTATGCGAATTGGTTATTCGCCAATTTGGCGTTCAACCCGCCCAGAACGCTCCCTCCGGTGTCCTGGGGGCACTTAACAGCTCCGTCACGCCAACGATCGCGAGCACTTGCGCGACCTCGAAGACGCTCCCACCATATTTCTCTCCCAAGCCGTTGCCGCAGATGTTCACCGGATCGTGGCAGCGTGGGTCACGAAAATAAGCACCTTGCGAAACAACATTTCTGAACAAGCATTCATACCGATCAATATTCAGTCATTCATCGTTTTAGCGAGCAACTCATCCCCACGTGTGGCGTTCAGTGTCCACTAAGACTGCATGTGTCAAAAGGAATGAACCAAATGAAACGTTTCGTACTTGCTAGCTTCTTGGCTGTCCCGGCCTTGGTCGCAGCATTACCGGCAACTGCCGCGCCGCAGCTGCCGATTACCTCGTCGCAATCAATTGTTGAAAAGGCTCGTCATGATTGCCGCTGGGTGGACAACAAGTGGACCGAGCGTCGTGGGGACAAGGTCGTTGTCTGTCGTCCGCATCGCCCGGAAGGCCGCGGCTGGACATGGCACCGCGAGGGTAATCGCTTTGGCTGGTGGAACACTGGTCGTAGATCCTGGCACCACAACGCTTGGTAAATGAAGGAAAAGCCCCGCCATGGCGGGGCTTTTTACTTGAGCCTCGTTGGTCCTGCTGACGACAAGGCGCTCTGTAAAGAGACCGAGTACGCGATCCCAATCGCTCAGACAGACAGCAACACCGAAACGCCGATAATGACCACCTGCGACACGGCAAATATCAAAAAGCTGGTCATGAACGAATGCATCAGCCGCTCCCGCCGTTAGTTGTGCACAGGCAACGCTAAGTTTGGCGCTGGGTTCCGAAGCTGTGGGGGTTTTTGCAGATATAAAAATAGCCCCGGATTGCTCCGGGGCCTTCTTGCTACTCTCTGTCAGGCAGAGGCGGCGGGGCCAGTATCCCTATGAGAAAGGCTGTCATTTGGCAGCCTTTTTCTGTCTCGCCTCGATGCGTTTGTAATACACAGCGGCATGCCACTTTCGTACATCTGGCCTTGCGTGCCGAACATCCAAGCAGTTGCCATGTGTGGACGGCGCCCGCGTTGCAAGAGGAATCTGGCGAGGCTGCTTGCGGTCGGGTGCAAGTCATGTGTCCGGCCTGTTGTCGCGGCGCATGACCGCTGGCCCTGATGTGATCCGCGGAAAGAGTCCCATTCAAAACTGCGGGCTCTATGGCCCATTGGCAACTTCGGGCATTCTCGATCCACTTCACGACCGTTTCGCATCACGCCATCATCACCCTCGCAATTCGATTGGCTTGCGCCGACGGTGCCGCATGCCGCCTATTAGCGAGCCTCTTGTCCGGCAGCTGCGAGCGCCGGCGCTCGGTAGGTCTCGCCCTTAGCCAAGACCGCCCAGGCAATCCGCGCCGTCTTGTTGGCGAGCGCCACGGCCACCTTTTTGGCCGGCATCTTGGCCAAGAGCTTCATGACCCATGGATGCTTATCGGGATGGGTTCGCGCATGGCGGATCACCGCCGTCGCGCCGACGATCAGAAGCCGACGCAGATATCTGTCGCCTTGCTTTGAGATGCCGCCGAGCTTCTGCTTGCCACCGGTCGAATTCTGGCGTGGCACGAGACCGATCCAGGCCGCAAGCTCGCGCCCCGATTTGAACGCGCTCGGGTCGGTCACCGTCGCTGTGATCGCGGTAGCGCCGATTACGCCGATGCCTGGAATGGTCTCCAGCCGCCGGCTCGCATCACTCGCCCGATGCTGGGCGTGGATGCCGCGCTCCAGCGCACCGATCTGCTCGCTGAGCCCCTGCAGCCCGGCGATCAGCGCATGCAGCGCCTGCCGCATCGGCTCGGGTAGCTGATGTTTGTTGCCGGCTTCCGCGACGATGGCGAGCAGCGACTTCAATCCGTCGACGCCAGCCGCGGCCACGAGGCCCATCTCGGCCAGATGCGCGCGCAGCGCGTTGATCAGCTGCGTACGCTGACGGACCAGCAGATCGCGCGCGCGATGCAGCATCAGGCCGGCCTGCTGGTCGGCTGTCTTGACCGGCACGAACCGCATGCTCGGCCGCGACACCGCCTCGCAGATCGCGGCGGCGTCGGCAGCATCGTTCTTGCTCCGCTTGACATAGGCTTTGACGTAGCTCGCCGGCATCAGCCGCACGGTGTGGCCGAGCTTTGCCAGCTCGCGCGCCCAGTGGTGCGCCGTCGCGCACGCCTCCATGCCGATGAGGCACGGCGGCAGCTTCTTGAAGAACTCCATCATCTGGCCGCGACGGAGCTGCCGGGTGATGACCACCTTCCCGTCCCCGTCGACGCCATGCGCCTGGAACACGTTCTTGGCGAGATCCAGACCGATTGTGGTAACCTGCATGTGGACGACCCCCTTATGGTGATTCGCTTTGTAACGATCACCCTATGGCAGTTCGATGCCGGGAGCGGGCGTCGTCCACCTCATCAAAACTCAGCTTGGCCCGCCCGGGTGGGAACCTGACCGGCGTGACATCAACTACGGGCCGAAAACTAGATTTAAAGCGGCTTCAATTTTTGCAAGAGAGGGCGCCCAACCTCCGTCGCTTCGCCTTCTCGTCGACGTCGGCAGCTTGGCAACAGTATTCCAGTGGTCCACTTGTCCCAAATGTTACGTGACCTGATGCGGCTGGCTACAATCGTTCTCGATCACGGAGGCCATCGAATCGATTTGCAGGATTAGTTCTGTCCAGCGATCCTCATTTGCCAGTTAGGTCGCCGTTCCGAACGTCTCGATCACAATCAGTTTCAGCTTGGCCTCGAAGACCTCGACGCCGACGTAGCCCTCGCCGAGGCAGCTCTGCCGGAGACGCCTGCTTCGAAGACGAGGCCAGAGCCAACCGTCGAAGGCCGTCTCAGTCTGCCGGATCATCTCGAGCGCGAGGACGTGACGCTCGATGTCGCTGCCGGCGCCTGAACTCCGCATCGACTCTGTCCAACCATATCAAGTCCGCTATAAGTCAATTGCAATTACCGAACGCGTCCTAGTCAACTTCGATGATATCTCGGCTGGTTCGGGAGAGTAGCTCCGCACCACTCGAGGTAACGAGAACATTGTCGATGATACGGGCGCCGAGGAACTCGGGCCCGATGAAAACGGGCGGCTCGACAGTTATGACCATTCCTGCTTTCAGCGTGTAATCGCTGTTATCCTGCATATGCAGCGGCTCGCCCCAGGTCGGTGGGAAGCCGGGCGCGAGCCCGTACCCTGTTGTGTGCACGCGAAAGGAATCCATCCCGGCCGCTGCGATCACGCCCCAAGCTGCTTGGTGCGGCACGATCGCCGGGACGCCGTCGCCGATCGCCGCAATACAAGCATCAGACGCGCGACGTACAACATCATAAATCTCCAGCATGCGCGGCACCGGCCGGCCCAGGCAGAACTGCCGGCCGATTGTTGCGGTATAGCGGCGATAGGCAGCGCCAAATTCGATGTTCACATTATCGCCACGCCGCAGCATGCGCTCGGTCGGCGCGCCGTGACTGAAGCCGCAGCGTTCCCCAGAGACCAGATTGATCGGACTGGCAGCGATGCCGCTGCCGCCGGAAAGAAGCGCTTCATAGACTTTGCCTGCCAGCCCAAGTTCCGTTTGGCCCTCGCCCAAAGTGGCCGCGAAAGCCGCCATGGCGTCATCGGCGATCTCGCTTGCTTTGCGAATGTAGGCAAGTTCGGCGGGGGATTTCGTCAACTTGAGGTCGTGAATGAGACTGGTCGGCTCGCTGACCAAGGCACTGCCCAGTAGTTCCTTGAGTCGTACATAATGGTGCGGGTGTAGGTAGTAAGCCGGCACCTCGATCCCAACCCGTCCGCCTGACAGGCCCAATCGCGTGGCCA
Organism: Hyphomicrobiaceae bacterium; assembly: GCA_031374115.1. Taxonomy (GTDB): domain Bacteria; phylum Pseudomonadota; class Alphaproteobacteria; order Rhizobiales; family Hyphomicrobiaceae; genus JAKFWF01. The sequence continues at coordinate 7,529 of JANMNO010000012.1, read as the reverse complement.
CCTTGGCAAACGCCGCGACAGGGTCTTCGACGATGCCGCCGCCCCATCCGATGATCTCATCGACGAGCGCATCGTCTCGAAATTCGTTCACCTCCCCCTGGCGCGTCAAGATGGTCAGCGGTCCCGGGCGCGCAGGAATGAGAAGGCACTGGAACTCCTGATAGCTCTTTGCGTCCGATCCGGTCAGCCAATGGATCGACACCGGATGAAATGCCACCAGCCAGTCGAGACCGGCTGCTTGGATGGCCGCGCAGACTTGCGACCGGCGTGAGCCAAACTCTTCTAGTGTAAAATCATGCTTCGACATGATGCCCCCGGCAGTGGGTCTGGGCTTTACGTGCCAAGGTTTGCAATCCTCGGCGGGCTCGCCGCAGAATCGGTAGTCTCTAGAGCGGCGGCAACGGCGCAGTCATCGGCCCGCCCAGCCATTTCACGTGGAGTCCATTGAGTGATCCGTTCAGCGTGCTCTGAAATATAAAAGTGTCGATCCAGCGCACGAGATTGTGCTCCCCCATCTTCACGGTCACATGGGCAGGTGCACGACGCAGCGCAAACTTGAAATCAAATTCCTTACCTGGGTTCTTTTTTGCCAGCTCCACGACAACGACACTGTTGGCGGCCAATAGCTGCGATTGACCTGACAGATAGGCTTGTACCGCGGTTGCGTTGTCCTCGGTGCGCATTATGTCCGCACCCGGCGCTGCCGCTGACAAAGTGAGGTCTTCCGTCGTACCTTTGGCAACACTGATCTTGTTGCGGCCAAGGTCGCCAGCCGTCTTGGAGGATTTCGGGCCGAACACCGCGAGCGAGGTGTCGGCGTAGGGGGCACTGTACATGACTTGCCGCGCCCGCTCCGGGGTTACCGACATGGCGGCAATATTCATATCCGCCTTGTCGGTCAGCAGGTAGGGGATCCGATTGGCGGCGGTGGCCTGTACCAGTTCCAACTTAACGCCCAAAGACTCTGCCACCATTTTGGCCAAGTCAACGTCGAAACCCTCGAGTTCACGCTTCACATTCTGCGAACCGAATGGGGGAACGTCGGCGAACACGATGATGCGAACGACGCCCCTGGACAGGATGTCGGCCAACGCGTCGGCGTGTGCCTCACTTTGGCCGAACACGCAAGCAGCCATGAGGCTGAGAGCCAGCGATAGCTTCCTAATTGACGCTCGCATGGAAACACTCTCCTTTGTTGTTGTCCTCAACGACCCGTGTCCGTCCCAAGATGGAATAGGCAGTCACCGCGTTCGCAGCGCGAAGGCATGCGTTTGCACAACACGAGGCCCGCGCGCGCAAACGCCAGTGTGGCCGGATCGCGCCACGGCGTATCAGGGAAATGGATGCGAGCTGCAGGTGCGCCGGCAGTCACGTCGATGCCGGGCTCCGTCAGGGGCTCGTAAACCCCCGCCTCGCTCGCATACACATAGTAGTCGTCGCCACCGACCTCGGTCATGCGGGTCGCTGCGGGCGGCGGGGCCGTCAATCCGTGAAGCAGGCCGATCTCGGATAGAACGCGACGCAAGCCTGTTTCGGCGACCGCCAGGCTCGATGAGGTCAAAGTCCCGCCGCCCCCCAGTTCCGTCCCGATCATCACGGTACCCCGTCGCCGGCAGGCGGAGCTGAAGGTGCGGCCGCCTCCCTGTGGCGCGGCAGCGATATAGCTGACTGGTGCTCCAAATGCGCGCAGGAGGCCGAGGCAGCGCCCGAAATACTCCGGGTCCGAATCCCGCACAGCAAGTGCGCTTGGGACATACATCAGCGAACTCCCGCCCGAGTGCAGATCGACGGCATAGTCAACGCCGCTGAGCAGCACATGCTCGATCCAGAAGGCGATTTGCTCGGTAATGGTGCCGTTCTGGTCGCCGGGATAGGCGCGATTGAGATTGCCGCTATCGAGGGGTGAAGTACGCGTTGCCGCAATCACCGCTGGAAAGTTCGCCGACGGCAGGATGACGAGCCGACCTTTGACTTGGTGAGGCTCTATCATCCGGATCAGATTGCCGAGCGCAAGCTGACCTTCCCATTCGTCGCCGTGATTGCCGGCAATAAGAACGGCGCTCGGACCAGGTCCGTTGGCAATCCGCGCAATGGGAATGGGGATCCAGCCATAAGCCGATCGGTGCACCGAGTGGGGCACGCGCAGGAAGCCCACGGCCTTGCCATCGCCAGTAAGATCGATGTCGGCGTAGAGGCTGCTAACGGCGCCGAATTCTGGATCTGGCAATGCCTTGATGGACGGGCTCATGTGGTCTCCTGACTCTTCAAATCGCCGCGGTCCACAGCCTCTCTTCAAGCAGGGCGCGTGCAACGGCCCCGGCAATGGTCTTCAGCAGGCGTTCCCCTTTCTCTGGTGTCGCAGCACCTGCTTCGCCGATGACCCCGATCAGCGAGCGGCTAGACAATTGACGCCAGCGATAGACACCTGGATTGACGCCAGGAATGGCGGAGAGCCCCGGCACCAGATCGCCCCGCATCTGTGCCAGCTCGCCACGATCGATCAGCTCCGGCGTCAACGTCAGCATCATGGATGTCTCGGCCTCGCAAGCATGCAACAGCGCGGTCTGCTTTTCGAGGATGGCGGCTATCTCGGCTTGCGCAATCGACCAGTAGGTGCCGCCGGCCAGCGGCACCCGGTGCTTGACCGTGAACTCGGTAATGAACGTGTAGATGCCGTCAGTATTGCCGCCATGCCCATTGAGAATGAAGATTCGTTTGAAACCCGCACGCAGGATCGAGCGACAAGTGCAGTCGAGCACCGCCGCCATGGTTTCATAGTCGAGCGTAATGGTGCCGTTGAGCGAAACATGGTGTTCGCTCATGCCGAAGGGAATGGTCGGCGTCACGATCGTCGGATGTGCCGCCGTCATGCAGCGCGCCGCGCGAAGGGAAACTTCGGTGGCGAGCCGCGAGTCGGTTTGCACCGGCAGATGCGGTCTGTGTTGTTCGGTAGAGCCGATCGGCACGATCACGATGGCATTGCGCGCTGCCAGCGCTTTCAATTCGGCGGCCTTGAGGCGCGCCCATTCGATTTCGCTGTTTGCAGCTTCGCTCATCTTGGGCCTCCATTTGGCTGATGACGGCCCGCTGGCCGTCATACTGATCTGGTCACTACAAGGTCGGAAGCGGTGACATCGGCGCGGCCAGCCACTTGCGATGCAGCCGGTCCAGTTCGCCATTCATCGAGTTGAAGAAGAGGAAGCTGTTGAGCCATTGCAGCATGGCGAACTCGCCCATCTTGACGCCCATGTGCGCAGGACTGCGGCGGATGACGAACTTGAGATCGAACTCCTTGTTCGCAGCGCGCTTCAGAAGGTCCGGCACGATCAGGCTGTTGGTCGCGAAAAGATCGGCCTGGCCGGTGATGTAGGCGGTGGCAGCCGTCGCGTCGTCCTCGGTGCGCATTATGTTGGCCTTCGGATTCATCTCCGCGAGCCCCAGATCTTGTGTGGTGCCTTTTGCCGCAACAACCTTCAACGTACCCAGATCACCAGCTGACTTTACGTTGGCGCTCTTAGGCCCATAAACGGCGAGGCTGGTATCGGCATAAGGTGCGGTGAACATGATCTGCTTGGCCCGCTCCGGCGTCAGCCCCATCACCGAAATCACAATGTCGACCTTGTCGGTCAGCAGGTAGGGGATGCGGTTCGCTCCGGTCACCTGCTGCAATTCGAGTTTCACGCCAAGTGCCTTAGCCACCATCTCGGCGAGTTCCACGTCAAAACCTTCTGCCTTGCGTTCCTGGTTTTGCGAGCCGAACGGCGGCACGTCGAGCGGCACGGCAATGCGCACGACACCGTTCTTGATCACATCGGCGAATGTGTCGGCACGTGCCGCCGCTCCTGCGAAGGCCATCGATACGAGTAAGGCGACTGCTGCGAGTAAGCGTTGCATGCGGTTTCTCCTTCTGATTGAACAGGCCACACTTCAATGTAAGACGGCGTCGAGAAAGCTGACCAGCTCCGGCGACTTCGGGTTGGACAGCAAGTCCACGGCGCGCCCCTCCTCCCAGATGCGACCCTGGTGCATGAATATTAGCCGTGTCGCGACGCGCCGGGCAAAGCCCATCTCGTGGGTGACGAGCAGCATCGTCATGCCGTCTCGCGCCACTTGCTCGAGCACCTTCAGAACCTCCCCTGTCAGTTCAGGGTCCAGCGCCGAGGTGACCTCGTCGAGCAGCATCACCTGCGGCTGCATTGCGAGTGACCGCGCAATCGCGACCCGCTGCTGCTGGCCGCCAGAGAGTTGGTCAGGATAGGCGTCGATCTTCTCGGCAAGCCCGACGCGGGCAAGAACCTGAGCGGCGAGATCGCGCGCGGCGCGCGGATCCATCCCCTTCACGACGCGCGGGGCAAGCGTGATATTCTTTTCAACCGACAGGTGCGGGAATAAATTGAAGCTCTGGAAGACGATACCTACCTGTTGACGCAACTGCCTCAGGTCGGTTGCAGGGTCGTTGACCACGGTGCCCGCAAAGACAATGCGGCCAGCCTGGATCGGCTCGAGGCCATTGATGCAGCGCAGCAACGTGCTCTTGCCCGAACCCGAACGGCCGATTACGGCAATAATTTCGCCCGGCTCGACGCGCAACGACACGCCGTCGAGCACCGCGTTGGAGCCGTAGCGCTTCACCACGTCAGTAATCTCAACGAGCGACACGCAATCCCCTTTCGAGTTTTCGGCTCAACTGTGTCAGCGGGAAGCACAGTGAGAAATAGATGAGGGCCACGGCAATGTAGACCGTGAAAGGGCGGTAGGTCGCGGCGTTGGTCAGTTGGCCTTCCCGAGTCAGTTCGATGAAGCCGATCACTGCGGCGAGCGACGTATTCTTGATGAGCTGCACCAGGAAGCCGACAGTTGGGGGGATCGAAATGCGCAGCGCCTGCGGCACAATCACGTAGCGGAGCTGTTGGCCGAAGCTGAGCCCGAGCGAACTCCCCGCCTCCCACTGCTGACGCGGGATTGCGATGAGACATCCGCGCCAGATTTCACCCAGGAAGGCGCCGGCATAGATGGAGAATGCAATCGTCGCTGCGATCCATGGCGACACCTGAATCCGCATCATGATCGGCAGACCGAAGAAGAAGACGAACAGCCACGCAAGCAGCGGAATGCCCTGAACCGTCGCGACGTAGGCGCTGCCGATCGCGCGTAGCAGGCGGAAAGGTGAAACGCGCAAAAGCGCAACGATCAAACCGACGAGGCCGCCGCCGATGAACGCGAGTGCTGTCAGCGCCAGCGTCCAGCGCGTGGCCAGCAAGAGAAAATAGACATCGACGAGACCGAATTCGCGAATCATCGGCGCCCGAACGCTATCTGCCCGATCGCCGCAAAGGCGATCCGCAGCGCCAGAGCCAAGAGCAGGTAAATGATTGCCACTACCAAATAGATCTCGAAGTCGCGAAACGTGCGCGACTGGATGATGGAGGCGACGTGAAACAGATCCGGCGTCGAAATTTGCGACACCACGCTGGTTGCCAGCATCATGAGAACGAATTGACTGGTGAGCGAGGGATAGATGATCTTCAGCGCCGGAAACATGACGACATGGCGGAAGACCTGCAGTCCTGAAAGGCCAAGTGAATGCCCCGCCTCAATCTGCGAACGTGGAATCGCCTCGAGCCCGGCGCGCATGATCTCCGCTGTATACGCGCCGAGATTGATTGCGAGCGCGATCAGGCTGGCCGTCAGTGCATCAAGGCGCACGCCGAAGCTCGGCAAGCCGAAGAACACGAGAAATAACTGCACGATGAGTGGTGTGTTGCGGATGATCTCCACATAGGCGGCACTTAGCGAGCGCAGTGTCGCGCCACCATAGACCCGCATCGCCGCACCAGCCGCACCGATGACAAGTCCACAAGCGATGGTCACCGTGGACAGCATTAGCGTCACACGGATGCCGTCGAGCAGGAAATACTGCTGGGCCCAGATGTCGCGGAAGTTGAAAACATAGTTCATAGCTTTAGTCGGCAGTGCTTCCTATTGACACCGCCAAGGACCATCTGGAAACGTAACAACACTTCATATATGAAGTCAAATACCGCATATGAACCACTGGGAACTCGGATGCGCCCAACCTTGCGAGCATCGCACCGGCAGCGAGCCACCTACTCCGCGCCGGCACTCGAAAAGGGGTTGGACATCATCGAGCTGTTGGCTTCTCTGCACCGGCCCATGGCCACGCGCGAGATCGCCGAACGGCTCAGTCGTTCAAAAGCCGAGATCTTCCGAATGGTCTATGTCCTGGTCGAGCGCGGGTACTTGAAGAGGGATCCAGTCAGTGACGAGCTCACGCTGACGAACCAACTTTTCGAGATAGGGATGCGTACGCCGCGGGCTCGCGAACTGATCGAGGTGGCGGTCCCGGCAATGGAGCGTCTTTGTGACGGTTGCGGCCAGTCGGCCCATCTGGTCGTCGTAAACAATGGCGAGACCGTCGTTATCGCCAGTACTGCCGGTCAATCGGACATCAATTTCTCGTTGCGCCTTGGCTATCGCAGACCGGCTCTCGCCTCCACTTCTGGACAGATCATCATTGCCTTTCAAGACAGCGCGCGTCGCGCCAAAATGATTGAAGAGTGCAAGGCTACTTCGGGCAGGGCAGTCGCCACTTCGACGTTAGGCAAAAGGCTCGATGCGATTGCAAAGCTGGGCCATCTGATGGCTGAAAGCCACGATACTGTCGGCATCACCGATATTGGCGTTCCGATTTTGAACCGGCGCGGCCACGCACTAGCGAGTATCACCGTGCCTTACTTGAACCGCCACGATAGAGCGCCCCGGCATGAACACGTGCTGCAGTTGCTAATTGAAACTGGCCGCGTCATCAGCGCGTCACTGACGTGACTTTCAATCGGCGCGGAAGTTTGACCCCGTGGTGGAGTGCACCCCAGCGGGTGGACGGGTGAGGACCTAAGAATCGGATTATCTCAACCGGGCTTTTGAGAGGAAAGCCCATGGTCAAACACCGCAGAGACCTGTTCAGGCGTGCCGCTAGTTATGTCGACAAGATCCTTAAAGGTGCTAAGCCTGACGATCTGCCAGTCCAGCAGCCGACGAAGTTTGAACAGGTGATCAACTTGAAGACTGTGAAGGCGCTCGGCATCACCGTTTCGCCACTCATGCTCGCACAAGCCGACGAGGTGATCGAGTAATACTGGAAGGCATTATCGCTGCGACGCAGCGCTGTCGGTTCGGGGTCACTGATCGGGATAGGGGGAGCCTCGCGGCTTCCGCCCCTCCCACACCAGAATTGTGCTCCACTCTGCAGTTGATTAGCGTTGGGTGACAGCGTTTCTGATCTGCGCGAGTGGTTGTGGGAAACAGCGCACGTTTCTGGCTTCGATTGAGCCGCCGCTCCGAAAGTCCCCGGCAATAACCCGACCGCCTTCCCCGAAAATCGCCCACAGAGACGTTTCGCGCAACCTCCCGCAATAATGCCGCGATCCGCGTCTCCGTTTGCTAGCGCTGCGATTGACTAGACGCTAACCCGCGGAAAACGCGACCTAATTAGGGCGCACACAGAGACC
>JANMNO010000089.1:0-7296 GCA_031374115.1 Hyphomicrobiaceae bacterium | reverse complement strand
TGGACCGGCATCCAGTTGATGAACCGCTGGTGGGTGCTGGTACTCGTCTATCCGACGCTGACCGTGCCCTTCTGCACCTGGATCATGATCGGCTATTTCGCCTCGATTCCGAAAGAGCTGGACGAGGCGGCCATTATCGATGGCGCGAGCTGGTTCCAGACGATGACCAAGATCTTCATCCCCGTGGCGTTCCCGGGATTGATCGCCGCCACCATCTTCGCCTTCACCGTGTCCTGGGCGCAGTTCCTTTATCCCCTCGCATTCACGACCTCGATCGATCAGCTGGTGCTGCCGGTCGGCATCATCACGTCGTTAATCAAAGGCGACGTGTTCAACTGGGGGCAGATCATGACCGGCGCGCTGCTGGGTGCTGCGCCGCCTCTGATCATCTACGCGTTTCTAATGGACTACTATGTAGCCGGCCTCACTGCCGGCGCGACCAAAGGCTGATTTCCAGAGGGTTTGGGGTACCAATGGCAGACGTTTCAATTCGCAAAGTCGTCAAAGAGTACGAAGGCGGCGTCCAGGCCGTGAAGGGTATAGATCTAGACATCGCCGACAAAGAATTCGTTGTGCTTGTCGGCCCGTCGGGCTGCGGCAAGTCGACGACATTGCGGATGATCGCCGGGCTCGAAGATATCTCCGGGGGCGAGATCGCGATCGATAGCGAAGTCGTCAACGACGTGCCACCGAAAGATCGCGATATCGCGATGGTGTTCCAGAACTACGCTCTATACCCGCATATGACGGTCGCCGAGAACATGTCGTTCGGCCTGCGGCTCAAGCGGTTTCCGAAGGCCGAGATCAAGGTGCGGGTCGACGAGGCGGCGCGCATCCTCGATATCACTGAATTGCTCGATCGCAAGCCGAAAGCGCTTTCCGGCGGCCAGCGCCAGCGTGTTGCCATGGGACGCGCGATCGTGCGCAACCCCAAGGTATTCCTGTTCGACGAGCCGCTGTCGAACCTCGATGCCAAGCTGCGCGTGCAGATGCGCACCGAGATCAAGCGCGTGCATCAAAAAGTGCGCACGACCACGGTTTACGTCACGCACGACCAGATCGAGGCGATGACACTCGCCGATCGCGTGGTCGTCATGAACCATGGCCGCATCGAGCAGGTGGGGCCGCCCAACGAACTCTATCATTCGCCGAGAACACTGTTTGTCGCGGGCTTCATTGGGTCGCCGGCAATGAACATCATACCGGCAATGATCGAGGAGGCGGGTGGGAAGCTCGCTGTTCGTCTATCCGACGATCTGGCTTTGCCAATTCCGGAGTCAAAGACGGCGCGCTATCGCTCGCTCGCCGGCAAACCGAAGATGCTGCTGGGATTGCGGCCCGAGCATATCGCCGAGGTACGCCCGCATGCCGAGCCGGGCGTCGTGCCGTTTACGGCTCAGCTCGACGTTACAGAGCCGATGGGCATGGAGACGCTGGTATACTTCAAGATCAAAGACCTGGAGATCTGCGGCCGCGTAAACCCGAATGCCGGTGCGCGGGATAACTCGCCGATGCAGCTTTCCGCCGACCTCAACAACATGCACATGATCGACGAGACAAGCGGGCTGGTGGTGGTGTAGCCGAGCGGTGCGGCACGGGTTGCCCGGACAGCCACATCCATCCTACACGTGGTCGCCGCCAGCGACCCCGATCGGCGGTTTGCCGATATAGACGTTAAGGATGCCCCATGAGTGCCAGACCGCCGCTTGGCCCTGCATCGTCCGATCGGCGCACCCTGGACCCCGCTGATTGGGATCAGTTCCGAGCGGTCAGCCACGCCGCGCTCGACGACATGATCTCCTTCATGACAGCCGCCGGCGAAGGACCGGTTTGGCAGCCAGCACCCGACGCAATACGGCAACGGTTTCGTGCGCCTATTCCGCACGCTGGCACGGACCTCGCCAACGTGCTCGACGACTTCCATACTGACATCAAACCCTACGTGACCGGTAATGCCCATCCCCTGTTCATGGGCTGGGTACATGGCGCGGGCAATCCTGCCGGTATGATCGGCGAAATGCTGGCGGCTAGTCTCAACGCCAATTGCGGCGGTCGCGATCATGCCGGCATCGAGGTTGAGCGCCAGATTACGCAGTGGGCCGCCGAGCTGATGGGATATCCCAGCGATGCCTCAGGCCTGTTTGTAACGGGCACCTCGATGGCGAACTTCCTAGCGCTACTCGTCGCGCGAACAGCCCTTCTCGGCACCGAAGTGCGTGCTCAGGGCATTGCCGGCACAGCCTCGGCAACACTCACTTCCTATACCTCGGCCGAGGCACACGGCTGCATTGCCCAAGCGATGGAACTGGCGGGTCTGGGCTCGGCAAATTTGCGCCGCATCCCCGTAGGCCGCGACGGCGGCATGCGAGTCGATCATCTAGCCGGAATGATCGCCGCTGATCGCGCCGCCGGACGATTGCCATTCATGCTCGTGGGCACGGCCGGCACCGTCAACACCGGCGCATACGACGACTTGAACGCACTCGCTGGCATCGCCGAACGCCAGCGTTTATGGTTCCACATCGATGGTGCGTTCGGGGCGTTGCTCGCATTGGCACCCGATCTGCGGCACAAGATTGCTGGCATCGAGCGGTCTCAATCGATCGCCTTCGATTTTCACAAATGGGCGCACGTACCCTACGATGCCGGTTTCCTGCTGGTGCGCGACCCGGCCCTTCACCGCCAAACGTTTGCGAGCCCGGTTGCCTACCTCGGCCGTGCACCGCGTGGACTGGCTGCCGGCGAGACGTGGCCGTGCGACCTCGGACCCGATCTCAGCCGCGGGTTTCGCGCTCTCAAGACATGGTTCACACTCCGCGTACACGGCGTCGACCAGATCGGCGCCTGCATCAGTCAATGCTGCGCGGTTGCCCGTCATCTCGAGCAGCGCGTTTCTGCATCCAGCCTTTTCGAAATGGTATCGCCGGCACTCTCAAACGTCGTGTGCTTCAGTATCGCAGGCGATGCGTCCGGAGCGCGCAATCAGGAATTGGTCATGGATCTGCACGAAAGCGGCGAAGCCGCACCGTCGGTCACGATCATCGATGGCCGCCCTGTTATCCGCTGCGCAATCGTCAACCACCGCACGACCGAAGCGCACATAGATCAGTTCATCGACATGATGGCGGCGCGACTAACTTGATCATGCCGGCCGGCGTTGTCCTTGCAGCTCAAGTGCCACAGAAAGTCCGCCGCACGACTTGATCCGAACGCGGTGGATCCATGTAGGCGGCGTGCTCCGGTTGATCCTCGTACGGCTTGGCCAGCACTTCTACCAATCTCTCGAACGGCGCCAAGTCGTCATTCATTGCCGCCGTGATGACCTCTTCAACCCGATGATTGCGAGGAATGAAAGCTGGGTTGGACGCACGCATCATGGCTCGACGTGCACTGGCATCGCCACCTTCGCCGGCCAAGCGTTGGCGCCACAAAACCGCCCACTCGTCGAAGGCGCTGGGGTCATTGAACAAGCTGCGCACATCCGCCTCGCTCCCGGGGCTGGCAACAGCATCGCAAAGGCGCCGGAACGTCAGCGTGAAATCGGCTTCGTTGAGCGCCATCCGGCTGAGCAGATCCTGGCTCAGAGCCAGATCGTCCGGCCTGGGCTGAAGCAACCCGAGCTTGCGGCGGATGCCGGCAAGATACGCCTCCTGAAAACGAGGAGCAAAACTATCGATTGTGGATTGAGCCTCTGCAATGCTGGCGTCCTCATTGCCAGCCAGGATCGGCAGAAATGTCTCTACGAGACGGGCGAGGTTCCACTGTGCGATGCGCGGTTGATTACCGTAGGCATATCGGCCGGCGCGATCGATCGAGCTGAATACTTTGTCCGGATGATACGCGTCCATGAAGGCGCACGGTCCGTAGTCGATAGTCTCGCCGGCGATCGACATGTTGTCGGTGTTCATAACCCCGTGGATGAAGCCCATCATCATCCATCGAGCTACCAAGTCGGCTTGCCGCGCAATGACCATTTCCAATACCGCGCGATAGCGATTTTCGGCTTGTGCGGCCGCCGGATAATGCCGTTCGATCACGTAGCCGGCGAGTTCACGAATGCCCTCGATATCGCCTCGCGCCGAAAAGTATTGGAACGTGCCAACTCGGATGTGGCTAGCAGCGACTCGGGTTAGAATCGCACCTGGCAACGGCGCTTCGCGGTAAACACTTTCTCCCGTTGCGACAGCAGCTAGTGCGCGCGTAGTCGGTATCCCTAACGCGGCCATTGCTTCGGCGACAATGTACTCCCGCAGTACCGGTCCGATCGCGGCACGGCCATCGCCGTTGCGTGAGAATGGTGTAGGGCCGGACCCTTTCAACTGGATATCGCGGCGCACCCCATGGACGTCGATCACTTCGCCAAGAAGTATAGCGCGGCCATCGCCCAGCTGCGGCACGAAATTGCCGAACTGATGGCCAGCGTAGGCCATGGCAATCGGCTCGCCACCACCGGCCGGCTGGTTTCCAGCGAGGATCGCCATACCGTCTGGTGTTGCCAGCGCATTGGGATCGAGACCCAGCTCCAGCGCCAGCATCTCATTGATGCGGATTATACGCGGTGTTGAAACGGCAGTCGGGCTTTGACGCGCGAAAAACCGGTTTGGCAAGCGCGCATAACTGTTGTCGAACTTAAAATTATCGGCCGTATCGACTTGAGACATAAACGTTTTCCGGGAGCGGTTACCAAAAGAAGCGGGCATACCACGGGGTCTAGCCGACTTCATGATCACCATATTGGTCTTTATGAAATGAAATGCGAGGATTACCAGGTGAAACGGGGCATTGGGGCAGCTTCTGCCGATCACATTGCAAGAGTTTTTCGAAACGGAAGACTGTCTCGACCTATGCTCGGCAGCTTGAAACGAAAAAATGAACACCATTCGTCTGTGTGACTTTGTTCAGTCTCGAAAATAACCTGCAAACGTCTCGATGGCGTCGTTGTTAGGACGAGGAAGCGCCGCAAACTGAGTGCACACTGTATTCTGTTGCCGCCGATCTATCCTCGACTTGCCGGCTCTGGACCAATCAGCCCCCCAAGCCACCGGGGTCGCGATCGAGGTGGGCCGGCGGCAACTTAAGGCCCTGACGTTTTCCGGTCCCGCCCCAGGACTGGAAATATTCTCCCAACTGCGAAAGCCCGGCGCACCCCTCGCCGGGCTTTTTCGTTATTGATTGCCGGTGTTCCGAACTTTAGTTCGATATCGGATTGGCCCACGCGGCAGCAACGATGGGACCGCCGCTACCTTGTTGTAAGATAACAGCAAAGCGTTGATTGGTGCCAGTTGCCAGGGCCGATGCTGGTTGTCTGATTGACGTGGCCGGACCGCTCCACATGCCGGCTGGAACGATGTCGCGGACGACATTGTAATAGGTCAGTTTGCGGCCCCGATTCTCACCGGCTTTGACGTCTATTTGCGCCTCGGCCTGAACGACTGCGAGCCAAATCGTCGATTCGGTTCCCGCATCGCTCGACTGAGCGATTTCAATCGTCACAGTGCCTTTATCCAAGAAGGCGCTCATCGATACTGCGCGTGGTCGGGCAGCATTTACTTTTAGCGCTGCTTCGATCTCGCTCTTGGATGAGCCAACGACGTGATCGCGTCCGTTGACGATCGCTTGCGGCGTATACACCTGCCCGTCGGCACGTGTCTTGGCATATGCGCGTTGCCGCTTGCTGAACTTCGGGCTGGCAAGCGTGTCCTTCCATCCCAGATAGTCCCAATAGTCGACCGACATCGACAGCGCAATGATGTCGTCGCGTGCCGCGTATGTCTTAAATATCGCATCGGCCGCCGGACACGACGAACAGCCCTGGCTGGTAAATAACTCCAGTACCGGGGGTGTCTGCACCAGGGGTGTCTGCGCCTGCACAACGTTCGCGCCGCCAAGCCACAACATTGCTGTCAGCAACTGGTACCGCATAATTCGGATCATGTTCTTCCAAGTCCTGCGAGCGCCGATTCGTGACGGCGAGGTACGCAGCATATATCGCGTCCTAAGCAATCAATAGCGAGTAACGATCGGGTGACGGCGCCGATCATCTCTGTCCGTATCGAGTGGCATATTCCATCAATAGGTGGGCGATCCTGGGCTCGCGCTGTCGAGGAGCGTCAGCGTTTCGCGGGCTTTTTCCAGAAGCGCTGCCCGTTTTTCGGCGGCCATCTTGTCCCACGTGCGATACATCTGCGTCATGCGCGGGTTAGCCGCGAGCTTGCTGCGATGCCGGTCCAGAAACGACCAATAGAGCGCGTTGAATGGGCATGCATCTGGCCCGGTCGATTGCTTGACGTCGTAGCGGCAGTTCTTGCAGTAGTTGGACATGCGGTTGATGTAAGCGCCCGACGCCACATATGGCTTCGAGGCAAGCACGCCGCCGTCGCCGAACTGGCTCATGCCGAGCGTATTGGGCAACTCGACCCATTCGTAGGCATCGGCGTAGACCAGCAAATACCACTCGTGCAGGGCTTGCGGGGAGACACCCGCCAGGAGGGCGAAGTTTCCGGTCACCATCAGGCGTTGGATGTGATGGGCGTAGGCTTCCGATTTGGTCTGACCGATCGCCTCGCTCAGACACGTCATATCGGTTGTTGCGGTCCAATAAAACTCCGGCACCGGACGCGTGTGAGCGAAATAGTTCTCGTGCACGTAGTTGGGCATCTTAAGCCAATAGATGCCGCGCACGAACTCGCGCCAACCGATAATCTGCCGGATGTAGCCTTCGGCCGCGTTGATCGGCACACGCCCTTTTTGATAGGCAGCTTCGACCTTTCGGCAAACGTCGAGCGGGTCAAGTAGGCCGCAGTTCAGGTAGATCGACAAAATCGAGTGGTAAAGGAATGATTCGCCTTCCAACATTGCATCCTGGTAATCGCCGAATTGCGCCAGGGCACTATTCAAGAAGTGATCGAGCGCGCGCTCCGCTTCAGGACGTGTCACCGCAAACCAGAATGGCTGCGCATCTCCAAAGTGACGGGCGAACGCTGCTTCTACGAGATCGATCGCCGCGCGCGTGGTCGCATCGGGCTCGACACGATGCGGCTGCGGCATGAACAGATCACCTTTCGCCTTCTTGCGATTGTCATGATCGTAGTTCCATTGTCCGCCTTCCGGCTCCGTTCCGTTCATCAGCAGGCCCGTCTTGCGTCGCATCTCCCGGTAGAAAAACTCCATGCGCAATTGCTTGCGGCCTTGGGCCCAGGCGTTGAACTCATCTGACGAGCAAATGAAGCGGTCGTCGTCGAGAATGTCGACCGGTAGACCCAGGTGGGATGACCAGCCTTGCATCATCTCGGCCAC
>JANMNO010000088.1:0-5906 GCA_031374115.1 Hyphomicrobiaceae bacterium | reverse complement strand
GGCTATGTTCAGCGCAAGGCGCACCCGGGCATCCTTCAGCGGAGCGTCGCTGCCCATGAGGAAGACGTCCGTCGCGTTGGCAAGTGTTTGCGCGAGATAGGTCGAGCCACCCGACTTGATCTTATCGGAGAAGTCGACGGGAATATTGACCGCCAAGTCAACCTCACCGGCCGTAAGCGCGGACATGCGGGCGAGCTCGTCCTTGATTGGCCGGAAGACGACCTTGGCGAACTTAGGCGCATCGCCCCAGTAGCTCGTATTCGCCTCGAACGACAGGCTGTCGTCCTTGCGCCACTCGCCGAATCGGTACGGGCCGGTGCCAACCGCCTTGCGGGCGAGACCATCGACGCCGACCTCCTTGAAGTAGACGGGTGGCAGCATCTGGGCGCCCCACGCCGCTAGTCGCGCCGGCAGCAGCGGATCGGGCTTCTTGGTGATGATATGGACCGTATACGGATCGAGCGTCTTGACGTCATCGATCGTGGTGAAGCCGCTTGAAACCTGCGTCGCGCCGGCAACGCGCACGCGGTCGAGGGTGAACTTCACGCCAGCAGAGTTGAAGTCCTCACCGTTGTGGAATTTCACACCCTTGCGCAGCTTCACTTCCCAGGTGAGCTCATCGACCGCCTTCCAGGATTCCGCGAGTTCCGGGACAAGCTTCATGTCGTTGTCGCGATTGATCAGCTTGTTGTAGACGAAGTTGAACGGCTGCATGGCCGTCATCTGCGTCGTGTTGTGCGGATCCATGGTGACCGCATCGGTGCCCTGGGCGACGGTCAACTGGCCCTGAGGTGCTGCTTGGGACCACGCCGCCGCCGGCCACAGCGCGCCGAGCGCCATGGTCAGCAAAGCCGTCATACGCACACTTGCCATCAGACCATCTCCTCTCCCGATATCTCGTTCTCTCGCGCGAAGCCTACCACTCAATAAACCGGGATCAGCCAACTCGCGTAGTCCTGCTGTTTGCCCTTGGCGACGTCGAAGTAGGTCTCCTTGATCTTGTTCGTCAGGGGCCCCATGCCGCCAGTGCCAACTTGGCGGTGATCGATCGAGCCGATAGGCGTCACCTCCTTGCCGCTGCCGCAGAAAAAAACCTCGTCGGCGACGTAAAGCTCCGTCCGGTCGATCTCGCGCTGGAGTACCGTCAGCCCGTGCGCCTCTGCAAGCAGCCTGATCAGGGTATCCCGCGTCACGCCCTCGAGGATGCCACAGGTCACCGGCGGCGTAATCACTTGGCCGCCCCGCACGACGAAGATGTTGTAGCCGGGCCCCTCGGTTACCTTTCCGCGCGGATCGAGCAGGATCGCATCCTGGAAGCCTGCGGCCTGCGCATCGAGCAGCGCGAGTCGACTGTTCTGGTAGTTGGCGATTGACTTCACGCGCGGTGGCATCGACTCGTCGCTGAGACGCCGCCAGGCGCTGACTCCCACCTTGAGCCCCTCCGTCGGTGCCAGCGTGTCGTAGCGCCCCATCGGGATTGCCGCCATCGAAAGGCCGATCGGGCTTGTCGAGTGCAGCCGGCCGTCATCCTCCGACACGTAGGCCGAGATGCGGATGTGCAGATCCTGCCGCAGCTCGTTTTCCTTGATCAGCTTGACCAGATGGTGCCGGATCTGCTCGGCAGTGTAGGGCAACGGAATGCGGGCAATCTTCGCCGACTCGTGCAGCCGGTCGAGGTGCTCCTTCAGTCGGAAGATATAAAGCTGGTTGGTTTGCTCGTTATGGTAGGCGCGGATTCCTTCGAATATGGCCGCCGCGTACTTGAAGACCGTCGAAAGCACATGAACCGTCGCATCGGCGTAGGGCACGATCTTGCCGTCGAAGAAGAGAAAGCGTGGCCGCTGACCTGACACTGCATTGCTCCTTGCGTGACGATGGATGGTGCTAGCTACTCCGGTTTCTTCGGGCGACAGTCGGCTCGACACGCCATATACAGCACGAGCCGATCTTGCTCTCTCGGGCTTTGACAAAGATCTGCACCGCTCAATTGAAAGTGTTTCAGCTGACCCCTGCCCCGTCAAGCTCGCCGCCGTGCGGTCCTCCCGCGCTTTCTAGGCGGGGCTTGGCGGCCGCGCGAGGGCGCTTGCCTGGACAAGCTTCGTTGGGTGTCGATACTGTCGGTCCGGCAAAGAGGCGGTAACGAGGGCTGCGGGCAGGACCCCCGTGTCCGGCGATGCCGGCAGGTGTGGAGAGAAGGCATGGCAAGCGCAGCACCGCTGCTCGAAGTCAGGGATCTCAAGACCTGCTTCGACAGCGAGCAGGGCGAGGTGCGCGCCGTCGACGGTGTGAGCTTTCACATCGGCCGCGGCGAGACACTTGCCATTGTCGGTGAATCGGGCTCCGGCAAATCGGTCACCAGCCTGTCCATCATGCGCCTCATCACCGGCTCCGGCCGCATCGCTGGCGGTTCGATCCTGCTCAACGGCGACAACCTGCTCGCAAAATCGGAAGCGGGGATGCGCCGCATTCGCGGCAACGACATCTCCATGATCTTCCAGGAGCCGATGACGAGCCTCAATCCGGTCTTCACCGTGGGCAACCAGATCGCGGAGACGATCGCCCTCCATAAGCGCATCGGTGCTGCGGCTGCGAGGCGCCAGTCCATCGAGATGCTCGAACTGGTCGGCATCCCCGAACCTGCGCGGCGCTTCAATGCCTTCCCCCACCAAATGTCGGGCGGTATGCGCCAGCGCGTGATGATCGCCATGGCGCTGTCGTGCAGCCCGAAACTACTGATCGCCGATGAGCCTACCACCGCGCTCGACGTGACGATACAGGCCCAGATCCTCGACCTCATGCGCCGGCTCCAGAAGGAGTTCGGCATGAGCATCCTGTTCATTACGCACGATCTCGGCGTGGTCGCCGAGGTCGCCGACCGCGTCGTCGTGATGTACGCGGGTCGCGCCGTGGAGACGGCCACAGTGACGGACCTCTTCGAGAACCCGCGCATGCCCTACACGATCGGCCTCCTCAACAGCGTGCCACGGGTCGATCGAGAAGCCTTTCGCCAGCAGCGGCTGCGCGCCATCCCCGGCAACGTGCCGAACCCGATCGACCTGCCGTCCGGATGCGCCTTTCACCCGCGCTGCCGGTTTGCCGTGGAGGCCTGCGGACGGGAGGTGCCGCGGCTCGAAGATACCGGCAACGGGCATATGGCTCGGTGCCTGCGATCGAGCGAGATTGCCTTGATTGTGTCGGCTCCGCACGACGCCTGGACCGTGCAGGCGACAGGGGCCGGGACTGGCCCCGCAGCCACCGCAAAGCGGCTACTTGAGGTGAAGAACCTCAGCGTCAGCTTCCCGATCCGCGGCGGCCTTGCCTCGCGAGTCATTGGCCGCGTGCAGGCGGTCTGCGACATCTCCTTTGACATCGCTGCCGGTGAGGTCGTCGGGCTCGTCGGTGAATCGGGTTCTGGCAAGACCACGGCGGGACAGGCGCTCCTACGTCTCGTTGAGCCGACGGGCGGCAAGGTGATGTTCGACGGCATCGATGTGGGTGCGCTCGATCGCTCAGGCCTGCGCGATCTCAGGCGGCGGATGCAGATCATCTTCCAGGACCCGTTCGCCTCGCTCAACCCGCGCATGACGGTGGAGGAGATCGTTGGCGAGGCGTTCGTAATCCACAAGCTCGAGCGCGGACCGAACCGGCGTGCACGAATCGCCGAGATCCTGCAGAGCGTGGGGCTCTCGTCCGATCACATGCGCCGCTATCCGCACGAGTTCTCCGGCGGACAGCGCCAGCGCATCGGCATTGCGCGCGCGCTAGCTGTCAGGCCACAGTTCATCGTCGCCGACGAGCCGGTCTCGGCCCTGGACGTGTCGATCCAGGCGCAGGTGGTCAATCTGTTGCAGGACCTGAAGCAGCAGCTCGGCCTGACGCTGCTGTTTATCGCGCATGACCTGGGTGTCGTCGAGTATCTTTGCGACCGCGTGATCGTCATGTACCTCGGCCGAATCATGGAGGTGGCGCCGGCGCGCAGACTTTACGCCAGCCCGGCACACCCTTACACCGAAGCGCTGCTGTCGGGCGTCCCAATCCCGGATCCGATGGTCAAGCGCCAGCGCATCATCCTCGACGGCGACATCCCGAGCCCTATCAACCCGCCCTCGGGCTGCGTCTTCCGCACGCGCTGCCGGCTGGCCACTGCCGAGTGCGCCGAGGTCATCCCGCCGCTGAAGGAAGTTGGGCCTGGCCATCTCAGCGCGTGCATCAATCGGCCTTAGTGGGGGCCAAGAGGCTTGGTGAACGGGGAACAAGCAATGTCCACGGCGAAGCAGCACTTCACGGTCCTCGGCGCCGGCACGGTCGGCGTGTGCACGGCATTCTCTTTGCTCCGCGACGGCCATCGCGTGACCCTGATTGATCGTCTGTCCGCTCATCATCCGCTGGCAGCACCTGCTCTCTCTCACGCCGTATCTACTCAATTTCGTGCTGGCTGCCCGCCCGGCTCGAGTCGAGGAGATCTCGATCGCGCTGCAGGCGATCCTGAACCACGCCAAGGACGCCTATCGCATGTTGCTCGCCGAAGCGCGCGCGAGCGATCTTGTCCGGCAATCGGGCGAGCTCGATGTCTACGAGCGGCAGGAATCTTACGAAACTGCCAAGTCCTGGCATGACCTGCGGCGCAGGCGCGGCGTCGAGGTGGTCGATCTGGAACCAGAAGAGCTCCGGCAGCTCGCGCCTTATGATATTCAGCGCTTCGGGTAGATCGGTTGAGACTTAACTGCCCAGGATCTCGCCGATCCGCTGTGTTGCCTTGAGGCCGCTTCCGGTTAGCACCACGACCGTCGTCTCCTCCTGCTTAATCGTACCCGCGGACACGAGCCTGGTGTACGCGGCAGCTGCTGCGGCGCTCGTCGGTTCGGCGTAGAGACCGATCCGAGCAAGATCGAGCACGGATGCGATGATCTCCTCCTCCGTCACTGCGACAGTCGATCCGCCTGAACGGCGGATGGCCTCGAGCACGGGCTTCAGGCGGATCGGCTTGGTGATAGCCGTGCCCTCCGCGATCGTCGGCCTAACCTCGATCGACACCGGGCGGGTCCCACCCGAGACGAACGCGGCGTGGATCGGCGCGCAATTGGCTGGCTGGACCGCGAACAGTCGTGGCCGCCGCGCGATCTCGCCACAACGCATGAGCTCGTCGAAGCCGATGTCACAGCCGAGCACGTTACTGCCGGCCCCCGTCGGCGCGATCACGTTGTCGGGCGCGCGGAAACCCAAGTCCTCCCACAACTCGTAGGCGAGGGTCTTGGTGCCCTGCAAGAAGAACGGGTGCCAGTTGTGGCTCGCATAAAAGATGTGTGCGGCCTGCCGCTCAGCCTCATCCGCCGTGTCCTGGCGCGTGCCAGGGACGAATTCGACCTCGGCGCCATAGGCGCGCATCTGCACCGTCTTGGCTGGCTGGGTGGATGCAGGGGTGAGGATCTTCGCCTTCATGCCTCCGGCGCTGGCATAGGCTGCGATCGCAGCGCCGCCATTGCCGGAGCTGTCCTCGAGCACGTAACGGATCCCCTGCTCGCGCAGTATCGACATCATTACGCTGGCGCCGCGGTCCTTGAAGCTTCCCGTCGGCGAGAACCACTCCAGCTTGAATAGGGCCTCACCTCCCCGCCATGGGCGGCGCACGAGCGGCGTACACCCTTCGCCCATGCTGATCGGCGTAGCGACGGTGACGGGGAAGGCCGTGCGATATCGCCAAAGACTGCGCTCGGTGCGATCGATGCCGGCCCGGTTCATGCCGGGCAGCGCGTTGATCATTAATGGGGCGCCCGTCTCCGAGCGCCATCTGGGCAGATCGAGTGGATAGCCCTTGTCGGCTTCCGGATCGATGTAGGCGGCTTTTTCGGCGCCCAATGAGATGGCTGTCGCCACGTAACCTCTAACTTGGTTGCAATGACATTTCT
>JANMNO010000076.1:0-17586 GCA_031374115.1 Hyphomicrobiaceae bacterium | reverse complement strand
CTAATGATCGCGGCCCGGTACTGGCAGACGTCGATTTTGCGGCCTTCAAACGGAACGCCGTGATCGAGCGCGCCGAGGCCATCAAGGCCATCGGCCGGGCAATCGCCGATTGGCTCCGGTCCGGCCTCCGGCTTCGCCATTCCGACGATGCCCTCACCCATCCTGCCGCCGGCCCACTGTGCGGCTGCCAGTGAACGCGAGGACCAAGTCATGACACAGTTGTCGATCGGAACCGAAACGAGCCTGCCTGCGGGCGCCCTTTTCACCCTCGCTGACGGCATAAGCGCGTGGGTCGAATGCGTCGAAGGCGCGATCTGGATATCGCAAGTGGCCGAGCCGCGTGATGTCGTCTTAGTGGCCGGCGAAAGCGCTGCGCTGGCAGCTCCGCGCCGGGCAATCATCGGTGCTATCAACGGCGCGGCGGTGGTGCGCATCGACGATGCCTCGGAATTTTCACTCGCAGCGTAGCATGGCGGACGGCGCGTGTGCGCCGGCGTCATGCGCTGACAAAAGAAGCCCCTACCTCGCCCCGCCGATATCGACCCGGCTGCTCGTCACATATGACGCGGCATCCGAGAGCAACCACAGCACGGTTTCGCCGACTTCTTCGGGTGAGCCGACGCGACCTTGCGGCACCAAGCCGACGAGTTTTTTGAGGCGCTCCTTGTCGCCGGTTGCATCGTGGATTTCCGTGTCGATCAAGCCGGGACGTACCGCGTTAACGCGGATGCCTTGCGGGGCGACCTCGATCGACAGGCCATGGGTGAAGGTGTCGATCGCGCCCTTCGATGCGGCGTAGGCCAGCATGCCGTTTGCGCCGCCGATCACCGACGCGCGGCTGCTCATGTTGACGATCGCGCCGCCCTTGCCGCCATTTCTGGTCGACATGCGCTTGACCGCTTCGCCGGCACAAAGGAACTGGCTCGTGATGTTGATGCGCCAATGCTCGTCGAGCATCTCAGACGTCAGTTCCGTGATCGGTGCATAGGTGTGCACGACGCCAGCATTATTGAACAAGCCGGTGACGTGACCGAGCTTCTTGTCGGTCTCGGCGAATAGGTGGGCCGCACCTTGCGCCGTCGAGACATCGGCCTTGATGGCAACCGCCTTGCCGCCGCCTTTCTCGATCGCGGCAACAACTTCAGCCGCGCGATCAGGACTTGAATTATAGTTCACTGCGACCGCCCACCCACGCGCCCCGGCGAGCTTTGCGGTTGCCGCTCCAATGCCCCGGCTCGCGCCGGTGATAATCAATACGCCGCTCATGATCGCCTCCACTGGTGTGTCTTTCAGGTAGATGATGCCCTGATCGTGCGACATCTTGAACCCCCAGTTTGCGCAAACGTCACCCGCCTTCGAACGACGTTGCCGGCCACTGGCGCGCGGTGTTTGATTTGAAAGCAGGGTCTGGCGATCCGGTCGAACTGCGCATGTTCATGCGGTTGAAGGATCAAGTGCTGACCGAAACCTGGGCCTATCAATATCACGTTTGATGGGCGGGGGTTGCCGATCGCCTTTGCGCTTGCCACGTTGTCATGCACTCAACCTGGGAGGGAGGTCGCACATGAGTTGGCTGCCTGATCTAGATCCCGTTCCTGGCGACACGCAAAGTTGCGACGCGATCGAGCACGTCATCGTGCCGCGTGCGCGCGATCTCGGCGGCTTCGAGGTGCGGCGTGCGCTGCCGTCGGCAAAGACGCAGATGGTTGGCCCATTCATATTCTTCGACCAGATGGGCCCTGCCGAGTTCATTCTTGGCACCGGCATCGACGTGCGCCCGCATCCGCATATCGGCTTGGCAACCGTGACTTATCTGTTCGAGGGTGAGATCTGGCATCGCGACTCGCTTGGTACGTCGATGCCGATCCGGCCGGGGGACGTCAACCTGATGTCGTCGGGTCGTGGCATCGTTCATTCGGAGCGCGAGGCGCCGGAGTTCAAGTCGCAGACGCGTCGCATGTTCGGTATCCAAGCTTGGTGCGCGCTGCCGAAGTCGCACGAGGACGGAGCACCGGCCTTCACGCATCATGGCATCGAGGCGCTGCCGCGCATCACCGGCGAAGGCAAACGCGTGCGGTTGATCATGGGCTCGGCATTCGGGCAAACCGCGCCGACCGAGTTCCCGCATCCAACGCTCTATGCCGAGGCGGTTTTGGCACCAGGCGCGATTTTACCCTTCGACGCCGACTACGAAGAGCGCGGAATTTATATCGCCTCCGGCACCATCGACATTGCCGGGCAGACGTTCGAGGCCGGCCGCCTGCTAACGTTCAGGCCGGGCGATCGCATCTCGATTCTGGCAACCTCGCAGGCGCGCTTGATGATGCTCGGTGGTGAGCCGATGGACGGCCCGCGCCACATCTGGTGGAATTTCGTGTCGTCGTCCAAAGATCGCATCGACGCCGCCAAGGAAGACTGGCGGCAGAAGCGCTTCGCACTGGTGCCCGGCGACGAGGTGGAGCGGATCGAACTGCCGGGGTGATATGGGTGAAGTGTGGGCGGTCCGGTGCAATATGCGAAGGCGCACCTACAGGGTAGCATCTTGCGGAGCATCAAACCGTCATCAGCTTGCGCACGTCAGCTTCGACCATGCTCGCTTTAGTGCCGGACAGCACCACTTCGCCGCGCTCGAGCACGGCGAAGGTATCGGTCAACTCCTTAGCAAAATCGAAGTACTGCTCGACGAGAACGATCGCCATCGTGCCCTTACCACGCAGGTAGGTGATGGCGCGTCCGATGTCCTTGATGATCGACGGCTGAATGCCCTCGGTTGGCTCGTCGAGCACGAGGAGTTTGGGGCGGGTAACCAGTGCGCGGGCGATCGCAAGCTGCTGTTGTTGGCCGCCGGATAGATCGCCGCCGCGCCGGCCAAGCATCGATTTCAGAATCGGAAACAACTCGAACAACTCGACCGGAATGGTGCGGTCGGCACGCTGCAACGGTGCATAGCCGGTCTCGAGATTTTCTTTGACGGTGAGCAGCGGAAATATCTCACGGCCTTGCGGCACGTAGGCAATGCCGCGGCGCGCGCGCTCGTAGGAGGAGAGCTTCGAGATGTCCTCGCCGTTGAAGTGGATGGCACCGCCGCTGATCGATTGCTGGCCGACGATGGCGCGCAACAATGAGCTCTTGCCGACGCCGTTGCGCCCGAGCACGCAGGTGACGCGGCCGATCTCGGCTGCGATCGATACCCGCCGCAACGCCTGTGCCGCGCCGTAGTGAAGGTCGATCGAGTTTACGGTGAGCATGTTGGTTCACTTATTCCTGGTGTCGCACGCATAACCCTTACCCCGCGTTCCCGACCAAGCGCGGCCGCTGGCCGTCTCCCCGAAGCAGGCTGTCCCCAAGATGCAATCTTTACGTGTGCGATTGCGCGCAGATCGTGCCAAGCCGAGACAGGTAAAGACCCCGGATAATCGCCGCGCGAAGGCGCATCGATTTCCGGGGACGCGGATGTGAGAGGGAGAATCGCAAGCATCATGATCGTCATTATCGCCCCAGATACACTTCGATGACGCGTTCGTTGGCGGAGACTTGATCAAGGGAGCCTTCGGCGAGAACACTGCCTTCGTGCAGCACTGTGACACGGACGCCGAGGCGGCGAACGAAATCCATGTCGTGCTCGACGACGATGACGGAATGATCCTTGGCAATCTCGCGCAGCAGATCGGCAGTGGTCTCGGTCTCGCTGTCGGTCATGCCGGCGACCGGTTCGTCGACCAGCAGCAGCTTCGGGTCCTGCGCGATCAACATGCCGATTTCAAGCCACTGCTTCTGCCCATGGCTGAGGGCTCCTGCGGCACGGCAGCGGTGTGCGCCAAGACGGACGATGTCGAGGATCTGATCGATTCGATCGGCATCCCGCGCGTTGCGCTTCCAAAACAGATTGGCTGCCACCCGCCGGTTGTTCTTCAGCGCCAACAGCAGATTATCCTCGACCGTGTGCTGTTCGAATACCGTTGGCTTCTGAAACTTGCGGCCGATGCCCAGGTTGGCGATCGCAGCTTCATCGAGCTTCGTCAAATCGATGGTGCGGTCAAACAAGACTTCGCCGTCGTCGGGACGTGTCTTACCGGTGATGACATCCATCATCGTCGTCTTGCCGGCGCCGTTCGGGCCGATGATCGCGCGCATCTCGCCGGGGCGAATGTCGAGCGATAGTCCGTTCAGCGCGCGAAAGCCATCGAAGGACACTTCGACACCCGAGAGATACAACAGGGAGTGAGTGACGTCGGTCATTTTAGTTGCCCCATCCGACTCCGCTGCGCGGAGCCGGCCGGATGGGGCGGTTCCGTCGCTGCCGGCCGGCTCGCGGAACGCGTGTCGGCAGCGACAACCATGAGTGCCGCTTCCGACTCCGCTTCGCGGAGCTGGCCGGTTCCGACGGGGCCGGGGAGTAAGCTGCCGGAAGCGGTCGAACTATCCCGCCTCTCCCGCCAATCCGCGTAGGCGCCGATGATCCCCTTTGGCAGGAAAATGGTCACAAGCACGAACAACAATCCGAGTGCAAACAACCAGTATGGGGCGAGAATACCGCTGGTGAATGTCGTCTTTGCGTAGTTGACGAGGATCGCGCCAAGGGCTGCGCCAACGAGAGTGCCGCGTCCGCCGACGGCGACCCAGATCACCACCTCGATCGAGTTTGCCGGTTGAAATTCGCTCGGGTTGATGATGCCGACTTGCGGCACGTAGAGCGCACCCGCGACGCCTGCCATACAGGCCGAGAGCGTGAACAGGAATGTTTTGTAGGCGTCGACCCGGTAGCCAATAAAGCGCGTGCGGCTCTCCGCATCGCGGATCGCAACGAGCACCTTGCCGAGCTTGGACGCCACTACGTAGCGAGCGATCACGTAGGCGGTCATCAGCATCACGGCGCTCAGCGAAAACAGTGTTGCGCGGGTGCCCGGAGCCTGCACGTTATAGCCGAGGATGTCCTTGAAATCGGTCAACCCGTTGTTGCCGCCGAACCCCATGTCGTTGCGGAAGAACGCGAGCCACAGCGCGTAGGTCAGCATTTGCGTGATGATCGACAGGTAGACGCCGGTGACGCGAGAGCGGAACGCAAACCAGCCGAATACGAAGGCGAGGAGCCCGGGCGCCAGGAAAACCATGAGCGCTGCAAATGGGAATATGTCGAAGCCCCACCAGTACCACGGCAGTTCCTTCCAGTTCAGGAACACCATGAAGTCGGGCAACAGCGGGTTTGCATAAACGCCGCGCGCGCCGATCTGGCGCATCAAGTACATGCCCATGGCGTAGCCGCCGAGTGCGAAGAACGCACCGTGCCCAAGGCTCAAGATGCCCGCGTAGCCCCAGATCAGATCCAGCGAAAGCGCGAGGATCGCGAAACAAAGATACTTGCCCCACAGTGCAACGCTCGACGTCGAGATATGCAAGACGGATGATGGTGGAAACAGCAGATGGCAGACTGGCACCACGACTGCTGCGATCGCAAGCAGTGCCAGGAAGATCGCACCACGCCGATCCCCGTCGATAATCGAGCGTAGGATCATGCCTCTACCGCCCGGCCCTTGAGGGCGAACATGCCGCGCGGACGCTTTTGAATGAACATGATGACGGCGACCAGCAGGATGATCTTGCCGAGCACGGCGCCGGCAAACGGTTCAAGCAGCTTGTTGGCGATGCCGAGCGACATCGCGCCAACGAGCGTTCCCCATAGATTGCCGACGCCACCGAACACGACCACCAAAAAGCTGTCGACGATATAGCTCTGGCCGAGGTTTGGCGACACGTTGTCGATTTGACTGAGGGCTACGCCAGCCAAGCCTGCAATCGCCGAGCCAAGGCCGAACGTGAGAGCATCGACCCGGGCAGTCGGGATGCCCATCGAGGCGCCCATCCGCCGGTTCTGCGTGACGGCTCGCATATGCAAGCCGAAGGCAGTGTATTTCAACGCCATCAGCAAGCCGGCGAAGATCGTTGCCGCGAATACGATGATCCAGAGCCGGTTCCAGGTGATGACGAGTTCGCCGATGTTGAACGAGCCGGACATGAAATTGGGTGCGCCGACTTCGCGATTGGTCGGCCCGAACCAGGTGCGCACCGCCTGCTGCAGGATGAGGCTGATGCCCCAGGTGGCAAGCAGAGTTTCGAGCGGCCGTCCGTAAAGGAAGCGAATGACGCTGCGTTCGATCGCAATGCCGATCGCGCCTGCGACCAGGAACGCGAGCGGCACGGCGAAGATAAGCGAATAGTCGAACAGGCCGGGGAAGCTCGTGCGGATCACCTCCTGCACGACAAAGGTGGTATAGGCGCCGATCATCACCATCTCGCCGTGCGCCATGTTGATCACGCCCATGACGCCGAATGTGATCGCGAGCCCGATTGCGGCCAACAGCAGCACGGAGCCAAGCGAGAGTCCGTACCAAAGGTTTTGCGCAATACGCCACACAGCAAGCCGACTCTCGATGCCAGCAACGGCGCGGGTGGCTGCTTCCTTCAGTGCGGCGGGGGCATCCGTGCTCACGCTTTGCAATGCGGCGATCGCGGTCTGGTTCGCCCGCGTCTGCAGCACCGTAACAGCCGCGATACGTGCGATCTCCGGTGCATCTTTGTTGCCAATCAAAATCACCGCACGGGCGGATTCGAGTTCGAGCCTCACCTTAGGTTCAGTTTCCTTTGCGAGTGCGGCTTCGACTTGCTCGAACTTGCTTGCATCCTGTGATTTGAAGATCGATTGCGCGGCTGCAAGGCGTTTTGCGGGGTCTGGTGACAGCAATGTCATCGCGCCGAGTGCAGCTTGAACTACAGTGCGAACGCGATTGTTGAGCCGCACCGGCGTAAGGTCGGCTGGCGGTGTTGTGAGTGCTGCGCCTGTTGCAGCGTTCGTTCTCTTTCCATCCTTTGCCGCGATAACTACGAGTTTTTCGGCGCTGGAGAATAGCAGACGATTGTCGGCGAGAGCTTCCAGTATGATGGCAGCGCTCGTCTCACCTGAACCTGCAATTTCACCAATGGCGGTGACCGTATCGCTGTAGCTATCTGCCAAAAGCCGCGCGAGCGGTTCGTCGAGCTTGGCTGCCTGCGCGGTCCCGATGGTGGCGATCAGGAGGCAGCTCAACAGAAGAAATTTCGCGAATAGGCGCATTTGTCCCGTCTTATCGACTGCCCCGCCGGCATTCGCGGATCGGGCAGCGCACTGCAACAGCGCACCGCCCGATTGTCCTACTGTCTATGTCCGAGCGAACGCCGATGTTCGATCAGATCAACCGCACTTGTTGGTCTTGGTGTTGAAGTTGCCGCACTTCTTTTCAACCCAGTCACCAACGAGATCCTTCGAGCCGTCGAGGCTCTTTGACCAGGCGTCGCCGGCGACGAGATCTTTGGTCTTCCAAACGGTCTCCATCTGACCATCGGCCTTGATCTCGCCGATCAACACAGGCTTGGTGATGTGATGGTTAGGCAACATCTTCGACATGCCACCGGTCAGGTTGGCAGCTTCAATCCCTGGGAGAGCGTCGATCACCTTGTCCGGATCGGTCGACTTCACTTTCTCGACGGCCTTAACCCACATGTTGAAGCCGATCACGTGGGCTTCCATCGGGTCGTTAGTGACGCGCTTCGGGTTCTTAGTGAACGTCTTCCACTTCGCAATGAACTCATCGTTGGCGGGTGACTTCACGCTTTGGAAGTAGTTCCAGGCAGTCAAATGACCGACGAGGTTCTTGGTGTCGACGCCGGCGAGCTCTTCTTCACCGACCGAGAATGCAACGACCGGAATGTCTGTCGCCTTCACGCCGGCGTTGGCGAGTTCCTTGTAGAACGGCACATTGGCATCGCCGTTGATGGTGGAGACGACGGCAGTCTTTTTGCCGGCGGTGCCGAACTTCTTGATGTCGGACACGATGGTTTGCCAATCGGAGTGCCCAAATGGCGTGTAGTTGATCATGATGTCGTCCTTTGCGACGCCCTTCGAGGTCAGGTACGCCTCAAGGATCTTGTTGGTGGTGCGCGGATAGACGTAGTCGGTGCCAGCCAGTACCCAACGCTTCACATCGCCGCCGTCTTTCGACATCAGATAGTCGACGGCCGGGATCGCCTGCTGGTTCGGGGCGGCGCCGGTGTAGAACACGTTGCGCTCCGATTCTTCACCCTCGTACTGCACCGGATAGAACAGGATGTTGTTCAGCTCTTTGAAAACGGGGAGCACAGACTTGCGCGACACGCTGGTCCAGCAACCGAACACGGCCGAAACCTTGTCTTTGGAAATCAGTTCGCGGGCTTTTTCGGCAAACAAAGGCCAATTCGAAGCAGGATCGACCACGACGGCCTCAAGTTTCTTGCCAAGCAAGCCGCCCTTCTTATTCTGCTCCTCAATGAGCATCAGCATGACATCTTTCAGCGTCGTCTCGCTGATCGCCATAGTCCCCGACAAAGAGTGGAGGATGCCGACCTTGATCGTCTCTTGGGCGAGTGTTGGAGCCGACACAAAAAGCGCTGATGCAGCGGCAGCAGCAACCGCGAATTTTTGAAACGAAAGCATGTTGTCCCCTCGGTACAGTTTTAACCAAGTATTAACTAGCAATCGCTGTGCCAGTTGGTGAGGAGGGGGTAACCGTTTGAAAATTCACAACTAATCATCAGAGGACTGAAATGGTCAAAATTTAACCGCCAGAGAATGCTTATAAAATAATCAGAGGTGCGCAAGGTGCATACTTATCGGGCAGTGCGGCGCTAGAAATGCGATGCGCATCAAATGTCAGATTTCTCTGACAATCTGCCCTCCAGCCGTTTCATAGTATCGTGAAACTTCTTCACCATGCTCTCGAAGTATGACAGCGCCTTATCGACATCCTGTTCGCTTGGCAACTTGAACTCTTGGCGCGGCCGCTCCGCATGCCTCTCCGGTTCTTTTGTCTTTTCGCCGTTGAGACCGAGCAAGTCCTCCATCCGTTTAACTTCGGCGCGCAACTCGCTATTTTCTGCCTCAAGTTTTCGCAACTGAGCCGGCTGCCCCACAGCTTCGTCGATCATCGGCGTGCATGCCCAACCGGCTGCCGCAGCAGCATCCTTTGACGGTGCTTTGCAAAGCGACATGGCGCCGGTTTCAGTGTCGAGACGAGCAAACCCACTTTCAACGGGGCTCATCATGTAGCGTCCCGGCTTCTCCTGCGCCATCGACGATGAAGACGCCGCCACGCAAAGTCCAAGGACTGCTGCACTCGCAGTCGCTACGCTGATTTTCATAATGGGTTGCATCGGATCCATCGTCTGCTGCGCCCACAATTTGGGCCCGTCCAAGTCATATAGGCGACGTGCGGCCAGGATTGAATAGGCACCGCGATTGCGACGAAAGTGATTCGATATCCTATTTTTGCGGATTTCTTCAGCCTGATTGGCGCGCAACCCCCGTATTTGCGGGGCTTAACCGAACGTTTACTGGCACTTGCGACCGTCGTCCCACAGGGTCCCCTCGTGCCGCGTCCGGCGTGACCCCAGCAATTGCAGCCTGACGTCCGTTGTCCGGCGAGATGGGGAATTTCGATGACCAAGACCGCCGCAGACTACGAACTCGGTCAATCAGCCAAGCAAACGGGCGGCGGGCCTCAGGAATTCGTCTGCGGGGGTGAAGATCTAAAGGATATCTTGCATGCGCTGACGCAACAGGTTGCGAATGCGGATCAACGCAACTCGCATGCCTTGAACTACATGCGTGAACGCCTGGAGTTGCTGGGGCGCGACGCCGGACACGCGCGTCGAAATAGCAGCGCGGAGCAGGGCTTGGCATTTGCCCGCATAGAAGATGGCGCGCAACAACTGGCGGAGAGAATTGCCGCCGTGAGCTGGGAACGCGAACTGAACCGCTCCGAAGCGCACCTAGCCGTCGCTAGCGGACCCGTTGCGGCTGTTGAAGATTTATTGAAGCCGCTTGCCGTTTCATTTGCCAACCAAGGCACGACAGTCTCCGCGTCGGCTGCCGGCGACGTCGATGAGCCGTGGGATGCCGCCGCCGCCGAAGCTCTCGCCCGCCTTTATGAAAGCGGCGAGGCAGACCTGGGTGTCAAGGTCCGCTGGGCCGAGACCCGTACTATCGCCTCGAGTGCGGCCATGGGCTTTGAACCCGAGCTTGCGGATCAGCCGCGTCCGGTCGCGACCGAGCCCGCAAACAACGGTCGACTGAACGATATGCCGCTTCAGGCCGATCGCGCTTGGCTGGACGGCCGGTTCGCCGAAATTGCCGCGCGCATCGAGCAATCGTTGTCTGAAAGCGGCGCCGGTCACGCCTTCCATGCATTCGATAGCCGGTTGACCCAATTGGAGGCTCGATTCGGCAGCGCTTTGGCATTCGTCGCCACGCGGACAGACGTCGAAGGCTTGCGCATCATCGAGGCTCATATCAACGAGCTGACCGCCCAGTTCGAACAGGCCAATGCTCAACTCAGCCGGCTCGACAATGTAGAAATTCACCTCGCAGACCTGCTGCAGTTGTTCGCCAACCACACCGGATTGAGCGCCAACGGATCGAGCGAAGCAGAAATTGAAGCGGTTGCGATAGCAGTGGCCGATCGCGTCGCCAGCCGTTTGCCACAGCATCTTGAAGCGATGCCCGCCGGCGGAGCAGGGGCCGCGGCCGGGGAACTTCAGCGATTGATCGAGGGCTTCGCGGCCGGTCAGCGCGATAACGAAGAACATACATCCAATATGCTCGATACCATGCAGCAGGCGATGATCCGCATGCTGGATCGTATGGATGCAATCGAGAACGCGGTGCCCGCTTATCCAGCCTCGCAGGGCTCGTTTGCGCATGCTTTGCAGACGCCGGCGGCACAGCAAATTCGCCCGGCGCCGGAGTTTTCCGAGCTGATGGCCCATGCAGCGCAAACGAACGCCGCGTTCGAGCCGATGCCCGTCGTCTATGCCGCCGATGCGAAGGAGGATTCCCGGGCGGCAGCCATCGCCGATGCGCGCCGCGCCGCTCGCAAAGTCGCGTCGCAAACGGAAACCGATGCTCTATCGCCGGCAATAGACGGCGGCCTCCGCCGCGGGGTGCCGCCGGTCAAGTTGTCCGGCCCGGAACTTGCCAGCGGCGCAAGAAAGAGCATCGACAAGACAGTTGCTGCCTCCACTTCTGCCGGCGGGTCCGCCACGGCTCGCTCGCGCGTGCCGTTGATGGTAGCCGGCGTTGCACTCGTTGCCGCGGTTGGACTGTTGGCAGCGTCGGTGGGCCTTAACCGTGGCCTGCCCTTCATGGTTGGCGGTAGCTCGGTGCGGCAGAGCCCGCTGACGATCGATAACGGCGATGCGAGCGAGTTGAGTGCGGCCGGATCCGAAACGCCGAACGGAGCGGTGCAGCGCCCGTCGCGGGCAATTGCGCCCCTGTCGCCCGGTGCTGCGGCCGCGCGCCCGCGTCCTGAGTCCGCGATCGAAAATCTCGATGACCGGCGCGATGCTGAAACTGAAGCGGCAATGGCGCGGCAGGAAGCGAGCGTTCGTAGTCCCACCCCCGCGGCCACGTCGCTGCCGATGGGTATGACCATGACCCAGGCGCGCGCAGTGCCGAATGATTCCGACTTGGCTCGCATGCGTCAGCAACGAAACTTGACGAGCCTTGCCAGCCAGCTGGCGGCCGTTCAGGCTAATGCACCTACGGTACCGGCGTCGTTGATACCCAACGGCGGCGCGTCCAATGAACCCGACCTGGCGATCTCGATTGATGGCGCCAAGGCTTCCGAAATGCCACCTGCCTTGATCGGCCCAATATCGCTGCGCACGGCAGCGTCCAAGGGTGATCCCTCGGCCGAGTTCGAGGTTGCGGCGCGCTTCGCTGAAGGCCGCGGCATTGCCCAGGACTTCAAGCAGGCGATGGTCTGGTATCAGCGCTCGGCGCAACGCGGTTTTGCGCCAGCGCAGTATCGCCTCGGCACGCTGTATGAGCGTGGCATCGGTATCAAGGCAGACGGTGAGCGTGCGAAGATCTGGTACCGCCGGGCAGCCGAACAGGGCCACGTGAAGGCGATGCACAACCTCGCTGTCCTAAACTCCGGTCGCGAGCAGTCCGCAGACTATGCAACGGCCGTCACATGGTTCACGGCGGCCTCCGAGCGGGGCTTGGCCGACAGCCAATACAACTTGGGTGTTCTGCACGAAAGTGGTCTGGGCCTGCCCCGCGATTTCAAACAAGCGTATTACTGGCTCTCGCTGGCTTCCCGTAACGGCGACAAGGACGCCGCGCGCCGTCGTGACCAAGTCCGCATGAAACTCGATGAGGCCGACGTCACGTCAACCGACCAGGCGGTGGCCACCTGGCAGGCGAAGCCGTCGGACAGCACGATCAATGATGCTCGTGTCGCCGGTGAGGGCTGGAAGGCTAGACAGTCCGTCGGTCGCTAAGATTAGCGGCAGCGTTCGCTTAACGTCGCCCCTTGTGCAACGACCGGTGCAAGGCGTCGCGATATCACTCGGTAAATAGGTGGTCGCGGCCTCTGCGAACGCTTGGCAAGGCCGTGACGATGATGACCACGGCGGTTAGCATCAGGCACAGCGCCGATTTCCAATTATCGAAGAAGGTCCAGAAGTTGCCCCGTGACATGTTGAGAGCCAAGCGGAATTTCTCCTCCATCAAACGGCCGAGCACGAAGCCCAACAGCAACGGCGCCGCCTCAAAACCAAATTTCAAGAGCGCGTAGCCAAAGAGTCCGAATGCTGCGACGAGCAGCACGTCGATCGCGGAATTCTGCACCGAGTAGATGCCGATGCAGCAGAACAGCACGATCGCGGGAAACATCAGGCGGTAGGGAACTTTGAGCAGGCGCACCCACATTCCGATCAACGGCAGGTTGATGACGAGCAGCATCAGATTGCCGATCCACATGGAGGCGACCATGCCCCAAAACAGGTCCGGCTTCTTCGTCATGATTTCGGGGCCCGGCGTTATGCCGTGAACGGTCATCGCGCCGATCATCAACGCCATGACCGCGTTGGGCGGGATACCAAGTGCCAGCAGTGGGATGAATGCTGTCTGCGCGCCCGCGTTGTTGGCCGACTCTGGCCCGGCAACTCCCTCGATCGCACCGCGCCCGAACCTTGACTGATCGGCGGCCAGTTTTTTCTCGACCGCGTAGGAGGCAAATGGTCCAAGTACAGCGCCGTTGCCGGGCAGGAGACCCAGCAGCGAGCCTACAAAAGTACCGCGCACGATCGGCCACGCCGACTGCCGCAGGTCAGCGCGGTTGGGCAACAAGCGCCCGATCTTGTTTTGCACGATTTCGCGCGTCTCGGGGCTCTCGAGATTTTTTATGATCTCGGCAAACCCGAACAGACCCATAGCGATCACCGCGAAGTCGAAGCCGTCGGCAAGTTCCGGCAAACCGAACGTCAACCTGCTGACGCCGGTCTCCTGGTCGGTACCGACCGTCGAGAGCAGCACACCGACGAAAATCATCGCTATTGCCTTCGGTAGCGATCCGCGTGCCAGCACGACGGCGAACATCAACCCCAGGATCATCAGCGAAAAGTAATCGGCTGGGCTAAACTGTAGTGCGATGCGCGACAGTGGCACTGCCAACGCCGCGATCATGATCGTCGCGATAGTGCCCGCGATGAACGAACCGATTGCGGCAATCCCGAGGGCTATGCCGGCGCGGCCCTGCTTTGCCATCTGGAAGCCGTCGAGCGTGGTGACGAAAGAAGTAGCCTCGCCCGGAATATTTACCAGGATCGCTGTCGTCGAGCCGCCGTACTGTGCCCCGTAGTAGATGCCAGCCAGCATGATCAGTGCTCCCACCGGCTCGAGCCCATACGTCATCGGTAGCAACATTGCGATCGTCGCGATCGGCCCAATACCTGGCAGCACGCCGATCAAGGTGCCGACGAGGCAACCGATGAAGCACAAGATGAGGTTGATCGGCAGTGGGATCGACAGACCCGCTGCGGCCCACGGCAGCCACACGACCTTCCACACCGTGCCGAAGCCGAGCGCCAAATTTGCGTACAGATCCATCATCTGCGAGGTCCGATCAATAGCCGACCAGCCAAGGTGCGATCGGGATCGGCAGGCGGAGGACAAAGCGGAAGATCAAGATGCAAAGTGCTGTCAACGCTACGGCAAACACAATGATCTCGTGCCATCGCGTCTGTCGATCGGCAAGCGCTGCACAGCCGATGGCAAGCGGTCCGGCGATCGCCAATCCAAGCGGCGGAATTCTTAGTCCGCCCAGATTGAATCCGCGTATGGTCAAGGCGAACGCAACCGCCGCGCCGAGCACGAATAGCAGACCGCGCGGCGACCAGCTCTCCAATCCGGGCCCTGCCGATAACAGCGACATGACTACCAAGCCAGTGCCACTCATCATGACCAGGATCGAAACGGCGCGCGGCAACATCCCGGCTTGCGGATTGTCGAGTGCGCCCATTGCCAGCCCAAGCGATCCCAAAAGGCCAACAGCACCCAAGCCCAAAAGCAACACTCCTGCCGCCAAGTTTTGCGGTGACTTGACGCGTCCGGCTCCCAATGCGGGTCCGGATTCCGCAGCGTGCTTCGTCGACATGCTTTTCCCCTACCCACCCATCGTGAACGCTACCCGCCCCCCACGCACAGTGTCTACCTTGTTGTTTTGATTTGTCGTCGCCACTGTATGTCTGATCGAGAGCGCCGGCGGCGATTGGATGCAATCGGCGCGCACTTCGCGGGGTGGAAATGATTGAGACGACTAAGTTGAAAGCGGTGACGGTAGGCTCGGCGGTGGTCGACATCATAGCGATTGTCGCCGATCAGGATATCGAGCAGTTGACGTTGCAGAACTCGGCGGCGTCTTTTCTGTTATTGGAGCCAGGCCGCAAGATCGAGGCGGACAGCATCTCTATCCACACCGGCGGCGGCGCTATCAATACGGCGGTGGCGTTAGCCCGGCTTGGCTATGAGGTGACTCCACTCGTCAAGATCGGTCGCGATCTCAATGCGTCGAAGGTGATGGAAACGCTCGCCGCCGAAGGATTGGACGCCGGACTGGTCCGTCGCGATGACAAGCTTGCAACCGGTGTCGCCGTGATGATTTCCGCGCACGATCGCAATCCATCGATCTTTACATTTCGCGGCGCGAACACCGCATTGAAGGGAAGCGATATTCCAGCGGACGCCTTCGAAGGCGCAAGCTTGGTCTACGTTTCGGGCTTGAGCAATGCGTCCGCCGACTGCTTTCCCGGCATCATCCGTGCGGCAAAAGCCGCAGGAGCGTTCGTCGCGACCAATCCGGGCATTCGCCAATTGAGTTCCAGGCGCGAAGCTTTCCTCGGCGTTATCGGCGCGCTTGATCTACTGACCTTGAACAAGGATGAGGCGGCAGCGCTGTTGCCGGGTCTCATCGCGCACTCCGATCGAGGCCATGGCGCAGTCCATCCGCCTGCTCCCCGCATCGCGCCAGCCGTTGAACTGCCACCGCTATTGCGCCGGGGCATATCCAGCCGGGAGGCCGACGTCACGTTGTCCGCCTTCATGACGTCATTGCACGCGCTCGGACCCCGCTATGTCGCGGTGACGGACGGCTCCAAGGGGGCTTATGTGTCGGGCAATGGCCGGCTTGTCTATTGCCCGGCGTTACCTGTCGAAGTCGCCGGTACTGCGGGTGCTGGCGATGCATTCGCCTCCACGCTTGCTGCTCGATTGTCCGCGGGGGAAGGCATCGCCGATGCGATGATTGCCGCTAGCATAAATGCCGCGTCCGTCGTCGAGGTCGTGGACACGCAATCGGGATTGTTGCAGGCGGCGGAGATCACGAACCGGATGCCGAACGCCCGCACCAAGTTGCGGATCGAGACGTGGGGCTAGGGATCTGATCGAGATTACGCAGGGCGATGCAGGACCGGTGCCTCGCGGGAGACGGTCACGCGGCCGCGCTTGATTGCGAATAAGACAGGCGCCAGCTCGGCTACCGCCTGCGACGGACTTTCGCAATCAAGGATCACCAAATCGGCTGCGTTGCCAACCTGCAGGCCATAACCCTCCACGTTCATCAGCCGTGCTGCTCTGGTCGTCACCATGTCGAAACAGTCGCGAAGATCATCGGTACGTCCAGCCTGCGCTGCATTCGCATAGAGGTTCGCCTGACGCAGCAGCGAGCAATCGCCAAACGGCGTGAACGGGTTCAGCACGTTGTTCGTCGATAGCGCACAGTTGACGCCGTGGCCGAGCAACTCATGCGCGCGCGCCAATCCACGCGGTACGTTGTGGGTGTGCTCACGGCCCATCAGATAGAGATCGGTCGATGGCAAGGCGATGAGCGCGACACCGGCATTCGCCATCCGTCGCGCGTAGTTTGCCAACACATTGGGCGTAACGGCCGATAGTTTCGACACGTGCCCGACGGTGACGCGCCCGCCCCATTTGCGCTGCTCCGTCACCGCGCACACGTAGTCGAGATCGAGGCTGTCGGTGGCGAGCGAGAAATCGAGGTGCATATCGATGTCGCTGTCGAAGTCGCGGGCGATATCGAAGACGCGGTCGATCTGGCCATTCGGGTTGGTATCGACGTAGGGGCAGGCGCCGATCACGTGCGCGCCATTACGCATGGCGGCGACGAGCAACTCATCGGTGCCGGGGTTGTTGAGGAGCCCTTCCTGCGGAAAGGCGCAAATCTCGATATCGACCGCCCAATGGTAGTCGGCAGCCAGTTGCTTGATCGCCGCAAAGCCGGTGTGGCGAATGACCGGGTCGATCTCGAGCTGCGTGCGGATGTGCGTCGTGCCCTCGAGGATGCAGCGCTCCAACGTCCGTTTGCCGCGCGCATAGACGTCCTCGACGGTGAACGCTTTCTTCGCAGCGGCGACCTCAGCGATCGCCTCTGCCAAATCGCCACGCTCGGCCTTGCATCGGTCCATGATGCACGACTTGTCGAGGTGGAGGTGCGA
This sequence comes from Hyphomicrobiaceae bacterium, assembly GCA_031374115.1. Lineage (GTDB taxonomy): Bacteria > Pseudomonadota > Alphaproteobacteria > Rhizobiales > Hyphomicrobiaceae > JAKFWF01. Next base: position 723 of record JANMNO010000076.1, on the reverse strand, counting down.
TTCGACGAACCCTGGCGATACCCAACGGCCGCCAGCATCGATCACGCGCGCATCGCCCGTGATGCCGGGCGCAATCGCCGCGATCCGCCCGTTGGCGATGCCGATGTCGGTGACTGCGGTTGCGGATGTTGCGCAGCGCGCATTGCGGATTATGAGATCCATCAATCAAAAGTTGTCCTAGGGCTGGATGGCGGCGACTGCCGGCTTAGGCTATAGTGGCATTATGAACATCGCGGTTCCACAACGTCTGACCGTCGACGAGTTCCTGGCTTGGAGTTCCCGCCAGGAGAAGGGCCGCTATGAGCTGCAGGACGGGCGGATAATAATGCAGCAATCGCAGAACGTCGGGCATCTCAAGGCCAAGGGCCGGATTTTCACGCTCGTACAGGCAGCAATTGAGCGCGCTGGCTTGCCGTTTTACGTATTTCCAGACGGAGCAACCGTTCGGATCGCTTCTAAAACGGCATACGAACCGGACGCGTTGGTTGCGCCGTTGCCAATGCCCGATGATTCGTCGTTGGAAATCTCAAATCCGGTGATCGTGGTCGAGGTGCTGTCGCCATCGAGCATAAAGCATGACTTGATCGATAAGCTTGCCGGATATTTCCAGGTGCCAAGCATCGTGCACTACCTCGTGCTTGATCCGGAGGAAAAGGTGATCATCTGGCATCGTCGAGCATCGAGCTCTGCTATCGAGCCGCCCGTGAAGCTCGCAACCGGAAA
>JANMNO010000069.1:0-3107 GCA_031374115.1 Hyphomicrobiaceae bacterium | reverse complement strand
GCGGCTATTCGATGGATCGCGCGACGGTGCGACAGAAGAAGACAGGTAGACCTGTCGGTTCGAGCTGACGGATCAAACGCGGCAAGCCATCGACGAGTATCTGAGGTTGACCGGCCGAAAGGCGGGGCAGTTCCTGTTTGCCGGTCGTGGCGATGATGAGCGCGGCTTGACGACCCGGCAATCTTTTCATGCGGAATTCCCACTAAAACTTGTTCACGCCGGTGCGGCGGCGCAGCGAATTGGGCTCAAGGCGATCATCGTCGGCTTGAACTGGAGCGGAACGGGCGCGGAGCAACGTCCGACTCTGGTCGGTCGCCAGCCCTTCGTTGATAGGCGTTGCCGTATATCCGCTCCGCCACGCGTGCACCGGAGTCGGAGCCTCGCTCGCAATCGAAGTTCCAGTGCACGCCGAGGTGTACACGGCTCCTATTGTTGTCTTCGATCATTTGATCGATGCTGCTGTAGCTGAGCGGGACATACGGCCGCGGCCGATTGCTGAAATTGTCGATCGATACCCCGTTGAGCTCGTCAGACACAAAATCGATGGAGGGGTTGAGACGGTTGGGATCGACAAGCGTACGCTGACGTTCGGCGCGCACTCTCTTCAAAATGTCGAAGCAAGCGCTCCCGAACGTAGCGTGCCCGGACGGATATGCCGGAAAGTTGGGAGTGAAGGAAGCGAGCTTGTAGGGTAACGCGCGGCTTGCGGGCTCTGGCAGTAGGTTCTCGCTGGCTCCCATTAAGTTTTGTGCGGTGGCGCGAAACTGCGTGTCCTTCCCGAGCGCGAACTGCGTGGGGTTCGTGCGGGGCGATCCGAAGGGCAACCAATCATTGTGAGGATGCCGCAACGACTGCCGTATGCCGGCCACCGGCCGCCACACCCCATAGCGGTACTTCGCCTCCCAACAGACAATGCCGGCGTCGGCCATCGCGAGGTTGCACAAGGCCAGCAAACGGGCCATCTCCGCAACCGACATTCCATCGTCCTCGGCGATCTGCCGCACAATCTGGTTGTAGAGGCGCGGTGGTGTCCCAATAAGCCGCGCTCCATCGTAAGCCCAGAAGAGACCGGACCGGATTTGCGCAGGTGTGGCTCGGTCGGCGCGGTAGGCGCCAAGCTGGCGCACCTCTTCGAAGTCGCGCAAATACTCCCTGTCATGTTCCCTAGGAGGCTCTGGCGGGCCGTAGCTGGCAATGTCTCCGAACCGGGGATCGAGCGTCGGCACCTGAGCCCATTGGACCCCGTAAAATCCCTGATCTGCATTGAAAGGATCGACGGTGTGTCCGCGCGGACGAGGCACATAGGGGGTCGGCGTCGCCAGTATGGCGCGCCTGATCGCTGTCCAATCCCAACGTGATGTGAAAGCCTCGTTCCGGGCAAACGCGAGACCGGCTTCCCACGATGGAAGCGCAGCCGGTTCGTACGAGTCCAGGAACCGAAGCCGCTGCGACCCAATGAATTGCGAGTGCGCCGGCGTGCCGAAGATGAACTCCAGGATCCATGCCGCAGCCCCGCCGACGAAGACATCCGGGAAGGCCCGAATAGGAGCGCGACCGCGAACGTACAAACCTTCGAAATCGACCGTGTACGCAGCAGCGACAGCATCAGCCATGACGATGTGCACCAGACCCAGGGCGCGGGCGCTTGCGCATGGGCCTGGAGCGCGCGCGTCTTTCGCGTCGATGCTGTGATCGAGGGCTACAAGTTGTAAGCTCGTCTCGTTCCAGAAGATAATCGGATTGTGGCGTCGTGCGAGATCGAGGCCACGAGTGGCCTCACTGTACCCGCCTAAATTCATCGTCCGCGGTTCGTGCTGCGGCGACAGCTCGTCGGAGGGCCGTTGCCTACGCTCTTGTGCTGTGGCCGCAAAGCCCGTCAGTCCGGTTGTCGCTCCGAGACCGAGCTTGAATAGATTTCGACGATTGAATCTTGTGAAATTGGTCACGAGTTTGACCCTACGAAGGGGCGCTGTCATACACCCAGCGCTGTGCTGCCACTTACGCAAAGCAAGACGCCCAATCGCATGAACGTGCGCTGAACGCAGGCGCGCTCGGTGCGGTGCGGTCTCAAGCGCGACCCGGTTTTGTCAGCCGTGGAATGTTCCTCCTTCAGGACTTCGGCCAGAGGCACGCTTGAGCCGCTGGTGACCTGGGTCCGCGAACCCTTGCAGCAGTGTGTTCGCCTTTAGAAATCCGCTTCGGATCAGTCGCATCGCGTGCTAACCAACCAGGGGACCACACACTTTCTGCATTAGCGCCTACCCGTCGTACCCCCTGGAACAAGGGCAAACTCATCGCGCCAAACCGCCACTACGACCCAGCCACGTCTGGTCGATCCGAACGAATCCGCAAATCGAAGGCAAGAAGCGCGACCTCGCGTTGTTCAATCTGGCGATCGACAGCAAGCTACGGGGGATGTGACGTCGTCGCGGTCCGCGTCGACGATGTCGCGCCGAGCGGTTATTCGATGGATGGCGCGACCATCCGGCAAAAGAAGACTGGTCGGCCCGTGCGATTTAAAGTGACGGACCAAGCTCGGCTTGCGACGATGACTATTTGAGACTGACCGGAAGAAAGCCGGGCCAGTTTCTGTTCGCTGGTCGCGGTGACAATGACAAACGCGGCCTAACCACGCGGCAGTACGCGCGGTTGGTCCAAGAGTGGGTCGCGAGCATCGGGCTCGATCCAGCTAAATTCGGCACGCACTCACTGCGTCGCACGAAGGCCGTGCTGATCTACCGCCGAACCGGGAACCTCCGCGCGGTTCAACTTTTGCTCGGACATTCGAAGATCGAAAGCACCGTTCGCTATCTCGGCATCGAGGTGGACGACGCGATTGAGATCGCTGAGAGATCGACATCTGAAGTCTCGACTGAAGTCTCGACCCAGTACCTCGACTAGCGGACATGGTCGGCGGCGCTCTTCGCGTCGCCGAATATCAGGAGGCCGATGTCGGCTTCTGGGATGGACCTAATACCAATCCGCAAAAAGACTGACTCTGTTGCTGTTTAGCGATTCACGGCTGGTTGCGCGCGTGATTCCGTCGCTTTGGGATCAATTGATTCGGAGCGGCGGTGATGGCGGCGATTGCATTAAAAGAGGGGCTG
>JANMNO010000038.1:0-45020 GCA_031374115.1 Hyphomicrobiaceae bacterium | reverse complement strand
GGCCGAGCGTGATCCGAAGATCGCCGCCGCTGCAATCGAGGCACTGAAGCCGCTGTTCGAGGTACTCGATCGGCACCTAGCCGCGACTGGTTTTGTCGTCGGCAGTCGCTTCACAGTGGCCGATCTCAACGTCGCCGAAGTGATCCGCTATGCGATGCCGGCGAAAGCGTTGTTTGAGGCGGCCCCCAACGTCGCCAAGTGGCTCGCCGCCTGTCATGCGCGACCGGCGTTCAAGGCGATGATGGAGCGGCGCGAGCAGGAGCCGGCTTGAATGGGGAACGCACAGTAACGACGCCCCCCGGTCGCGCATGTGTCGGCGCGATCATGAAGCTGCGATCGAGAGGTTCATTCCGGCCAACACGCCGAGCGTCAACGACCACCCGCCTCCGACAACTCCAGCCGCCGCTCGATCCGGTCGACGCGCATCCGCAGGCGGTCGATCTCGAGGCTTTGCGAGGCCTCACCAACCTGATGGCCGGCTAAAATACGCTCGACCGAACCCATCCGCAGCGTGAGCATCTGGATGTCCTCACGCGTCTCGTCGACTTTGGCCCGAATGTGCACCAGATGTTCGAGAATTAGGTTGTCAGTCTTGTCCGCCATCGCCGATCCTCCAATGGAGAAAGCATACGATAGGCAACTTAAGATGTCAAGAACAAAAGAAGAACTTATCCGCCCATCAACTCCGGCAGCCACCCTTCGTGAAGGCGGCGGAGTTCGTCCATAAGCAATGCAGCTTCACCCTTAAGCGTGAGGCTCGTTCCGCCGACCTTGCCGACAATCCGAGCTGGCAATCCGAGGAGCCGGGCGCGCTCGGCGATCTGCTCGGCGAGACCAGCTCGTGTTGCCAGCACATAGCGGCCCTGATCTTCGCCGAACCAAGCGGCGTGCGCCGGAAGCTTCCCCTCGTAGGGATAGAGTTCGACGCCGTTGCCACCGGCCAGCGCCATCTCTGCGATCGCAACAATCAGGCCACCGTCGCTGCAGTCGTGCACGGCGGAAACTTTGCCTTCCCGGATCAGGGATCGCACGAGATTACCGGCCTTGATCTCGTCGTCGAGGTCGACGGGAGGGGGCGCGCCCTCCGCCTTGTCGGTGATGATCAGCTGATAAAGCGATTGGCCAAGGTGGCCTTCCTCGCGACCGATCAGGAGCAACAGGTCGCCCGGCGTTTTCACGGCGATGCCAGCGGTCTTTGAAGTATCGGGGATCAAACCCACGCCGCCGATGGCGGGCGTTGGGGGAATGCCGACGCCGTTTGTCTCATTGTAGAGCGAGACGTTGCCCGACACGACCGGATAGTCGAGCGCGCGACAGGCTTCACCCATCCCCTGCACCGAGCCGACGAACTGGCCCATGATCTCCGGCCGCTCGGGGTTGGCGAAATTCATGTTATCGGTGATGGCAAGTGGGTCCGCGCCGACGCAAATGAGATTGCGCCAAGTCTCGACCACGGCTTGTTTGGTCCCCATCGCAGGGTCCGCGAGGACGTAGCGCGGCGTGACATCGCAGCAGGCCGCGATCGCTTTTTGCGTCCCGTGCACACGGACGACGGCCGCGTCGCCGCCCGGCCGTTGTAGCGTGTCACCGCGCACCATCGAGTCATACTGCTCCCAGATCCAACGGCGCGAGGCGAGCTGCGGCGTGCCCATCATCGTCTTCAGCGCGCCGAGGTTTGAATTGGGCGCCGCCACCCACTCGGGCAGGATGCGCGCGGCTTTTGGCGTCGGCACCCACGGGCGTTCGTACAGCGGCGCTGAATCCGCGAGTTTATCGACCGGAAGATCGGCTTCAATCGTGCCCTTGTGCTTGATGATCATGCGGCCGGTGTCGGTTGTCTGCCCGATCACCGCGAAGTCGAGGCCCCATTTTATGAACACCTTCTCGGCCTCGGGCTCGGACCCGGGCTTAAGGATCATCAACATGCGCTCCTGGCTTTCGGAGAGCATCATTTCGTAGGCGGTCATGTCGGGTTCGCGCTGCGGCACCAGGTCGAGGTTTAGTTCGATGCCGACGCCACCCTTGTCCGCCATCTCCGAGGTTGATGATGTGAGGCCGGCGGCGCCCATATCCTGGATCGCGATGATTACATCCTTTGCCATTAGTTCGAGGCAGGCTTCGATAAGCAGCTTCTCAGTGAAGGGATCGCCGACTTGTACGGTCGGGCGCTTCTCGGCGGAGTTCTCGTCGAACTCGGCAGACGCCATGGTCGCGCCGTGGATGCCGTCACGACCGGTCTTCGAGCCGACGTAGACGACGGGCAGGCCTACGCCCTTTGCGGCCGAGTAGAAAATCTTGTCGGTGCGGGCGAGGCCGATGCACATCGCGTTGACGAGAATATTGTTGTTGTAGGCCTTATCGAAGTTTGTCTCGCCGCCAACCGTCGGTACGCCGGTCGCGTTGCCATAGTGACCGATACCCGCCACGACGCCCGCAACGAGGTGTTTCGTCTTGGGGTGATCGGGTGCGCCGAACCGCAGTGCATTCAAGTTCGCGACTGGGCGGGCGCCCATCGTGAACACGTCGCGCATGATGCCGCCGACGCCGGTCGCAGCACCTTGATACGGCTCGATGTAAGACGGGTGGTTGTGGCTCTCCATCTTGAAGATGCAGGCGTCGCCGTCGCCGATGTCGATCACGCCGGCGTTCTCGCCCGGACCCTGGATCACGCATTTGCCGGTCGTCGGCAGCGTCTTCAGCCAGAAGCGGGAGGACTTGTACGAGCAGTGCTCGCTCCACATTACAGAAAAGATGCCGAGTTCGGTTATGCTCGGCTCGCGGCCCAGGATTGTCAGCAACCGCGGATATTCGTCGCCTTTAAAGCCGTGGGCAGCAATGACTTCCGGCGTGATTTCGGCAACGGACATGAGGCACGGTCCTGGAAATTTGGTTGAGACTCGGGTGTTATACCGGTTCACCGTTGGCCTGTCGCGTGGCGCCGGATGATCCGCCTATCCCAATCCGGGGACAATGCCGCACCTATAGTCCGATCGCTTGATACTCGATTGGTGGTCATACAACATATCGTATCCATCGCGTCCGCAGTTTCCTGGTCGTTTTCGAATTTTCCCCTCGGACGAGGGGAGCGGGGTGGCCGTGGTCCACGGCGGTCTTCCGCAGTCTTGTAGTGTGAGTGGCCAGAGCCACCCCGCTCGAACGGATTTTCCTTGGGCACCCACGCGTTGGTGAGGTTTTCGAGATCGCCATGTGGCAATCTTCTGGCTCCCCGGTCTCACTACGGGGTCGCGCTGCCCTCCCAGAATTCCAGTACGTCACTGGATTAATTCCCGGACCGTCCGCCCGATCCCACACTCAGAACGCCTTCGAAGCGCGCCCCTCATGGACCGGAACAAGGTGATAATAACACGGTGCTGTAGGGTGGGGATAACTTTGGAGCGGTGTGTTCGACTGAGGTCATTGGCTGCGAGTTCGGCATCTTCGCCGGCAAAAAAGAAAAATAGAAGTTGTGGATGGTGTCAGACCCGGAGGGTCGGACACCTACGCAACGCTACCGGGTCCGACACCAGTCACAGGTCGAGCCCACCTGTGCAGCGGTGTCCGGAGGGCCGGACACCGAGCGACTAAGCCGCCATTAAGCTCGATGCGATGCTTTCGAACATGCGACGGCCGTCGGTGGAGCCAAGCGCTATTTCGCAGGCATTCTCCGGATGCGGCATCATGCCGAGGATACGGCCTGTCTCATCGATAATGCCGGCGATGTTGCGCTGCGAGCCGTTGAGGTTGGAGGCCGCGCTCACGTCGCCGTTGGGGCTGGCATAGCGAAAGACGACCCGGTTTTCGGCTTCGAGCTTGTCGAGCGTCTCAGTATCGGCGAAATAGTTGCCATCGCCGTGCGCGACAATCACCTGGGCAACGTCGCCTTGTCGGTAGCGATTGGTGAACATCGTCGACGCGTTATCGACGCGCAGGTGCACGTCCTTGCAGATAAATTTGAGAGATGCGTTGCGTAGGAGGATACCTGGCAAAAGGCCCGCCTCGCACAGTGTCTGAAATCCATTGCAGACACCTAGCACGGGCACGCCGGCTTTAGCCTTGGCGATCACGTCGCGCATGATCGGCGAGTGCGCTGCCATGGCACCGGTACGCAGATAGTCGCCGTACGAAAAGCCGCCCGGCAGCACGATCAGGTCCGATTTCGGCACCTCGGTATCGCCGTGCCAGACCATGATGGACGGCTGCCCGGAGACATCGCTGATCGCCTCGGCGATATCACGTTCGCGATTAGTGCCAGGAAAGACGATAATGGCGGCGCGCACGATCAAACCGCCAGTTCGAACGAGTAATTCTCGATCACGAGATTGGCGAGCAGCTCGCGGCACATTTTATCAACCGTGGCACGCGCCTGGGCCTCGTCATTCTCGGCGAGTTCGACCTCGATGTACTTGCCTTGCCGGACGTCATTCACGCCGGCTATGCCCAGGCCACTCAATGCGCCTTGGATCGCCTTGCCTTGCGGGTCGAGGACGCCATTCTTGAGAGTGATTTTAATGCGGGCTTTCATATTTTCTCCCGTTGGTGTCCGACGCTCCGGGTCGAACACCGTTTTCTCCCGTTGGTGTCTGACCCTCTGGGTCTGACACCAGTCATGAACGAAAAGGCACTAGCTGCGATCGAATTTCAAGCCGTAGCGGTTAACGGCTGGGTCTATTTTTTGGTGTCAGACCCGGAGGGTCTGACACCATCACGAATGCTTACAGCTTCGCATAAAACTCCCGCGTGCCAGGGTCAACGCCAGAATTCAGATAGGCTGCATAGGACTGTTGGGAATGGGGATCGCCAAACATTGCAAGCAACTCGGACGTGTGCAGCCAAGGTTGAGGCAGCCTTGCGCCCAGGTACGCTGCAGCACTGGACCAGGGCCAGTGCTCAGATCGTCGAGTTAGTCCAGCCTCGACCGGATTGAGATGGATGTAGCGGCTGACTTGAACCAGGTGGGCGTTGGTTTCGATACCGACCGAGTTGAACCGCCCTCTGAAAAGAGCTCCGTCTCGCCGATCCTGCCGATTCTTTAGCTTGGTGAAGCGGCCTGCGACAAATCGCATCGCATTGGAGAGTTCACCCGAGGTACTCAGTACCAAGGCGTGGTAGTGTGTCGTCATCAAGCAGTAGCCGTGAATTTGGACACCGTGTCGGGTAGTTCCCTCGACCAGGCAATCGATAAACAGCTGCTTGTCGCTATCCGTGCCAAGAATCGGGGCGTGCCCCGCTCCCCGGTTCATGACGTGGTGCCAACCGCCTTGATAATCTTCACGAGGCGGGCGCGGCATGAAACATCGTCACCTGTTTTTTGGTGGTTGATTAGGTGTCTGACCCTCCGTGACACCAGTGTTGAACGTCAACGCAGCTTTCGCATCCAGCGAGCAGTCCACAGTGAAATGGCTTTTGGGGTACGACGCCTTAGCGGCTAGCTCGGCTTCGCGCCGTTTGAAGTTACCAGCACGGGACCAGCGCCCTTGGGTGGGCGGGTTTCGGTCAGCACGCCGAGGCGGCGGGCGACTTCCTGATAGGCTTCGAGCACGCCGCCCAGATCGCGACGGAAGCGGTCTTTGTCCATCTTGTCGCCCGAGGTGGAATCCCACAGACGGCAGCAATCCGGGCTGATTTCGTCGGCCAGAATGATGCGCATCTGCTCGTTTTCCCAGTGGCGGCCGAACTCGACCTTGAAGTCGATCAGCCGGATACCGATCCCCAGAAACAGGCCGACCAAGAAGTCATTGATGCGCAGCGCCAGCGACATGATCTCGTCGATTTCTTGCGGTGTCGCCCACCCGAAGGCGGTGATATGTTCTTCCGACACCATGGGATCGTTCAGCTTGTCGGCCTTATAGTAAAACTCAATGATCGAGCGCGGCAGGGCCGTGCCTTCCTCGAGCCCAAGCCGGGTTGACAAGGAGCCGGCTGCAACATTGCGGACGACCACCTCGAGAGGGATGATCTCGACCTCGCGGATGAGCTGTTCCCGCATGTTCATGCGGCGCATGAAGTGCGTCGGCACACCGATCTCGCCGAGCTTGACGAAGATGTACTCAGAAATGCGATTGTTCAGCGCGCCCTTGCCATCGATTAACGCATGCTTCTTGGCGTTGAAGGCGGTCGCGTCATCCTTGAAATGCTGAATCAACGTACCGGGCTCCGGGCCCTCATAGAGAACCTTGGCCTTGCCTTCGTAGACCCGGCGGCGCTTATTCATCACCATTCATCCCTTTGAGCCATTTAGCGGCGCAGTTCGCTTCCTCACCTCCCGGCGCCAGGCTGGCGTGACGGAGGCATTTGGGAGGCATTTTAGAGAGCAGACAGTAGCCGAACGAGGTCACCGACACAATGTTAACAAATGTCGGCATCGAGGTGCGTCGGTTGCCATTTTGGGTTAGTACAACTGATGCGAGCGCCGGTTTTAGTTGAAATTGCCATATGATGGCTCACGTAAGCGAAGTAGCTAAAAGATACTCAAGGCTCTGGCATGTCGTCGCAGCCCACACGCAAGTCTTAACGTTGCCATAGGGGAGTAAGGAATGACCACGTTTGATGATCGTCAAAAAGGCTTTGAGAAGAAATTTGCACACGATGCCGATCTGAAGTTCAAAGCCGAGTCACGGCGCAATAAAATGCTGGCAGAGTGGGCTGGCACAAAGATGGGGATGAGCGGAGTTGCGCTCGATGACTATGTGAAAGCTGTTCGTAGGGCAGACTTAGCTGAAAAAGGTGACGATGATGTCTTGCGCAAGGTATCGAAGGACCTTGCCGACAAAGGTGTGAATGTTTCAGAACCCGATATTCGCAAGATGATGGACGAGTATCTGGCTAAGGCCGTTGAACAAATCGAGTCGGCGAGCTGAACTTAGGCAAAGCTCAGCCGCGCGCGACTTTGGCACCTTCGAGTTCTGCCAAATGCTTGAGAAACCCGCCGAACCGCATCAGACCTTCGGGCCAAGGACCTTGACCCGAAGCCGTGTTGAGATGGCCAGTGTCGCCTGCTTCTACAAAGATTGAGCCCCACGCCTGGGCGAATTCGCTGGCGCGTTGCGGGTTGCAATAAGGGTCATTGGAAGAGGCAACCAGGAGCGAAGGGAAGGGTAGCTTTCGAAAGTCCGCCGGAGCGAAGTCGCTGCTTTGGGCCGGCAATAGATCATTCCCATCGAGATCTGGTGCCGCAACCAAAAAAGCGCCGGCCACCATGCCGGCTGGCAACTTATGAGAAGCGTGAACAACCGCGTGCACGCCCAAGCTGTGCGCCACGATCACAACAGGTCGTGTCGCAAGTGCGACGTGCTCGATGATGCGTCCTACCCAGTCATCGCGCACCGGCGTTTCCCAGTTCGCCTGTTGCACACGACGCGCAGTTTTCAGCTGGCGCTCCCACCGGGATTGCCAGTGATCGGGTCCCGAGTTGGCTAAACCCGGCACAATGAGAATATCGATCTCGGATGTCTTCATGGTGGTCTAATGGCCGATGCCGCGATAAAGCACGGCGAGGGGGATGGTTGCGTCCAGGTAGGCGATCGTCATCGTTTCGTTGCGACCGTTGATCTCCAAAGGCTCTACCGGAAATGCCCGCACATTGCCCTGCGACCGCTGCCACAGCCAAACAATCGGCTCGTCTTGGCTAACAACGATGTAGGATTCAAGTGAGGGCAACGCTGTGTATTCAACAAGCTTGGTTTTTAGATCGCGCAGCACCGACGACGGCGATAACACTTCGATGAGAACGACCGGCTCGGAACTGGACAGCGCTTGGCCATCCATGCCAGCACGCTCGATCATGACATCGGGGAAGCGGACGCTGTCGGCTATTTCGACGCCCAGGTCCGTCGGCAAAACCGCCCACAACCCCGGGTCGAGGCGCGCGGCGAATGCAGCTGTGAGGCGTCCGATCAACAGCGCATGATTGCGCGAGCCACCAGTCATCTGCTGCACGACGCGGCCCTTTTCCAGCTCGAAACGGCCCGCGCGTCCCTGCACCCATTGCAGGAAAGCCTTGTTGTCCATTCGAATATCGAGCGGCGCGTTCATGACTGTATCATAACAGGCCAGATACTGATCGTCATCCGAACACCCGGGCAAATATCGTATCGACGTGCTTGGTATGATGGCCCAGGTCGAACAGGGCTTCGAGTTCGTCCGGTTTGAGTTTCGCCATCACGTCTTTGTCTGCTTTCAGCAGTGTCAGAAAATCGCCCTCGCCGCGCCATACCGGCATCGCGTTGCGTTGCACATATGAATAGCTATCCTCCCGCGAAACGCCCTTCTGCGTCAGCGCCAGTAATACGCGCTGAGAGTGGATCAGGCCACCAAGCCGGTCGAGATTTTTCTTCATGTTTTCTGGATAAACGACCAGTTTCTCGATAACGCCCGCCAGCCGGTTCAACGCGAAATCGAGCGTGATGGTCGCGTCAGGGCCGATCATACGCTCGACGCTCGAATGCGAAATGTCGCGCTCGTGCCAGAGGGCAACGTTCTCCATCGCCGGCATCGCATAGCTACGCACCATTCGAGCCAGGCCGGTGAGGTTTTCCGTCAGCACCGGGTTGCGTTTGTGCGGCATTGCCGACGAACCTTTTTGCCCTTCCGAAAAGAATTCCTCGGCCTCATACACTTCCGAGCGCTGCAAATGACGGATCTCGATTGACAGTCGCTCGATCGATGAGGCGATGACGCCGAGTGTCGCAAAAAACATCGCATGGCGATCGCGCGGGATGACTTGGGTCGACACCGGCTCCGGTTGCAGGCCGAGCTTAGCGGCGACGTACTCCTCTACCCGCGGGTCGATGTTGGCGAACGTACCAACGGCGCCCGAAATTGCGCAGGTGGCAACTTCGGCTCGCGCAGCCGACATGCGGGACTTGGCACGTGCGAACTCTGCATAGGCTTGCGCCAGTTTAAGCCCGAACGTGACGGGTTCGGCGTGAATGCCGTGGCTGCGCCCGATCATCGGTGTCATTTTGTGTTCGAAGGCGCGCGCCCGCAGTGCCGCCAACAAACGGTCGAGGCCGGCGACGATGAGATCGCTCGCTCTCACCAACTGGACGCTGAGACAGGTATCCAACACGTCAGATGACGTCATGCCTTGATGGACGAAGCGTGCGTCTTCGCCGACGAACTCTGCCAGGTGCGTCAGAAAGGCGATGACGTCGTGCTTTGTCACGCGCTCGATGGCGTCGATCGCGGCGACGTCGAACTGAGCGTCCGAGCCCTTTGCCCAGATGGTTTCAGCCGCACTTTTTGGAATGATGCCGATGTTGGCCATGGCGGTTGCCGCGTGCGCTTCGATCTCGAACCAGATACGAAAGCGGCTCTCGGGTTCCCATATGGCAACCATTTCGGGGCGGCTATAGCGCGGGATCATCGGCGGCCTCGCAGTTCGGCTGATATTTGCATCGCGCCCTAGCATGCCTCAGCCGTTGCAGCAAAATCGGAAGCCGTTATGCTTAGGCTCCGTTCCCTCCAGTTTCCAAATGAAAGTTCCCCGATGAAAGCCGATTGCATTGTCTTGGGCGCCGGAATGGTCGGCATTTCAGCTGCGATTCACCTGTTGCGGCGTGGACGATCGGTGATCCTTGTCGATCGCCGTGGCGCTGCCGAGGAAACGTCGTATGGCAACACCGGCATTATCCAGACCGAAGCCGTTTTGCCGTACAAATTCCCGCGCGAGTTGAAAAAGCTGATGCAATATGGCGTCAATAGAGCGCCGGAGTCGAATTGGCACTATAGCGCGTTTGCGCACTTGGCCCCCAACCTGTTCAAGTATTGGCGCTACAGCACGCCCGAGCGCGCAGAGGCATCGTCCCGCGCGTTTCGCCCGTTGGCAGCGCTCTGTCTGAGCGAGCACGAGGCGTTTGCGCGGGAAGCCGGTGTCGAGCATATGTTCCGGCGGACAGGTTACCTCCGGCTGTTCCGCGATCAGGCATCGATAGATGCTGCACTCGTGGTTGATGAGCAGAGCCGCAAAGCGTTCGGCATCAACTTCACGTCATTGAGTGCGAGCGGGGTGAGGGAGATCGAGCCGCACATCCAAGGTCCTATTGCGGGCGGCATCTTGATGCCGGAGCCGGTGAGCGTCGGTGATCCGGGCCAGCTTGGCAAAGCCTACGCTGCGCTGTTCGTGAAGCTGGGCGGCAAGATGATAACGGGCGACGCACGCACGCTTGCCCGTTCACCCGACGGCTGGTCGATTGGTAATGTGGAGGGGCTGATCGAGGCGCGCGATGTCGTGATTGCGTTAGGAGCCTGGTCGGATGATCTACTCGCGGCCCAAGGCATCAAGATCCCGATGTTCGTCAAGCGTGGCTATCATATGCACTTCAAGCCGCGCGGCAATGCGACACTCGCTCGCCCGATCCTCGATGTCGCCGGTGGCTATTGCCTCTCGCCGATGACCAAGGGCATCCGGTTGACGACGGGCGCCGAGTTCACGTGGCGCGACGCCGAGCCGACGCCAGTACAACTCACGAAGGTTGAGCCGATGGCGCGGGAAATTCTGCCGCTGGCTGACCGCCTCGATCCCGAGCCATGGATGGGGCGTCGCCCGTGTCTTCCAGATATGGTGCCGATGATCGGTCCGGTTGCTGGCAAAAAGGGACTGTGGGCCGACTTCGGTCATCAGCACTGGGGCTTCACCCTAGGCCCCGTGTCGGGACGACTGCTGGCCGAGATGGTGACAGGGGAAGCGACCTTCACCGATCCGTTCCCTTATCGCACTGACCGGTTCAACTGACGGTTTTTACGCACGAACGCGTGCGCTCGCCGGGTCATAAAGCGGTTCGAGACTGGCGATCGCTTTCACGCGTTGGCAGGCCACCTCGATTTCGTAACTGTGTGCAAGAAGTTCATCGGCGGTCTCGCCCGGACGGCAGGGCACGTAGCCCAGGCCGATCGCCGCGCCCAGCGTGTGACCATACGCGCCGGACGTGAGGTATCCGGCGACACCGCCGTTTTTGATGATCGTCTCAGTATGATAAAGCAGCGGCTTCGGATCGGCGAGTTGGAATTGCACCAAGCGCTTCGACAGCCCGGCGTTCCGTTTCGCCAGAACCCCTTCGCGGCCGATAAAGTCGCCGTACACCCCCTTGGGTTTGTCGACCTTTACAGCGAACCCGAGGCCGGCTTCAAGCACATGGTCTTCGTCGCCGATGTCGTGGCCGAAGTGGCGGTAGGCCTTTTCGAGGCGCAGCGAGTCCATCGCGTGCAGGCCCACCGGTCGAATGCCGTGCGCGGCGCCAGCCGTCATGATTGTGTCAAAGACATTACGGGCGAATTCCGTCGGCACATAGAGCTCCCAACCCAACTCGCCGACGTAGGTGATGCGATGCGCACGTACGAGCGCCATCCCAAGCTCGATGGTTTCTGCCGTACCAAACGGGAATGCCGCGTGCGATAGATCGGCGGTGGTAAGGCTTTGCAACATATCGCGGGATTTCGGACCCATTACCGCGAGACAGGCTTCACCGCTTGTCGCGTCGAACGCAATGCATCGGGCATCGGAGGGGATGTGGCGCTGGAGCCAGGCGAAGTCGCGCACGGTAGTGGCAGCCGAGGTAACAACCACGAATGAGGTCGCGGATAGCCGAGTGACTGTAAGATCGGCCTCGATGCCTCCCTTGGCATTGAGCCATTGCGTATAAACAATTCTGCCGGGCTCGACCGCGACGTCGTTGCCGCAAATGCGCTGAAGCACGGATTCGGCATCGGCGCCTTCGACGCGGAATTTTCCGAACGCGCTCATATCGATCAAGCCGACGCCCGCACGGATCGCATCGTGTTCGGCCTTTGAGTATTGGAACCAATTTTGGCGGTGCCAGCTGTACTGGTACTCGGGCTTTAGGCCTTTGGCTAAGTCAGCGGGCGGCACAAACCAGTGTGCGCGCTCCCAGCCGGCGGTCTCGCCGAAGCAAGCGCCGCGCTCTCTCAATTGATCGTAGAACGGGGTATGCCTGACGCCACGCGCAGTTGCGTATTGACGATAAGGGAAGTGGTCAGCGTACAGCAGCCCTAGCGTTTCGGTGACGCGGGTTTGGATGAAGCTTTTCGTCGCCTGATAAGGAAATGTGCGGCGCACATCGACATCCCACAGATCGAATGGTGCCGCGCCATCGACGATCCACTGCGCGAGCGCCATGCCGGCGCCGCCGCCAGACTGGATGCCGACTGAATTGAATCCGCAGGCGACGTAGAAATTCTGCAACTGCGGGCTTTCACCCAGTAGATAGCGATCGTCGTGCGTGAAGCTCTCTGGCCCATTGAAGAAGGTATGGATGCCAATCCGGCCCAACAGCGGCATGCGCTTAGCCGCCAACTCCAATATCGGCGCAAAGTGATCGAAGTCCTCGGGCAGCTGGTCGAAGCAAAAATCTTCGGGGATGCCATTCAGCGCCCAGGGCTTGGCGACCGGCTCGAACGCCCCCAGCATGATCTTGCCAGCATCTTCTTTGTAATAGGCGCACTCGTCAGGCACGCGCAGCACCGGGAGATTGCGGGGAATGTCGGGGCTCGGCTCCGTCACGATGTAGAAGTGCTCGCAGGCTTGTAACGGCAGCGCCACACCTGCCATGCGGCCGACATCGCGGCCCCACATGCCGGCGCAGTTGACGACGACTTCCGCTTCGATCGCGCCCAGGTCCGTAATGACACCGGTCGCCCGCCCATTGGCCTGAGTAACGCCTGTGACCTTGACGCCCTCGAAGATCTTCACACCCAAATTGCGCGCGCCTTTGGCCATTGCGAGCGCGATGTTGCCGGGATCGGCCTGACCATCTTTCGCCAGATAGATCGCACCGACCGCACCTTCGGTATTCAACAGCGGATGGCGCTTGGCAGCTTCGGCCAGCGAGATAGTTTCGACTTCGACGCCGTAGGCGCGCGCCATCGAAGCGCCGCGCTTCAATTCCTCGTAACGTTCCGTCGATAGCGCGACCGAGATGGAGCCGACGCGTTTGAAACCGGTTGCGACGCCGGTTTCAACCTCCAGCGAGCCGTAGAGTTCCTGGCTGTATTTGGCGAGCTTGGTCATGTTGGCAGTGGCGCGCAGCTGCGCAATGAGGCCGGCAGCGTGCCAAGTGGTGCCGCTCGTCAGTTGCTTGCGCTCGAGTAGAACGACGTCGCTCCAACCGAGCTTGGCCAAATGGTAGGCAACCGAGCATCCGGCGATCCCGCCGCCGATGATAACGACACGCGCTTTTTGGGGTAATGCCATCGGATGTTCGCTTCTTTTGTAATGACCGGGCGTGGATCACTGACGCGATGATGCCTCGGCGTCGGTTTGGAATGCAACACGCTGTTTTGCCCCTCACCCTAACCCTCTCCCCCTGACGAAGGGGGAGAGGGGATAAGGCTGCCCCTTCCCGTCGGAACCCATGAGGCCGCGGGTTAACCACTCGTTAAACACGTTTCGTCACTATGCATCCTTTAGATAGCCACGGTCCCTGGTTATCTGATGCGTTGGCGTTGGGGCGCGTGCGGAGACGTTCAAGTGTTCGAGAACATAAGCCACCGGCGAAAAGCCGGGGCTGCGGCCATCCTGATGACAGGTGCGCTGCTCGTCATTGCCGGTTGCTCACGGTCAGGTAGCGCACCTACCGCCGACAATCGCATCAATCCAAAAACGGGAACGTCAGCCAGCCCGCGGCTTTACGCGGCAGGCGATCGCATTCCGAAGGGCGGCGGTGCCTACAAGATCGGCGCGCCCTACAAAATCGGCGCGCGCTGGTACACGCCGACTGAAGATCACAACTACGATCGGGCGGGTTTGGGATCTTGGTACGGCGAGGACTTCCATGGACGCAAGACGGCTAACGGCGAGATCTTCGACATGTATGCGCTGACGGCAGCGCACCCGACGTTGCCGATCCCATCCTACGCCTACGTGACGAACCTGTCGAACAACCGGACCATTCTCGTGCGCATCAACGATCGTGGTCCATATGCGCATGATCGCGTGATCGACCTATCACGGCGGTCGGCAAAGGAACTCGGATTTGAGCTTCACGGTGTGACGCAAGTGCGCGTGAAATATGCAGGGCGAGCGCCGCTCGACGGCAACGACATTCACGAACAGCGGTTCCTGGCGGGATTGTCTGGAGCCGCCCGGGCCGACCGGTCCCCAGCGCCGGCCTATGAGCGTCAAGCCGAGCAGGTCTATCGTCCTGCAGCCCAATCTCCGGTTTCCTCATTGCCGTCGGGCTTGACGTGGCGGCGATAATCGGGCCGCGCGTTAGATCAAGCTCGCAGCTAGGTTGATCGTCAGTGCCAACACGGCCGTGTTGAAAAAGAACGATACGACTGCATGTACGGTAACCAAACGCCGCAAACCGCGCGACGAGATGGCGACGTCAGAGGTTTGCGAGGCAGCGCCGATTGACGTTGCGAAGTATAGGAAATCCCAGTAGTCGGGATTTTTCTCACCCGCGAAATCGAGACCGCCCTTAGGATCCTTGTTTGTGTCGGGTCGATAGTACTCGTGGGCGTAGTGTAGCGTGAATACGAATTGAGTTACCGTCCATGAAACGATAGTGGTGCTGCCGGCGAGCACCAAATAAAACCACTTGGACTGGCCAGCAGATTTGGCTTCGCTCAACAGGCCGACGATCAACGCAAAGCTCAAGCCGATGGCCAGCAGGACAAGTGCCATTATGACCATCCGGCTTTCGTCCTGACGCTCGGCTTGCTTTGCCATGATACCGGATGTGGATGTCCACATGGTCCAAGTCACGAGGGACAAATAAACGGCGCTTCCGATGATCCAGCCAAGCGCCTGGCGGACAGGCCCCGAGGCGGTGCTGGGCAGAAGCAGGAGAACCGATAAGCCGGCCGCCACCGCCACGTAAACGCGGGGTTGACCAACAATCGAGCGAAAAACAGAAAACGGATGATACCAGCCGCGTCGATGGGAGCTGGAGCCTGTCATGCTGAGCTAGCGCTCCAAGATATCACGCGACGAGCGCGTCGGGCTGCGGCCACAGATAGCGGCGGGAGTGTTCTCGCGTCAACTTGCGACAGCTAGATCCGGCGCAAAAATTGCGGCGGACCAGTGAGATCCGCCGCCTGGACTATCTAGTGTGCTCTCGCTCAGCTCTTCGCATTGCGATAGCGGATCATGTAGCTTTCCATCGTGTAGTCGGCCACCTGATGCCACAGATACGAGTCGTTCCGGAACGCTGTGTAGTGATCGTAAAGCTTCTTGAATGCCGGGTTCTTGGCATTCAACTCGGCATATAGGTCGTTGGCGGCCTTGTAGCAGGCGTCCATGACCTCTGGTGAGAACGGCGTCAGTACCGCGCCCGCGCCGACCAGACGTTTCAATGCCTGCGGGTTGGCGGCGTCGTACTTCGCCGCAACCCAACCATTGGCTTCAGCGCACGCGGCTTGAAGTGCGTGCTGATAGAGCTTTGGCAGCTCGTTCCACTTTTTGAGATTGATGAGCTGCATGGTAGACGAGCCCGACTCCCACCAGCCAGGGTAGTGATAGAACTTGGCAACCTTGGCAAAACCGAGCTTTTCGTCGTCGTACGGACCAACCCACTCGGCGCCGTCGATCGTGCCTTTTTCGAGGGCGGGGTAAATATCGCCGCCAGCGATCTGCTGCGGAACGACGCCGACGCGCTGCACGATTTTGCCGGCAAAGCCGCCGAGCCGCATTTTCAAGCCCTTCAAGTCCTCGACGGTCTTGATTTCCTTGCGGAACCATCCGCCCATCTGGCAGTGCGTGTTGCCAGCAGGGAAGCCCATCACATCGTAGGTCTTTAGAAACTCATTGAACAGATCGAGGCCACCGCCGTGGTACAACCAGCCGTTCTTCATCCGGCTGTTCATGCCGAATGGTAATTCCGAGCCGAACGTAAAGGCGTCATCCTTGCCGAAATAATAATAGGGTGCGGTATGGCCGCACTCGACGGTGCCGTTCTGTACGGCGTCGAGGACTTGCAGGCCGGGGACGATTTCACCGGCTGCGAACACCTGGATCTGAAACTTGCCGTCCGTGAGTTCGGAAACACGTCTCCCGACAAGTTCAGCACCGCCGTACAGGGTGTCGAGGGACTTCGGCCAGCTGGCGGTGCTGCGCCACTTTATTTCGGGATTCGACTGGGCAATCGCAGGAGCCGCCAACGTCGTGGCCGCTGCTGCTGCGCCGCCAACACCGGCGGCTTTCAAGAACTTACGTCTATTGACGGTCGACATGCTGTGGCGTCCTCCCAGGAAAGCCTGTTGAATAGATCGTGCTCATGCGCGCGAATTTAACCTCCGGACCGGGAAGGGCATTCGCGTCATTGTGCCATGATGTTAATACGCCTTGTGACGAGAAACCATAGGGTAATTTCGCGCCTAAATTATGAGCATTCCGAACCAGCTCATATTCCGCGTCGCATCGACCGGCCAGCTTGGACGATCGCGTCAACGTTCATGCCATAGTGGGCGTACAACTCTGGGATCGATCCCGACTGGCCGAACTGCTCCGGCCCCAGTGCTCGCACGCGATGGCCGTGAACGGCGCCGATCCAAGACAGCGTTTCGGGATGCGCATCACATATGGTGACGATCGCAGCATCGCGCGGCAGTGCGGACAGCAAGTCCTCGACGTGCGAAAGCGCTGTCCTTTCCCCTTGTTCACGCGAGCGCTGGGCGCCATGCCAGCCAGCCGACAATCGGTCGGCGCTGGTGACTGCCAGAACGCCGACGCTGGCGCGCTCTGATCCAAGGTAAGCTGCCGCTTCGATGGCCTCCGGCATCACCGCACCCATGGCGACGATACACACAACGGTCGACGGGTTGGGTTTACGCATCCAGTAGCCGCCATCGGTTATATTCCGGCGCTGGACCGGATCGAGCGTGCGATTAATTTGATCGATCGGCCGTGTCGTTAGGCGCAGATAGACCGATCCGCCCTTGTTGTCGCGCGACCAGCCCTCGCCATCGGCGGCAGTGCCGTCACGCTGAACATAGTCGAACGCCCAATGCATTATCGCGCCGAGTTCGTCGACATAGGCCGGCTCGAACGACGCTAGACCATCTTGCGCGATGCCGATCAGCGGCGTCGCGATCGATTGGTGGGCGCCGCCCTCGGGCGCGAGCGTCAGGCCGGATGGAGTGGCGACGACGATAAAACGGGCGTCCTGATAGCAGGCGTAGTTGAGCGCATCCAGGCCGCGCATGATGAAGGGATCGTACAGCGTGCCGATCGGGATCAGCCGTTCACCGAATAGCGAATGCGAGAGCCCGGCAGCGCCAAGCGTCAGGAACAAGTTCATCTCGGCGATGCCGAGTTCAATGTGTTGACCTTTCGGGCTCATCTCCCACTTCTGCGGGCTCATGAGGCCGCGGTCCTTGAACACATCCTCTTTGCTCGCCATCGAGAAAAGCCCGCGCCGGTTGACCCAGGGGCCGAGGTTGGTGGAGACGGTGACGTCGGGGGAGGTGGTGATGATGCGTTCGGCCAGCGGTCCGTTGGCCTTGGCGATCTCATCGAGAATTTTCCCGAAGCCATTTTGCGTCGAGATCGCGCCTTTGGCATCGACGACGACTTGCTCGCCAACGGCGATGCGCGGCGCTTGGAATCGGCGGCGGCCGCGTTGGTTGAATGGGACCTCGCGCAGATAGCTTTCTATTTCAAACGCCGGTTTTTTCAAGCCAGCGAAGCGGTCCCATTCCTCGCCCTGATTGATGCCCTGTTGGCTGCGAAACTCTTGCATCTGGGCTTTGTTCATAAGACCGGCATGGTTATCCTTATGGCCGGCAAACGGTAGCCCGAACCCCTTGATCGTATAGGCAATGAAACACACCGGCTTGTCGGCCGGCACATTGGCGAAAGTCTCCAGGATCGTCTCCAGATCGTGGCCGCCAAGGTTGGTCATCAGGCGGCCGAGATCTGCATCGGAATGGCGCCGCACGATGGCCAGCGCCGCTTCATCGCCGCCAAGATCCAGTTCGAGCTGCTTGCGAAAGGCAGCACCGCCTTGGAACACCAGCGCTGAGTAAAGCTGGTTCGGACAATCGTCGATCCAACGCTGGAGCGACAAGCCGCCGGGCTCCTTAAAGACCGCCTCGAGTAGCTTGCCGTATTTGATCAGTACAACGTGCCAGCCGAGGTTCTGGAACAACCCGGCAACCTTCATGAAAAGCTGGTCGGAGACGACACTATCGAGGCTTTGCCGGTTGTAATCGACGACCCACCACGTGTTGGTGAGGCCATGCTTCCAATACTCGAGGAGCGCTTCGTGGATGTTGCCTTCGTCGATTTCGGCGTCGCCCATCAGCGAAACCATACGACCCTTCGGCCAGTCCTTCGACCAGCCCTTGGCGTGCACATAGTCCTGGATCAGCGATTGGAAACCTGTTTGCGCGACACCTAAACCCACGGAGCCAGTAGAAAAATCAACGTCGTCCTTATCCTTGGTGCGCGAGGGATAACTTTGGGCGCCGCCGAACGCGCGAAAATTTTGCAGATTGTCGAGGGTCTGATTGCCCAAGAGGTATTGAATGGCGTGAAACACCGGGCTCGCGTGCGGCTTCACGGCGACCCGATCCTGTGGTCGCAGAATGTGAAAATAGAGCGCCGTCATCAGTGTTGCCATCGAGGCCGACGAAGCCTGATGCCCACCGACTTTTAAGCCATCGGTCGCCTCACGCTCGTGGTTGGCATGGTGGATCATATACGATGACAGCCACAACACTTTGCGTTCGAGTTCGCGCAGCATGGCGACGGTGGAGGTGCAATCGATCGAAGTTAGAGAGCCGTCCATGTGGATCCTCGATTGATGTCAATTGTTTCCGCCAGGATTGTTTTGCAGTTCGACTTCAAATTCAGCGCCGCGCAATCGCGCAACGGTCGCATCCAGGTGAGCGCGGTCACGTGTCTCGATGACAACTTCGAGTAGCGTGCCTTTTGCCGGTAAGTCCGAGAAAGTCCGTTGATGCGATACCTCGACGATATTAGCACCGGCGTCGCCGAGCAACGTCGCAACACGTGCCAATTGTCCGGGCCGATCCATCAGATCGATAATCAGTTGCGACAGCCGGCCTTCTCGCGCCAACTCGCGGGTAAGCACCGACGACAGCAGTCGCGCGTCGATATTGCCGCCGCATAGGATGAAGCCGACTTTGGCACCCGCGAACACAGCGGGATGGGCACAGGCTGCTGCAAGTCCCGCGGCGCCAGCTCCCTCCACTACGGTCTTTTCGATGTTGATCAGTAGCGAAACCGCATGCTCGATCCGGTTTTCGCTTACCAGTAGTATGTCATCGACGTTGGCACGGACCAGGCGCTCGGTCAAAGCGCTATGGCCTTTCACGGCAATGCCTTCGGCCAGCGTATCGCCGCGGGTCGGTAGATCTGTTGCCTTTATGCGATTGTACATCGCAGGGACCAGTGTTGCTTGCACGCCGATGATTTTGATTGACGGTTTGATTGCCTTGGCGGCAACGGCAACACCAGAGATCAAACCGCCGCCACCGATCGGCACCACGATGATGTCGAGGTCGGGCACAGCCGACAGCATTTCAAGGGCGATGGTGCCTTGACCCGCGATGATCAGCGGGTCGTCGTAGGGGTGGATGAACGTGTAGCCATGCTTGGCGGCTTCCAAATGAGCAAAGCGGGCTGAATCTTCCAAAGTCGCGCCGGTGACGATTACGGTCGCGCCGTGACCTTTCGTGTTTTCAACCTTCACCGAAGGGGTACCGACCGGCATCACGATGGTTGCTGGAATACCAAGTCGTTTCGCATGGTATGCGACGCCCTGGGCGTGGTTCCCGGCGGACATTGCGATGATACCGGATTTACGCTCCGAGGTTGACAGATGGGTCAGCCGGTTCAGGGCGCCTCGTTCCTTGAAGGATGCGGTGAATTGAAGGTTCTCGAATTTCAACCACACCTCGCAACCTAGCAGGTCCGAGAGCGTACGGCTGTGATCAAAGTCGGTGATCAGAACGGCGCCCTCAATGACCGTTGCCGCCTGTTCGATGTCGGCGAGGGTGATGTTCGTCATCTCAGTTTCCATCGTGCCACTTGCGATCCTCGGATTTACCCTCTGCCAATATTGGATAGCGGAATTCGAGTGGCGATATCTTGCTAATTTTGCCAAGGATCACTGTAGATTTAGCGAACTCTGCTAAGTCATATCCAATGCGTATCAGGATAAGCCAGCATGTCTCTCGATGCCATAGACCGCCGATTGCTCGCAGCACTGCAAGACAATGGGCGTCTGTCGGCAACGGAGCTTGCCGAAAAGGTTGGGCTAACCACACGCCCATGTCTACGCCGCATTCGCAACTTGGAGGAGGCGGGCGTCATCCAAGGTTATTCCACCGTCATCGACCAGACAAAGGTCGGCTTGCCGGTGAGCGTCTTCGTGTCGATAAAGCTGGAGCGTCAACGTGAAGACACGATGCTGCGCTTCGAAGAGGCGATCAGACGCTCGCCCGAAGTTGTCGAGTGCTACCTGATGACCGGCACGCGTGACTATCTCTTGCGCGTCGTCGCCCGGGATTTGACTGGCTACGAGCGGTTCCTGAAGCAGACATTAACGCGACTAGACGGCGTCGCGAGTATCGAGTCGAGTTTCGCTCTGGCCCAAGTCAAGCATTCGAGCGCACTGCCGATCACTGACGCCTGACACGTCATATGAATGGCATCTAAATAGGGCGTTCAGGCCCAGGTCAACGTGCGGGCGGTAAGGTCTCATCCGAGCTGAACGTCTCAAGCAAAGACGCCAGCGAAAACCTTCACCCAATGGCCAGTTACATGACCGTGAATAAGAGCGACATCAAAACGGCCTTACTCGCGTTAATTGCAGCAGCGGCTTTCATCGCTGCAGCTGTGGTTGCCGTAGCGCCAGCGATCCAGTGAGAGGGCTCGTACCTTTTATCTGCGCGGCCTCTACCCACGCATCTTCGGATCGAGCCAATCGCGCAGGCTATCGCCGAACATGTTGAAGGCGAACACCGCGAGCGTGATGGCGAGACCCGGAAATAGGATCATCCATGGTGCGGTCTTGTAGAAGTCGGCGCTCGCACCCGACAGCATCAATCCCCATGCTGGCGTTGGCTCGGTGACGCCTAACCCTAAAAATGACAGAGACGCTTCGAGCAGAATTGCCTGTGCGATGAAGGCTGTCGTCATAATCAGGTAAGGGGCGACGATGTTGGGTAGAATGTGCCGCAGGATGATACGCCGATCACCGAAGCCTGCGGCCCGCGCCGCATCGATAAACGGCATCTGCACGATCGATAAAGTAGACGAGCGGGCAATCCGCGCCATCTTCGGGATGATCGGCAACGAGATCGCGGCAACGAGGTTCATGTCGACGCCGAACACGGGCCATTTTCCCAGCACCGCGACCACAACCATCGCCAGCACAATAATCGGGAACGATAACATGACATCGACGAAGCGCTGGATCACCGTATCGATCGTGCCGCCCCAATAGCCCGATGCGGCTCCAATTAGCGCTCCAAGCGAACATCCGAACAGCGATGATAAGATGCCAACCGCGAGAGCCGTTCGTGCGCC
The DNA here is from genome assembly GCA_031374115.1 of Hyphomicrobiaceae bacterium. GTDB lineage: Bacteria > Pseudomonadota > Alphaproteobacteria > Rhizobiales > Hyphomicrobiaceae > JAKFWF01. The sequence goes on along the minus strand of JANMNO010000038.1, from coordinate 23,506 downwards.
ATAGACAATTCGGCTGAATACATCTCGACCAAATTGGTCGGTGCCCAGAATGTGTTCGCTGTTCGGGGCGCCCAGCATGGCCGCGAAGTCGATCGCCTCAGGGTCGAACGGTGCAATCCAGCGCGCTCCCAACGCCGATATGAGGTAAGCCAGAATGACGATGAACCCGGCAAAGCCCAGTGGTTGTGAGCGGATGAACTGACACACCGGGTTGGGCCGCCGGGGAATAGCATCGGCCGCGACTTTGGCAGGCGCCGGGACGGTCGAGGTGTTTGCCATGGGCTTACTTCCTTAGCTCACACGAATACGCGGATCGAGCACGCCGTACAGCAAGTCCACCGCCAAGTTGACGATAATGAACGTGACGGCAATCAACAGCACAAGGCCCTGGATCAGATTGAAGTCGCCACGGGTCGTTGCGTCCACAAACAATTTGCCGATACCGTTCAAGTTGAACACTTGCTCGGTGACGACGAGGCCGCCGATCAAAAATGCGAACTCGAGGCCGACTACGGTGACAACCGGCAAGAGCGCATTGCGCAACGCGTGACGCCTGACCACGAGCGACTGGTACAAGCCCTTGGCGCGAGCGGTGCGGATGTAGTCTTCACGCAGGACTTCGAGCAACGCGGAGCGCATCATGCGCGTGGCGATGGCGGCGTACCTGTAGCCGACCGAGATCGCGGGCATGATTGTCACTTGCAGATTGGCGATCGGATCCTGAAAAATCGAGACATAGCCGATCGGTGGCAGCCAATCCTTCCATGCCAACAGCGCCATAATCATGAGCATCCCGAGCCAGAATGAGGGGATCGCCAGCCCTGATACGGCGACTATTCGGACCACATAGTCGATCCAGGTATCGCGATATACCGCTGACAAGATTCCCAGAGGTATCGCGATCAATAACGCGATGATGGTCGCCATGATCGCAACTTGTAGCGAAACCGGAAAACGCAGGGCTATTTCGCGCGTTACCGGTTGGCCGGTCCATAACGAGTTGCCGAGATCGAAATGGGCAAGCCCGACCATGTAATCGGCGAACTGCGCCGACAGTGGCTTGTCCAGACCGAGCCGCTTGCGCTCGGCCTGAATTGTCTCTTCGCTCACTGCCGCCCCGTCTGCGCGAAGCTTCACGACCACGGGGTCACCCGGCATCACGCGGATCAGGAAGAACGTCACGATCGCCACGCCCAACAGAGTTGGGATGAGCAGGGCGAAGCGGCGAAGAAGGAAACGGATCATCTGGTTTTATTGATCCAGCCAAACATTGCTCAAGTCCTGCCCGGTGAAGTGGCTTGCATGAAGCTCCCAACCTTTGACTTTTTTGTTCATGACGACAATGCGCTGCCACCAGAACAGCATCATCGAGTAGCTTTGCGTCATCGCCCGCTTTTCGAAGGCGTGCGTGATCTTACGGCGCTCGACAGGGTCGATGGTGGTCGCTTGCTTGGCGAACAATGCATCGAGCTCGGGATCCTCGGCGCCTGAGACGTTCACGGGCGATTTCGAGGCCGAGTAGAACTTGACGAATTGCTGCGATGGATCGTCGACGAAGTCGGAAATGAACTCCAGCGTCGCGTCGAAATCACCGGAGGCTTGCGCATCAAAGTAGGACTTGTTTTCAAGTTGGAGATGCTCGGTTTCGACGCCGATCTTCTTCCATTCGGACACGACGAAGATGCCGCCGGGGGTATATGGCTCGGCAATGTTGCGGTTGACGAGCTTGACCTTGAGGTTCGGCACGCCAGCGGCTGCCAAGAGTTTCTTGGCCTCCTCGCGCGCCTTGGCCCCATCCTTGCCATAACCCGGGATCTTGACCAGTTCTTCCTCGGGAAGCGCCCAGTCCGAACCGGTTCGTGTGAAGCCGCCGACGAACTTGAGCATCGAGATTTTGGACAATGGTGACGAGCCGGCCCAACGATCGACCGCCATATTGAGTGCCTGCCGCACACGGATATCGTCGAATGGCTTCTTTTTGGTGTTGAAGGTGAGGAGCAGACTTGTCGTCCAAGCACCTTCCAGGACCGTAACCTTGTCCTTCATCGCGTCGACGAGCTGGTCGCGCTCCTTGGGCGTGCGACCGCGGAACTCCGCATCGAACTGACCACCCTGAATGCCGGGCACCACCGCATTGGCCTTCACGAAAAAGGCCTTGTACCCGTCCAGGTAGGGCTTGCCCGTCTCGAAGTAGGCATCGAACCGTTTCGACTCCCAGGTCGAGCCGCGGACATAGTTGCCGTAAGCGAACGGGCCGGTACCCATCGGCTCCTTTTCCGGATACTTCGGATCTTCCTTCAACTTGGCGGCCGAGTAGACGCAATTGAAGGGTGACGCGAAATTATTTAGCATCGAAGCGTTGGGCGACTTCAGTTTGAAGATCGCCGTGTAGGGGTCCGGCGTTTCGATTGCGACAATGTCTTCGTGTAGCGCTTTACGCGCCGAGACCACGCCCGCCGGCGGGTTGATGATGCGCTCGTAAGTCGCCTTGATGTCGGCTGACGTAAACGGCGAACCATCATGAAACTTGACGTTGCGATGCAGCTTGAACGTGTAGCTCAGGCCGTCCTTCGCTGCTTCGTAGCTCTCGGCGAGATCGCCTTTGAGTTCGAGCTTCTTGTTGACATCACCGGCGATCTTGAGGAGGCCGCTGTAGTGCGGCCGCACGGGATGCAGCGTCGCGAAAGTCGTCGTCGAGTGACAATCGTAGGTTGGTGGTTCCGCCACGACGGCGAAGTTCAAGATTCCACCGCGCTTTGGCGTTTGGGCTTGTGCCGCAGCACTGGCAAGCCCGATCACAGTCAGGCTTGCCACGCTTAGTCTAAGCAACACGTTCATTGAGGCGTCTTCTCCCTTAGCGATCTGTTTTCTCTAATTTTTATGACTTGCGATCGAGCCAGACCTCGACGAGATCCTGACCGACGTAGTGTGTTGGCGTGAAGTTCCAACCTTTGATCGACGAGTGTCTCGCGATAATGCGATGGAACCACAACAGCGGCACATTGTAGGCTTGCCGTATCGCGTAACGGTCCATTTCTTGCACAAAAGCTTTGCGCGCAACCGGATCAACGATGCGCCGCTGCTTTTCATACATCTGGTCGAGCTTCACGTCCTCGTGTCCCGAGTAGCCCACCGGGGATGCGGCTTTGGTCAAATACTTGGAGAATTGGGCCGTCGGATCGTCCATGTAATCGTTTACGAACTCGATCGCTACGTCGAAGTTCGCCGTCGTCGTGTTGTCGATATACATTTTGGTTTCGAGCTGTTCGTGGCTCGCAGTGACGCCGATCCGCTTCCATTGATCGATCACATAGATGCCAGCCGGTGTATAGGGCTCGGCGACATTGCGATTGAGCAATTTGAAGGTGAGGTTTTCCGCACCGGCGTCCTTGAGAAGTTTACGGGCTTGGGCACGCGCGGCTTCAATATCGCGGCCATAGCCCGGCAACTTCTCGAGCTCGGCTGGTGACAAAGCCATGTCGAAGCCGGGACGCATCACACCGCCGACATGGCGCAGGACCGAGATCTTCGACAGCGCCTGGCTGCCGCCCCAACGATCGATCGCAAGCGACAGTGCCTGGCGCACGCGAACATCGTCGAACGGCTTCTTCTTGGTATTGAAGATCACGATCAAACTGCCGACCCAAGGACCTTCGTTGACAGTGAGCCGGTCAGCCATCTTCTCTTTCAGTTGCGCGAGTTCGGCCGGATTGCGACTGCGAAACTCGGCGTCGAACTGTCCACCAAGCATGCCGGGCACGACACCGTTCGATTTGACGAAGAACGCCTTATAGCCATCCAAGTAAGGCAGGCCTTTGCGGAAGTAGCCGTCGAACCGCTTGCCTTCCCAACTCGAACCCTTGACGTGCTCGACGAAGGTGAACGCGCCCGAGCCCAGGATGTTGTTTTCTGGGAATTTAGGATCGGTCTTCAGTTTCGCGGCCGAGTAGACGCAATTGTAAGGCGAAGCGAGGCTCTCGATCATGCCGGCTATGGGCGTTTTCAGTTTGAAAACCACTGTCGCGGGATCGGGTGCTTCGATCGATGCAATGTCGGCGTAGTAAGCCTTGCGCGCCGAGATGACGCCCGCGGGTGGATTGGCGATGCGATCGTAGGTTGCCTTCACGTCGGCAGACGTCAGCGCCGAGCCATCGTGAAACTTGACGCCTTCGTGCAGTTTGAACGTATAGCTCAAACCATCGGCTGACGTGGTCCAACTTTTTGCCAAATCGCCGATGACTTTTGGATAACTTGCGGTGTCGAACTTGAGCAGTGTCGAATAGTGCGGCGCGACCGGGTGAATGAGCGCAAACGTCGTGGAAGCATGGCAATCGTAGTTCGGTGGCTCGGCGACCACCGAGAACTTGAGTTGGCCGCCGGGCTTTGGCGTTTCCTTAGGTACAGTGGTCTGGGTTTGCGCCGCGGCGGGCTTTGGCACCGTTTGGGCCATTGCCGGGTTGCCCAATAGGGCTGCTCCGAACAATGCAGTTGTGATAGTGCGAACAATACGCATCGCTTGGTTACTCCATCAAGTGTGTGGGCAGGCGGCAAAATGGTTTGCCGCGCGCTCGTCCAGCGTTGGAACGTCGATCTTGCAACTAGGCTTCGCAATGCTGCAGCGTGGATGAAACACGCAGCCAGAAGGTGGACGCAAGGGACTTGGCAGTTCGCCACGGATGATCGCTCGCGGGCGTGCCTTTTCGACCACCGGGTCGGGCACCGGCGCTGCCTCCAGCAATGCGCGCGTGTAGGGGTGCTTCGGGTTGCTAAATAGCTCGTCGGCACTTGCGAGCTCGACGATGCGGCCGAGATACATCACGGCGACCCGGCTCGAAATATGGCGAACGACGGCTAAATCGTGCGCGATGAAAAGATATGTTAGTCCGAGCTTTTGCTGCAGATCCTCCAGGAGATTGATCACCTGGCCCTGGATCGACACGTCAAGTGCGGATACGGCCTCGTCGCAAACGATCACGCGCGGGTTCATGCTCAGGGCCCGCGCGATACCGACGCGCTGCCGTTGCCCGCCGGAAAGCTCATGGGGATAGCGCAGCGCCATATAGGGAAATAGTCCCACGAGGGTCAGCAGTTCGGCGACCCGTGCCGGGATATCGGCGACCGGCAAGATTTCGTGCACGCTCATCGGCTCGGCGATAATTTGCCCAACCGTCATGCGCGGATTGAGCGAGGAATACGGGTCTTGGAAAATGACCTGCATCTTCTTTCGCACATCGACCATTTCCTCGCGGCCGAGACCTGCGAGATCGATGCCGTCGAAGTTGATCTCGCCACTGGTTGGCGGATCGAGCCGCAACACGACGCGACCGAGTGTCGATTTCCCACAGCCGGATTCGCCGACGACGCCGAGCGTCTCGCCAGCGCGTATCGACACCGTCACGTCGTTGACCGCACGTACGACCTTGGCGCGACGCAGAAAACCGCCGCGGATCTTAAAATGCTTCGACACGCCCCGGATGTCGATGATTGGAGCTGAGCCGTCGCTTGCAGCCAGAGCCGTTTTCGATTGGACCGTCATGGCCCCGTTGCCAGCGTCGAGTGCCTCGATTTCCCGGGCGCGGTGGCAGGCGACCGTATGATCAGGCCCAACGGTTGTGCGCTCTGGCGTCACCAAACAGGCGTCAATGGCGAACCGGCAGCGCGGCCGGAACCGGCACCCGTCCGGCGGATTGAGCAAGTTCGGCGGTGCGCCGTCGATCGTTTGCAATTTCGCAGTGCGCGGCCGATCCAATCTGGGCACGGCGCCGAGAAGTCCGCGCGCGTAAGGGTGCGTCGGGTGGCCGAACACGGCTTCGGCCGGGCCGCCTTCAACCAAGCGGGCGGCATACATGACGTTCACGCGGTCGGCGTATCGGGCAACGATGCCGAGATTGTGCGTGATGACCACGACCGCGATGCCGAGCCGTCGCGACAAATCCTTCATCAGTTCGAGGATTTGCGCTTGGATCGTTACATCGAGAGCCGTCGTCGGCTCGTCCGCGATCAGCAATTTTGGATCGCAAGCAAGTCCAATCGCGATCATCACCCGCTGGCGCATGCCCCCGGATAACTGATGCGGATATTGGTCTAGCCGGCTTTCCGGATCAGTTATGCCCACCAGCGTCAGTAGTTCGATCGCTCGCGCCTTTGCTTCAGCAGCACCCATATTCAAGTGAATGAACAACGGCTCCATCAGCTGCAACCCGATGGTCAATACCGGATTGAGCGAGGTCATCGGCTCTTGAAAGATCATCGCGATGTCGCGGCCGCGGATTTTTCGCATTGCCTCGTCGTCGAGATCGAGCAGGTCGCGCCCCTGGAATAGAACGCGTCCTTGCATGATGCGTGACGTATTTGGCGGCAACAGGCGCATGATTGTTAACGCCGAGACAGATTTGCCGGAGCCGCTCTCGCCCACGATGGCCACGATCTCGCCGGCGTTGACCGAGTAGGTGACACCCTCGACCGCGCGCACAGTGCCCGCTTGCGTCTTGAAGTGAACGTGGAGATCTTCAATCTGCAAGATCGGCGTCTGCTTTGCAGCACGAGGCTCCCCTTCGAGCGATGAGCGGGATGCTACATCGTCTGGTTTGGCAACCATCGTTAGCGCGGTAGCACTGGGCACCCACGAAACTCCTGTGATTCAATCCCCCGAAGCTGACGGCGCTTGCCGTTGCTTTCGGCCAGTGCGGTTTCCACCGTCCAGCTCTTGATCGACAGAGCTAGCCGATCCCGCAGTCCTGCGGCAAGGAGATTGGTTTGAGTGGCGCGATTATTCGACGATCGCAGAACACAGCAAATTGCGCCAATTTTGCGCCCGCGCCGGCATGCCACTCATTTCTGACCGCTTAAGCGGAAGCTTAACTCACCACCACCCATCGGTGCAATCCAATGTCTGGCCGCATTTCGGACACTGGTCCGAAGCTCGCAGTCAGACCGAGGGCCAGAGCACACCCACTTCCCTTGTAGGAGAGGCGTCACTATGGTGCGGCGCACACATTCGAGGCAGAGACTGCGTTTCGCTTGCCGGATCATGGTCTTCGATGCATTGCTCAATGAATTCTGAGCCAACCAAGGGCCACTAACATGCAGAAAATTAAGGTTGCCGGCACGGTCGTCGAGATGGACGGCGACGAGATGACAAGGATCATTTGGCAGTTGATCAAGGACAAGCTGATCCACCCCTATCTCGATTTGAACCTAGAATATTATGATCTGAGCGTGCAAAGCCGCGATGCCACCAACGACCAGATCACCATCGATTCAGCCAATGCGACGAAAAAGCATGGCGTCGCCGTCAAGTGCGCGACCATCACACCGGACGAGGGCCGGGTGAAGGAGTTCGGGTTGAAGGAGATGTGGCGCAGCCCGAACGGAACGATCCGCAACATTTTGGGTGGTGTCATCTTCCGCGCGCCGATCATCTGTAAGAACGTGCCGCGCCTGGTGCCAGGCTGGACCAAGCCCATCATCGTCGGCCGCCATGCCTACGGTGACCAATACCGCGCGACCGACTTCAAGTTCCCAACTGCTGGTACGTTGTCGATCAAGTTCGTCGGCACCGACGGCAAGGTTATCGAGCGCGAAGTCTTCAAGGCACCGGGTTCGGGCGTCGCGATGGCGATGTACAACCTTGATGAGTCGATCACGGATTTCGCCCGTTCGACCTTTAACTACGGCTTGCAGCAGAACTATCCGGTCTATCTGTCGACGAAGAACACCATCCTTAAGCAGTACGACGGCCGCTTTATGGAGATCTTCCAAACCATTTTCGACAATGAATTCAAGGCCGAGTACGACAAGCGCAAGCTAACCTACGAGCACCGCTTGATCGACGATATGGTGGCCGCGGCGCTGAAGTGGTCAGGTGGCTACATCTGGGCCTGCAAGAACTACGACGGCGACGTGCAGTCGGACATTGTCGCGCAAGGCTTCGGCTCGCTCGGACTGATGACCTCGGTGCTGTTGACGCCCGATGGCAAGACTGTCGAAGCGGAAGCTGCCCACGGCACGGTGACGCGCCATTACCGCGAGCATCAGAAGGGTAAGGAAACGTCGACCAACTCGATCGCGTCGATCTTCGCCTGGACCCGTGGTCTCGCTCATCGCGCCAAGCTCGACAACAATGACGCTCTGGCGAAGTTTGCCTTGACCCTCGAGAAGGTCTGCGTCGACACCGTTGAGCAAGGCTTCATGACCAAGGACCTCGCACTCCTTGTCGGCGATCAGCAGAAGTGGCTCTCGACCACCGCCTTCCTCGACAAGATCGACGACAATCTGAAGAAAGCAATGGCGTAAGCAATCCGGTCAGACCGGTATGTTCTCCCCACGTGTTAGTCCTGGGGCGACCCCGTCGATGAGGTCGGTGTCTGACCCTCCGGGTCTGACACCGTTGCTCCGCTAGACCTTTTTTTGGTGTCAGACCCGGAGGGTCGGACACCATCGCGAGTGCGTTGCACGCGATTAACACCGGCTAGACCGGTGTGGAGGTTGTCGATTCGGGATTTTTAGCGCGGTGACGCTGACATGTTTAGACAAGTACGGACTTCGCTGCTGGTAGCGGTGGCCACGTTAGCGGGCGCGACCGTTCACGCCGCGGCCGTTTGCCCGGCGCCACCAGCCGCAGTCAAAGATCTCGACATTCCGCGCTTCTATGGCGACGTCAAAGGCTCGATCATCGAGCCGAAACAGAAGGCTCTGCACGACGCGGCGGTCGAGCCGCTGGCCGCGTTTCTGCGTGCGGTCACGACAGACGCCGACAAGGCGCATCGCCGCACGAGGTTGGTCGAGAAAAAAGAAGCGGCAACCTGCGCACTCGGTTGGATCTCCGCCTGGGCCGCTGGCGACGCGTGGCTTGGCCGCATGGCGCAGGCACAAGCCGAATATCAACGCAAGTGGGATTTGGCCGGCGTTGCTCTCGCCTACCTCAAGGTGAAATCGTTCGCGACACCGGAGCAACGTCGCATCATCGAGCCTTGGTTGATGCGGTTTGCCGATGGCGCCCGTGCGTTCTTCGATGACCCCAAACACAAGCGCAACAATCACTGGTATTGGCTCGGCCTCGGCCTCGGTGCGACGGCACTGGCAACCGACAGCGACAAGCACTGGCAAATCGCGCGCGGGATCATGACCGACGCTGCCCGAGATATCTCAGCAGATGGTACATTAGCGCTGGAGATCCAGCGTGGCGGCCGCGCGATCCATTATCACGCGTTTGCGGTCATGCCGCTGGTCGTGCTCGCCGAACTCGGCCGCGCCAAGGGTGAAGACTGGTATGCCCTCAACCAAGGTGCGCTGCACCGCTTAGTTGATGTGACAATCGCTGGGCTTGCTGATCCGGCAATGTTCGATCGGCTCGCCGGCGTAGTCCAGCAGCGACCGTTGACGCACAGCACCGGCGCTGGTTGGATCCAGATGTACGCAGCACACAACGCCGATCGTCTGCAGGGCAAGTCTCTGCCCGGCATGAAATCTGGCCACCGTTGGATCGGCGGCGATGCGCAGGTGCTCGACGAAATCCTGCGGCTCATGGGCAGACCCAAAACGTGAAGTGCTCGCGTTGCCAATCTCCCGTTGCCAATCTCGCGTTTGCCAATGTTGACCACAATGGCAGAATTCGACACATCTCCGAGAATGGCGCAACCGCTCGAACTGGAGATTGATCCTTGAACCTGAACCTCACCGGCGAAACCAAGCTGCACTTCATCGTCGGCGACCCGATTGCCCAGGTTAAATCTCCCGCTGGCATAACGCGCATGTTCGCCGAGCGCGGCCACGACGGGATTGTGGTTCCTGTGCAAGTCGGCGTTGGGGATCTCGGTGATTTTCTCAGTGTTGCGGACCGGCTGAAGAACCTCGAGAGCATTGTCGTCACCGTGCCCCACAAATTTGCCTGCCGGAAGCATTGTGCGACAACCACCGAACGCGCTGATTTCCTCGGCGTGGTGAACAATATGCGACGCAATCCCGATCGCACCTGGCACGGTGACATGCTCGACGGCGTCGGCTTTGTTGCTGGAGTTCGGGCGAAAGAATTTGAGCCGAACGGGTGCCGCGCGCTGCTCGTTGGCGCAGGCGGCGCGGGTTCAGCAATGGCCTTGTCTCTAATCGACGCTGGCGTGAGCGAACTCGCAATTCACGATGCCGATGCTGTCCGCCGCGACAGTCTCATCAATCGCCTCACAACTGTGAGCAAAGTGCCGGTCATCATCGGGTCGGCCGACCCGACCGGTTTTGATTTTGTGGCCAACGCGACGCCCGCGGGCATGCAGCCCGGCGATGCCTCACCGATCGATGTGAACAAGCTATCGTCATCGACGTTTGTAGGATGCGTGATCACGGTTCCAGCTGTGTCACCATTAATTGACGCCGCCCGCCGCGTGGGATGTGGCACATCGACGGGGACTGATATGTTCCAGGCTTCGCTGTCGATGATGGTTGATTTCTTGCTGCATACTGACAGGCGCGCGTGAGGTAGCGAATGTTCACCGGGCTCGATGCAATCCCAGATCGCTCCACGTACGACCTAATTGTCATCGGCGCAGGCGCTGGCGGCATGGCCGCCGCCCTGTTTGCTGCGATCAAGAACCAGAAAGTCCTACTCGTCGAGCGCACCGGTTATGTCGGAGGCACCAGCGCGTTGTCGGCCGCCACGGTGTGGATCCCGAACTCGCATCATGCAGCATCGGTCGGCAGCGGCGATAGTTTGGCGAAGGTCACCAAGTTCCTCGACGCCGTCGTCGGCAACCGCTCATCGGCCACGATGCGTGATGCGTTTCTGCGCAGCGGACCGGAGGCGATCGCGACGCTTGAAGCGAGTACCGATGTCAAGTTTCGCCCGTATGCAACGCATCCAGATTACGAGCAGCAATTCGATGGGGCCACCATGCGCGGACGTGCGCTTGAGCCGATACCGTTCGATGGCCGCGTGCTTGGAACCGCGTTGAAACAACTGCGCCCGCCGATCCCCGAGTTCACGTTGTTCGGTGGCATGATGGTCGACCGTACCGACATCAATCACCTGCTCGGCTTGAACAAGTCGCTCACATCGTTGACGCATGCAGCGAAGATACTGGGACGCTATGGCATCGACCGCCTGTCAGGGCCGCGCGGCTCCCGGCTCGTCATGGGTAACGCGTTGATCGGACGTTTCCTGTTGTCCCTGAAAAAGCGCGGCGTGGAGATTTTGACGCACACCTCAGTGTCGGATTTCATAAATACCGCAGGCGCCGTAACGGGGGTCGTCATCGCTAGCGGCAGCGTCACTCGCAGCATCTACGCAACGAGGGGCGTCATTTTGGCGGCGGGCGGCTACGGTCGTCACAAAACGCGGCGCGCAGAAATGCTGCACGAGCCAGTGCCATCCTTCAGTCCGGCTGCACCCGGCCACACCGGCGAGATGCAAGATCTGGCCCTTGCACTCGGCGCGCGCTTCGGCGAAGGCAATCTCGACAATGCGTTCTGGGCGCCGGTCTCGACCCGTACCCGCGCCGACGGCAGCACGGCCGTGTTCCCGCACTTCGTGTTGGACCGCAGCAAGCCCGGCACCGTCTGTGTCAACCAGATCGGCCGGCGCTTCGTCAACGAAAGTGACTCCTACCACGTCTTCGCTCGCGCCATGTTCGACAGCCATCGAACCACGCCGACGATCCCCTGCTTCATCATCACCGATAGCATCGGGCTGAAGACGTATGGGCTCGGCATGGTGCGCATGGGCACGCGGAATCTGGCGCCCTTCCTCGGCGATGGTTATTTGATCGAAGGAGCTACCATTGCAGCGCTTGCGGCAAAATTGAACATCGAGCCAAATGTGTTGGAGGCAACCATCGCCTCTATGAACGGTTACGCACGCACCGGTGTCGACACGGAATTCGGGCGCGGCACGACGGCCTATCATCGCAACAATGGCGACGCTTCGCATGCACCGAATCCGACGCTTGGACCGATTACCACCGGCCCGTTCTACGCGGTGCGTCTGGTGCCGGGTGACATTGGCGCAGCCACCGGCCTCGTCATCAACGAATGGGCGCAAGTGGTGCGCGGCGACAACCAGCCGATCCCTGGTCTCTATGCGTGCGGCGCTGAAGCCAACTCGATCATGGGCGGCACTTATCCCGGCCCCGGCATTACATTAGGGCCTGCCATCACATTCGGCTATCGCGCGGTGCAGCATGCTGTTGCCGGCGTGGGTGCTTGACGCCGTTAATCGATCCGCCGCGAAGGTCGCGATGAGTGGCATTGGTGTCGGATCTCATGCCTCTATCCGACCTAAGGTTCGCGCGAGATCCGCCGGCCTCACTCCTTCGTGTATCGCCGTGCGAGTCGCAAGATGCTAAATTCTGCAGGCTAGATCAGCATGATAGGAGACGGCAGGGTGGGCGAGACGGTGGTCACTGAACGCGCCGCTGTATCGCCCGTGCTCGGATGCTTCGCCCTCTCACTCATCATCCTCGTCGGTATTGCAGCCTACCAACTCGCCCGGCCGGCACTAGACGCCTATGCAGTTACGGCCATGATCCATGCCGCATTCTACGCGGGCGCGGTGTGGTGGGTGATCAACAAGGCAGCGTGCGCCAGAGACTTCGCATTGATTATTATAATTGCCATCGTTCTGCGCGGCATCGCACTCAACGCGCCACCGAGCCTGACGACCGATGGACTGCGCTACGTTTGGGATGGCCGAATCCAATGGGCCGGCTTCAACCCGTATCTGTGGGTGCCAGCGGATCAGGCGCTCAGTCATCTGCGCGATGCAGTGATTTATCCCAACATCTATCTGAAGGAGACCGCGGTCACCATTTATCCGCCGGTCGCACAGATGCTGTTTCTGATTGCGAACGCGATTTCGGATAGCCTGCGCGGCATCCAGGTGGTGATGACCGCGATGGAATTCGTGACGATAGCGGCGATCCTGGCCTGGCTAAAGGCCGACAATCTGCCGCGCGAACGCGTGCTGATCTACGCGTGGCATCCGGTGCCGATTTGGGAGTTCTCAAGCATGGCGCACCTCGACAGTGCCGCAACGGCATTGCTGATGCTGACGATCGTCGCCGTGGTGCGCGGACGGCAAGGTCTGGCCGGTGCGCTGCTCGCAGCCGCCGTATTGACCAAATACTTTCCGCTCGTGCTCGCACCAGCGCTCTGGCGGCGCTGGGACTGGCGCATGCCGGTAGCGTTCAGTGTGACGGCGGTTGCACTTTCTCTGCCGTATGTCGCTGGGGCCGGGACGAAAATACTTGGCTTCTTGTTTAATCATCTCGACAACGAGGGCTATAGCGCCGGCTACGGGTTTCATTTGTTGTGGGTGCTGCGAGACTATGGCCTTTGGGCACCAGCTGGGAAAATATACGTCGCAATCGCGCTTCTTATAATGGGTGGGTTTGGGTTCGTCGCGCTGTTTGGCCGTCGCGCCAACGAGATCCGGCCGGAACATATGGTGGTACTTGCGGCCGCCTTGGTGTGGCTTACGTCCCCTCATTACACGTGGTATTTTGGATGGCTGATCCCTCTGCTCGCGCGTTACCCGTCACCATCGGTGATCGCCTTCAGTTTGCTCTCGATCGTGCAGAGTTCGCCAGGTTATGCGAGCTGGGCAACCTTGACGTTCTTCCACACGACGATCTTCGGTGTTGGGCTCGTGCTGATGCTGGCCGAGGGGCTTTGGAGACAGCGATCTCAGCGTGCCTCACCCGCAGTTGTTTCAACCCGACCGTAAGGGAAGCTGGGTTATTGAGCGAAGCCCCGACGGGGCAAGGAACAGTTCGGGCTCGGTCGCGGTGTCGGTACATCCGGTAATATTGAAGCCTAATCTACCTCCTTCTTCGAAGCCGCGCGGCAGTTTTCCGACAACGAACGAAAGTCCCGCCGGGCCCAAACCGGCGCGACGCTTCAAACCGAAAGCGCCGCCTTCGCAGGGCAGTTTGCATACGGCAAGATCCGCGATCCAGTGGTCACAGCGTGCTTCGGCATCGCGCATCAACCGGCCACCCGAGACAATGTAAATGTGGGCGCGAAACAATCCCTCGTCACGGTCGACGATTCCGCCGTTTGGCAACAGGAGTGCCGCTTCGATATCGCCGCCGGTAAGCACGATCCGCACCATCAAATCGGTGATCGCCCGCTTTCGCGACCGCCCACTTGCAACATCGGGGATCTGAATCTCGAGCAAACCTGCGTCGACAGGCGTCGTCAAGCGCAACTCGATGTCGTGGCGCATCGTTTTTGCTTGCTGAGCGAGGGCCGAGACCGCAAGCGAAAACGAAAGAGCTACAATAATCAGCTGGCGCATCGATGTGCCTCAAGAATTCGCGATTCGTCGAGGCTGGGAGCCTAACTACTGTTGCCCTCGTCGCAACGCATGCCGGCCGATAACGTACAATATCTTGTAGCCGGCCATAATCGTCCCCTTGAGTGTACCGGACACCTTCGAGACGCCAATGCGGCGGCGGTAGCGGCCGGGGACTTCCAGCACGCGCAATTTCTGCTGGGCCGCCTTGATCTGCATTTCGACCGTCCAGCCGAAATTTCGGTCGGCCATTGCGAGCTTATCGAGTGATGATTTGCGAATTCCCCTGAAAGGTCCAAGGTCGGTATACTTCTGCCTCCAGATGCCGGCGATCAATCTGGTCGCCAGCCAATTGCCGAACATTTGTTGTGGAGTGAGCGATCCGGCCTCGCGCGCGCCGATGACCCGCGACGCTATCGTGAAATCGACAGCCCCACTCACGATCGGATCGACCAGATCAGCCATGTCGCCTGGATGGTCGGAGTAGTCACCGTCGACAAACACGACGATGTCCACGGCGCCCAATGCTGCGATCCCTGCGAGGCACGCGGCGCCATAACCCTTTTCGGGCTCGACGACGACGGTCGCGCCGGCGGCGCGTGCCGCCCGATCAGTTCCGTCGGTTGAGCCATTGTCGGCGATTACGATTTTGTCGACCCACGCTGGGATATCGGCAATAACGCGGCCAATCGCCTCCACCTCGTTTAGCGCCGGAATGACAACGCCAACCAACGCACCGTTACGCATTCGAACTACCGTTCGCTGTTATGCTGCGCCTTCGCCAAATCTGCAGGCCTAAACCCATCCACACCGGCAGCCAGATCAACCACACCAGTCCATAGCGGTAGACGTCATACTGCTCGCGCGCCAGGAAATGGAACGACGCATAGTAAATCGGCAGCAGGGCAGTGAGACCCAGCAGCGGGAGTGAAGGGCGAAAGCTCAGGAAAGGCATCATCCAGGCGGCATACCAAGGAAACTGCGCGGGGGAGAGTAAAAACAACACAGTCGTGAACACAAGGACTTTACCAAGCAGGCCGGCAGCGTCCAGCCACGGTCGAACCGCAATAGCAACACCTGTGCCGGCAACGATGACGCCGAGCGTGGCGCGCGCGATCAACCCGGCGTTCTCGTTAGGAAGATCCACCACCTGCAAAAGCGTGGCGACGACCTCTGCCAGTACCGGAAAAAATGCGCTGTTGGTTTGCCAGTAATTGGCAAACGCGACGAACCCGGATGTCTCGTCGATGCCACCAAGATAAGGCGGCAGCACCCACGCCGTCATCATTAGACCAAGGATCGTGGCCGCGACGATCAATTTCCATGCGGGGTTCTTGCTCGACCACAGCGGACGCAGCAGCAGTGGTGCCAGGAGGATCGGCCACAGTTTCGCACCGGCCGCCAAGCCGAGTACACTGACGCCGCTCATCGTTCGTCCGCGCACACTGAGCAACAAGGCACCCAGGACCAGCGGCATTAAAATGGCCTCCATGTGCGCGGAGTTGCTCATCTCCTTGATGATCAGCGGGTTCCACCAATAGAGCGCGACCCATAAAGGTGAGCGCTTGGCCGCGATCAGCAGCGCGATCAGCAGCACAAGGGTTGCGACTTCTCCGGCAAGGCACACCCCCCGCCACGCGCGCAAACTCCAAGGCTCGATGAGATGTGCGAGCGCAAACGCGGCTTGCGCGATTGGAGGGTAGATCGTTTTCAGGTCTGGATGGTTGATGCGATCCATCACCACGCCCGCTTGTTCAGCCAACCGGCCGACCGCCGTCTCCTCGCCCTCCTCTCTCGCGGCGGCGGGGGCGAGCCTGTAGGGATTGAACCCACGGGCCGTAACGCCGCCATCCCACAAATACCTGTAATAGTCGTCCTCAAGGACGGGCTGCACCAGAAACATCAATGCACGCAGGACCAGTCCAACGGCAACGATGAAGATGAGTAGTTGCTGTTGCTGACGCCCTGCGAGGCTTACCGATTTCCCGATGAGCCAGGGCAACGGCAGTGCAAGCACCCCCGCAATCCCTAATCCTGCTGCGAACCAAATCGCTGGAATGTCGAACAACTCGAAGGCCCAATCGAAGCGGTGCCGATTGAGAATGAGAGCGGTCGCCGCCAGCCCGAGCGCAGCTGCGAGCGCGCCCCAATATCGCAGCACAGGCGCAACGGCGTTCAAGGCTGGCCCGCACCCAGGCCGAGCAATTGCACGTTGCCGCCGGTGGCGGTGATGTCGGTCGTGCGAACCCGTTCGGTCGCAAAGCGTGTCAGATAGTTCGGACCACCGGCCTTGGGGCCCGTCCCCGATAGGCCGTCGCCGCCGAACGGCTGCACGCCGACGACGGCGCCGATCTGATTGCGATTGATATAGAGATTGCCGACGTGAGCGTGCTCGGCGACGAAATCGGCAACCGCGGCGATCCGGCTGTGCACGCCGAGCGTCAAGCCGAAACCCGTCGCGTTGATGTCTTCAATCACCTTCGCGAGCGTACCTTGCTGGAAGCGCACAACGTGCAGGATTGGGCCGAACACTTCGCGTTCGAGTTGGCTTATGCGATCGATCTCGTAAACCGCTGGGCCGACATAGGTACCTGCGCGACAACGCGCTGGAACCGGTAAATCCACCACCACGCGCTTTGCCTCGCGATGCATGCGGGCCTTGTGGGCTTCGAGCCGATCCTGGGATGCTTGATCGATCACCGGTCCGATATCGGTGCCATAGTCGAACGGATCGCCGATATCGAGTGCCGAAACCGCGCCAGCGAGCATCTCGCACATCTTGTCTGCTACGTCGTCCTGGAAGAACACGACGCGCGTCGCCGAACAACGCTGGCCGGCGCTGTCGAAGGCGGACCGGACGACATCGCGGATCACTTGCTCGGGAAGCGCGCTGCTGTCGACAATCATGGCATTGATGCCGCCGGTCTCGGCGATGAATGGGATGATCTCGGCGCGACGATCGGCGAGGCCACGCTGGATCGTCCATGCCGTCTCATTGGAACCGGTAAAAGCGATCCCCTTGATCCGGCGATCTTTTACTAAAGCGCCACCGACATCGCCGCCGCCCGTGAGCAGATGTAGAACGTTCGTTGGGACGCCGGCTTCATGCAGCAACTGCGTCGCAAGGAACGCGGTGACCGGAGTTTGCGCTGCAGGCTTTGCCAGCACCGGATTACCGGCGGCGAGCGCTGCTGCAACCTGACCGGTAAAAATTGCGATCGGAAAGTTCCACGGCGATATGCAAGCAAACGGACCGCGACCACGCAATTCCAATGTGTTGGTCTCACCCGTCGGTCCCGATAGGACTGTCGGCGCGGAAAACAATCGACGCGCCTCGATGGCGTAGTAGCGTAGAAAATCCACCGCCTCGCGCAAGTCGCCTTGCGCGTTCTCGAATGTCTTGCCCGCTTCGCGTACGATCACAGCCATCAATCGCGACCGGTCGCGTTCGAACAAATCCGCCGCGCGATCGAGTATTGCGGCGCGTGCTGGTCCGCCACGGCGATCCCATTCATGAGCGGCCGCGGTAGCGCTCACAATTGCGGTTTCGATCGTCGCCTTATCGGCCCCCCGAACGCTGCCGATGCGCGTGCGCCGGTCATGCGGGCAGTTTACCAGCGTCGCTTCGGGACCGCCCGTGACCGCGCGGTCATCGACGATCGGGCCCACCGCGAACGATGCTGCCAGCGCTTCGTTCATTTCGACGGCCATGCTCGCGCGCACGGAGGGCTCGGATAACGGCAGGCCGAGGCTATTGCGACGCCCCAGGCCGTAAATCAGCAGCGGGCTGGGCTGCAACGGTTCGACGCTCGCCATCCCCTGCTCGCGTTCTGCGTCGGCTATCTCGACGGGGTCGCGGATGATGTCGGCGACCGGGGCCTCCTCGTCTGCGATGCGATTTACGAACGAGGTGTTGGCGCCATTTTCCAGCAGCCGCCGAACGAGATAGGCGAGAAGATCCTCGTGTCCGCCGACCGGAGCGTAGATGCGGCAGGCGCGACCGAGCTTGCCCGCGCCGACGACGTCCTCGTAGAGCGCTTCGCCCATTCCATGCAGGCGTTGGAACTCGAAGTTCGTATTACCACCGGCGGTGTAGGCGGCAGCTACGGTGTGTGCATTGTGGGTTGCGAATTGCGGATAAAAGGCTAGTGCATCAGACAATAACAATCGCATGCAGGCGAGGTAGGATACATCCGTGTGGACCTTGCGTGTGAACACCGGATAATCGCGCCAGCCGCGTTCCTGCGCCCACTTGATTTCGCTGTCCCAATAAGCGCCTTTCACCAGGCGTACTGGAATGCGCTTGGACTGTTGCAGCGATACCCGCCGGAGCCAGCGCAACGTTGGAATCGCACGCCGTCCGTACGCTTGCACGGCGAGCCCAAGGCCTGGCCAATTGTCGACGCTTGGATCGGTAAATACGCGAGCGAACAATCCAAGCGATAGATCAAGCCGATCCTGCTCTTCGGCGTCGATGGTGAGGCCAATGCCGCGAGCGCGTGCCGCGCGCGCTAATTCGAGCACGAGCGGCACCAACTCAGCTTCTAAACGATCTTCCTTGCCAGGCTCGAAGCGCGGATGTATCGCGGACAGCTTTACTGACAGGCTCGGCCGCTCCATCAGCGCATCGGCGTGTGGCGATGCCAATGGCCCGGCCGAACGGCCAATCTGATCGAGGGCCGACACGTACCGGTTGAAATACCGCGTGGCGTCGGCAGCCGTCTTGGCGCCCTCTCCGAGCATGTCGTAGGAGAAGCGGTAGCCTTTCGCTTCGAGCGGAGCTGCCCGCTTCAACGCATCCTTGATCGTGGTACCAAGGACGAACTGATCGCCCATGACGCGCATGGCCTGGCGTAGGGCCTGCCGGATCACCGGCTCCCCGGAGCGCACCACAAGCCGCTTCAAGATATTGCCGACGGTACCGCCTTTGACGTCCTTCAGTTTGACGATCTGCCCGGTGAGCATCAGGCCCCAGGTCGAAGCATTGACGAACAGCGAATCGGACGCACCGATATGGCGTCCCCACTGACCACTGCCGACCTTCTCGGCAATGAGAGCGTCGGCGGTTTCGGAATCGGGGATGCGCAGTAGTGCCTCGGCGAGGCACATCAGTATGACGCCTTCCTCGCTCGTCAGGCCATATTCCTGCATGAAGGCGTCGATGCCGGAGAACCTGTGGCGTCCCGCACGTGCAGCATGTACCAGCCGGCGGGCAACATCGGCGGTTCGGCGGCGCTCGTCTTCGGTGTGCAGCGCGCGCTCGATCAAGCCGCCGACGAGGCGCATTTCATCGACCAGATGATAGGCTGCGATTTCATCCCGAGGAGGTAGCTCGGCCCGCCCGGCGCTGTTGTTGTCAACCATGGTTGCAACCGCCATATCCAATGCTCCGCATGGCCAAGATCCGATCGATCACGCGGGACATCGTATCACAACGCGGTGCATGAAACGCGGTCTGCAACCGACATCGGATGTTCGCGAAAGATCAATATGGCGACGAGCGATCGGGGTGCAATACTCAGCCGTCGCCGAAGATGGAGCCGCGCTGACCAAGGTTGCGGAACAGAGATTTCAAGACGCCGTCGTCGTTCTGATTTGCGGATGGTGTTGTCCGGCTAATGGTGTCGAACACTTTGCCGTCTTTCATGCCGTAATTGGCGACGCGATCAACGGTGCCTACTTTATTGAAATAGACCGCAACGACCTGCCGATCCGTCTCGGTGGGCGACATGAAAGATGACTGCTTCTTGGTCGAGGACATGTAGTAAAAGGCGTTCGCGTTACCAGCGGTCGCCGTGGTGGTGGGTGTCCCGAGCGTCAGTTTGACTTGCTCTTGGCTCATCCCAGGTTGCACCTGTTGCAAGTCGTTTTCCTGAAACAGGTGTCCGTGCCGGGTGACCGTCGATGAACACCCGGCAATGCCGAGGCCGAGACCAATGATCATGGCGAGCAGAAAGCTTCTGCCTCCTGTCTCTCGGACCGACGCCAATTCATCGCACATTGAGTGTCACCTTGGTCCCGAATCAAATTCGCATCTACCAGATGACCTAAGGCGGCCGCGCTGGTATTGGCAACGCAGGTAGCCCGGTCTATCCGCAGGAACTTTGCTATCGGCCGGGAACTTGAATTACTGCTGCAACTTGCACCTTGGTGCGGCTGCACTCAATGGTGGACTGAAAAAACGTGCTGACATGGCTTAGATCGCGCTCCCGAACCGGAAAGACCGCAACAGCCCTTTATGGCTCGATCGTGACGCAAGCTCGTGAGCGCGCTATTTATGTGCATGGCGGTGTCCCTGATACAATGGAGGGGCGCTTCGGCGTGATCGTGGTTCATATGTTTTTGATACTAGAGCGTATTCGCGGCGAGGGCGCAAAAGGTGATGGAATGGCACGTGCACTGCTCGAAACCTTCATGACCGATATGGACGATAGCATGCGCGAAATTGGGATTGGCGATATGGCCGTCCCTCGTCGTGTGAAAAAAGCGGCGGCCGCACTCCATGAGCAGATCGAGTGCTATCGGGCGGCCATCGCAGAAACCTCGGGCACGGCATTGAGAGCCGCAATCGAACGCCACGTTCTGCTCGGGTCCGGTGGTGGTGACGCCCCGCTGATCGCGGGATACATTCGGCGGGCCCAGGAGAGCTTGGCGAAACAGTCGTGGACCGACGTCCGTGAGGGACGAGTAATTTTCCCGACGTTCTCGGTAGATTCTTGAATACGAGGTAAAAATGAGCATCGAAACGAACTGGCTGATACCGGTATCGGAAGTTCCCGATGCCGGCGTGCGATTGACACGGAAAGCGAGCGATGCCGAACGTCGCGCGCTCGCGGCTTCGCTTGAGATCCTTGGCTGCACGGCGCTTGATTGCGATTTCCGCCTGCGCCCCATTAGACAAGGCCGCTATCACCTTACGGGGAGGGTGAATGCCGCCGTCGTTCAAGCATGCGTCGTCTCGCTCGAACCTGTCGACAGCGTGGTCGAGGAAGACGTCGATGTGGAATTTTGGCCGCCGGATCAAATCGCGGTCGCATCCAAGACCGACGACGAGGGCGAGTTCTTCGATCCGGAAGCACAAGATGGAGCAGAGCCGATCGAGAATGGAAGAATAGTCTACGGACGTCTGATATTCGAGTGCATTTCTGCTGGTCTCGACCTTTATCCTCGTAAAGCGGAGGCGATGCTAGAATGGCGGGAAAAAGCCGATACCGCCGAAGTGCACCCATTCGCTGCCTTGGCAAAGCTGAAGTCGAAGTCCTGAAGTCGGGTGCTATCCTCTTCATGTCACGCGGGGCATGATTGCCGTTGTGCGCACGGGCCCGTTCGTTATGCTGCCGCGGTGGGGTGCATGTCGCAGTCGAGTCGCGTCGTTAGTCCGCACCCCGCGCAATCAGCACAGGATCTAAATTCGTGAAATCGCTATGCTGAGAAATCACGCAACGCCGGTTCATCCCGACGTCAATTCGACGAGGTTCTGAACCGATGCCGTCCTCACGTATTATTGCGCTTGACGTTATGGGCGGCGATCACGGGCCTGAAGTCGTGATCCCGGGGGCGGCAATTTCACTGGTCAGGCATCCTAATCTTTCGTTCAGGCTATATGGGGTCGAGGCGAAGATTCGCCCGGTGCTTGCCCTGCATCCCAAACTCGCCGCGCGGTCGGAAGTGATCCACACTGATCTGACGATTGCAATGAGTGAAAAGCCAAGTCAGGCGCTGCGGCGGGGCAAAGGCTCCAGCATGTGGCTGTCGCTGGAAGCGGTGCGGGATGGCAAGGCGGATGTCGCGGTTTCGGCCGGCAATACCGGCGCGCTGATGGCGATGTCGAAATTGGTATTGCGGCCGCTCACTAGCATCGAGCGCCCGGCGATTGCCGCCTTGTGGCCGACCGTCAAAAGTGAGTGCATCGTGCTGGATGTCGGCGCCAATATCGGCGCGTCCGCCAGACAGTTGTGCGATTTCGCCATGATGGGATCGGCCATGGCCCGGGCCTTGTTTCACGTCGAGCGACCGACCGTTGCTCTTCTCAATGTTGGTGTCGAGGAGATCAAGGGGGCCGACGAAGTCAAACTCGCGAACACATGGCTCAAGGATACCGCAGGATTGCCGTTGGAATATCGTGGCTTCATTGAAGGCGACCAGATCGGTCAAGGCATCGTGGACGTCGTAGTGGTCGAAGGATTTGCCGGTAATATCGCTCTGAAAACGGCCGAGGGCACGGCCAAGCAGATTGGTCAGTATCTGAAGGCTGCCATGACACGATCGCTGCTTTCCAAGATCGGTGCAAGCTTGGCCCGTGGCGGTTTCAAGGTGCTGAAAGAGAAGATGGATCCTCGCCGAGCCAATGGCGGGACGTTCCTGGGCCTCAACGGCGTCGCGATCAAGAGTCACGGTGGCACCGACGCACTAGGCTTTGCGAGCGCGATTGATCTCGGCTACGACATGGCCGAGAGTGGTCTCGTTAGTCGCTTGACCGCCGATTTAACCGCGTTCCACGGTAAACTAGCAGCCATCGCGACGGAGAAATCCGGCGCTCCTTGACATGTTGTCCTTGCCGGTCCGGGAAGTTCGATCTGGGCTTTGAAATAGCTACGAAGGGAAACCCTTTGGCCGTTATACGATCCGTTATTCGCAGTGTTGGCGCCTATTTGCCGAAACGCGTTATGACAAACGAAGATATGTCCGAGTTCGTCGACACGACCGATGCTTGGATTACCGAGCGCACCGGCATCAAGTCTCGCCACATCGTCGCCGAGGGTGAATTCACTTCGGATCTCGGCATTGCCGCGGCCAAGCAGGCGCTCGTCCGCGCTGGCATCGATCCGATCGATATCGATCTCGTGATCTGTGCAACGGCCACTCCGGATCGCACGTTTCCCGCGACCGCGGTCAAGATCCAGGCCGCATTGGGCGTTACCAAGGGCGCTGCCTTCGACATTCAGGCGGTGTGCTCAGGCTTTGTATTCGCGCTGACCACTGCCGATAATTTTTTGAAGACCGGACAGTTCCAGCGCGCGTTGGTCATTGGCGCGGAGTCGTTTTACCGCATCCTTGACTGGAGCGACCGCAGCACCAGCGTCATGTTCGGCGATGGCGCGGGTGCGGTCGTCCTCGAAGCGCAGCCGCAAACCGGAGGCAGTAGCGATCGCGGCATCTTAGCGACGCGAATACGCTCGGATGGCCGATACGAGGATCTTTTGTACGTCGATGGCGGGCCTGGCT
>JANMNO010000024.1:0-2311 GCA_031374115.1 Hyphomicrobiaceae bacterium | reverse complement strand
CAGCCGTGACCATGCGCTCCAGCGCATCGACTTGTATCCGGTGAGGGGCATCCCCCTCTTCCCACAATCGCTATTCACGGATGCTGGTAGTCCGAAGTCGCAAGTGGCAGACCACACTATTACTAGGCTGCGAGCAGCCATCAATCTTCCCGGTCGCCAACCGCCTCACCGCTATCGCGGCAAGCTCGTTGATCTCGTGTCAGGCCTTGAGCATTGCACCCTCCGGAATGACGCCGTCCTCGACGAAACGCCCAGAGAGCGATCGCCAGCTTCCTCGCCAAAGCGACGATGCCGACCTTTCGGCCGCGCATGCCTTTGTCACCGAAGCGCTCATGCCACCACAGCGACAGCTTGCTCCTGGGCTGGTAGCGAAGCCAGAACCAGGCCAACTCGACCAGCGTCTGGCGAGCAAGCTTCGTGCCCGCCTTGTTGATGCCTCGATCACGGTCGACGTCGCCGCTCTTGTAGGGGCTTGGCGCAAGACCAACAAACGACGCGACGTGTCGTCGTGTCTCGAAGGTACGATGATAGACCTCGGCCACCAGTACGGTCGCCGAGGTCTCGCCCACCCCGCCGAGCGTTACTAGTCGATGCACCTTATCCGCATGCGGGAACGTGCCCCGATCATCGACCAGAGCCGCCCGTCTGTCGGCCTCGGCTTCTCCGATTTGCTGCGAAATCAGATCGTATCTGGTGAGCATGCGGTCGATGTCACGGCGCAGGAACGGAGCAAGGGCGCGGCCGTCACCTGTGACCAGTGTGTCGAGTTGAGCGCGTAACCCTTTACCGATGCGTTTGCCCGATAACCAGATACCGTGCAACGCGAGCAGGCCCTTGATGCGCCCGACGATGCTGATGCGCTCCTCGACGAGATACTTGCGCTCACGCTCAATGCGCTTCGCATCCTCCTGCTCGACACTGGGAATTTGCACGTCGCGTGCAACCTCTCGATTGCCTGAAAGCCAGGCGCGCAGGGTTCGCGTCATGCCTTCGGCGTCGAGGCGATCGGTTTTCGCAACACGACCGCGACGCGGCATGAGAAAGCTCGCAGGATCGAAGACGACGGTGCGAATGCCCTTCTCGATCAAGAGCCGAGCGAGCCAGAATCCGTCGTAGCCGACCTCATAGCAGAGCACGATCTGCAACGGCCGTCCGAGATCCCGTTCGGCTCTGACCTTGCTGCTATTGAGAAAATTGATCAGTTTACTGACGTCACGCGCTTTGATTTTTTGTACAACCACCTTGCTATCGCCTGGTGGAGCAAACGCCACCACCCAGCTCGCCTTGCTCAGCTCAAGCGCCACACAGCATGTCGAAGTCACATCAATTGTCTGAGCCATGGGATGATCCCCCTGTTGTTGACGGCTCATCTTTTCCGATTCGCCGCCATCACAACCTCGTGCAGCGGATCAATCCACCGCCTTCATAGGATCTATTACGACCTCGACAAAGAATGGGGTTCGGCCGACCCGGCCAATTCCACCGTAACCACGCGCGTGTTGACCGTGATGCTCGCTGACGAATACTAGGTCTGGTATACTGACCGTCTATGGCTGACATCATTGAGCAGTTTGCCCACCTGACGCACCTTGTCGAAACGGGTTTCGCGGCCGTTGCCGAAGAGCTTGCGGACAAGCCCGACCGCGAAGACATGCGCGACCTTGTACGCAACGAGCTGCGTGTCGAACTTACACCTATTCGCGAAGCGCTCGGCGGCATTGAGATTGACCTTCGCGACATCAAGGAGCGGCTCGCGGCGGTCGAAGAAACCGTTTCAGGATTGACTGGCTACGCCAAGGAACTCGACGAACTGCGCGGCCGCATCAGCGATATCGAACGGCACATCGGCCTTCGGCCGTCGCGCGCGTAAATGCGCCCCTCGTCTCGAACCCTGCCTGATTGGGAGGCGGGGCTTCGGGGCGGGCGCTTCCCCCCGGCCACCCACCCAACCGTCTCGCGTGCTCGCGAGGCGATTACAATACTTGCATCGTGGGGGAATACAGGGTGCAGCGTTGATCTTAAATTGGCGCGCGTCGACACGACAAAGTTGATTACGGAAATGGATTGCCGAGAAAGAAGATGGCAGTTTTCCACGAGCTAGCGGTCTCGAACAAGCGCGCGAACTCCTCCATCGACGCGCGTATACATTTGCGGACATCGGCAGTTCTCTGCCGACCGGCCCCGCCTTCTACATCTCCTCGGTCGCGATCGGGGGCAGACGAGACATCCCAAAAGCAGAAGTCGACCGGCTTGCGATCGGCGACGCAATGAGCACCGCCGACCACGTCCGGAATCGTAGGTAGTGCGTCAC
>JANMNO010000009.1:0-2745 GCA_031374115.1 Hyphomicrobiaceae bacterium | reverse complement strand
GGAAGCGGACAGCACGAACGCCAACAACTTGTAACGATCGGTCTTGTAGCCGAGCGAGATTGCGCGAGCCTCGTTTTCGCGGATCGCCTTCAGCACTTCGCCGAACGGCGAATGGAGAACGCGGTGCACGAACAGCAGCGTGCCGAGGAAGATCGCCAGCACGACGTAGTACATCGTCATCTGGCTCTTCAGATCGATGAAACCGAACAGTACGCCGCGCGGGACCTGCTCGATACCATCCTCGCCGCCGGTGAACGTACCTGTGGGAAGTGAAGAAGCCTGACGAGAGCAAGGCGCCTTGGGACTACCTGGCTCATCAAGACGATCCCCGCCGAGGAAGCCTGGCGCACCCTTGAGCAGGGCGACTGCCCGATGTTGAAGAAGTAACAATTGACGTGTCGCATCGAACCTGTGTCGGAGATGCAAGCGCTCGCATTGCATCTCCGCTTTTCGTGACAGGCAACGTGCTGTCGGGAAGGGGATAGCGATGCCTCCGCCCCTTTCGCCTCACGCGCGACGGCCGTCGACTATCTCAGGCATAATTGAGCTTTGCCTTATCGTCGACTTCACAGATCTCGTTCTGGGTGCCGTCACGATCACATCTTCCTGCGTCGCCTACGACGGTCGCGTCCGAGACGGCGACGCCCACCCAGGCACGGCGGGCGAGAAGTTTAGGCGGTGATGGCGCTGGCAATCATTTTTCAATCGATCACGGCAAAGGCGGTTTCCTGAGGTAGAACTTCTGTCGTCGCCGCACTACGATATCGTCGAGCTAGCCGGAGTCGAGGTCTCACACGAATTACCTTGAGGCGCGCACGTTAATTGCACGGATCAGCAACGTGCAAATTTCTGCAATTGCTATTGGTTGGATCTGGTGCGGCGTGGAAGGAATGCCTTCCCAGCTTCTTTCTAACTCTGAACGACGCGACACTATCGGCAATCGGGCATCGCGGGAAAGAAGTCCGGGCTAGCTAATTCGCAGGACCGCCACGGCGCACGCGCTGTGCCGCCCGATCGACAGTAAGCGTCGCTAGATGCCAATCAATATCTTCAAAGGAAGGGTGCTGCGTCAATGAATGCTGGATCCGGTCGTTGTGCAAGATATCAATCACACAACACCCACATGCAGTTCCACAGCGTGGAAGCTGTTGTATGGACGATGCAGTATTGTCGATCTTGGAACCCACAGCGGCCACCTGCGTTAACAGCTTAACGATTTGAATCGATTATCGATTGATGTCGGGAAAGCTTCGGAGAAAGTCGATGAAAAAGTTCAACCCGTCGAATGCAAGATCAATCGCTATCGGCGCTGCGGCAGCCAGTGCCCTGGTATTGGGAATGGCAGGAGCAATGGCACAACCCGCCGAAAAGGGAGCGGAAAGCCGGGGTGCCGCAGCTAAGGAAAAGCCTGCGGCCCAGCAGAAGGCACAACCCGCCGAAAAGGCACCGGAAAGCCGGGGTGCCGCAGCTAAGGAAAAGCCTGTGGCCCAGCAGAAGGCACAGCCTGCGCCGCGAAATACGCCCGCGGCGCGCTCATCGGAGCGGGAGCCACCCGTACGTAAAGCTCAGAGCGAAAACCGACCCAAGCGCGAAGGTGGCAATCAAGCCTCCCAGACACAAAACCGGCAGAACGGCGCGGCAAGGCGCAAGGCGGGCGACGGCGTTGCTCGCAACAAACAGGAGTCCGCAGAGACCACGCCGAAGGTTCAGGCACCGACGCGCGCTCAACGCGACGAGGGTAATCGGGTGTCGCAGAAGCAGGCTGCCGGGCGCGAGCAGAAGCGGCAGGCAGACTCGAAACGGCCGACGTCTACCAAACAACCGACCGACAATGGCAAGCAAACTGCCCAGCAGCGTTCGCGGCAGCAGCAGTCGGGCGTCGTCCCGAATGCACCCGGCGCACAGCAGGCACGTTTGAGCGGCGACCAGCGCACGCGCGTTCGCCAGACCATTCTGCAGCGTAATGTGGGTCGGGTGAACCGCGCGAACTTCGGCATCGCCATCGGCACTCGCATACCGCGCAGCGTAAAGCTGTTTGCCTTCTCGGCCGCAGTTCTTGCGATCGTACCTGCGTATCGCAGTTATCGCTATGTCGTTGTCGACGACCGGATCTGCGTCGTGGAACCCACCAGCTACGAGATTGTCGAGGTTATCGATGACTCGCCCGGCGGTTTCGGCAAAGCGGAGCAGGTCGCGGTACTGGAGCTCAGCCAGGACCAACGCCAGTCGGTTCTGCGCCAGGCGCGGCGCGATACCGCGCGCGCGGATATTAGAATTGGGCTCGCTCTCGGCGCCGAAGTTCCGTCGGGTGTGACGCTGGTGCAGTTCAGTCCGGAATTGATTTTTGAGATCCCGCAGCTCGAACAATATCGCTATATTTTCGTTGAAGACGACGTGGTGATCGTGAACCCGCGCAACCGAGTGATTGTCCTCGTCATCCGCGCCTGACAAGGGTGTAGACAAGAAAAAACCAACGGCGGATGCGGGTCTCACCTCGCTTCGCCGTTGGCTTTAAGAAGCACTACGTTGTTCTCGCCGTGGCGGCCCACAGCAATGTCCACGCGAGCATCCGGGTCAGCCGACTATTTCGCCGATGCAACAGTTTCGGTGGTGCCATCGTGCTCTTCAGCGTTGGTTTCAGCGTCCTATACCAGCGGAGACTATAAAGCGGTTATGTCCAAACGCAGCGCCGGGGCTACTTGTGAGCGCAACCCGAATACTCATGATCTGGTGGACGCAACAAAA
>JANMNO010000181.1:0-21034 GCA_031374115.1 Hyphomicrobiaceae bacterium | reverse complement strand
CCGCAATCTGGAAGTGATCTGGCTTCTTCGGCGTCTCGCGCCCGACGACAAAACGATCGCCGATTTTCGCCGCGACAACGGCTCCGCCATCAAGAAGGTGTGCGCGAAGTTCGTCGAGCTCTGCCGGCAGATGGGCTTGCTAACGAAGGCCAGCGTCGCCATCGACGGGTCGAAGTTCAAGGCGGTCAACACGCGCGACAAGAACTTCACCAAGGGCAAGGTTGAGCGCCGACGTCAGCAGTTGGAAGAGAGTGTTGCGCGTTACCTGGCGCAGCTCGATACCGCCGATCTGCAGGAGCCGTCGGAGGCGCTTGCGGCGAAGGCGGCGCATCTCAAAGAGAAGCTCGCCAAACTTGCGAACGAAATTCAGAAACTCGAAGCCCATGAGAAGGCGATGCTGGCGTCGCCCGACGAGCAGATCTCATTGACCGATCCCGACTGCCGCTCGATGGCGACGAGTGGGCGCGGTTCGGGTGTCGTCGGTTACAATGTGCAGACGGCGGTCGACACCGAGCACCATCTCATCATCGCGCATGAAGTGACGAATAGCGGCACGGATCGCGCGCAACTCGCCAATATGGGGAAGCAAGCCAAGGCGGTACTCGGCGTCGACAAGTTGGAAGCAGTTGCCGATCGCGGCTACTACAGCGGCGAGGAGATCAAAGCTTGTGACGATGCCGGTATCGCCGTGACGCTGCCAAAGCCCGCGACATCAGGCATGGAAGCGAACGGGAAATTCGGCAAGCACGACTTCGTCTACCTTGCGCAAGAGGACGTCTATCGCTGCCCGGCGGGCGAAGCTTTGGTGTACCATTCGGCCACCGTGGATGCCGGTCGCGCCATCCGCAGATACTACACGAATGCGTGCAAGGCCTGCTTGCTCAAGCCGCGCTGCACGAGGGCCAAGAACCGAGTGATCTCCCGCTGGGAGCATGAGCACGTGATGGAAGCCGCGCAGAAGCGCCT
Organism: Hyphomicrobiaceae bacterium; assembly: GCA_031374115.1. Classification (GTDB taxonomy): domain Bacteria; phylum Pseudomonadota; class Alphaproteobacteria; order Rhizobiales; family Hyphomicrobiaceae; genus JAKFWF01. The sequence goes on along the minus strand of JANMNO010000181.1, from coordinate 20,068 downwards.
CGATGAAAACCCGCACGCCATGCGTACGCGCAGGGAGACCGTCGAGCATCCATTCGGCACTCTCAAGATGCGAATGGGAGCGACGCATTTCCTGATGAAGCGTCTACCGAAGGTCGCCACCGAGATGGCGCTGCACGTGCTCGCCTACAATCTAACGCGGGTGATGAACATCGTCGGCGTGAAGCCGCTCATTACGGCGTTGAGGGCGTGAAGCAGGCCCCATCGCGCGTGGACACCTGACCTCATGGGAGCGATCGCTGCGCTGCAGTAAGCTCAAGCGCGGGATTCCGACGTCAAGGGCGGAAAAATATGCTACATTCAACGCCAAGCTGGTTCCCGAAGTCGGCTCACCCCACCCAACAGCGTTTTCACGCAACCAAGACCCGGAGCAGACGAAGTTGCTGGGCAGCAACAATTGATGCAGATTGGTGTCGCATTGGAATTCTGATGATCGATTTTCGTGTGCTTTGATGACCGAAGCAATTGACACCGTGATCGTTGGCGCGGGGCATGCAGGTCTTGCGGCCAGCTTCTATTTGACGAAACACGGGATAGAGCACGTCGTTCTTGAGCGAGGGCAGGTTGCCCAGCGATGGCGTACAGAGCGATGGGATTCCCTCGTCTTTCAGTTCCCAAATTGGTCACTGCAGTTGCCGGGCTATGCCTATCAGGGGGCCGACCCGGATGGCTACGCATCGAAGGACGAATTCATCCGCTTCCTCGAGGACTACGCTGCAACTAGTCGCGCACCTGTGCGTTGCAGCACCGAGGTGATTGCCTTGCGTGATTCCGAGGGCCACCGCTCTATGACCCTGGATACGTCGGGCGGCGTGATCGAGGTGAAGAACGTCATCATCGCGACTGGGCCGTTCTAAGCTCCCAAGATACCTTCGCTGAGCCGCGATCTTCCTTCGGAAATGTTTCAGATTCATGCGCGCGATTATCGCAATCCCTCCCAATTACCACAGGGTGCAGTTCTCGTGGTTGGTAGTGGGGCGTCAGGCACTCAAATCGCCGAAGAGTTGCACCGCAGAGGTCGCAAGGTGTTCCTCGCTGTCGGTCGGTTCCACAAGACGCCCCGGCGATACAGAGGCCGTGATTTCTATTGGTGGTTTGACAAGCTTGGATATTGGCATACGCCGCTCACAGCGATGCCACCAGAGTCCAAGAACTTGCGGTTCGTCGTGACTGCGATTGACGGTGGGCACGATGTTGATCTCCGGCAGTATGCCGCTCACGGGATCATGCTCGCCGGTCGCCTCAAGAACGCCGATCAGCAGCAAGTCGAGTTTCATGATGATTTGGATAAGACGCTGACGGAAGGCGATGCTTGGTATGCCAAGTTCAAAAGCCAGATGGACGACTACGCCAACCAGCATGAGCCGGCGTTGCCAGTAGAACCGGTCCTACCGTCACCAAAACGGTTCGGATCAAACAAGTTGATTGGCATCCTGAAACTGAATCTCAGAGACGAAGGGATCTCATCTGTTGTGTGGGCCAGCGGATATAGCTGCGATTTCTCATGGATCAAGTTGCCTATTGTGGATGGGAACGGCGATCCAATCCACGAGCGTGGCGTGACCAGTCGAAGGGGGCTGTATTTCCTTGGCCTCAGGAGAACCTACTCAATTGGATCGGCGCTTGTTGCGGGGGCGGTAAACGATGCTGCCTACATTGCGGACCAAGTCGCCGCTAACCGCCAGCAGGACTGACGCACGCCCCTCGGATTAGTTCGAACCCATCAATATGTCGTTCAAGTGCAACCAGCCATCGTATCAACCGCGCGTTGGGAAGACCGCTTGTGGCCCATCGCGTCGGGACCACGGCGGTAGGTAACAGACTATACCGACCGCAACCAAGTCCGGGTGACGAAACTGAATTTGCATCACGCCGCAGCGTTGAGCACCTGCGTCGCGATTTCGTCGGCCTGCGGGACAACAAGCCTGTTCACCACGTCGACAAAGTAGAGCGTCTTCTCGGCATCCAGGCAGCAGACCGGGGCGAGCGCATGCCGGCCATTCTTGTGAAAATGGAAGCGGCCTCCATCGCCAGTCGGATCGACATCGTGCATTCGATTCATGAACGCAACGAGTTCCCTGTCCTGCAGGATTGAATGCCGATGGCGGATCCGCGGAGTTCGTCCAGCAGTGCTCGCAGATTGTGGCCGTGTCTGCTCGGCCAGTTACCGGGAATCTGCTGAATCGCTGTCTTTAGGCCGAGTTCGAAGACTTGTCGAACGCAATACCAGAACGGCTGCCCCCATGACCACCCACGACCAAGCCGGCCGAGAACGAAGGAGGCCTGAACGAACACTTGGAACGTGACGGTCGGAGAGATGAAGTCTCTATCCCGAGACATGCAGATTGAGCCGTGCAGATCGTGGTAACTGGACATAAGGCCGAAGCAGTCGACCGCACGAACGTTCTCCAGCAATGAGAACGCCAAGAGATCGACTTCCAGGTCAACGTCGCTGTAGTCAACCGATTTCGATGTCGGATCCGTCAGCCTGCCCATCGTTTCCTCGACAATCTGTGATCGGGCGATTCGCGCGCCGTGAGCACCAATATATCCGAAATGACGAACTACCCTACTCGGTTCGCAACGTCGGACGTTGCGATCAGCGTCCGCTACAATGGGTTACGCCGCCGCCGACAAGGCTGCAGAGGCCGTGGCCGACGTCTACGGCTGGGACGCGGCGCGCACCAAGCAGGAAGCCGACGAATACCGACGCTACCTGCAGAGGATGCACGCTGTCCGCCCCTCACGACCGAACGCCACGACATCGTCGAGCGCCTCGCCACCTTCGCGGCGGCCCTCGATGTGGCCGCGCTAAATGAACCCGTCGTCGAAGCCGCCAAGCTGGCGCTGATCGACACCGTCGGCGTGATGATCGTTGGCGCTGCGCACCCGCTCGCCATCACGATCGCCGAGCTTACCCAACCGCTAGCCCCGACCCGATTTCGAAACGCGACGCACGATCGTTCCGCCGCCCTGCGCAAACATATTTAGTGCATACCGATCAATGGGGGGATTGGCGCTCTAAATTGAGCCTGCTGCTTGCAGCGCCCGCAGTCATACGCAAACGGTGTACTCTGGCCTAAGGGCCCGTCAGGAACCAACCGCTCGATCTGGACGGTTGTTGGGGCTGATGGCATAGGCCCAGTCGCCGTGGAAGTCGGCACGGACGATGTTGATGGAGGCCATGTCTCGTCGTAGATGGCGGACTGGGCCTTGTCCAGACACGAGATCCGTTGCAGTCTTACATAGGATTGGAGCCGCCCGAAAGCATGGCGCTTCGTGAAATGGAGTAGACTATGACCACACGACGGGCCGTTCTGGTAGGCGTGGCAGCGATCACCGCTCTACCTTCAACCTCAAGAGCGCAAATCGAACCATCGAAGCCCAAACAGCTCGTCATCAACGCCTCTGGCGGATCACAGATGGCGTCTTTGCGCGAGAATTATCTCAACTTCTTTGAAAAAGAGACTGGCATAAAAATCGTTGACACCAGTCCCGTCGACTTTGGCAAGTTGCGCGCCATGGTGGAGAGCGGCAACGTGGCCTGGAACATCACAGAGATCGGTGGGCAAGACGGGTTTCGCGTCACCCAAATGAATCTTGCTGAGCCGATCGACACAAAACTTATCGATCGTTCGCGCTTTCAGCCGCAAGCTCAAATGAGCCATGTCTTCTCGCCGAGCGCCTATTCGACCGTTATCGCTTTCCGGCCCGACGCGTTTCCGAATGGCGCACCGCAATCTTGGGCGGATTTCTGGGACGTGAAGAAGTTTCCAGGTCCGCGCAGCCTGCGCAACCATCCCGTCGATAATATTGAAGCCGCCTTGCTGGCTGACGGCGTGACACCCGATAAGCTATATCCGCTCGACGTTGATCGGGCCTTCAAGAAGCTCGACGAGATCCACAAGCACATCAGCGTGTGGTGGACCACGGGCCAGCAGCCGGCACAGCTCCTCGTCGACAAGGAGGTCGTTCTCGCGACGGGATGGAACGGCCGCTTCTACGACATCATCCGCAAGGGAGCCCCGATTGCCATGGAGTGGAATGGCGGCATCCTGAAACAAGGCAGCTGGATCGTGCCCAAGGGTGCGAAGGACCAGTACTGGACGTGGAAGGTACTGGCACTGATGTGCGATCCGAAACTGCAGGCGGCGAATGCCGAGATCCTCGGTTACTCAGGCATGCACCTCGACTCCAACCAGTACGTTTCCGAGAAGATCAGGCCGTTGCTGCCCCTCTATCCCGAGAACCTCGCGAAGCAACTGTGGCTCGACCAGGAATGGTGGACCAAAAACGGGTCGGAGATGGGCGAACGCTGGAACAAATGGATGCTCTCGAAACAATGAGTTCGATGTGCGTCGAGCCGAGCGTGCCTCAGCGGCCTCTGAACTCAAGAAGCGTGGCGCATTCGGCATGACCCGGGATGGCAAGTCTTCGGCCGCGTTGCGTTCTGGACACCTTGGGATCGACGACGTGCGCAAACGCTTTGGCGCCGTGGACGCGGTTGCGGGCGTGAGCTTGGCTGTCTCGGCCGGTGAGTTCGTCACGATCCTCGGCCCGAGCGGCTCCGGCAAGACGACGCTCCTCAAGCTGATCGCCGGGTTCGAACTCGCCGACGCGGGGCGCATCTTGATTGACGACGCGGACGTCACCGACCTCGATCCGGCGAAGCGTAACATCGGAATGGTTTTTCAGAATTATGCGCTCTTCCCTCACATGACGGTCGAGCGCAATGTCGGCTATCCGCTCGCCATGCGCGGCCTGCCGAAGGCGGAGATTGCCGCTCGCGTCGCCGAGGCGCTCGCCATGGTGGCGCTCAACGACTTCGCCGGACGTCTACCGAAGCAGCTGTCGGGTGGCCAGTAACAGCGTGTGGCCCTCGCGCGGGCGATCGTGTTCCGTCCCCGTCTTCTGCTTCTCGACGAGCCGTTCGGCGCTCTGGACCGCAAACTCCGCGAGCAGATGCAGCTCGAGGTTCGCCGCCTCCAGCGCCAGCTCGGCCTCACGACCATCTTCATCACCCACGACCAGGAAGAAGCGCTCGTAATGTCCGACCGCATCGCGGTCATGGACAAGGGGCGCATCCAGCAGGTCGGTGTGCCGCACGACATCTACGAAAGTCCGGCAAACCCTTTCATCGCGGATTTCATCGGCGAGTCGAATATCCTCGCAGGCGTCGTCGAGGCCGGTGGTCACAACGTGCGTCTGCGTCTCGATAACGGCTCGGTGCTCGAAGTCAGCGGTCGCGATGATCTCGCGGCGACCGCCGGACAGCGCGCTCGCATCATGATCCGACCGGAACGCTTCGTTGACCTCGGCGTCTCGACGGGACGAACCGCTGCGAACCGGCTCGAAGGTGAAGTTGTCGAAACCGTCTTCATCGGCGTATCCGACAAGTACACCGTGCGCACGCCGGGCGGCCTCGATCTCCTCGTGCGGCTGTCTTCGGGGCCGAGCAACCGCCGCTATACCCTGGGCGAACGCATTTCAGTCGGCTTCGAGATTGGCGATGCCCGCCTGATCGACGTGATGGGCGCGCCGTGACAACAACAGCTACCTCTACAGCCGCTTCGCTTCCAGAGCGCCATCGGGATTTTGGGGGCTTTTCGTCGTCGCTTGGCAGCTTCGCCCTGACGTGGCCGGGACTTTTGCTGCTTGGTGTCCTTTTCGTCTTTCCGTTGGCGCGCCTCTTCGCCCTGAGCTTCGAAGGCGGCGGGCTCGTCTGGTACACGAAGGCGCTGACCACCGACGGCCTCTACCTGACGATCCTCAGGCGCACGTTCGAGATCGCCGGCATCGTCACGGGTTGCTCGCTCGTGATCGGCTATCCTGTGGCCTTCCTCCTCGCCTCGACGACACCCTTCTGGCGGGCAATCGGCTTTGCTGCCGTCATGCTGCCGCTCTGGACCAGCGTTCTGGTGCGCACTTATGCCTGGATGGTGCTGCTGGGGCGTAACGGCATCATCAACCGCATCCTAATTGATTCTGGGCTCATGACCGAGCCGCTCCGCCTCCTCAACAGCCAGATGGCCGTGATTCTCGGCATGGTACATGTCATGCTGCCGTTCATGATCCTGCCGATCTACAGCGCCGTCGGGCGCATCGATCCCGATCTGCCAAAGGCCGCGCGTGGCCTCGGCGCTTCCTCGTTTCGCATCTTCACGACGATCTATCTGCCGCTGACGCTGCGCGGCATTGTTGCCGGCGTCACTCTCGTCTTCGTCGTATCACTCGGCTTCTACATCACGCCGGCATTGCTCGGCGGTGGCAAGGTGACGATGTTTGCAATGGTGATCGAGCAGCAGGTGCGTGAGTTCCTGGCCTGGAACTTCGCCGGCGCACTCTCGGTGATCCTCCTGACGGTGACGCTGGCCGTGTTCTGGTTACTCAACCGGGGCCTTTCTGCACGGCTGGGAGATTGACGCTGACATGCAAACGACGACCGGGCAGATGAGCGTCCAAAGACACAGGCGACGCGGCGTTGGAGTCGGACGCATGCTTCTGCGCGTCGTGAGCGGGCTCGTGTTCGCGTTCCTCATGCTGCCACTGCTCGTTCTTTTTCCGATCTCGTTCAGTTCCGGCACCTATCTGAGCTTTCCGCCCCCCGGCTTCTCGCTCAAATGGTACGCGCGCTATTTCAACGATCCCTCATGGATCGACGCCACCTGGCGCAGCTTCGAGATCGGTGCGGCGACGACCATTCTCGCGCTGCTGGTCGGCATTCCACTGGCGTTCGCCCTCGCCCGCGGGCGGTTTTTCGGCCGCACCGTCATAGAGAACGGCATCTCCGCGCCATTGATCGTGCCGCATATCGTGCTATCCATCGCCATTTACGGCCTCTTCTCCAAGCTCGGCCTCATCGGCGAATGGTACGGCGTCGCGGTGGCTCACACCGTGCTGGCATTGCCTTTCGTTGTCATCGTCTTGCTCGCCGGCCTCAAGGATTTCGACGTCAATCTTGAGCTTGCCGCGCGCGGCCTCGGTGCGAGCCGCCTCTCAGCCATCCGCAGCGTCACGCTGCCAATTCTCGCCCCGAGCGTCGCCTCCGCCGCATTCCTCGCCTTCATCACCTCGTTCGACGAACTCGTTGTCGCCATGTTCGTGTCGGGAGCCAACGTGACGCTGCCCAAGAAGATGTTCGACAATATCCTGACCGAGATCGAGCCCACGGTTGCTGCGGTCTCCTCGCTCCAGATCGTTCTCATATCCGGACTGCTGGTCCTCTCGACCCGGTTCCGTCGTCCTGCTGCGGCGCCATTCGCCCGCTGACACTCAATCATGGAGGCTTCGATGGCTCACAATGACATCCTGCACCAGGACTTCAAGGCGATGCCCTACTGGTGGGAGGCCTACAGGCCAGTCACAGGAGATCTCGTCGACGTGCCGAAGAAGGCGCGGGTGGTGATCATCGGTGCGGGCTATGCGGGGCTCTCCTGCGCCATCGAGCTGGCGGACGCAGAAATCGACGCTTGCGTCCTCGAATCGGCCGAGCTCGGCGCTGGTGCCAGCACGCGCAGCGGCGGGGCCGTCAGTGGCGGCGTCAATATCGGCAAGAGTTTCACCGGCAAGACGCAGGCGCGCGACCCCGAGGTCGCCAAGGTTCTCCTCGCGTCGGCAGCCGACGCATTCAGCTTGATCGAAACGCTCATTGCCCGCGAGCGCATCGACTGTGCATGGGAAAAGAGGGGCCGCTTCGTCGGCGCATGGACCCCGGCGGACTACAAGCTGCAGGAAACGCGCGTCGCACAACTCAACGATGCGGCCAAATCCGGTTGCATCATGGTCCCGCGCGAGCGTCAGCGCGAGGAAATCGCATCCGACTACTATTACGGCGGCATGCTTGTCGAGCGCTCGGGCAAGCTCCATCCCGCGCTCTATTACAAGGGCCTGCTTGACGCCGCCCGGCGGCGCAAGATCGCGATCTGCGCCAAGGCGTCGGCAGAAAAAATCACTCGGTCTGGAACCGGTTGGCACATCCACACCTCGCGCGGCGAGATCGAGGCCGGCGACGTCGTCATCGCGACCAACGGCTACACGGGCGATGTCACACCCGCACTGAAGAAGCGTCTCATCCCGCTCGCGAGCCATATCATCGCAACCGAGGAATTGCCTCCGGATCTGGCGCGCGCACTCATCCCCAAAGGGCGGACGCTCGCCGATACCAAGCGCGTGCTTTGCTACTACCGCATGTCGCCCGACGGGCGGCGCATGATCTTCGGCGGCCGAGCCCGCTTCACGCCGGTGACGCCGGAAACGAGTGCGCCGATCCTCTACCGCTTCATGACGGACCGGTTTCCGCAGCTCAGGGGCACGCGCATCACGCACGCCTGGACCGGCAATGTCGCCTTCACCTGGGACGCACTACCACACACAGGGATGCTCGACGGCATGCACTACGCGCTCGGCTGCAACGGCAGCGGCGTCGCGATGATGACCTATCTCGGCCATCAGACGGCTCGGCGGATCATCGGTGGCGCCAACGCCACGTGCGGCTTCGAACTCGCCGATTTTCCAGACTTTCCGCTCTACAACGGCAGTCCGAATTGGGCGTTGCCTGCGGTCGGCGCATATTACCGCTTCCGAGACAGGTTGAGCCGCGCGATTGCGCCCTACGTCTGATGGGCCTCACACCGTCGTCCTCAGCAGGTGCAGCCACGATCGGATACCCCAAAGATTGCATCGCCGCAGGGCGGCCGACAATTGAAAGCAACGGCCAAACTATTGCGGCTCCCGGCGTTGCTCTTCGGCGCTGCTTTGGTAAGTTCAGCCTGATCTTCCCGCTCTCGCATCACGGCTTCGCCTCCAACCCGACGTACCGGTCGTCGTGATGTGGGCGCGAAAGGCCTCGATGAACTCTTTGGAGACCGCTGACAGCCGACGGTGTGCGCTGGTCAGGATCGAGACCCGAATGTCGATCGTCGGCTCGAACGGTAGGATAACAAGGCCCCGATTAATGAAATCGACAGCTGAAAGTGGATCCACCAAGGCAATTCCGGCGTCTTGCGCGACAAGGCTGCAAGCGATGCCAGATAGCGGGGTGGTCACGACCACTTCTGATCCTACGACGGCCGGGATCGCAGCGGCGTGGGATGGGAAAATCGATGACTCTGCCAGCGCAATAAAGCGCTCTTCAGCAAGATCCTTGGCCCCCACACTTCGCCGGCGGGCGAGCCGGTGTAACAGCGGCACGACAAGCATGGCTTTCGATTCAAGCGGCTCGATCAGCAATCCTGCCCGCTCTGGCGGAGCAGCCGCAAACCCAATCTCCGCCTGACCCGACGCAACGGCTTCGACAACAAGATAAGAGGGCATGCCGTGAAGATACACGCTGGCCAAGGATCGTCCGGCAATGAAGGAGGCGACGAACCGGGGCAAGAACCCCATCGCCATGGCGGGCAGGGCAACGATCCTGAGCATGCCGCGTCGCCGGTGGCTCAGCTCTGCGGCAAAAGTAGAGATTGTTTGCATCCTAGATGCATAGCGCTCGACCTCCGCGAGCAAGAGGTTCACCTCCGGCGTCGGCATAAGATGATTGCCGTGGCGCTCGAATAGCGTGAGGCCGGAGCGGACCTCGAGATCGCGAACGAGACGGTGACGTCTGGCTGAGGTTCAGCTAGCGTGCCGCCATCGTCACCGAGCCACGTATCATGACCAACCGGAAGGCCTCGAGTTGACGCGGATTGAGCAGCATGTGGCCCTCGGCTAAGGAAAATGCAGCTGCGGATTGAGCATAACATCGATGCATTCCACCCTCTCCAAATTCGATTGGACGTTATGTAGGGTTTGTCGCACCCTGGGGTCAGTCATGACAGGACTGCTCAGAAGATTTTCGAAACTGGAGGGAGATCATGGCGATGAAGACGACGACGCGTCCCCTAATCGCTGCCGGGTTGCTTGTGACCCTGTTGGGCCAGCCTGCATTGGCGCAGAAGACACTCACGGTCGCTGGATACGGTGGATCCTGGGAGCAGACACTCAGGAAAGAAGTGTTCCCGGAGTTCGAGATGAAGCACGGTGTCAAGATCGAATACACGGCAGGTAACTCCACGGACACCATCGCCAAGCTGCAAGCACAGAAAGGGAACCAAGTGATCGACGTTGCCATCGTCGACGACGGGCCAATGTATCAGGCGATCGCGCTCGGCTTCTGCGCGCCGATCCAGGGTCTCGACAAGTCTGAGCTTTACAAAGCGGCCATCTTCAAGGACGACAAGGCTGTCGCGGTCGGTCAGACGGGCACCGGCTTCATGGTCAATACGAAGATGTTCAAAGAGAAGGGCTGGCCAATCCCGACCTCATGGAATGATCTGAAAGACGCGAAGTTCAAGAAGCTGCTCGTCATCCCGCCGATCAACAACACCTACGGCCTTTACACGCTTGTCCAGTACGCACGCATGAACGGCGGCGACGAAACGGCGATAGAGCCAGGCTTCAAGGTGATGAAGGAAGCGATCAACCCGAATGTACTCGTCTACGAGCCCTCGCCCGGCAAGATGACCGAACTGTTCCAGTCGGGCCAAGCTGTGATTGCGGTTTGGGGCACGGGTCGCGTGCAGGCCTTTGCCAACACGGGCTTCCCGGTCGATTTCATTTATCCAAAAGAGGGCGCGCCGATCCTGCTCGCTTCCGCCTGTCCCGTGGCAAAGGCGAAGATCGATCCACTCGTGCACGAGTTCATCAAGGCATTGATCTCAGAGCCGGTGCAGACGACGCTCGCTAAGGCGATGGGCAACGGCCCGGTTAATACCAAGGTCGATGTAAATCTGGTCGAGCTCAAGATGGCGCCGGTAGGCGAACGCGCGAAAAGCGTGGTTGCCTTCGATTGGGATGCAATCAACGCGGGCCGTGAAGAGTGGACCAAGCGCTGGAACCGCGAAGTCGAGCGCTAGTACCTGGAATCAGTGATCCGCGAAACATGGTCTGAGGCGCTTTTGGACCTCGGACTTGGTCCACGCGAGTGGTTTGGCATCGACGTTGCAGGCAGCGATGAAGGCGTCGATGTGGGCGATCTGCTCTTTTCGGGAGTTGAACGAGGTGCCGGCGAGAGCCTTGGCCGCCAGGATCGAGAACCAGATCTCGACCTGATGGAGCCAGGATGCTTTGGTCGGCGTGAAGTGGAAATGGACGTTCGGGTGGCGCTTCAGCCAGCGATCGTTCTTGGGTTTGTGCTGAGATTGTCGAGAATAACATGGAGTTCGCGACCCGGGTGCTCGGCGACGATGCGGTTCATGAAGTCGAGGAACTCGATCCGGCGACGGCGCTTGTACTGACGTCCGCTCACCTGGCCGGTTGCCATGTTGAAGGCCGCGAACAGTGTGTCGTGCGGTGCCGCTTGTAATCATGAGACTGGCCGGTCATCCTCCTGCCATTGGGCATTCTCAGATAACCCTGTTTGCGCTCCAACGCCTGGATCGACGGCTTCTCATCGACGCTTATGATCGGGGTCGCTTCCGGGATGCGTTTCATCGCAACCTTGAATCATGACTCACGCATCAGCGATAGTGGGTACTAGACTAGTTCCAAGACTAACTGGGCGCGGCGCGCACATGGGGCGGGCTTTGTCTTCTTTCAGTGATTTCGTCGGCCTTCCGGTAGCTGCGAGGTCTTTGCGATGGCATTCCTGGTGCTGGACCGGCTGACGAAAAAATATGATGGTTTTCACGCGGTCAGGGAACTCTCGCTCACCGTCCAACAGGGCGAGTTCATCGCGCTGCTGGGGCCGTCAGGCTGCGGCAAGACGACGACGTTGCAGATGGTTGCGGGCTTCGTTGAACCAACCTCTGGCACTATCACCCTCGAGGGTCGTGACCTCATCTCGATCAAACCGGCCCAACGTGGCCTTGGTATTGTGTTTCAGAGCTACGCCCTGTTCCCGCACATGACAGCGGCCGAAAATGTCGCGTTTGGGCTCGAGATGCAGGGCATCGAGCGGGGAGAGCGCGAGAGGCGCGTGAGGGAGACACTCGACCTCGTCGGCCTCGATGCCTTTGCCGACCGCTACCCGCGCCGCATGTCCGGTGGTCAACAGCAGCGCGTTGCGCTTGCCCGTGCGCTCGCCATCCGCCCGCGCATTCTGTTGCTCGATGAGCCACTCTCTAATCTCGACGCCAAGCTGCGCGAAGAGATGCAGATCGAGCTGCGCCAGATCCAACGCACGATCGGCACGACCACCATCCTGGTTACTCACGATCAGTCGGAGGCGATGGCGCTGGCCGACCGCATTGTCGTCATGAACAAGGGCGCGGTCGAGCAGATAGGGGCCCCGCACGAGACCTACGAGTGGCCCGCAACGCCCTTTGTCGCCGACTTCCTCGGCAAGACCAATGTACTTGATGGCCAAGCCGACGCGGGCAAATCTGAGATATCGATTGCCGGGCACTCCTGGCATAGCAGCGCCAAGCTCGCCGGCCCGGTCAAGGTTTCGATCCGGCCCGAGAAGATCGCGTTTGCGGTCGCCAATGAGCTGGGGCCTGCGCTCTCGGGAACGGTCAAGACCCGCATTTTTCAAGGCAATCATTGGCTCTACCAGGTCGAGGTGGCGGCCAGTTGGCTTACGGTTATCCAACAGAATACCGGCGGCTCTCCACCTAGCGAAGGCGATAACGTGCGCCTCACTTGGCGGCCAGAAGACATGCGCGTGCGTGCTGCGGGGAGCACCCCATGACGAGCGCCCCGGCACCGGCGCCTATTCGCCGCGAGCGCGCGCCACGCACGCCGTACCTGTTGCTGGCTCCAGCCCTGCTGTTGTTCGTCGGGATCGTGGTGATCCCGATCGCGATGACCGTTTTGCTCTCATTCCACGATTGGGGGCAGTACAAGGGCATCGAGCATGTCTTTATCCTGAAGAACTGGGCGGAGGTCTTCACAGACAACTACTTTCACGAGGTTTTCCTCAGAACGTTCCGTATTGCCATTCTCGTTACGCTGTTGACCGCACTGCTTGGCGTGCCAGAAGCCTACATTCTCAACCGCATGCGAGAGCCCTGGCGTGCTATCTTCCTACTCGTGATCTTGGGTCCGCTGCTGATCTCGGTCGTGGCGCGCACGCTCGGTTGGGCGTTGCTGTTCGGTGGCCATTCCGGAGTCGTCAACAAGGCGCTGCTGTACCTCGGCGCGATTTCCGCACCGATCCCCTTCATGTTCACCGAGACCGGGGTCGTGATCGCGCTCACCCACGTTCTGATGCCCTACATGGTGCTCTCGATATGGGCGGCGTTGCAGCGCCTCGACCGCCAAGTCGAGAACGCCGCGGAGACCCTTGGGGCGAGCCAACCGGTGATCCTCTATCGTATTGTCCTACCGCAGATCGTGCCGGGTATCCTGGCCGGCTGCATTATCGTGTTTGCGCTCGCAGCCAGCGCCTTCGCAACGCCAGCGATCATTGGTGGCCGGCGGCTGAAGATGGTATCCACACTCGCCTACGACGAGTTTTTGAACACGCTCAACTGGCCGCTCGGTGCAGCCGTTGCAATTCTTCTGCTCGCAGCTCTGGTGCTTGTAGTCGTTGGTTCCAACAGAATTGTCGAGCGGCGCTATGCGGAGGTATTCCGATGAGCCGCAATGGCCCCTTGGCGCTCATGTTTCACACGCTGTTCGTGATCTTCATGTTGGCGCCAATCATGGTGGTATGCTTGGTGGCATTCACGCCCGAAGGCTATCTGTCTTTCCCGACCACTCGGTTTTCATTGCGTTGGTTCCGCGCCATCGCCGACTACCCGGAGTTCGTCAGGGCCTTTTGGCAAAGCGTGTGGCTCGGCGCGCTGTCGTCGCTTCTAGCGATCTGCTTTTCCGTGCCCGCCGCCCTTGCCATGGCAAGGTACAAGTTTACCGGGCGGGAAGCCATGATGGCGCTATTCCAGTCGCCTTTGATGATCCCGCACGTGGTGCTCGGCATCGCCTTCCTGCGGTTCTTCACCGAGATCGGCCTCAGCGGAACCTTCGTCGGTCTTGTGCTCTCGCACATCGTGCTCGTTTTCCCGTTCGCGTTGAGGCTGACGCTCGCTTCTGCCGTTGGCATGAACCCGGCGCTCGAACAGGCCGCGATGTCGCTTGGCGCTTCGGAGGCGACGATCATCCGGCGCATCACGCTGCCGCTCATCATGCCGGGTCTCGTCAGCGGTTGGGCATTGGCCTTCATCAACTCGTTCGACGAGGTGACGATGACGGTATTCATCGCGACCCCCGGCACCGAGACGCTGCCCGTGCGCATGTTCCTCTATATCCAGGACAACATCGATCCGTTGGTGACCTCGGTCTCGGCCTGCGTGATCGCGATCACGGTCATCGCACTCGTCATCCTCGACCGCGCCTACGGCCTCGAGACGCTGCTGATCGGCAAGGGGAACGCGGATCAATGACCGCAGCAGGTATACCAACCGGCGCGACGAAGGACTTCGACGTAGCAGTCGTCGGTGGCGGGCTCGTTGGTGCGGCGATTGCCTATGGTCTCGCCCGCCGAGGCCAGCGTGTTGCCGTCCTGGATGAAGGCGATATGGCGATACGCGCCTCGCGCGGCAACTTCGCGCTGGTCTGGGTGCAGGCCAAGGGACTGGGGATGCCGGAGTATGCGGCATGGACGGTCCGGTCGTCCGAGGCCTGGTCAGGACTTGCCGCTGAACTCGCCGTCGAGACCGGTCTTGATGTTAGCTTCCAGCGCCCCGGCGGTCTCCACCTTTGCCTCTCCGAGACCGAGCTGGAGGGCAGACGGCAGACGCTTATGCGCTTCCACAATCAAGCAGGTGTCGCTCGCTATACCACCGAGATGCTGGATCGCAGCGCGCTGCAAAAGCTGGTGCCCGAGATCGGGCCCGACGTCGTCGGTGGCAGCTACTCTGCACTCGATGGTCACGTCAATTCGCTGCGCCTGTTTCGCGCATTGCACACCGCGATGCAGCAGCGCGGCGTCGTCTATTTGCCCGGGCACCCGGTAACCGCGATCGACAAAGTAGGTGGCGGCTTCCAGATCCGGACGGCGAAATCCGAGATGCGCGCAGCGAAGGTCGTGTTGGCCGCAGGTAACGCCAACGCTCAGCTCGCGCCGATGGTCGGTCTCTCGGCGCCGATGAAGCCAGAGCGCGGGCAGATCATCGTGACCGAGCGTGTGCGCTCCTTCCTGCACCATCCGATCGCGACGCTGCGCCAGACGGACGAGGGCACCGTGATGATTGGCGACAGCCGCGAGGATGGCACCGATCCCGCGGACATGAACCTTCAGATCAACTCTGTGATGGCATCGCGAGCGGTGCGCATGTTCCCGGTTCTCGGCAGCCTCAACATCGTGCGTACCTGGCGTGCGATCCGCGTCATGCCCGCGGACGGGTTTCCCATCTACGATCAATCCACATCGCATCCAGGCGCTTTTCTCGTCACCTGCCATTCAGGGGTGACGCTGGCGGCGATCCATGCTCTTGCGCTGGCACCGATGATCGCCACAGGGGCGCTTGATATAAATAGCGTTGGATCGTTCAGTGCACGGAGGTTCGATGTTCCGAAGGCTGCCTGATACGGTTGGCGAAACCGTCACACTTCGTGTTGACGGCAAGCCGCTCACCGCGCGTGCCGGAGACTCCGTCGCCGCCGCAATGATCGTCGGGGGACATGACCATTGCCGGACGACGCCGGTCAGCGGCTCGCCGCGTGCCCCCTACTGCATGATGGGCGTTTGCTTCGATTGCCTCGTGACCATCGACGGGGTCGGCAATCGGCAGGGTTGTCTCGTACAAGTGCTGGACGGCATGCAGATCGAGACGCAAATAGGCAAGCGCGAGGCAGGCCGATGACGGATGCGGTGCTGGCATCGGCGTATGATGTCGTGGTGGTTGGGGCCGGACCAGCTGGTCTCGCTGCCGCTAGCTTCACGGCAAAGGCAGGCCTTTCAACGCTCGTCCTCGACGAGGGTGCAGCGCCCGGCGGGCAGATTTACCGTGCAATCACGACGACGCCGGTGACCGATCGCCGTGTGTTCGGTGCCGATTATTGGCATGGCGCTTCGCTCGTCGAAGCCGCTAGAGAGAGTGGTGCTGAGATCGTCAACGGCGCGCTGGTCTGGAGCCTCGACCGCGACCTCGCCATCGGCATCTCCCGTGCAGGGCGCGCGCAGATGATCCAAGCTCGTCGCGTTGTCCTCGCGACCGGCGCTCTGGAGCGACCTTTTCCGATTGTCGGATGGACATTACCTGGAGTGATGACGGTCGGTGCTGCGCAGACGTTGCTCAAGTCTTCGGGGATCGTTCCGGAGGGACGTACTGTCATCGCCGGGATGGGACCGCTGCTCTGGCTCTACGCGGCCCAAGTTCTCCGTGCCGGAGGGCGGATCGATGCCATCCTCGATACGACGCCGCGCGTGAATTACCTGCGCGCTAGCCGGCACGCTGCGGGCTTCGTCGGGTCACCGTTGCTGGTGAAGGGCTTGCGGCTCATGCGCGAGGTGCGCGCCGGGGTTAAGGTGATCAGTGCCGTGACGCAGCTCGCAGCGGAAGGCGAAATGAAGGTGCGTGCTGTCACGTATTCTGTCGGGCGCGGCGAGACGCAGCGGCGAGACGTCGACACGCTGTTGCTGCATCAGGGCGTCGTGCCTAACGTCAATCTCGCCATGGCAGCCGGCGTCGCCCACGAGTGGGACTCGGTCCAGCTCTGCTGGTCGCCCGTGCTCGATCGAGATGGCATGACGTCAGTTCCCGGTATCGCGATCGCCGGCGACGGTGCTGGCATCGCGGGGGCGTGGGCCGCCGAGGAGCGCGGCCGGATTGCCGGGATCGCCGCCATCCGTGCACTCGCGCCGAACGCTCTGGTGCCCGACGAACAATCCGTACGCAAGGCTCTCGCTCGCCAAGAGGGGGGCCGCGCCTTTCTCGATACGCTCTATCAACCGCCCCGGCAGTTTCGTGTCCCAGAGGGCGACACTATTGTCTGTCGCTGCGAGGAGGTGACGGCACGCCAGATCCGCGATACGTCGGCGCTGGGCTGCGAGGGGCCAAACCAGATGAAAGCGTTCCTGCGATGTGGGATGGGCCCGTGCCAGGGCCGGCTGTGCGGACTGACCGTGACAGAGCTGATTGCGGATGCGCGTAACACAGCACCGGCCGACGTCGGCTACTATCGTCTCCGGGCGCCCATCAAGCCGATCTCACTTTCGGAGCTGGCGAATATGCCGGCCGGCGATGCGGCCATCAAGGCCGTTGTCCGCGGATGACGGGACAACCTCGTACTGCCGATGTGATCGTCATCGGCGCTGGCATCCATGGCTGCTCGACCGGGCTGCACCTGGCACTGCGCGGACTGAAAACCATCGTGATCGAAAAAGACTACGCCGGGCGCCACGCATCAGGCGTCAATGCCGGTGGGGTGCGCCAACTTGCCCGTCACCTCGCGGAGATCCCATTGTCGATCGCCTCGATGGAACTGTGGGAGCACATAGAGAGCCTCGTCGGCGATACATGCGGCTTCGAGAGTCACGGCCAGGTCTTGGTTGCCGAGAGCGAGGCTGAACTCGATGGCTTTCGCACGCGCGTCTCAGATTTAGAGGCGTTAGGCTACACCCACGAGGAGTTGATCGACCGCACCGAATTGACCCGGCTGTTGCCGGCCGTATCCGACGCCTGCCCCGGGGGCATCGTGTCGCGGCGCGACGGTGCCGCAGATCCGTTTCGGAGCACGCAAGCCTTCCGGCGAGCGGCGATCCGCGCCGGGGCCACGTTCATCGAGGATGCAAGCGTAACCGGCTTGGCACAGCGCAACGCCCTGTGGGAAGTCGAGACCAGCATGGGCACCTTCGCGACACCTAAGGTCGTCAATGCGGCCGGTGCCTGGGCTGACCGGATAGCGGCCATGGTCGGTGAACCGGTGCCCCTCGAGGTCATCGCGCCGATGCTGATGATCACCAGTCGTGTCGAACACTTCATCGATCCGGTCGTCATTCTCCGCTCGCGCAAGCTGTCGTTCAAGCAGTTCCCGAACGGCACGGTGATGATCGGTGGCGGCCACCTTGCGCAACCTCAACGTGACGAGAACAGCAGCACGCTCGATTGGTCGAAGCTGTCGGAAAGTGCACGTGCTGTATGGGATCTGTTCCCGGTGGTGCGCCGCGCTGATGTCGTGCGCGCCTGGGCCGGCATCGAAGCGCGGATGCCGGATGATATCCCGGTGATCGGGCCAAGTCGCAAGGCCGAGGGAATTTATCACCAATTCGGCTTTTCCGCGCACGGATTTCAGCTCGGCCCCGCAACAGGTGCCGTTATGGCTGAACTCGTTGCGACGGGTCACACGAACATGCCAATTGCCGCATTCGATGTGGCGCGTTTCGCACCAAGAGATTGAAACTGGTCATTGCATAGGAGGCACGTGTTGCCTTCTCGTCGAACGACACGGCTTCCGCTCTGCGACCCTCCGTCAACACCTTGATGCTGGCACAACCGCAGCACCCCAGCAAGCGCAAGGACGAGGCCCGATCAGCTTCGTTCTTCTCCTCGACCTGCGACTCCGGAAATCATCGCACTCTCGAAGTTGGCGGCGCGCAAACAGCTTATCGAAACGCTTTTCATAGACGAGGGTTTCGGCGCCTTGGACTCCGGTAGCCTCGACCTGGCCATGGAAGGTCAGCCACAGTCCGTGCGCTGCAGCTCATCGAGGCAGGCGGGCCTAGCCCTGCGTCAGCTGCAGCTCAAGGTCACCAGACGTTTTGTTTTGTGCCCCTTTTCTACAGCGCTCCAGGCGGGCAGGCCCTCGCCGTCATGGCTTATCCGTCAGTGCCTTGAGGGGCACATCCAAGGTGTAAACGAAACCCTGCTTCTGATAGGCAAGATGTACCTGACCATTCAACTGGCGCCCGAGCGCTTCGATCATACGCGTCCCGAAGCTCCGCCGGGTTGGCGCATAAACCGCAGGGCCGCCGTTTTCAGTCCATGTCAGATTTAGTCGCTGAGTGCCGCTATCAATCTTCCAAGCAATTGTAACCTTGCCCGATGGCATCGACAGCGCACCGAACTTGGTTGTGTTTGTACCGAGTTCGTTCAAGGTCATCGCCAAGGCGATTACGGCGCCGGACGTTATGCCGATATCGGGGCCGTCTAACGAAAAGCGTTCTGTACCTTGCTGGTCGAAAGGTCTGGTCGCGGCGCGCACGGTCTCCGCAAAGCTAGCGTTTGCCCAGCTTACTTGCAGTAGTAAATCATGCGCGCGCCCAAGCGCGATCAATCGGCCTTCGATGGCCTGCTGCCCGTGCTCGATGCTAGTCGCGGTCCTCAGGCTCTGAGCGGCAATAGCCGTTACAGTGGCGAGCGTATTTTTAATGCGATGATGCATCTCTTCTAAAATGAGTTTTTGCAATTTATCCGCGGCCTCCCGCTCTTTCGCGTCGATACCGGCTTGCGCGAGCAGGGTCTTGGCATCGATGCTGGCCTGTTCAAGTAACAGGCGGAGGCTGTCATTCTCGGCAGTCAGCGGGTTGGCTGCGACGTCCTGTGGTTGGGCGAGTGCGTCGACCGCGAGTGGTATCACAGCATTGGGCAGAATCTTCAGGGCACCTTTACCCACCATCGCCTGCAACTCGACAACCATTTTCTTTACATCGAGCGGCTTACCGATGAAGAGGCTGTCGGCCGGCTTATCCGAGTCGGAAACTTCAACCTGACCAGACACTAAGATGATTTTGATACTCGGCCAGCGTTCGTGTACGGCATGGGCAAGTTTCAACCCGTCCATGCTGCCAGGCATCTGGATGTCGGAAAAGAGCAGGTCGATATCCGAGCGTGTTTCCAGAATTGACAAGGCTTCATCAGCATTGACGGCTTCGACCGCCGTAAACCCGGCGTCTTCGACGATGTCGACGGCGCGCATGCGAAGCACCATCTCGTCTTCGACGACGAGCACATTTATCGGAGTGTACGTCATTTAAGCTTCCTGTTAAGCTTCCTGTTAATGCCGACGCTACACGCTGACTGGACGGTGAAGGGTGCTTGACCGCAGTCTTCTGCGTCCGAACGGTCGAACAGCTGCCTTTTCTGAAGAGCGCCACAAGTTTGTTGGGGCAGCCAGCGATCGCTCTGCATTGACG
>JANMNO010000157.1:0-56095 GCA_031374115.1 Hyphomicrobiaceae bacterium | reverse complement strand
CGTTAGCAAGCAAGTGACCGCAGCCGCCGCAATAGCGCTCAGCCGCCTCGTTGGGAAAGCCGCATCTCTCGCAGAGTACGGGCAACGAAGCGCCGCAGGACGCACAGAATCGGCGTCCCGCCCGGTTCTCAAGTTCGCATTTTGTGCACCGCAAAGCATCGGACTCCGCTTTTTTTTGAGATGATGAGCTCGAGTCTCAAACACTGCAAGGAGATCGGCGCTGGCGGAGCGCTCTATCTCGACTGAATTGCCGTCGCGGAGCTGCATGGGTGCCATCAAGATCGCTGACCGCCAAAGTCTGCTGGCCCGAGGCTGCCAGTCTGTCACGGGTTCGACGTCGACGTGATCGGGGGTTAAGCTGTCGACCAATTGGGTACGACCCGGACACATAGGTAACAGAACGTACCTAAGACATGGATGACAACCTCGGGTCGAACGGGTTGTCGAGCGCCTGAGCTTGGGCGAAGCCTCGTTCCGGAAGGCGCATCTCTGCGCCATCATCGACCGCGAGGTCGACGATCACAAGTTCGGGTCGAGAGGCGAAAGTCGTTCTGGAAACAACTGTTATGACCAACCGCAGTCCGGTTAGCAGTGTTCGCAGTATTGCACACAAATGGTGCCCCGTACGGGATTTGAACCCGTGTACCCAACGTGAGAGGCTGGTGTCCTAGGCCACTAGACGAACGGGACCACTTTGGTCGAGTGGCTATAAGGGAGCCAGCATTCAGCGGCAAGTGTTTTCGCGCCTGCCGCCTGCGACCGTAAAAGAACGTTATTGTTTGGGTAGATCGGGAACCAGGACGACGCGGCTGGAAACCCGGCCGCCTGCCAGATCGACGATCGCAATTCCGGTGCTGCCGCCAGGTCCGTCGTAGTGGATTGCCAATCGATCGCCCTGCAGCGCGATCGAGCGAACGACGGCCCCGCCTGGCAAAGAGGCGCGAACTTCTGGAGCGATGGTCGGCGATTGCGCCGCGATTTGCGTCCCCGGCCTGGCGACTATGTATATAATGCGTCCAATGAGTGTGATTAGACCGAGAACGATCAAGATCCCCATGCCTATTACCGCGAACCGGAGCGCGCGCACCTGCGGGTCGTTTAACTGCACACCTGCCAGCAGCGACGATGAAGTTGCATCTGATCCTTCGCCGCGTTCGGCATCGGAAACTTTTGCGGAAACAGGAGTTGATGACGTGGGCATGAGGCGGAATAGCATCGGCCCCCTCCTCGCCGCAAGACGAATGCGCGAGATGGACTGGCTATGAATTCTGCCGTTGAGCGATCGATTGATCTCGAAGTGCGAGACGATGCGGCGGGCCAGCGCCTGGATCGCGTACTCGCATCTCAATTGCCAGAGTTCAGTCGCGCGCGCCTGCAGGGGCTGATCAAGGCCGGTGCAGTAAGTGACGCCGACGGTCCGCTTCGCGACGCCAGCCGTAAAGCGAAGGCGGGCGAGCGGCTTACCGTTACAGTCCCAGCAGCAGTGGCAGCGGAGCCGCTTGGCGAAAAGATGCCGCTGAGCGTCGTCTTCGAGGATGCCTCGCTTATCGTGTTGAACAAGCCTGCTGGATTGGTAGTTCACCCGGGCAATGGCAACACCAGCGGCACGCTTGTCAACGCGTTGATCGCTCATTGCGGCGAAACCCTGTCGGGAATAGGCGGGGTTAGGCGTCCTGGTATTGTTCACAGACTGGATAAGGAGACATCCGGGCTACTCGTGGTCGCCAAAACCGACAGGGCGCATGCCGGCCTATCCGCCCAATTTGCCAGTCACGGCCTCGATGGCCGTCTCGTGCGTGAGTACATTGCCTTGGTCTGGGGCCGCCTCGACGCGCCACGGGGAACAGTCGATGCACATCTTGGGAGGAGTTCGACTAATCGCACACGGATGGCAGTGGTCCGCGACATCCAAGGCCGTCGCGCCGTTACGCACTACGCAACTGAGACCGAGTTCAACGGGATCGCCAGTTTGCTACGTCTGCAACTAGAAACCGGTCGAACTCACCAGATCAGGGTGCACATGGCCCACATTGGTCATCCCCTACTGGGCGATGATGTTTACGGCAGTGGGTTCGCCGCAAGCCGTTCCAAGCTCGACGTCCCAGCAGTCAATGCACTCGATCGGTTACGTGGCCAAGCGCTGCATGCGGCGGTTCTAGGCTTTGAGCATCCGATTACAGGGGATGCGATGCGGTTTGAGGCCGAACCTTCCGACGGATTAGCGCGACTGATCGGTGCGTTGAAGAAAATGCGGCGGAGGACTTGAAATCGATCCAAATCCTTCTTAGTTCTAGAAAACCGAACTATGGATCTTTGGTGGATCTACTGTAGCTTGAACAAAATGAAACCATCACGTGACAGCGGCGTTAGCGTTAAGAATAGGGACACGCTCGCGCCATGCTTTCCGTGCACAAAGTTAAACCTCGTAACATAGGAGCAGTCGAGCGCATTCGTTTTTGAATGCCCCGACTGGTATTTAAAAAATGGCAGCCAGAGCTCTTCCTTTGTTGGCAGGCGGTTCAGTTGGTCTCGCCCGATATCTTGATGAAATTCGCCGGTTCCCGATGCTTGAGCCGAACGAAGAATACATGCTCGCCAAAAGCTGGCGCGAGCACGCTGATTCGGACGCAGCGGAACGACTGGTGACGTCGCACCTGCGTTTGGTGGCTCGCATAGCCATGGGCTATCGCGGTTACGGCCTGCCAATCGGCGAGGTCATTTCAGAAGGCAACGTCGGCCTCATGCAAGCGGTTAAGCGGTTCGAGCCCGACAAAGGCTTCCGACTTGCCACATACGCGATGTGGTGGATCAGAGCATCAATTCAAGAGTACATATTGCGCTCTTGGAGCCTTGTGAAAATCGGCACTACGGCCGCGCAAAAAAAATTGTTCTTCAATCTCCGCCGCACAAAGGGGCAATTGCAAGCGTTGGAAGAGGGCGATCTGAAGCCCGAAAACGTCAAGGCAATAGCGATCAAACTCGGCGTTCCAGAGGAGGACGTTGTTAATATGAACCGTCGCCTCGGCGGCGATAGTTCCCTGAATGCGCCCGTCCGCGCAGACTTGGAAGGCGGGGGCGAGTGGCAAGACTGGCTCGTAGATGATACTCCAGATCAAGGGGAGCGTTTTGCCGACAGTGAAGAGCTCGACATGCGCCGCTCGTACCTAACCAAGGCGATGTCGTCGCTGAACGATCGCGAGCGTCGAATTTTTGAGGCGCGACGACTGGCTGAGGAACCGAAGACGCTGGAGGACCTTTCGGCCGAGTTCGGTGTTTCGCGCGAGCGAATCCGTCAGATTGAGGTTCGGGCGTTCGAAAAGGTGCAGAAAGCAGTGCAGGCCTCTGCCAAAACGACATCTTCAAAAACGCCCATCCTTGCTGATTGAGCTCGGGTAGCGCAAATTCATCACAATCCCCGCCGTCCACTAGGCCGGTGGGGATTTTGTTTGCGCGCTGACAGCTTCCGTGACTTTACCTGCGATATGCGTCGTCGCCGCCCATTCATCGTCTTCAATCCTACTGCGGGAATACCACGTGAACGGTTTTTCGCCGCCGTCATCGCGCGTCTGAAGCACCGTGGCGCTATCGCGACGGTGGTCGAGCCAGCAAATAGCAAAGAAGTCGCCGCGCTGGTGCAATCGGCGTGCGGTTCGCACGATATGATTGTGGCCGCCGGCGGCGATGGGACAATTCGGCAGGCTGCTGCATCTATGAACTTTTCCGGCGTACCGCTTGGCATCATTCCGCTAGGCACCGGCAACGTATTCGCGCGCGAGATCGGCCTTCGACGTGATTCAGTGCACGTTGCAGACACACTGCTTGACGGTGAAGTGACGTCGGTGCGCGGGGCCTATGCAAACGGTGAACCTTTCTATCTGATGGCCGGCGTCGGTTTTGACGCACGGGTGATCGATGCGCTCAATCTTCCTCTCAAGCGCATTCTGGGACGCGCAGCTTATGCGCCCGCGATGTTGAGGGTGTTACGACAGCCCCTCGAATGGCTCGATGTGACGATCGATAGACAGCTTTATCAGGCAAATTGGGCAATTATTGCGAACGCCCGGCACTATGGCGGCAACTTCATTGTGGCGCCTGAAGCATCAATATTTAGGTCGGGACTTAAAATCGTTCTGGTCAGCGCGGAGAACCGGCCGTCTTTCATCTGGCAACTGTCGAAACTCGCTCGCGGCGCTATGGTGCAACCCAATAACTTGGCGGTTCGTGTAATCGACGGCGCAGAAATCACCGTGGTTCGTTCCACCCCCGGGACCCTACCGGTGCCCGTGCAGGTGGATGGCGACGCTTTCGGGTCGCTACCGCTGCACATTGATGCCAATGGGCCACAATTGCGATTGATCCTTCCAAGTTGAAAGTTTGTTCGAAAACTGACGCGCGAATCGACTATTTTCATTTGTGTTGGAGTAGATATCGGACGCAGAATCAAACCTCGCCTAAAGGTCTGAATCCTGTGTAGTGCGCGTCAGAGCTGAGGGCATTCGAAGCCTTGAAGCATCTGTACGTCTATGTAGACCCCGCCGGTATCGCTATCCGGCTGACTGCGAAGCGGACATGGATAGGACCGCTGGTCGAAGCGTCAGCCGTCGTTACTTGCGCGGAGAACCCGCGTTCCCGTCCTGAACAGCAACAAATGACCGAATGGGGGACCAGCACTTTTGAGTGCCGGCAGCGGTTGAGGCACGGCCATCCGGCGGCTTCAGCAATGCCGCAACCCGTCCAAGTCATGTGATGCCAAAGCAGAGAAGATGGAGAGGCCCAGAATGAACAAGCGCCTTCATCAACAGTCCGACTACAGTTCGGTATC
The DNA here is from genome assembly GCA_031374115.1 of Hyphomicrobiaceae bacterium. GTDB lineage: Bacteria > Pseudomonadota > Alphaproteobacteria > Rhizobiales > Hyphomicrobiaceae > JAKFWF01. Next base: position 51,273 of record JANMNO010000157.1, on the reverse strand, counting down.
TTACCCGTTGCAACGCAAAGTTCGAGTAGCATTAGCTCAACGCAAATTGGATCTTCTGCATTGGCACCACAAACATAAACATCCGCCAAGTATGGCGTGATTTAACCCCTAGCCGGATAGATTGTGCGAATCGCGTCTGGCCACGAAAACAAAAAAGCCGGTCCCTGAGTGGACCGGCTTCATCGTTTGAATCGGCCAGGTGCATCACATCGGGATGCGCGCCATCTGGTTGGAGAAGTAATTCTCGACTGCGGTGCTGATCGAGTTCGCGACCTTGCCGCGCCATTCGTCGGATTTCAAATTTGCTGCATCTTCCCGGTTCGTCACATACGCAAGTTCGATAAGAACGGCGGGCACTTTGGCGGTCTTCAAGACGCGGAACGCGGCCGATCGATCGGGGTTGTTGTGCAGATTGGTCGAGCCACCCATGACGTCGATGACCGAGCGAGAAAACAGATTAGTGCGGTCTTTATTGACCTCGACTTCGCGTTCGGCAAAATCCGAAAGTATGCTTCGGACGGCGGCAGTCGCCTCGCCGTCATGTTTTTTTACGGCGGCAAGTTCCGTCGCCGATAATACGTTAGCTGAAACTTCGCCCTTAGCGGATCGTTTCAAGTCTTTCGCAACGCCCTCACGCAGGGAATATATGGTGGCCCCTCGCGCATGTGCCCCGGCATAGTCGGCGTGCACGGCAATAAACAGTGCCGCATTGTGCTGCTCGCCAAAATCGCGACGCGCATCCAACTCGACGAAGGTATCCGTGTCGCGCGTCATCAGAACTTTGTAGCGCCCTGTCGCGTTGAGCTTGTCGCGCAAGACCTTGGAGAAGGCGAGCACGACATCTTTCTCGACCGTTCCAAATTTGGTGGCGCCGGAGTCGTGACCGCCGTGACCGGGATCAATCACAATGATCGGCTTGAAGGCCTTTTGAGCCTTGACCTCGGGGCGAACGGCCAGCTTCGGTAGCGGTGGCTGCATGCTGCCGGTGCTGGGAGCTGCGCCAAGCGATGCCAGCGCAACCGTTGTCTTGAGGGGCTTGCGTGGTTGACCGCGCGATGCGGAATCGACGGGCACAATGTCGAGAACGAGGCGATGTGTCCGTCCATCCCGGCTTTTCTCGACAACGGCCTTCTCGACGATGACCGGCGCTGTGACAGCGATGACAACGCGCGTCTTGCCGGGAGCCGACAGGCCACCGTAGAACGACTGAACCAAGCCGACGGATTCCACGCCAGCCTGCGCAGGCAATTGCATCCGAACGTCAGGCATATCGACGATCACGCGATTGGGGTTCGATAGCGAAAGCACTTGGAAATCGGTAGGTTTTTCGAGGCCGATGACGAAGCGCGTGCGTGTGGTGTCGCCCTTAACGACGTCTTGCTCGACGAACGGTTGGCTCGAGTCAGCGACGGCGGGAACAGCGGCCGCCGGCTTGGGGGCAGACACGGTCGGGGATGGCATGGAGATCGTTGTGGTCGTGATCTTCTGAACCGGCATGCCAGGCTGCATTGGCGCAGCCGTTTGCGCCACAGTTTGGCCGAATGCCGGCACGAGCGGACAGGCCGACAAGCTGATCAAAATACCAACAAAACCCGCAAACCGGCGTCGACCGGAACACGGCAACTCAACTGAACGCATCCTGCCAGACCCCCGTCCACGCATACGGTTACAAATTACGCATCCTCGATTGCCTGAGGACTGTGGCGATTAATCGGTCCCGCCAGGGCAATGTTATGGAATGCTTATGGTTAAGGTCTGGTTATCCGCTGACTAGTTTAGCGTAACCCTGCCCAACCGTGTCATCGAGCAACCGGCGATATTCACTGTACATAGCGTGCCCTGGGGTGATTTCGCCGAAAGCGGTTGTGCCGAAACTCGCTTGCTTTCTGAGCAAAATGGGCGCGGCGACCGGTATTGTCTGCGCGCGCGCCTTATGAAGCGTCGTTATCAAGCCTCGCATTTCGTCGTTCTGATCGAGCTGCGAGACAACGATCATCCGCATCGCACCCTTCGTCAGGGAAACCAGATGAATATACATCGAGGACGCTGGAATATAGAGGCGGCCACGGTGTGAGTATGGCGCGTCCGGGCGATTTTGTTCCTCAAACAATAGGCTGGGCCAGCCGGCATCCCATGATATTTCCGTGCGGTAGGCAATGATCATTTCGGGTACGGAGAAGGCTGGCCGCAGTGTCAAGAACCCGCCGACGTAGTGATCGACCGCCAACTTGTTGTAGGCCCCCATGTAGAGCGGTGCGACTTCGCTACCAAGGCCAGGCCGGCCCGGATCGTGCCGCTCGGTAACTTGGCCGCCGGGTGAAGCATTCCAAGCCTGTTTGAGATCCTCAAAATCCAACCCCAGCACCATACAAACGTCGAACAACGTCTGATCGCGAACCGGGCGGCCATGCATCAGGTTTTGTACGGTTTTCTCGTGACAATCGGCAGCATCTGCCAATTCCGCCTGCGTGATTTTCTTCTCGATCATCGCCTTGGCGATGCGAGAAACGGCTGGATTGCGGTCGGCAATTGACATGCAGCGGGTCTCGGAGCGGGGATGTTTGCCGGAAGATGTCCGAGCGTACCGGTATTTTCCATCGGCGTGCAATCGGCATCGGTCAGTTGCTCAAAACAACCGCTGATTGCTGGTGGATGGGCTGAACTTTCGAGCGAACCCGTTGCATCCTTTCATGGTCGAGGAGCCAACGAACGAAGAGGATACTGAACATGGGACGCGCTTCTTTATTGGCCGCAGGCATCGCTACGGCGGCCTTTGCGGTGATTTCGACGTCGGCCTCGGCGACGGATTTCTCCTGCTATGAGACAACCAACGCGGCCGAGCGCACGATCTGCAGCGATGCGCGATTAGGTAAGCTCGATGACCGGATGGCGACCGTCTACGGCAAGCTGTGGTCGGTGTCGGGTTTCCGCAGCCGCTTGGCGTTGCGCGACGAGCAGCATCGCTTTCTCGGCGCGCGCAATGATTGCGGACGCGATGCCCGGTGCATCCGCGACGCCTATCTCGATCAAATCAGCGTTCTGGACAGCAAGTTGTCGGCAACGCGCGAGAATTAGAACAAGCCGAGCGCGCCACCCAACATCGATAGGCCGGCCGCTGCCATCATCACTTCGATGATGACCTGGAAGCGGTGGGCATCGAGCGTCAGGAGGATATGCTTGGAGAGCCAGGAGCCGATCATCAATGCCAGGCCAACGGTCAGGCCACGCCATATCGTCTCCGGAGATAGCGCACCGAAGGTATGGAAGGTTGCGGCTTTGGTGAGTGAGATCGCAGCTGAACCAAAGGCTTCGGAGGCGATAAAGCTACCTTTGGTCAAACCATAAGCCAGGAAGAACGGCGAGTTGATCGGGCCGGTCGAGGCAACAATGCCGGTCAGGTATCCAATCACGGCGCCAACGATCGCCATGCCAGGCAACGTCATCGTGAAGCCTCGATCAAGCAACCATCGGCGGCCGGGGATGGCTGCCAACATAAACATACCCAGCGTGCCCTCGACGATAATCGGATTCAGCGACAGCAGCGTGCGTGCGCCCAACGCTGCGGCCGGCACAGCCGCGGTGCAATAGACCGCGTTCAATTTCCAATCGACCTCGCGCCACCAAACGGCGACGCGTGCGGCATTTGCCATCAACGAGGCGATCGCCATGATAGGGATCGTTTCCTTGGAGCCGAACGACCAGGCCAGTACCGGCAGCAACATGATCGACGCGCCGAACCCGACAACACCGCCGATCGTGCCGGCAGCGACCCCTAAGATCAAAATGACGATCCACTCCACCCTGCTGCCATCTCCTGGCTTTGGTCATGTTGGAGCCTTACTCGATCTTCATGATTGCGGCGAACCCGGCCGGTGGATTGCGCGACGGAAAAGCAATTTGCGCCGCGTTAAACTGAAGCTAACGCGGGTTCTGGCACACCAGCGTTTGACGGTGCGACCGGACCTGCATCGCCGCGCAGTAGCTTTATGCCAATGATTGCAGTCGAGGCCAACCTATGCCGCAGCACGACGCCGTCACCGCTCTCCGCCGTTTCGGGCTTGGACCAAAGCCTGGCGACATGAAGAAGATCGCAGGTGATCCGCGTGGATTTTTAGTCGCCAGCCTTGCCGACAAGACAGCCGCCAACATAGACAACACCCCACTGCTTGACCCGAGCCACGTCGTGTACGCCGAAGCGCAGGAGGCGCAAATGGCACAGCGGATGGCAGCGGCGCTGGCAAAGGAAGCAGGCAAAGTCGAAGGGGAAAAGGCGGCGGCAGCGGCGACCAGCTCCAAACAACCGATGGCCAGTGACATGCAATCTGCTGAAATGGTTGCGAAACCCGCTGTTCCCGAAGTTGGCCCAGGACGGATCCGCCGGGACGCGCTCAACGAGGAACTTGCGGCGCGCGTCGAGCGAGGCATCGCGACCGATAGTCCGCTGGTCGAACGCCTCGTGCTGTTCTGGTCAAACCACTTTTGTGTTTCGTCCGCCAAGGGCCCCGTGCGTGGATTAGCCGGCGGCTATGAGCGCGAGGCGATACGCCCGCATGTACTCGGACGATTTGCCGATATGCTGCATGCAGTCGAGCGCCATCCGGCGATGTTGATCTTTCTCGACAACCAGGTTTCGATCGGGCCCAACAGCAAGGCTGGTAAGAATCGCGGCAAGGGCCTCAATGAGAACCTCGCGCGTGAAATCCTCGAGCTGCACACACTGGGGGTCGACGGTGGTTACGCACAGGACGATGTGACGAACCTCGCACGTCTGTTGACCGGATGGACCGTCGGACAGGCAAATATTGAAAAATCGGAACCCGGAAAGTTCTTCTTTGCGGCCCCTCGTCACGAGCCTGGGCAGTGGTCCGTAGCGGGCAAACGCTATGGTGATGACGGACAGCGGTCGGCGGAAACCGCACTCGACGATCTGGCCCGTCATCCGTCCACAGCTCGGCATATCGCCACCAAACTCGCGCGCCATTTTGTGTCGCAGAACCCTCCGCCAACGCTCGTTGCGGCGTTGGAGAAAACCTTTCGCGACACCGATGGCGATCTTGCTGAGGTGTCGCGGAAGCTTGTGAGTTCACCGGAGGTGTGGGCACATCCAGCGACAAAGATCGTGCCACCCTATGATTTCACGATCTCGGTCGTGCGCGGTCTGCAGTTGCAGCAAAAGCCTGCGGAATTGGTTCGCCTGACCTCTTTGCTCGGTCAGCCGGTATGGCAGGTGCCTTCGCCCAAGGGCTGGCCCGACGACGACGACGCGTGGATGGGCCCATCTGCAATCCGTGAACGCCTGCGGATTGCAGAACGGCTGGCCCGCGATGTCGATAAGATGATTGATCCTCGCGGCGTTGCCGATGATCTTTTGGGAGCGGGCTTGAGTGATCTCACGCGGCAGGCGATTGCGCGCGCAGAAACACGCGAGCAAGGCATCGAATTACTCATTATGGCGCCAGAGTTCCTCAGGAGATAACGCTAATGTCGTGTAGCGAACATGTCGCGCTCAGCCGCCGTCAGCTTATCAGGGGCAGCGCCGCGAGCCTTGCGCTTTGGGGTTTCATTCCAAAGGTGATGGCGGTCGGTACGCGCGATCCTCGGTTGCTGACGATCGTCCTGCGCGGTGGATTGGATGGCTTGTCGATGATCGCCCCAGCGGGTGATCCGGACTACGCCCGCATTCGCCAGAAGCTTGCGCTGAGCAAGGACGGTACCGCGGCGGGTCTCCCGCTCGACGGCTTTTTTGTTCTCAATCCGTCGATGACCTATTTGCATGGTCTTTACACCAAGGGCGAAGCGCTGGCGGTGCACGCCGTTGCCACACCTTATCGCGGGCGCTCGCACTTCGACGGCCAGGATGTGCTGGAGAGCGGGCTCGGCGGGGTCAGCCGCGCCGAGAATGGATGGCTCAATCGTGCACTTGCGGGGCTATCGGTCGCCGGGAAAGCTGATCCCAAAGGCTTGGCTATGGGCGCCGTGGTGCCGCTCGTGATGCGCGGTCAGGCACCGGTGATGTCATGGATACCCAAAGCTTACGGCATTCAGTTGCGCGACTCGACGATCGCCCGCCTGATGGATCTGTACAGCCAGAGTGACCCGACGCTCGCCAAAGCGTTCGCCGAAGGGCTGGAGATCGATAAAGTTGGAATGACGACGGCAGCCGGAGCAATGTCCGCTCCCGGGGTGGCGGCAGGGGGCCAGCGCCCCTTCCGCGACTTCATCGAGACGGCTGAAACCGCCGCTAAATTTATGTCGGCTGGCGATGGTCCGCGCGTCGGCGTGCTCAGCTACAACGGCTGGGATACACACGCCAACGAGGGCACCGTGCAAGGTCAGCTGGCGACGCGGCTTGCCGGCCTCGATGCGGCCATCAAAGCGTTTGCCGAAGGTATGGGGCCGGCCTGGAAGGATACAGTCGTCGTTATCGTCACGGAGTTCGGTCGCACGGCATACACCAACGGCACCGAAGGCACCGATCACGGGACCGCGACTGCAGCGCTCCTTCTCGGCGGTGCCATTAAAGGTGGACGTGTTATCGCGAAGTGGCCGGGTCTGGCGGATAAGCACTTGTACGAAGGTCGCGACCTGGCTCCGACGCTCGATCTGCGCACGGTCATTAAGGGCGTGCTGCGGGACCATCTCGGCATTCCTGCTGGCGCACTTGGCACAACCGTGTTTCCGGAAAGCCGGGGTATCAATCCGCTGGATGGATTGATCGCTTAAAGCCGCCATCCTGAGTGGATGGCGGCCACGCCGCCGGTGAGGTTGCGGTAGCTCACCCGTTCAAAGCCGGCCGAGCGGATTAGTCGTGCAAAGGATTCCTGTGAGGGAAACTGGCGGATGCTTTCGACCAGATACTGATAGGGTTCGGCGGCGCCGGCCGCGAGTTTGCCCAGCTGCGGGATCACGTTGAAGGAGTGGAAGTCGTAAAGCGTGTCGAGCAGCGGGACATCGACGTGCGAGAATTCCAAGCAGAGAAAGCGGCCACCTGGTTTCAGGACGCGTCGTGCCTCCGCAAGTGCACGATCGATGTGGGTGACGTTGCGGATGCCGAATGCGATCGTGTAGGCGTCGAACGTCCGGTCCGCAAAGGGCAGCTCTTCGGCGTTGGCTTGGACGATGTCGACGCGATCGTCGAGCTTTGCATCGCCGACCTTGCGGCGGCCGACCTCGAGCATCTCGGCGCTGATGTCGCATAGCGTCGCCGTGCAGCCGGGTCCGCCGCGCGCCATGAATCTCAGGGCGACGTCACCTGTTCCCCCTGCCACGTCGAGCAGCTTGAACGGCGTTGCTCCGGTAGGTGGATTGAGCATCGTGATAAAGTCGGCCTTCCACAGGCGATGAAGCCCGCCCGACATCAGATCGTTCATCAAATCATAACGCTCGGCAACGGCCGAAAAGACCTCGTTGACGAGGCCTTGCCGCTGATCTTCGGTGACCTCGCGAAAACCGAAGGACGATTGCGTTGCGCTGCCAGCGTTTACGTTGGGGTTGCTCATGGGCGCGAGCATACACACTTGATGCGCGGCGCTGCCACTGCTTTGTCGCCACATCTCAATGGAGATGCATCCGTGGTCACGGTATGCCAGAACCTCCGCGGTGCCTAGCGCGTCAGCGCGGATGGCAGCGGTCGTTTGAAAGGCGAGACAGGCGAAGCGAATGCCAGAGTTACCCGAGGTCGAAACGGTCAGGCGCGGGCTCGAACCGGTGCTGGCCGGTGCGCGCATCATGCGTGCCGAGGTTCGCCGTACGGATCTCCGATTTCCGTTTCCTGAACGCTTCGCCAAGCGCTTGACCGGAGCAACTGTTCGAACCGTCGGCCGCCGCGGGAAGTACCTACTTGTCGCACTATCGACCGGCGAAACGCTCATTATGCACTTGGGTATGAGCGGGCGGTTTTCAATTCATCTGCCGCAGGGTGGCGCCCAAGTGATCGGTGAATTTGAGCAGGATACCGGCAACGATCGCACCCATGATCACGTCGTGTTCGAAATGTCGAACGGCGTAACGATCACCTACAATGACCCGCGCCGCTTCGGCAGCATGGACCTGTGCGCCGATGGCGAACTGGCGCGGCACCGGCTGCTGGCCGGTCTTGGCGTGGAGCCACTCGGTAACGGACTGTCGGCGGCTTATCTGGCAGCTCGTGCTCACGGCAAGTCAATCGATTTGAAGGCGTTCCTGTTGGACCAAAGGATCATTGCGGGGCTGGGCAATATCTATGTGTGCGAGGTACTGTTCCGGGCAGGGCTCAGCGCGCGGCGCGGTGCGTCTTGCTTGGCCAGAGGGCGCAAAGCTAAGCCGACCAGCCGGGCCGAGCGGCTGGTGCCGATCATTCGCGACGTATTGTCGGAGGCCATCATCGCCGGCGGTTCGACCTTGCGGGATTACAAACAAGCCGATGGTTCGCTTGGTTACTTCCAGCACCGTTTCAAGGTGTATGGGCGAGAAGGCCAATCATGCCTCACGCCTGCGTGCAAGGGCACCGTCGATCGCATCGTGCAGTCCGGCCGATCGACGTTCTTTTGCTCAATGTGCCAACGGTAGTCGCGCGCCAGGTGAGATTCAGCAGGCATGAATTTGCCGACTGGATCGGGGGACCCAGCCGGCAGTATGGCCCTATAGGGGATGCACGCGAGGCTACAAACTCAGTACGCAACCGGTACTCGACGAGATATCAACACGATGGGTCAGCTTAATCTTAGTATCGCTCTAGCTGCCATTCATACGCACATACGAGCGAAGGCAACAAAAGCGTTTCAGTTTGCCATGCTTGAAGCGACTGCAGTGTTGACGTAATGCATAAGCTGCCTGCTTGTTTGATGGTTAGCAAATAAAGAAGCAGAACGTTTGTTAAATTGCTGTGGATAACATTTGATCGCCTATTGCGACTCAACACGAAAAAAAAGTCCAGCATCTAACCGTGACCGTTGCGCCTCGTCGCCTCACGGTTTAGCTGTTTTCAATAAATTCTCCTTTGGCCCCCAATCGCGAGATCGATCCTGTCATGGCAACGCATCAGCTTCTCCTTCTTCCTGGCGACGGCATTGGCGTCGAGGTCATGGCCGAAGTTGAGCGGATCTTGAGTTTATTCAACAAGAAGAGCAACGCGGGTAGGTTCGAGACGTCAGCTGATCTGTGCGGCGGTGTATCGATCGACAAACACGGTGTACCGTTGACGGATGCAGCGATGGTCAAGGCGCAATCGGCGCGGGCCGTCTTGTTCGGTTCGGTGGGTGGGCCAAAGTGGGACACGGTCGCCTATCATCTGCGGCCTGAAGCAGGCCTCTTGCGGTTGCGCAAGGAAATGGACCTGTTCGCCAACCTGCGGCCTGCGATCTGCTATCCGGCCCTGGCTGAAGCCTCCTCATTGAAACGCGAGATCATCGAGGGCCTCGATATTCTCATTCTGCGCGAGCTGACGGGCGGTACGTATTTTGGCGAACCCAAGGAAATCGTGACACTGGAAGACGGCCAAAAACGCGCCGTCGACACAACCGTCTATACGACGCGTGAGATCGAGAGGATCGTTCGCGTCGGGATCGACCTCGCCCGCAAACGCACCGGCAAGCTTCACTCGGCCGAGAAACGTAATGTCATGGCGACGGGCGTTCTGTGGAACCAGGTGGCGACTGCTACGCATAAGGAGCACGGCGCCGGGGTCGAGATGCATCATATCCTGGCCGACAATTGCGCCATGCAGCTGATCCGCAATCCGAAGCAGTTCGATGTGATCGTCACCGACAATTTGTTTGGCGATATCTTGTCGGATGAAGCTGCCATGATGACCGGGTCGTTGGGCATGCTCCCCTCAGCTTCGCTCGGCGCTCCGGATGCGAAGACCGGTGTTCGCAAGGCGCTTTATGAGCCCGTTCACGGCTCGGCTCCCGATATTGCTGGTCAAGGCAAGGCCAACCCGATTGCAACGATCGCATCGTTCGGAATGGCGCTGCGCTATTCGTTCGATATGCCCAAAGAAGCCGACCTTCTCGATCAAGCCATCGCCGGTGTCTTGGCGCAGGGGTATCGCACCGGCGATATCATGCAGCCAAATATGCGTGCCGTTGGTACAACAGAGATGGGCGGCGCCATCCTCAAAGAACTCGAGCGTTTGATGAGCTGAACATAACTCAGCCCGTTGCCTTGCCGGGAGTGCGAGAATCGCACCTGAGTGGCGGTCTCGGTCACACTCCCGGAGGCACGGGCCAAATGCCAGACAACTTTGAAGCGCAACTTTCCGCATTTGCTCAGCGAGCTATGCGGATCGTGTCTCATTGCGCCAGCGAAGAGGCAACCAGGATCTATCTGGTAATGCCCCTTCTGGAACTTATGGGCTACGATGCCGGCGATCCATCCGTGCTTGTGCCGGAGCGTGATGGGCGTATCGATTTTGCCGTAATGTTGAACGGCGTACCGGAGATCGCAATCGCGGCGACTGGCTCGGCCAATCCGGCTTCAGACGTGCATGACCGCCTGCGCAGGTATTGGAACTCGAACGAAACGTCGAGGCTTGCGATTGCCACAAACGGCATAGTCTTCGAAGCTTTCATCGACAGCGAGACGCCGCAGGTCTTAGACGCCGAACCATTCGCGACGATCGATCTGAAAGCGATCGCCAACGGGGACATCGATCGCCGCGGGCTGGATCTCATTCGCATGCTGCGCGCGTCGCGTTACAACCCGAACACGCTCGCCGAACAGGCTTATGCCTCGAAGTTACAGGATCGGCTGAAGGGCCAGATTTTGCAGGAATTTAGAAATCCCTCGGAAGCGCTATGCCGGCTGATGCTGAAGCAGATCGGAATTTGCAATGTCAGCGTTGGTGTCATCGATAAGCACTACAGATCGATCTTGAAATCATCGATGGAAGAGGCGATCGTGGTGCCGGTCGTGCAGGCCTTGCGTATTTTGCCCAATCCAGCTGCTGCGCCGCCCGCCCAAATCAAGCCGGACAACCGCTACAAACTGCAACAGAACTTCTCCGGCGAATTAGCGGCGTTCGGTCGTTCGAAACGCCGTAGCGCGTGACGAGTGCTCGTTCGTTGCGCTAACATGTGTTGAGAACGGGCAACGAGGTCAATCACGATTCATGACAGCAACTTCCGAACCTGAACACGATTGGTCGAGCGATGTATTCGCTGCCATGACTACGCGCGATATTTCAACGGTCTGCACCATTCCGGATGGCGGGCTTACCCGATTGCTCAATCTCGTCAAGGCCGCGCCAGCGATTAGGCTCGTCACATTGACGACCGAGGAAGAAGGTATCGGCGTCGCCACCGGCGTGTGGCTGGGCGGTAAGCGAGCGATGGTGGCAATGCAGTCGTCGGGTGTCGGCAACTGCATCAACGCCGTGGGCTATCCGCTCACGTTGCGCAGTCCGCTTCTGCTGCTGGTGACGATGCGCGGTCAGTGGGGGGAATTCAACCCCTGGCAAATGCCGATGGGACAAGGCACGCAGGCGGTTCTAGAGACGATGGGTGTGAAATGCTTCCCGGTCGATTCGGCCGCGCAGGTCGGTGAGACGTTTGCGGCAGCAGCCGACATGGCATTCAACGGGCGGCAGTCAACCGCAGTATTGGTCAGCCAGCGGATTATCGGTGCGAAAGGGTTCGGCCAGAAATGACAACGCAAGGAAAGGACGCTCATTCGGGCACCAATCAAATAATGCGTCGGGCGTTCGTCGCCGAACTGCTTAACGCGCGCGACCGGGCACTGATTGTGCCCGGTCTCGGCAGTGCAACCTGGGACTGCTTCGCAGCAGGCGATAGTCCCGAGTATTTATACTCTTGGGGCGGCATGGGATTGGCCGTTCCAACCGCACTTGGTCTGGCACTCGCTCAGCCCGACCGCCGAGTCCTGGCACTGACCGGCGACGGCGAGATGATGATGGGCATTGGTTCGCTCGCAGTGGTTGCGGATCAAGCGCCGAAAAATCTTGGCATTCTCGTGCTCGACAATGAAAGCTTCGGCGAAACCGGCAGGCAAACCGGATTGACTTCCCACAAGACCGATCTCGTGGCGGTGGCAAAAGGCTTTGGCATTTCCAACACGTTCGTCGCGACGTCGCACGCAGATATTCAGACTCTAGTGAAGCTTCTCTTTCAGTCGCCGGGTCCGTCATTTGCCGTGGCGAAAATCGGTCTCAGCGAGGATCCGTGGGCATTACCCGAGAAAGACGGAGCAGCGATCGCTCGGCGGTTCCAGATCGCGCTCGGGGTTGCCAAGCCATGATCGGCTGCTTCAATGGTCAGTAACCTATCGACGATCGGTTTCCACTTCGACAACGATGATGCATTCCAAAAGACGATGCAACATCTCACCGCGGGTGCCTTTGAGCGGCTGGCGTGTGGTCCTGGCGACTACGCTATTTGGCGCTCTCGGACCAGTGCCGAAGTTTGGTTTCACCTGACCGGTCAACGCGACGAATCGGGAGTATTAACGGATAATGACGTTGTCGGCCTGACACCCTTTTTCGAGGGTCTAAGTGATGTGCCCGTAGAAATCGTGGAGGCCATCGTCCGGCCCGGCGACAACGATTTCGAAGGTGCCTTCTTGGCCTGGGTCAATCCCGACGAGGAGACCGGGCTTGGCGCACACCAGATCGTGTTCGATGCGGTAGACTTTGCGGCGCATTGCGACCGGCCGATGCCTTTTCAGGCCCGCGCCAAGCTCAGCGGCTTTGCGCGCGAGATCAAGGTCGTTAAATCCGACGATAAGTCGACCCGGGCGCGCGCGGACTCGACGGCACGCTCTTTCATGTCGATCGGGCTTTTCCCCAACCGGAGCCAAACTGGTGATGTCCGGGGAACATCACCTACCTCCAACGCGCTGCTCACTGGCCGTATTATCGAGCAGACGACACTGTCGAACGAGGAGACCGGCAGTCACTTTCATTGGTTCTTGGTGCAATCGGCCGACGCTACTTTCGATATACTGGCTGACCCGGATTTGGTACCGAAGGACATCGCAGTTGGAGAAATTGTACAAGTCGGCTGCTTGTTCTTCGGGCGGATCGTCGGATAACTGCGGCGCTGGAATGCCTCCAGCGCTTGACGGATGTCAAATCGAACGATTGAAAGTTTCCCTAATCCAGCACTAGTCTGTGGGCATGCAGCGGATCGAGCGATCGGCCGCGCATCAACCGGACGCGTGGAGGAAACAAGAATGTCAAATCTCAAGATTTCGCGGCGCAACGCTCTGCTCGGTAGTGCGGCGATCGCCGGCGCCAGCAGTTTAGTTGGATTCGGTCCAGCCGATGCAAAGGCACCGCTGGGCAAAGGGCAGGCTTCACAGTTTTACCGTTTTCCGGTCGGCGAATTTCAAGCGACCATCGTGTCGGACGGGCCCTTGCCGCTCGGAGAACCGTCTTCCTCCATGAAGGGAATAACGAAAGAAGAGATCGGCAAGGCATTGGGGGACAACTTCCTGCCTCTCGATAGCGTCGTGCTCGAGCAGAACGTTATCGTTCTCAACACCGGGTCACGCCTCGCCCTGTTCGACTCCGGCATGGGCACGAGCAAACTCTTCGGCAATACGACAGGCAGCTTGCTTGCCGGCTTGAAGCAGGCGGGCATCAATCCAGCTCAAATCGACGATGTTATCTGCTCGCACGCGCACATCGATCACACCGGTGGATTGGCTGATGCCAAGGGCAAGCGTTTCTTCCCGAACGCTACGGTTCACGTCGCCAAATCCGACCATGATTTCTGGACCGATGAGAAAAATATCGGTCCAGGCGCGAGTAAGGAATTCGTCGCGCACGCACGGCAAAATCTTCTGCCGTACAAGGATCGGATCAAGTTCATCGAAGATGGCAAGGATGTGATCCCTGGCGTGCAGGCGATGAGCGTACCCGGCCACACGGTCGGCCACACCATTTTCATCATCAAGTCCGGGTCGAAGTCGCTGGTCTACACAGCCGACGTTACGCATCACCAGATCCTGCTCACTGAAAAGCCAAGGACTGAATTTGCTTATGACACCGACCCTAAGCAGGCGGTTCAGTCACGCCTGAAAGTGTTCGATATGATTGCCTCGCAGAAGCTGCCGATGCTGGCCTATCACTTCCCGTGGCCAGGTTACGGTCATCTCGCCAAGCAGGGCGATGGGTTCCGCTATTATCCGGAGGCGATGGAGTTCGTGAAAATCCCAGCGAAGAAAGCATAACGGCGACAACTGCCGATATGGAATCGAGCCCGGCCACCCCTAACGATCGCCGGGCTCGATGTAGTTCACACTACTGCCGGAGTTTGCCGATGACGCGCCGCGCCGCCGATCTCCTTGTCGATTGCCTCAGCGCGCACGGTGTCGATCGCCTGTTTTGCGTTCCAGGTGAGAGTTATCTGGCCGTGCTCGACGCACTCTACGAGCGCAATACCGTGCAAACTGTGGTTTGCCGGCACGAGGGTGGCGCCGGTCTGATGGCGATTGCCGATGCCAAACTCACCCATAAACCCGGCATTGCCTTCGTCAGCCGCGGGCCGGGCGCGACCAACGTATCGATCGCGGTACACGTTGCGGAGCAGGACGCGGTGCCTTTGATACTTTTCATCGGTCAAGTGCCACGTCACGAGATCGGTCGCGGTGCGTTCCAGGAAGTCGACTACTCGAAGATGTTTGGTGACATGGCAAAGATGGTCGCGACCATCGAGAACGCCGACCGCATTCCTGAAGTCGTCGCCCGCGCATTCGTCATCGCCCAATCGCCGACGCCGGGAGCGGTGGTCATCGTGCTGCCGGAGGATATGCTGGAGGATCGCACGGCCGCCGCGATCATCGAGCCAATGGCGGTTCCGCGCACGAGCGGCGGATCGGCCGGCGACATCGAGCGCATTGCCGCAATGATCGGCCAATCCAAGCGGCCGCTCATGATCATCGGAGGTGGCGTCGAGGCGATGCCGGGGCGGGCCGCAGTCGTTGCTGCAGCCGAGGCGCACGGCGTGCCGGTAGCGGCCACGTTCAAACGGCAAGAACTCTTCCCGAATACCAATCCGCATTATGCGGGGCACCTTGGCTTCAAAATCCCGCGGTCGCAGGTTGCGCTCTACTCCGAGGCTGATCTCCTGATTGCCGTCGGCACGCGCCTCGGTGAAGTATCTACCCAGGGTTATACATTTCCATTGGCGCCGGTACCCTCGCAGCCGTTGATCCACGTGACCGATGATGCTCGCCACATCGGCCGCAACTTTGCGACCACGATTGGACTCGTCGCCGATCCCACATTTTTTCTACAGGCACTTGCCGCCCGCCCCGCCAAGCTCGAACTCAAGCCTGAACGCAATGCTTGGATCGCGAGGCTTCACGCGTACGTCGCTGGCAAGCGAACATGGACACCGCCGAAGGATGGCAAGCTCGATATGGGCGCGGTCGTCGGCAATTTCGGCAATCGCATAACCGACGACGCAATCTTTGTAACGGATGCCGGCAACTTCTCGGGATGGCTGCATAAGCACGTCACCTTTAACGGGCGGCAACGAATGATCGGTGCGGTTGGTGGAGCAATGGGTGGTGCGGTGCCTGCAGCCGTTGCCGCTGGACTGCGCGAACCGAAGACGCAGGTGATCACCTGGGTTGGTGACGGCGGCGTGCTGATGACCGGTGCCGAACTGGCGACAGCCGTTCAATACGGTGTTGCGGTCAAAATCTTCGTTTCGAACAACGGTAGCTATGGCACGATCCGTCAGCACCAAGAGCGCGAATACAAAACGCGGGTCCACGGCACCACGCTCAACAATCCAGATTTCGCTAAATGGGCGGAGAGCTTTGGCGCCAAGGGCTTAACGATTCAAACGATCGAGGAAGCACCCAAGATCGTCGCCGAAGCGCTCGACTATGTCGGCCCCGTGGTCGTCGACGTCAGGACGACCGTGGATCACATCACGCCCGGCATGACGATTGCCGGCATGAACAGCCGCGGCTGACCAGAGGACGTTCCATGCCCCAAGCGATCACGCTCATCACCGGTGTCAGCCGCGGGATCGGCGCGGCAATCGCCGCCGATTTGGCCGCCAATGGACATTTCGTAATCGGCCTTTCCCGGTCGAGGCCGGAAGCCTTCAAGGGCGAATTCGTGCCGGTAGATCTGGCCGACGCGTCAGCCGCGCGCGAGGCCCTTCGTCACATCGTGAAACAGCACAACGTAACACGGCTCGTCAATAATGCTGGTATTGCATTGGTGTCGGAACTCGCCGAGACCTCGCAGACGGACTACGACGCGATGATGAACATCAACGTGCGCGCACCACTGTTGGCAATCCAGGCGGTGCTGCCCGGCATGCGCGCGGCCAAATTTGGTCGCATCGTCAACATCGGATCACGTGCGGGCATGGGCAAGGAAGGGCGTAGCATCTACGGCGCGACGAAGGCGGCAATTTTGTCTTTGACGCGCACCACCGCATTGGAGAACGCGCAATATGGCATTACATCCAATTGCATTGCGCCGGGTCCGATCGCGACCGAAATGCTGATGGCGAACTACCCCGAAGGCTCGGCAAAGCTCGGCGCCTTTAGCAAGCAGATTCCCGTTGCGCGGCTCGGCACGCCCGATGAGATTGCTCACGCGTGCAGCTATTTCCTGGATGAACGCGCAAGCTTCACGACCGGTCAGGTGCTCTACGTTTGCGGGGGCTTATCGATAGGGCACGTACAAATCTGATGATCGATAACGCGTCGCGCTTCAACACGCGCATCACTGAGCTGTTCGGTATCGAGCACCCGGTTCTTTGCGGTGGCCTCATGTGGCTGTCGGACGCGCGCTATGTTGCGGCAAGCGTCAATGCTGGCGGCATGGGCTTCATTACGGCGCGCACGTTCCCAGATCCGGACGTGTTTCGGACCGAATTAAGAAAGTGCCGGGATCTCACGGGCGGCCGGCCGTTCGGGGTCAACCTGTATTTGACGCCGCGCGACGCTGACAACGCCTTCCTTAGGGGACATGTGCGCATATTGCTCGATGAGGGCGTGCGGATCATCGAGACCTCGGGTTTGCCGCCGAAGGATTTACTGCCGCTGCTGAAGGAAGCCGGGGCCAAGATCATGCACAAGACTTCGACCGTTCGGCATGCGGTCAGCGCTGCGAAGTTGGGCGTCGATGCAATAGCAATCGTTGGGGCCGAATGCGGTGGTCATCCCGGGGTACAATTGATCGGCACGATGGTGCAAACGCCAATTGCTGCGGAGCGGATCACATTGCCGCTCGTCATCGGGGGTGGCATCGGCCACGGCAGTCAGATCGCCGCCGCTCTCGCGATGGGCGCCGATGCGGTATTGATCGGAACGCGCATGTTGGTGGCCGCCGAGATCAGCGCGCGTGAGGCCTATAAGCAGCGCATGATCGATGCCGACGAAGGCTCGACCCGGCTCATAATGCAGTCGTTTCGCAATACCTACCGGGTGCTGGACAATCGCGATGCGCGCGCCGTCTCAGATCTGGAAGCGCGCGGCGAGAAGGATTACGAGCAGTACCGCCCATTCGTTGCCGGCCAACATCAGAAGACAGCCTACGAGACCGGCGATTGGGAGCGCGGCGTGTTATCGATGGGCCAATCGATCGCATTTGCCCGTAAGCTCGAAACGGTGGCCGAGATATATGAACGCCTGATGCAGGAAGCAGCTGCCGCAGCCTACCGTCTTCAACGCCTGCAGAGTTTCAAATAACGATCGCGCCTTTGGATTTGGCCTCTTCCTCGGGTTCGACGTGAATGAGGATTTGCGCACCGCCGATCTTGTCGTGCAGCGCCAGTTCGATGCGATCGCATATCTCGTGAGACCGGGCGACGGTCATGGATCCTGGTACGACGAGATGAAACTCGACGAAGGTCGCGGGCCCAGCCGTGCGTGTTCGCAGGTCGTGCACCTGTAACGCTCCGTCGGCATTGGAGGCGATCAGTGCTCTGATCTCAGCCAGGATATCCGCCGTGACGCTCTCGTCCATCAAGCCGTTCACGGACGAAGTTATGATCCGCCATCCAGCCCACAAGATGTTGAAAGCAACGAGCGCAGCCATCAATGGATCGAGGATTGACCATCCGGTGGCCCAGGCGAGGAGCAACCCCGCCACGACCCCAAGTGACGTTGCGACATCGGTCAGCAGATGCCAACCGTCGGCGACGAGCGCGGGCGATTTCAGACCTCGGCCGCGCCTTATCAAAATCCACGCCCAATAGGCATTTATGGCGGTCGCCGCAGAATTGATTGCCAAGCCCAAGGCTGGCTGATTGAGCGGACGCGGCGTGGCAAGCGCTGCATAAGCCTGTTGCAGTATGAGCAAGGCCGCGATGAAAATCAGCGCGCCTTCCATGGCGACAGCCACATATTCAGCTTTGTGATGACCAAATGGATGGCGGCGATCGGCGGGCCGCTGGGCAACCCTAATCGCAACGAGTGCGGCGGCTGCGGTAATCACATTGACGACGCTTTCAAGCGCGTCGGAATAAAGTGCAACGCTCCCCGTTACCAGATAGGCAACGTATTTGATTGCCATGACGACGATCGCCACCGCGATACTTGCGATCGCCAGCTGACCAAGGGTTTTTTGCGCGGTTCTCAACTGACTGTCCGGTAGGCTTCTCGTGCCCACTGTCTGTCACGCCATGGAGCAATCAGGCAAGGCGCTCGTGGTCCGGTCCAATTCAACCCTGATGCCTCCTCCACAGCTATTGTGCACGATCGACTCCCAAGGAGGTTGCGAATCTGATGGTGCTGCCTGATTGCACGCTCGACTGTCAGGGGAAGGCACGCGCCATGGCCAATTTCACCACGCACATTGCGGTCGGAACGGTTGTCAGTGGTGCGCTTGCAACGCTCACGCTAGCCGCCGATGTGATCGCGCCAGAAAACCTTCTTGCCGTGACGTTGGCTGGCGTACTCGGTAGCGTTTTACCCGACATCGACCTTAAAGATAGCCGGCCGAGCCAAGCGCTGTTTGGGGGATTGGCCGTGTTCCTGTCGTTCGCGGCGTTGTTTACGGTCGCGTACAAATTCTCTATCGCCGAGATGTGGCTGATCTGGCTGGGTACACTCGTCGGCGTCCGATATGGTGGTCGGGCCATCTTTCATCGCTTTTCGTACCATCGAGGCATTTGGCACTCGATCCTGGCGGCCGTATTCTTCTGGTTTCTGACTACCTTGGTTTTCAAGCTCGTCCTCAACCGGCATGAAGGCGTCGCGTGGCTTGCCGGCGGCTTCATGTTCATCGGCTACATGACGCATTTGGTGTTGGACGAGATCTACAGCGTGGACGTGATGGGAACACGAATCAAGGCGTCGTTCGGCACCGCGGTAAAGCTGTACGATGGCAAAAGATTGGGTGAAACGGCGGTGATTGCGATGGCGACGGTCGCAGCTTTCGCGTTCACACCGCCTGCCAAGACTTTCGTCAATGGCATCTTGTCGCGCGATATGTGGACCAGCTTGCAGCAAAAGTTGTTGCCGAAAGATCAGACGTGGTTTCGTGTCATTCAGTTGGCTGAGGAGCCCATTGCACCCGAGGGAACACAGGTCCGAGCCGATGGTTCGGCGCTGCCGTCTTCAAGTCCAGCTCTGATCACCACGGGGTCGATACCAGCGCCCGGCGTCGCGCCGGCCAAATAGATTTTCCTCGGGGGCTGGTGCTCAAGCCATGGCGTTCAGAGGTCTTCGATTAGCCAAACGCCTTTATGCGCTTGTGACCCGATCCGGCTTGCCGCGACAAGCCAGCGAGATAGTTGAGGACCAGGTCGTCAACCAGTGCTTCTGCATCCTCGGAGGTGATACTCGACAATTTGCCGGTCGTCGCCAGTGATGTAATGCCATGGACGCCGGCCCACAGGACGCGAGCGGCTGTTCTCGCTCTCGAAGCGTCCTGATCGCGAACGATCGGACGTACCACCGTCTCCACCCGTTCAAGAAGCTGATCGAGCTTATGCTGATACCATGCAGGGACCTGCATCGTCGTGGGTAAATGGTGCTCGAACAGCAAGTTCCACAGCCGTGGACGCTCGGTCGTGAAAGCGAGATATGCGCGGGCAAGGGTCAGCACGAGGTCGTCGGCCGAGCCCTCGTTTTTCAACGCCGCGAGGCGAGCATCGAGACCATCGAGCACGCGCGCCTCGACCTGGAGAATTAGATCGTCGAGGCTGTCGAAGACATTGTAGATCGTTCCCGGCGAGTACCCGACACGCTTTGCAATCTCGCGAGCGGACAGGCCGGCCAAACCGTCTTCGGAAATGATCGCTTCGCAAGCCTCGATGATCAGTTCGCGCAGTGCATCAGGTGTGTGTTCGGAGCGTCGCCCCATTTTCCCCGCCTAAATCGTTTGTTGGTCCCCGCTTCGTTGGAGAACATTACGATTAGGAAGTGTGCGGACGCAATCGGCGATTCGCTGTCGGTGCGAATAATACTTATATCCGAGTGATATAGGTAACGTTTCTGGTTACGGCGATGCCCACCAAAGCCCAATCTTAATATCTCAAGGGATCACGCAGATGGGGTCCGCATTCTTCTGGATCTGCGCAGAAACGCGAGGCTTCAAGTAGAACTTATCCTTAAGCGTCGTGATGCCTGGCATGTAGTAGGAAAAGATCAGTGGCGTATAGTTGTACGATACTTCCGCTACCACGACACTTCCGCCCGCATCGACGATGCCCGCCGGCAACGTGTAGGCTTGGCCAGGTGCATAGGTTGCAGCCCCGCCCTGGAAGTTATAGCTCCAGCAAACGCCGGTCCTGGTCGCGACGGCGATATTTGCGCCGACGCTGGTCAACGTAATGCGTAAGGGCGACGTCGAATAAGGCTGCATTAGTACTTTCGCGATGTCAGTGACATTGACGAGTTGAGCATCGGTGATTGTCTTCTCACGAGCGACGAGGTCTGCCGTTGAACTCGCGATCTGCGTGATGCGGCGGTCCACGGTGATCGCTTGACTGAATTCGATCGAGCCGATGAACAGGGCCAACATGATCGGAACAATCATAGCGAATTCGATCGCGGCCATGCCGCGCTTATCCCGCTTCCAGCTCTGGATAAGAGCTCGGCCGGTAAGCGGCATGCCTGTTGGGAATGAATGTTCCATCGATGTCGTTCCGTTAAGTGTGAAATCGCCCAGATGTCTGGCCAGCTTTATCAGTAGGGTTCGATTTTGAAAGTCGTCGATGCCTGGATCAGCGCCGCGCCATTTGCCATCTGCCCGATCTGCAGAAACGGGATTTTTCCTGCCAGGCTCCATTCGAGGCAGGCCGTTACCAGCATGATCTCATTCTGCGCACCGACGGCGTAGGGCGTACCGGCAGGTGGGACGAGGGCGCCACCTGCATCGATGCAGGCTGGCGCGACGATCGGTTGTCCGGCTGCAAATTTCTGTACGTTGACGCGAAGTTTGCCATCGCAATCGACGTATGCCGGCAATTTATCGCAAACATCTTTCTTGAATTGATCTTTGGTTTTCCCGGCAGCCTGCGCTTCACCCGTGCGTAGCGGCCGGGCGGCCTGCTCGACGGCGTTCTCCGTCGAGAACGTAGTGAAAAAGAACAAGCCGACGGCCATGATGCCGAACAGCAGTGCCAAGAACGGTCCCGAAACCATCGCGAATTCGATCGCGGTCGAACCGCTCGTGTCGCGGTGGCATGCAGTTGCTTTGCAGCGAATGTGCCGCGCGACAACTTTTAATCCGGACGTAATCATGCTGTAACCCCGAGCCCACGGCAATCCGCAACTGGCTCGATCAGCAAACACTATAAATATAAATGACTTATTTATTCCGACCGCCTACTGGATAGACGCTTAAAGCATTCTGCTCGGCTGTACCGGATTGGCGCTCAGCCCAACAACGGCTTATTGCGCATTCGAGCCACCGCCCTCGGCACCGGTTTCCGAGGTCTTTATTTTCGTCGTCGTGCTCTTCACGACGTTATCGAAGTAAGTATTGTCGTCGCCGATCGTGACCGACGGATTGCACTGTGGTGAGCAGTTGTAACTTTCCCGCTTCGGACCCTTCTGGAGATTGACGACCTTAACTTCGTCGCGCTGCACCAACACGCGCTGATCTTGAATGATGTTGCGGTCGGCATCGAGCGAGATGATGTTGGTGATGCCGAAGGACTTGCCCGTGATCACAAGCAGGTTTCCGCCTTGAACCGAAACGTCGGCGATTGTCGGGTTGCCGATAATTATCTCCGCAGCAGGCCGGGGTAGGCGCAACAGCTGCGATTGGTCGTACTTGACGATAAGATCATCGGCGCGCGCTGCAGAGACCTCGATCATCAGTGCGCCGAGGCCAGCAGCTGCGGCGAGCGTTGCGCAAATCGGGCTGGCTAGGCTGCGGCGTGGCATTAAGACGGGCGCGGTCATGATGATCAGTGTCCTTGAGGCTCTGATGTGAGCATTAGTTATTCCTGAAATTGATGAAGGAAATGCAAACGAACGATCGTTTTTAATCCATCAGGGCCGAACCGCTAAGTTAGCAGCTGGCCGATGGCGCGTGTTACAGACATCACGCGATTGTATGGTCCAAGGCATCGCACTGCCAGTCGTTGCTCAGAAAAATACTGAGGATATTGAGAATCGCACAGTATTTATCAAGATGATATTCTGTCTTCATCGCGCAAAGAGATGCAGATGTTTGCAGGGACGTGCCTAAAAACGAATTATTAACAAACTAAAAGGGTCCATTTTGATGATAAATCTGCTGTTTGTTTTTTATCTTCTCTGAGTTGTAGATATGATGCTGGTCTTGACGCTTTTTTTCATACTCTGTCCAAACTCATTGCTGAGTATTAATAATTGAACATTGCAGATTTACTTTATCTAAATACTTGTAATGTAGCTTCACGGTTGTTCGGACGGCACTCCAGTAGTTGCCGCTGAGCGGGAGCGCCAAGGCGCAGTCAGTCAACCTGTTGGGAGTTACTAGTCATGAAGAACCTTTTCGCCCGTTTCGTTAAGTGTGAGTCTGGCGCCACTGCAATCGAATACGGCCTGATCGCCGCCCTCATCGGCGTTGCCATCATCACCGTCGTCGGCCAGGTCGGCACCTCGATCAAGAACACGTTCACATCGGTCAAAACCGGCCTCGACAGCGTGAAGTGATGTTCGGCTTAAGAAAATAAAAAGAAATGCAAACCGCTCGATCAGTAATGATCGAGCGGTTTCTGCTTGTTGTGCCCTGCAACGCTTCTTCTCTTAGTAACATATAATATACCATATCGTGCATATTGCTTTTCTATCTGACAAAACAGAGTACTCTTTAAATCCCAGCTTAATGAGTTCAGTGTAGTTTCATTTTCAGTTCAAGACGAGTTCGGGAGTGCACTCGAATGGACGTGGGGAGCAAGCCCCGGATATAAACCTGTTGGGAGTTACCAGTCATGAAGAACCTTTTCGCCCGTTTCGTTAAGTGTGAGTCTGGCGCCACTGCAATCGAATACGGCCTGATCGCCGCCCTCATCGGCGTTGCCATCATCACCGTTGTCGGCCAGGTCGGCACTTCGATCAACAACACCTTTACTTCGGTCAAGACCGGTCTCGACAGCGTCAAGTAATAGTGCGCCGTTGTCGTTGCCACACAAGGCAATTGATATCGTCTAGACAAGCGACCGCGTGGCTCATGTCGGCTGCGCGGTCGTTCTATTTTAAGGGCCGGCTCGAGTTGGAAGCAGAATAAAAAACTTTTCCATATGAGCGACTGCAACCGGCTCTTTAACGATCGCCGCCGTATTGTGTTGCGCGATCATGCGAGCGATCGTCCGAGTTGTTCAAACCAAGTTGTGCTGGAGGAAGACGTGAGAAACAAGTTGAGCCAGTATTGCCGCGATGAAAGCGGGGCCACGGCAATTGAATACGCGTTGATTGCTGGTTCCATCGGCTTAGTGATCATTACCGCGGCTCAGCTAATTGGCATAAGTCTAGTTAACGTTTTTACAAACGTCTCGGCAGGCTTTCCGGCCTGATTACGGGGCAGATGGATTGCTCGTTTCAATATGCCGCTAGGTCAGGCCCAATTACTACACAAAGTAGCAGCCGAGAGTGTATCCCGTGATTGAGTTTCCCCTTCTTTTGATGTTCCCGGTCGCAATGGCTTTTGCCGGCGCCATGGATTTTTTCACGATGACGATCCCGAACCGGGTATCGCTGGCCCTGATCGCCGCATTCGCTGTCGCAGCCGTGATGGCTGGCGCGCCAGCGGCCATGATCATCAATCATGTGGCGGCGGGGTTGCTGTTCCTGGGGCTCGGGATCTTTATGTTCACGATGCGATGGCTGGGCGGCGGTGATGCGAAAATTCTCGCAGCCGCGGCTCTGTGGCTGGGCTTTGATAGCCTCTTTCCTTACCTCACGCTCGTGACGTTGATGGGCGGTGCACTGGCGGTCGCACTTCTTACGTTCCGCAGTACTGCGCCGCCGGTCTGGCTCATGGGGCAAGAATGGGCGCTTCGGCTGCATGATCGTCAAGGTGGCATACCCTACGGCATCGCCTTGGCCGGCGCCGCGCTATGGATCTATCCCTCGACGTACTGGTTCACAGCGTTCTCCTCATAACGCCGGCGATGCAGGAGCTCACTGTGCTTTCGACACGGATGGAGCAAAAACGAACGCAAGTTAACCTCGTGTTGAGACTTGCGTTTCATAGTGAGGGCCGGACCAAGGTCGTTTAGCGACCGCTGAGAAGGACCCGCTGCGCTATGAAGAAGGCCCAATTGATCGGACTCTCAGTGGCTGGCGTCGCGGGCTTGCTTGCTTTCGTGATGATGGGCAGCCTGTTGAAGCCGCCGCCCAAGCCGGTCGAAGTCGACAAGGTTGTCGATGCCATCAAGGTACTCGTCGCTAAATCAGATATCGAACTTGGCACTGTTGCGACCGACCAAAGCTTTCGTTGGCAGGATTGGCCGAAAGACGCAATCAGTCCAACCTTCGTGACGAGCACGACGAAGCCTCAGGCCCTCCAGGAATTCGCCGGACGCGTTGCGCGGATACCGATCCTTCAGGGCGAACCTATCACCGAAAACAAGGTCGTGAAGCTCGGTGACGGCGGGGTGCTCGCAGCGATCCTCCCCGCCGGTATGCGCGCCATTGCGACGAAGATCGAATCGAAGACTGCCGTTGCCAACCTGGTGCTCCCTAACGATCACGTCGACGTAATCCTGACGCAGCGCAAGCGTGGCAAGAACGGTTCCGAGGAAATCGTCAGCGATACCTTGTTCCGTAACGTGCGGGTGCTGGCGATCGGCCAACAGGTCGAAGCCAAAGAAGGCAAAAAGAACGCGGAAGGCAGCGTCGCCACGATGGAGCTGACGCCGAAACAAGCCGAGTTGCTGGCTTTGGCAAACACCGTCGGTGAAATCTCGCTTGCATTGCGGTCGGTTGCCGATCTCAACGGCGATGGACCCGCATCGAACGACGACATGAGCAAGAAGGATCGAGGCAACTCGGTTCGTGTGCTGCGCTACGGCGTAAAGTTCCGGGCATACGGCGTCAACTGATAATAGCGGTTCTACTTTCGATCTGATTTTTAGATGTTTCGTCTGCGTATGTGTTTGCGTCTGTGTGCACCCCTTGTCGGTAGCTCGTCAGAAGGCTCCATACCTATGCGGAATATTATGAAGATCGCCAAGGGCCTCGTCCTGATCGGCATTTGCGGTTTAGCTGGAAGCATTGTCTCCGGGTTGGCTGGAGGCGAGGTGTTTGCGCAAAGCGCGAACCATGCAAAACGCGCGGCTGTCAAAGGCGATGGTGGCGCCAGCGAAATACTGCATGCGGGCGGCCAGCAGTCGGTCATGCGAATCAGCGAGGCGGGTCTGCCGGCGCACAAGAAGCTTCGCATGGGACTGAACAAGTCCACCGTTCTCGAGGTGCCCCGGCACCTGCAAGATGTGATGATTTCGGATCCCTCGATCGTCGACGCGGTCGTGCAGACATCCAATCGGATATTTCTGCTCGCAAAAAAAAGCGGCGTCGCAAACGCGTTTTTCTTCGACAGCCAGGGTCAACAATTCTTGACACTGGAACTCTACGTCGAGCGCGACGCGTCTGGACTCCAGGACATGCTGAACCGGTTGCTGCCGGGGTCGCACATCAAAGTCGAGATGATCAACGAGGCAGTGGTCCTTAACGGCAGCGTACGAACCCCGGTTGACGCCATTCGAGCGGTGCAAATTGCGACCCAGTTCGTGTCGGTCGAAATCAAGGCGATCAGCTCAGTCACCGCAACCGGCAATACCGACGTGCAGGCGACCTCTGGTCGAGCCGATGCGAAAGTCATCAACTTGCTCGCCGTCGATGGCGAGGACCAGGTCATGCTGCGTGTGGTGATCGCCGAAGTGCAGCGCACGTTGATGAAACAGATGGGTATCAACCTCGGTGCGCAGCTCATATCGGGTAACTTTGCAACTTCATTCCTAACCGAAAACGCGTTACCGCTGACGGCCGCAGCGGGCTTGGGCAAACTTCCTATACCCGGCCTTTCAACGGCTGGCAGTCCTTCAGACCCGGCGATCGCCTGCGGTGTTGGAAGCCTTTGCAACTACAATGCAGGGCCATCTAGCGGCGCGTTCGGAAACTCCGGGTTCTCAGGTGGTTGGAATGATCCGATGGGAAATCGGGTTACGCATGCCATCAAGGCCCTGGAGCGCGACGGTCTCGTCAAGATGCTCGCTGAGCCCAACCTGACGGCCGTATCCGGTGAGACCGCTAAGTTCCTGGCTGGCGGTGAATATCCAATCCCCGTCGTGGATACCTCGGGTGCGCTGTCGGTCACTTTCAAGGAATTCGGTGTTGGTCTTGCCTTCACGCCGATCGTCATGTCGGAAGGACGGATCAGCCTGAAAATCGAAACCGAGGTCAGCGAGCTGACATCGACGGGCGCCGTCACTTTGAGCAATATCTCGATCCCCGCGATTAAGAAGCGCCAGGCAAAGTCGGTCGTCGAACTGCCCTCCGGCGGATCACTCGCACTCGCCGGCTTGATCTCGGAGAGCATGCGTCAGAACATCGATGGCTTTCCCGGCTTGAAGGATTTGCCGGTGCTTGGAACGCTGTTCCGTAGCCGCGACTTTATCAAGGAAGAAACCGAACTGGTTGTGATCGTCACGCCATATCTGGTCCGCCCATCGGCACGCCGTGAACTCGCCCGCCCCGATGATGGCTTAGCCGCCGCAACCGACATGAAGGCGAACTTTCTTGGTCACATCAATCGGATCTACGGCCGCGGCACTGCCATGCCCGACGGCGGTCTGAAGGGCGACTACGGGTTCATCGTTGAATAAAGCTCCGCTGGAGAGACTGTCATGATCTGCAATAGAACGAACGTTGCTCCGGTCGCCGCCCGTTTCGCGCGCAGCAATCGGAAACTCGCACTGAACCTCGCGTTGGTATCGGCGGCAGCGCTCATGATTGCCGGCTGCAAGGCTGGTCAAGAGGGACCACAAGTAGCTGGCTGGAGTGTCGTTGATCCGACACAACGCCATCCGATTTTGGTGTCTCAGCAACCGTCGAACCTGTCGCTTCGCGTGCCACGTGGCAGTGTTGGCATGTCGCCTCACCAGAGGGCACAGGTCATCGACTTTGTGACGCGCTATCGCGCCGGCGATAGCGGCAATAGCAAAATCGTTATTGCAGCGCCAAGTGGATCACCGAACGAAGTCGCCTCGATGCAGGCGGTTGCCGAAATTCGTCATCTGATGAGCGATAGCGGTTTTCCCGATGGTTCGATAACGGTGGAAGCCTATCACGAAGAGCGTGATCCGCAGCCGGCCATCCGCATCTCTTATTTGCGGTTCGTGGCCGAAGGGCCTGAATGCGGCAAATGGACGACCAATATGGCTGACGAAACCAAAAATGAAGCATTTGCTAATTTTGGCTGCGCCAATCAACGCAATTTCGCAGCCCAGGTTGCGAACCCTGCCGACTTGATCGGACCGCGCGCGATGACCCCAGCTCCGGGCGAACGCCGCAACATCGTTTGGGGAAAATACATAAAGGGCGAGTCTACTATCTCGCAGAAGCAAGCCGACGAACGCGTTGTCGTCAAAGGCGCCAATTGATCGTGATTGCGACCGTGAACTTGAAGGAATTGATGTCATGAGCCGACAGGCCCACGCTTTAGCCGAGCCCACGATCGACGATACCGGTGAGCTAGCCGGTCATCATGACCATTTCTCGGAAGCTGCTGAATCATTGGTGAAGGCGCGCCCCATCCCGCGCATTTCGATCCAGGCTTTCTGCGAAGGTTCCGGAACGGCCGAAGCGCTTCAGGTAGCCGCCGAAGATCGCCGGCTCTCGAAGACCCATGTTAGCCTGCACATGGGTGGCGCCCAGGCCGCTGTTGCGCACTATCAGGAAAGCCCAACGCCGAACTTGATCGTGATCGAGAGTTCGTTGCCCCGGGCGCAGATGCTTGGCGAGCTGGATCAGCTCGCCGAGAGTTGCGACAGCGGTACAAAAGTGTTGGTCATCGGTCACGTCAACGACGTCATTCTCTATCGCGAACTTCTGAAGCGCGGTGTCAGCGAATATCTCGTTGCGCCGGTGAAACCAATCCATTTGATGGAGAGCATTTCCAATCTTTACAATAATCCGGACTCAGACCCGGTCGGCAATGTGCTCGCATTTATCGGCGCCAAGGGCGGCGTCGGATCTTCGACGCTGTGTCATAACGCAGCCTGGACTCTGTCGGAAGTCTTGAAGAGCAACGTCGTGATCGCCGATCTCGATATGGCATTCGGCACGACGGGGCTCGATTTCAACCAGGACCCAGTTCAAGGTATCGCCGAAGCCTTAGGCAGTCCGGAGCGTCTCGACGAAGTATTGCTGGATCGCTTGTTGACCAAGTGCTCGGAGCATCTGAGCATTTTCGCAGCGCCGGTGGTGTTGGACCGCGACTACGATCTGTCGGCGGAAGCCTGCACCACGGTGCTCGATGTCGTGCGCCAAAACGTTCCGTTTGTGGCCGTCGATCTGCCGCACTCTTGGACGTCGTGGACCAAGCGCATCCTGCTCAGCGCTGACGAAGTCGTCATCACGGCGGTGCCGGACCTGGCAAACTTGCGAAATGCCAAGAACATTCTCGATCTGCTGAAGCAGTCGCGCTCGAACGACGGTCCGCCGCATCTCGTGCTCAACATGGCCAACATGCCGAAGCGGCCCGAGATCAGCGTGAAGGAATTCGCTCAAAGTCTCGACCTCAAGCCGACAGCGATCATCGAGTTCGACATCGAGACTTTCGGTCAGGCCGCTAACAATGGCCAAATGATTGAAGAGCTCAACAAAAAGGCCAAGGCCGTCGGGCCGATTCGCGATCTTGCATTGGCGCTTGCCCACCGCAAAGAAACCCGCGCCGAGCCGAAGAAGTCAGCGATGCCGGGTGCTCTCGGTCCCCTATTCGAAAAGCTGAAATTCAAGCGCTAAGGAAAGCCCGCCATGTTCGGTCGCCGAACTAACGATCCCAATGCGCCAAAGAAGGCGCTGCCGCCGGCCGCATCAGCGGGAGCGCCGGTGCCGAAGGCTATGGATACGAAATCGCCTCTATCGCAGGCTTCAGCGCCCGCTCCCAAGGTTCAAGAGCCCGTGGTGGAGCACGGCCGGAAAAAATCGGAAGAGTACTACGACGTCAAGACGACCGTATTCAACGCACTGATCGATACCATCGATCTGACGCAACTGGCCAAGCTCGATTCGGCGGCCGCGCGCGAGGAAATTCGCGATATAGTCAGCGAGATCATTCAGATCAAGAACGTCGTCATGTCGATCGCGGAGCAAGAAGAGCTCCTCGAAGATATTTGTAACGACGTACTCGGATACGGTCCGCTTGAGCCGCTTCTGGCCCGCGATGACATCGCCGATATCATGGTCAATGGCGCGGCGACGACGTTTATTGAAGTGAATGGCAAGGTCACCAAAGCCGGTATCCGCTTTGCAGACAACGCGCAGCTGATGAACATCTGTCAACGCATTGTCAGCCAGGTGGGTCGCCGCGTCGACGAGTCGAGCCCGATTTGCGACGCCCGTCTTCCCGATGGTTCTCGCGTTAACGTCATTGCGCCGCCACTCGCAATCGATGGTCCATGTCTGACCATTCGTAAGTTCAAGAAGGATCGCCTGAAGCTCGAGCAGTTGATGAAGTTCGGCTCGATCAGTCCGCAGGCAAAAACCATTCTCGAAGTGATCGGCCGCGTTCGCTGCAACATCCTCATTTCGGGCGGCACCGGCTCTGGCAAGACGACGCTGCTGAACTGCATGACCGGGTCGATCGACAGCGACGAGCGTATTATCACCTGCGAGGACTCCGCCGAACTTCAACTGCAGCAGCCCCACGTCGTTCGACTGGAAACTCGGCCTCCAAACCTCGAAGGGGAGGGCGAGATCACCATGCGTGACCTCGTGAAAAATTGTCTGCGTATGCGTCCTGAACGGATCATCGTCGGCGAGGTCCGCGGACCGGAAGCCTTCGACTTGTTGCAGGCGATGAATACGGGTCACGATGGTTCGATGGGAACGCTTCACTCCAACAGCCCGCGCGAAGCCATCAGCCGTCTCGAATCGATGATCATGATGGGTGGCTATTCACTGCCGCCCAAGACCATCCGCGAAATGATTACGGGCTCGATCGACATCATCATCCAAGCCTCCCGTCTACGAGACGGGTCGCGGAAAATTACGCACATCACCGAAGTGGTGGGTATGGAAGGCGAGGTTGTTACCCTGCAGAACCTGATCGTTTACGAAATCACGGGCCAGGATGCGAACGACAAGATCATCGGCCGTCATCGCTCGACCGGCATTGCGCGTCCCCGCTTCTGGGATCGCGCGGAATATTATGGCGAACAGAATCGTTTGGCGGAAGCGTTAGCATCGTCCGAAGTGGGCGATGCCGATGGCAATCCGATGGGTGAAACCAATGCTTAGCCCAGAGATCGCTCAGTTTTTGGGATTGGGACTTGGCGCACTGGCGGTATCCAGCATCGCGTTTGTTGCGATGTGGCCGTATCTTTCAGGCGAAAAGGTAACGGAAAAGCGAATTGCGAACGTCACAGAGACGAGGCAAAAGCGCACGACCCGTGTCGTCCAGCAGGAGCAGGCCTCCAACCGTAAGCAGCAGGTCGCAGACACTCTTAAAGAACTCGAGAACCGGCAAAAGACAAAAGAGAAGCTGTCGTTGCGGGTACGTCTCCAACGCGCTGGGCTCGAAATCACGCCAAAGGTGTTTTGGATCGCGAGCGGAATATCAGGCCTGATATTCGCAGCAGGCTTGATGATCTTCGCCCCCAGTGTGCCATGGATCGCGGGTGCGGCCGCTGGCTTTGTCGGCGCGTTCGGTTTTCCACGCTGGTTGCTCAAATTTTTGACGAAGCGCCGGCAAAACAAGTTCGTCAACAATTTCGCTAACGCAATCGACGTCATCGTGCGCGGCGTTAAATCTGGTTTGCCTTTGAACGAGTGTCTTGGGATCATTGCCCGGGAAAGTCCCGCGCCGATCAATGAGGAGTTTCGCGAAGTCGTCGATCAAGCTCGCGTCGGCGTTACGCTTGTCGAGTCTTTTGATCGGATGATGGCCCGCATGCCGCTTCCGGAAGTGAAGTTCTTTGCCATTGTTCTGGGCATTCAGCAGCAGGCCGGCGGCAACTTGTCCGAAGCACTCGGTAACTTGTCCGGCGTGCTGCGCGATCGCAAAACGCTTACAGGCAAAGTGAAGGCGCTGTCCGCCGAAGCTAAAGCATCGGCAATGGTCCTCGGCTCGCTGCCGTTCATCGTGATGGGCATGGTTTACATGTCGACGCCAAAATATCTCGCTGTCCTGTTCACGACGACGATCGGTCAATTCATGCTGGCCTGTGCCGCGATCTGGATGACGTGCGGAATCTTGGTGATGCGTAAAATGATCAACTTCAAATTCTAAGAGCGTCGGTCGGTCCGCATGCCCGCAGGTTGGGTGATGCGAAGCCGGCAGCCTACCGCTAGAATCCAGGTGTGCTTCCATGATGGACTTCATCGAATTGGTGCTGCGACCGCAGATGCTGGTCATGCTGCTTGCGGCGATCGCGGCCTTTGCAACGGTGCTGACTGTTGCCTTGCCAGTGATCTCGCGCGATCGCATGAGCCAACGGATGAAAGTAATGGCAACCGAACGCGACAAGATGCGGTCGCTCCGTCTCGCCGAACTGAAAAAGGACGTGGGTGGCGTCGCAAAGCTGCGTCAGGCCCCTAAGGGCTTCATGCAACAGATCGTCGACGCACTCGGCGTCCGGTCCTACTTTGAGACCGAAGAACTTCGCGACACCCTGAAGATGGCCGGCCTGCGTGGCCAAGCCCCGCTCGTGGCCTACACCTTCTTCCGGCTCGCCATGCCGCCGATCGTGACGGTCGTTGTCCTCTTCTATTTGTTTGTCGTGATGACGACTCTCGCCTATCCGCCGATGGTCAAGGTGATGATGGCGCTGGGCGCTGGGTTCCTCGGCTTCTACCTTCCGAACATGTTTCTCTCCAACATGATCAGCAGGCGTCAACAGTCGATCAAGGACGCTTTTCCCGACAGCTTGGACATGCTGCTGATTTGCGTTCAGGCAGGCATGTCGGTGGAGGCGGCATTCGGCAAAGTGGCGAAGGAAGTCGGTAGTCAATCGATCGAACTTGCCGAAGAGTTCAGCTTGACCACCGCCGAGCTGTCTTACTTGTCGGACCGCCGCATGGCTTTCGAAAATCTCGGCAAGCGCACCGGTCTGCAGGGCATCAAGGGCGTGGCAACCGCACTTATTCAGGCGGAGCGATACGGTACTCCTGTCGGGCAAGCGCTACGCGTAATGGCCAAGGAAAACCGTGAAGCGCGCATGCTTGAAGCCGAGCGCAAGGCGGCCGCCCTGCCGCCGAAGCTGACAGTTCCGATGATCATATTCTTTCTGCCGGTGCTGTTCGTAGTGATCCTGGGTCCAGCCGTCATTGGTGTGATGAACTGGGCCTAAGCCACTCGGCAACTGCGACGTTTGCAATTAGCAACAAATCTCGATTCCGGTGCGTGTTGTAGTGCTGCATCGTCAAGCCCTTGAATTGGGCTGCGGTGTGTTGCGGGGATAACCCTCGTAGTTGCGGGATACCAGCCTTGTTGATGCCCAATCCTGCGGCTTACAAATAGCGCTTGCTCCACGCCCGTGTGTGCGCGTTCGGCTGTGAGCAACGCAATCAAGGAATGGGTCATGAGCACACTGCAGCAAGCCGCGCAAAATCAGCTGCGCCAGTTCGTCGAGCAGATCGAGAACCTGGAAGAGCAGAAGAAGGCGATTGCCGACGATATTCGGGACAAGTTCTTGGAGGCCAAGTCGGTCGGTTTCGACGTCAAGGCGCTTCGGCAGATCGTGCGTTTGCGCAAAAAGTCCCGCGATCAGCGCGAGGAAGAGGAAAGCATTCTAGAAGTTTACATGCACGCGCTCGGCATGATTCTCGATGATATGCCGAAGGCACCGTCGCACGTTGCCGATGAGATAATGGATGCAGCCGAGTAGCGGCATACCGGTTTTCTAATTCTCCCATCGTGATACCTTGATTGCACAAACGGCGATCGGCGATGGGAGGAGTGCGTCATGGATCTCGAAATCAAAGGCTTGCGCGTGCTGGTGACGGCAGGTGCCGGTGGCATTGGCTTGGAGATTTCTCGGGCCTTTGTTCGCGAGGGCGCCAACGTATTCATCTGCGATGTCGACCGCGAAGCGCTAGCGGCGGTTGCGAAGTCCGATCCCGTTTTGACCCAAACCGTTTGCGATGTATCCGACCGCGCCAACGTCGCGAAATTGTTCGATGATGGGATCAAGCACCTCGGCGGCCTCGATTGCCTGGTCAATAACGCGGGCATCGCGGGGCCGACAGGGCGGGTCGAGGAGATCAACCCCGAGGACTGGGACCGTTGTATCGCTGTCGATTTGACAAGCCAGTTCAACTGCGCACGGCTTGCCATTCCTCAGCTGCGCAAGTCCAAGAACGCCAGTATCATGAACTTGTCGAGCCAAGCTGGGAAGCACGGCTTTCCGCTGCGATCGCCTTATGCGGCCGCAAAATGGGGTGTGATCGGCTTCACAAAATCGATCGCGATCGAGCTGGGACCGGAAGGCATTCGCGTCAACGCCTTGTTGCCAGGACTGGTCGCCGGCGATCGAATTCGCCGCGTGATCGAGGCGAAGGCGCAGCAGAATGGCCGCTCATTCAAAGATCAGGAAGACTTCATGTTGCAATTCACGGCCATGAAAGACTACGTCACGCCGCAGCAATTGGCGGATATGGTCGTGTTCACGGCGAGCCCGCGCGGCCGCACAATAACCGGTCAGGCGATCTCGGTTTGCGCTGGCACCAATATGCTGGGGTGATCATTCCGACGCGACGGCCGGTCGCGCCCGACGGCGCGGCCGGCCGTCGGCTTCGGTGGTGACGGTTCGCGTCGGAAGCTGAACTTCGGTTTCGAGCTTCGGGAACGCTTCGACCGTGTTCGGAAACCCCATCGCATTGACGAAGTGCTCCTGGAATTTTGGCTCGACTGCGGTCTCGATTTTCTCGATGCGGCGAACCAGCGCCTCCACCTCCGTTCGATGCCGTCGGCTCAGCAAAGCCATGCGTGCGCCGGTTCCGGCAGCATTGCCAACGGAGGATACGCGATCGAGTGAGCAATCGGGAATCAGCCCGATCACCATTGCGTACTTGGGCTCGATGTATGAACCGAAGGCGCCTGCAAGCTTGACGCGCTCGACGGTCGCGACGCCCATCCTATCCATCAACAAACGGCAGCCCGCATAAAGGGCTGCTTTCGCGAGTTGGATCGCGCGTACGTCGCCCTGCGTGACCCGCAGTTCCGGCGCCCCGCGCCAAAGGACATACGATGCGGTGCGGCCTTCGGCGATGATCCGGTTGCTTCGGGCCGCCAGCGTACCATCGACGATGCCGTCCTGACGGATGATGCCGGCTAAAAACATTTCGGCGGTCGCTTCGATAATGCCGGAGCCGCAGATGCCGGTGACGCCGAACGCTTCCGTTCCCTCGGCAAAGCCAGGTTCGTTCGACCATAGATCGCAGCCGATCACCTTGATGCGCGGCTCGAACGTCAGGGGATCGATGCGCACACGCTCGACGGCACCAGGCGCTGCGCGCTGGCCGGATGATATCTCGGCACCTTCGAAGGCGGGGCCCGTAGGCGACGATGCCGCTAGTACGCGCGTGCGATTGCCCAGTAAAATTTCGGCATTGGTGCCAACGTCGACGACGAGCGTCGTCTCGTCATGTCCTTGTGGACCTTCGGCTAACGCGACGCCTGCAGCGTCCGCGCCGACATGACCGGCGATGCAGGGAAGAACGTACAACCTTGCGGCCGGATGCAGCGAAAGACCGATTTCGCGCGCAGCGATCCGTTGAGCACCGGATACAGCAAGCGCGAACGGTGCCTGTCCCAACTCCGTTGGGTCGAGCCCCAGGAACAGGTGGTGCATGATCGGGTTGCCGACGAAAACCGCTTCCAAGATGTCGGCACGCGTGATGCCGCCTTGGCCTGCAACCCGGTCGATCAACGCTTCCACCGCGCCGCGCACGGAAGTGGTGAGCGCTTCGCGTCCGTCGGGGTTCATCATCACGTAGGAGACGCGACTCATTAGATCTTCGCCGAAGCGGATTTGCGGGTTCGACGTGCCGGCCGATGCGATCGTGCGGCCAGTAACTAGGTCGACCAAGTGGCACGCGATCGTGGTCGAGCCGATGTCGCAGGCGACGCCGAACAATGCTTCGGTTCCGCGTGGACGTACATCGACCAGAAGCGGTGCAGCGCCGTCTTGATGGACCACGGCCGTCACATCAAAATTTGCTTTGCGCAAGATCGTCTGGATGCGCGGCAACAATGTCATATCGCAGGTGAGGTGTGTCAAGCCATGCCTGGATTGCAGTTCTGCGATGAGCCGGTCGGTGTCGCCGAGCGGCTTGTCCATATCGGGTTCATCGATCGTGACCGCGTAGGTTGCGAATGCGATGTCGCGCTCGATCGCGCGTGCCTCCGATCGTTTGCGCACCACCTGTCCGTGTATTGCGACGTCGGCTGGCACGTCGATGACGACGTCGCCCTCAATGCGCGCCTGGCATGACAACCGCCGATCGGCAGGTAGCTTGCGCACTCTGGCGTAGCGCTGCTCGACCTCGTTGAAGGCGGTCAGGTTTTCCGGCCGGCTCTCGATGCCGTGCTTTGCGAAGTGGCCCATTGCCGGCAGCACTTGGCAGCGCCCGCAGATGCCGCGTCCGCCACACACGCTTTCAACGAAAACGCCGAGCGAGCGGGCGGCTTCCAAAACAGGCGTGCCATACGTAAATCGCCCCCGGCGTCCGCTTGGCATAAACAACACGAGCGCATCTTTGGCAGGCAGCGATGGACTGTCGAGGGGCATCGTGTTCTTTCAGGCCTTGCCGCCGTTGCTGATCAGACGCTTCAGGCGGTCCATATCGTAAGCAGCGAGCATCGCGGCAACTGCCGCATCCGCCTCGGCTGCGAGATTACCGGAACATGCCTCGGGTTCGCCTCGGCGCCATTCTGCCAGGTACGCGTCGCTGTCCCTGGCGCCGATCGCCATCGCCGTCGCATCGATCGCCTTGATGAAGTGGTCCGGCAGTTCGCGTTTTTCCGCCACGCGGCCACGCCTGACGATCACCTGCGCCGGGATATCGCGCCAATAGACAATGATGCGTTGAGCCGGGAGGTCGGTCATGTAGCTGCAATCCTTCGCCAGACACTATCATATCGCATCCGCCCATCGCTGACGCTCGTGCGACCGAAGTTGAACGGTTTTCGACGGGTCTTCGATAGCATTTGCAGCCTCTCGCACCTATGGTCTGGCGATCACACTCGTCACTGTGCCCACAACCGAGGTTCCATGCCCACGCTTCAGGCCATGCTTGCCGCTAAACCCTGGCTCCTTGCTGACGGGGCAACTGGCACCAACCTATTCCACATGGGACTGATGTCGGGTGATTCACCGGAGATCTGGAACGAAGAACATCCCGACCGCATCAAGGCGCTGTACCAGATGTTCGTGGATGCTGGCGCCGATATCATTCTTACCAACACGTTTGGCGGTAATCGGCGGCGATTGGCGTTGCATCAGGCGGATGCGCGCACGTATCAGATCAACAAGCAAGCAGCGACCCTTGCCCGGGAAGTCGCCGATGCTGCGGGACATCCGGTTGTCGTCGCGGGTTCGGTCGGACCCACGGGCGAGCTGTTCCAGCCGCTGGGTCCCCTCGACCACGAAGAAGCAATGGACGTGTTCGTCGAGCAAATTGAAGGCTTGAAAGCTGGTGGCGCGGACGTCATCTGGATCGAGACGATGTCGGCGATCGAAGAGATGAAGGCAGCAGCTATGGCTGCCGCCAAAGTTGCCATGCCCTATACGGTTACCGCCAGCTTCGACACCGCCGGGCGCACCATGATGGGCATCACGCCGCAAGCCTTCGCCGAAGCCGTAGCAGCGTTCGAGCCACCTCCCCTGGCCGTCGGTGCAAACTGCGGGGCAGGCGCATCTGATACCTTGGGTTCGATACTATCGATGACTGAAGCCCGTCCGGACATCGTGGTGATCTCGAAAGCGAATGCCGGTATTCCGCGTTACCACGATGGGCACATCCACTATTCGGGCACGCCCGAGCTGATGGCCTCCTATGCCGGTCTCGCGATCGATGCGGGGGCGCGGATTATCGGCGGCTGCTGCGGGACATCGCCTGTGCATCTGGCTGGCATGCGTCTTACGCTCGACGCGCATCAAAAGGGGGATCGTCCCGATCACGCGGCGATCACGTCTAAGATCGGACCCTTTTTGCATCGCCCCGCGCCAACCACCGGTGGCGCGATGGAAGGACGCAAGAGACGAAGCTAATCGAACGACCCACCAAATCCAAAAGCGTCGCGAACGGATTGGCTGTACAGTTCAGCGGCAAGGTCCGCTAGATTGGCCGGGCGGCGATCGTTCAGGCCGACGTTTCCCGTTTCCACAGTAGCGGGCAGCGCCGGCAAGTTTGTCTGCGCAATGATGGCGGCGATAGTTCGGTCGATCTGCGGGCTCCCCGCGTCGACCCAGCTTTCGAACAAGCTATTGCTGGCCAATCTCGGCGATGACTGTTGATGGGCAATCGTGTGCGCCGCCGCCGTGCCGAGAAAAATTCCGCCTGGACCTGCAGCCCGGAGCTCAGTGCAAGCATCATCATTTGTTTGATTAAAGGACCGGCCAAGCCTTGCTGCGACTTCTGCGTCGACGATTAACTTCTCGATTGAAATCCCGTCGTCCAGGTCGACAGCGCCAATTGCACCGATCACTGCATTGGCGCCTAAGTAGTACGCAGCCGTCAACCAACTGGCGGTTTCGGCCGTGCCCATCGCATCGAAGCCTTTGGCGCTGGTCGCTGGACCGCAGGCGAAGAATGCAAGGTTCCATCGTCGCGCCAGTCCAATCGCACCACCCAGAACTGCGAGCGCATTCGCGGTCCCCATCAACGGCAAGCCATTGCGCATCGATACATCGGCGACCGTCGCGCCAACCGCAACCGGTTGTCGCGGACAAAGAACCTGCGCGAGTGCGACGCCGGCCATAGCTTCCGCTGCAAAACGAACCAGTGCCCCGTTCAAGGTCGCAGGAGCATTGGAGCCAATCAGCAGCGTCGGTGCCACGACGAGGCACTGCGCCATTGATGCCGTCTCAACGAGTGCGTCGACGAAGGCATCGTCGAACGTCATCGCGCTTTCGACTGAAGCCAGGATCGCTAAGCGGCATGATGTCTCGTCTCGCCCTGCGTCTGCGCAGGCGGCCCCAATCAGATCCCTAGCGTGGAAAGGCGTACGCGAGGGGACGATCAGAGGCCGGTTCGCGGCTGCCACAAAGCTTGCCAACCGTCCACCTGCATCGAGATTTGGGACGGACAACCCGATCGACGACGCACCATATTCAAGTCCCGGCGCATCGGCGGCGACAGCTGCGAACCGGACCGCATCGGCTGCCGTGATCGGACGGCGCGATTGAGTGGTCCAAATATGCCCGGATGCGATTGCCGGCCCGAAGGCGGCCATCGACGTCGAAACTTCCAACGCGTGATGACCGTCCCGGCTTGCGTGCGTGAAACGTTCAGGCGCTTTGGCCATCAAGTCCATCACTAACGGGACCGGAAAGCGTACCCGGTCGGCCGACACGATCAATCCAGCTTTTGCGCATTTGCCGGCGCTTTCGGACGGCAACCGGCAGGCAATCCCCACATCGGTCAACAAAGCTTCCGCAGCCGCCTCGATCGACGTCAGATCGAGGCCTCCGCTGAACTCAGCCGAAAGCGTGACTGCTGACCGTTTGGTGGCCGCGGGTTCTGCGATCGTGGCCGCCTGCCTGTTGCGGCGCCGTGGCTTGTCAGTTGATGTCAACGTGTAGCTCCGAACTCATGCCATTTGCGTAGCTTGACTTCGCGCGAGCTACAATCAACCTTGTCCCAGACACGTCCAAAAGTTTGCCATGCCCGTCGCTTGCAGAACAGTAGCGTTATTCGACTACAATCAATCTGCGCACGACATCCTCATCTGCAGGGACCCTTGCTATGGCTGATGCCGACGAAATCATTTTGAAGAACCTCGACGACGCGGCACTTGTCGAGCAGATGCATCAGGACCTGTATGATGGCCTCAAGGACGAGGTGGTCGAGGGTGTCAATATCCTGCTCGAGCGCGGTTGGGCGTCATATAAGGTGCTGACCGAAAGCCTTGTCGAGGGTATGCGGATCGTCGGCATCGACTTCCGCGACGGTATTCTTTTTGTGCCCGAAGTACTGCTTGCCGCCAATGCCATGAAGGCTGGCATGGCAGTGTTGCGGCCGTTGCTGATTGCCAGCGGAGCGCCGCGCCAGGGCAAGATCGTGATCGGCACGGTAAAGGGAGACATCCACGACATCGGCAAGAACCTCGTCGGCATGATGATGGAAGGTGCTGGCTTCGAGGTGATCGATCTGGGCATCAACAACGGCGTCGAGAAGTATCTGGCCGCGATCGAAGAGCACAAGCCCGATATTATCGGCATGTCGGCCCTGCTGACCACGACGATGCCTTACATGAAGGTCGTGATCGATACGCTGAAGGAAAAAGGCATGCGGGACGACTTCATCGTCATGGTTGGTGGCGCGCCGCTGAATGAGGACTTCGCCAAGGCGGTCGGAGCCGATGCTTATGGGCGCGACGCGGCGGTGACCGTGGAACTCGCCCAAGACCTGCTGAAGCGCAAGCACAATCAACGGCCGTCCGCTTGAGCAAAGGCACTGCCAGGCGCGGCTCGTTGATCATCGCGTGCGGAGCGCTCGTACGCGAGCTGCAGTATCTGATCGCGCAGAACCCGCACTTGGAGATCGACATTGAGGCGATCCCGTCGACCTACCACAACAGGCCAGAGAAGATCACTCCGGCAGTAAAACGACGGATTACCATCGCGCGATCGCGCTATAAGCGTATCTTCGTCGCCTATGCCGATTGCGGTACCGGCGGCGATCTCGACCGCCTGCTGGAACAAGAGCAGGTCGAACGGTTGCCAGGTGCGCACTGCTACGCGTTTTTCACCGGCGTCGAAGCCTTCGCCGCTCGTGGTGATGAAGACATGCGCAGCTTCTTCCTCACCGACTTTCTCGTGCGTCAGTTCGCAACGCTGGTGATCCGCGGTTTGGGATTGGACCGGCATCCCGAACTTTTGCCGGTATATTTCGGTAATTACGAGAAGGTCGTGTATTTGTCTCAAGTGCCAACGCCAGAGCTGATTGCCAAGGCCGAGAATGCCGCGCGCAAACTGGGTCTAGCGTTCGAGCATCGGCACGTGGGTTTCGGAGATCTGGGGTTGGCGATCGATCGCTGACAGCCTGTTGATTTGCCGAACGCCGCCTACGGAACCATATTCAATGCGGACACTCGTGCCCCGCATCAGGCGAACAGGAGGATATGCCCATGGCTTTTGAGAACCGCAATTTCGAATCCGACCGCCGCAGCCTTTCCCCCACGATTGATTTCACCCGGAGAGGAATGATGGTGACCACGCTTGCAACCGGTTTTGTCGCCTCCGTTCAACCGGTAATGGCGCAGACCGTGATCACCACGGATACCTCGGGCCTTGAAGCTGGAGAGGTCAAAATCAAAACCGCTGATGGCGAGATACCAGCCTACCGCGCCATGCCCGCATCGGGCGGTAACTTTCCAACCGTGCTCGTGGTGCAAGAAATCTTCGGTGTGCACGAGCACATCAAGGACGTGTGCCGCCGTCTTGCCAAGCTCGGCTATTTCGCGGTCGCACCTGAAATGTATGCGCGCCAGGGCGATGTATCTAAGTTGACGTCGATTGACGATATCCGCCCCATCGTCGCGAAGGTGCCCGATGCACAGGTGATGTCCGACCTCGATGCCGCCGTCGCATTCGCCAAGGCCTCGGGCAAAGCCGATACTGCAAAACTTGCGATCACCGGCTTCTGCTGGGGTGGACGCATTACCTGGTTGTACGCAGCTCATAACCCCGGTTTGAAAGCCGGTGTCGCTTGGTACGGCCGCTTGGTGGGTGATGCCACGCCGTTGACGCCAAAACACCCGGTTGATCTTGCAGCAGACCTCAAGGCACCGGTACTCGGCCTCTATGGCGGTGCCGATCAGGGCATTCCGGTGGACACAGTGGAGAAGATGAAAGCGGCGTGTGCTACCGCTAAGAAGTCTTGCGAAGTCATCGTCTATCCCGACACGCCGCATGCCTTCCACGCCGACTATCGCCCGAGTTTCCGTGAAGCTCCAGCAAAGGATGGTTGGGCGAAGTTGACTGCATTCCTCAAAGCGAATGGCGTCGCCTGAGGAGTTTGATAGTCATGTCTTCGCGATATCGGCGCTGAGCATATCGAATAGCTCCGTCGTCACTTCCGGCCGCACGCCGAACCACAGCTCGAAGCCACGAACGGCTTGATGCAGCAGCATGTCCAAGCCGTTCGAGGTGACCAAGCCGCGTTGTTCGGCGGCAATCAACAGCGGCGTTTTCAATGGGACGTAAACGATGTCCGACACGACTGCATCTGGGGCCAGCGTACTGAGGTCGATCGTGAGTTCGGGCTGGCCCTGCATACCGAGGGAGGTCGCATTCACAAGGAGTTTAGAACCCTCAAGCAGGCGCGGAAGAACCGACCAGTGCGCGGGGTGGACGGTCGCACCGAACCGGTCACGGAAATGCTGCGCTTTCTCGAGTGTCCGGTTGACGACGTGGATCGTGTTGATGCCGCGTTCGATCAATCCGTAGACAATTGCTCGGCCAGCGCCGCCAGCGCCCAGTACGACTGCGCTTTCCGTGCGCTCATCCCAAGCCGGCGCCGCCGCATCAAGTGCTTCGATGAAGCCCTCAACGTCGGTGTTCGTGGAGCGAAGCCTGCCATTGTC
The DNA here is from genome assembly GCA_031374115.1 of Hyphomicrobiaceae bacterium. Lineage (GTDB taxonomy): Bacteria > Pseudomonadota > Alphaproteobacteria > Rhizobiales > Hyphomicrobiaceae > JAKFWF01. The sequence goes on along the minus strand of JANMNO010000157.1, from coordinate 8,888 downwards.
GAGCCACAGGGTGTTGGCCGCACCTACTGCGCGCGCACGATCATCCGGTTCGGACAGGGCGAGAGCCGCGTCCTTGTGCGGGATCGTGACGTTGGCGCCGACATAGCCGTGGGCTGCGAGATTTCGAACGAATGCAGAGAATTCCTCCGGCGACCTTTCCTCGGTGCGGTAGTCGGCGTCGATGTTATAGCGCTTGATCCAGTATCCGTGCAGCTTTGGCGACCTGGAATGCTTTGCCGGCCATCCGATGATGCAAGAGGCGCGCTGTGCTGTGGTCATAACTGCAGGTCCGTTGGCTTACGCGGCAGAAGCGGGCGCCGCTCTTACCATGATATCATCGGGGCGCACCACGGCACCGGTGTTAGCCGACATCGAGATGGCGAGCGTCGCCGCCAGCGTCTTTGTGCCGTCGCGGCCGGAAAGTACCGGTTTCTGCGAACCTCGGATGACGGCAGCGAAATTCTGCATTTGCTCATGATAGGGATCGGCCGGTGTGATCTGCGCACGGCGTTGCGTCAGTGGATTTCCCCAACTCTCTTGGCCTGGTTCGTGCCACCGCAAATCGAGTGATGGTATCGACAACGATCCGCGAGTACCGGCAAGAAAAATGCAATCTTCCGAGGTTCGAGGAAAAAAGGGATTCTCACCGGACGAGGTCTCCCACGACCATGGGCTCGATGCAGTATCGGAAACGAGCAATGAACCAAGCGCGCCGTTTTTGAAACGGATGACGGCAGCTGCCGTATCCTCAACCGCGAATCCGCGCACTTCGCTAGACGTCGTGGCCTGCACAGTATCGATATCGCCGCACAGCATGCGCAAACAATCAATCTCGTGTATCGCGTTGATGAGAACCGGGCCGCCGCCTGGTTCGCGCCGCCACGCGAGGTCGTAATAGCCTTTCGGCTTGTGTGAAAGCCAAATGCTGGTCGCTGCAACCAAGCGCCCGACGCCGCCTTCGCGAACGATCTCGGCAGCCTTTCGCATAATCGGATTGTGCCGCCGATGATGGCCGGTGAGGGTTGCGACACCGGCACTCTCCGCCGCCTCGACAAGCTTCAACGCTTCGTCAACGGTATCCGCCACCGGCTTCTCGATGATGATCGGCACTTTCCGGCTGATGCACGCGAGGCCGGCCGATACATGCATCTGGTTGGGCACCGCGATGATGGCGCCATCAGGCTTCGCTTTGTCGAGCATTTCCTCAATCGTCGTATAGCAGGGATAGCCGAGCGCCTCGGCATCCTTCTTTGCAGCTGGCGAAGGATCGGCAACGCCGGCGAGCGTGTAGTCGCTGCTTCCCGACCGCAGCACCTCGATGTGCTTGCGGCCGATGAGGCCGGCACCTATCACACCGATGCGAACTGTTTTTACGGTCACTCTCGGCTCCCCCCTTTTGCCTAATGACCTTGTTCTAAGAACTTGCGCGTTTCTTTCGCCAACAGAATAAGACGCGCAGCCGGATCGAGAGTGGGAAACTGGCTCGCCATTGGCACTTCGACACCGACCATTATATCCGACGGCAATGCATCGACCACCTGCCACAGATCGAGTCCGCCGTGCCCAGGCAACAGACGGTGGGTGCGGGCTTCGGCGGCAAGCTCGGATGACGGCGGCGCCAGATTCGGTGCATCACAGATTTGCAAGGTTCCGATCATCGCAGGGTCGAGCTTGGCCAGTTCTTTCACAGAGCTCGCCGAGCGAAACATGTGCAGCGTATCGACCAGAACGTGACCGTTAGATTGTCCTGCCCGGCGCACGATTTGCACCGCCTCGCCGAGTGTGCGGATTCCACGAAATGGCATGAACTCGAAGTCGACGCTGATCTCATAATTACGCGCCAACTCGCAGATTTGGCCGAATCGGTCGGCGACAATGGAAATGTCGGCAACGTCACCGGCTACGAGCAAGCGCGTTGCGCCAATTTCGGCGCCGGTCTCGAACATCGCCTCGTGATCGGCAGCGCGTGTGGTTTCGCATATTGAGATCAGCTCGATGTATAACACCGACACACCAGTTGCATCAGTGCGGCGCCTCACCTCGGCTCGCTCAGCCTTCGTGCGGAGTGGATATTCGATGCCGCCTGCAGACGCAGGCGCGATCCGCACGCCAACTGAGGCAAAGCCGGCGGTGGCAGCATGTTCGATTAGGATGGCCGGCGCGAGGTTTAGTTCGCACAGATGAGCAACCGACAGGGGAAGATGCGCATAATTCTTTGCTCGTGGCACTGGCTACCTCACCCAAACTTGCTCAGCCTATAGATTAGCGAAGGCTGAGACTGGTGGATCCGTCAATCGAGGCCGCATTGGCCACGCTGACACGATATAGCCCAACACGCGATGTTGGAAATGACGACGACCTCGTCGCGGCCCGCGCCTATTTGGGATTGGAGACCGCCGATTGACGTTCGATCTCGGCGTTGATCTGCGCGCCTGCCAATACGATGAACGCCGACAGCCACAGCCACGTCATGAACCCGATCGCCGCTCCGAGCGAACCATACGTTTCATTATAGGTGCCGAAGTTGCTGACATACCAAGAAAAGAGCATCGAACTGCTGAGCCAAACCACACTGGCAATAGCGCTACCCAACGTCACCCATCGCCATTCGGGCCGGGTGCGGCTGGGACCGAACCGGTACAGCACTGCCAGGGCCAGTAGCACCACGCCCAATAGCGCTGGCCAGCGCACCAAGCCGATCACATTCACACCACTAAAGGTAGAACCGATGTTTCTGCCGGCGCTGCCAAATAGGCTGAGCAAGATCGGCAGCACGACAATAGCGCCAATTGCCAACAAAGCGAAAACTATGCTTCCCACAGTGAATGCCAGAGATTGAACGTTCAACCGAACGAAACTGCGTTGTTCTTGTTCGCCGTAAACGATGTTGAGCGCATCGAACATGGCTTTCATGCCTGCATTTGCGCTCCACATCGCGACAGCCAACCCGGTGAGAAAAGCCATTCCAAGCGTTGTGGTGCCATTGGCCGCCACACGCTTGACCTGCTCGCCAATGATATCGCTTGCTCCGCTCGGAATAAGACCGGAGAGCCTAGATAATTGTTGGGATAAATTGGCAGGATCTGCAAACAGTCCATAGAGCGACACCATGCCAGCTATGCCGGGAAAAAGTGCGAGTAGCACGTAGAATGTAACGCCCGCGGCCACCAACAGAATGCGATTCTCATTGATCTCTGCATAAACGCGCTTGGCGGTCTCAAGCCATCCTGCTTTTGGTGCTTCGACCGCCGCGCCACTACCCTCCGTCAATTGATTGCGAGCGGGGTCCGGTCCGCTTGAAGGAGCCGGCGACGCGGGTCTGATCAACGCGAACAGCGATCCTGCTGCGAACAAAAGCCCCAGCACAATCATTGTGTCAACGCGTTGGGTCCTATTGATAGCCGCCTCCTGACGCTGCCGGATGCAACGCCATCGCGCGCCGATCGTTCCCTCCAACCATGGGCATAGTGCGTTCGCTACCCCACGCAATGGCAAGCATTTTTTCCCCGACGCTCAATGCATAAAATCGAGGGACCAGCCCCGGGGCGGAATCAAGCTCGATCACGCGCCTTTTTGCGGGCGCATGTCGCTCTTGCTGATCCCAGCGACTTGGACGGGTTTCTTCATCGCGTCGCGCCGGAACGGTTCGCCGAGTTCCTGGTTCAGAATGACCTCGATGAACGTCGTCACGCGCTTTGATTGCGCCTCGCAAGCGGTTTTCAGCGTGGCCGTCAGCTCGGCCTGCGTCTTCACCGTGACGCCCTTGAGGCCACAGCCTTCGGCAACCTTTGCATAGGATAAGTGCGGGTCGAGTTCGGTGCCGACGAAGTTGTCTTCGTACCACAGAATCGAGTTACGCTTCTCCGCGCCCCACTGGTAGTTGCGGAAGATCACCATGGTGATGCCTGGCCATTCTTCGCGGCCGATCGAGCTCATCTCGCTCATCGAGATGCCGAAGGCGCCATCGCCGGCAAATCCGATCACTGGCGTGTTCGGGTTGCCGATCTTGGCCCCGATGATCGAGGGGAAACCGTAGCCGCAGGGTCCGAACAGGCCGGGCGCCAGATACTTGCGACCTTGCTCGAATGTCGGGTAAGCGTTGCCGATGGCGCAGTTGTTGCCGATGTCGGACGAGATGATCGCATCGTTCGGCATGGCGGCTTGGATCGCTCGCCAGGCTTGACGCGGCGACATCCGATCAGCATCGCGCGTGCGTGCGTCTGCGTTCCAGGTCGTGCCGGGATCGTCGTCCTCGTGGTCCATGCTCGACAGCGCCTGCAGCCACGCGGATTTGGTTCTGTGAACCAGTGCCTTGCGTTCCTCGCGGCCAGCATTGCCGGCTGACGACGACAGCTGAGCGAGGATCTGCTGCGCGACCGCTTTCGCATCGCCACAGATGCCGACAGTGACCGGCTTCGTCAGGCCGATGCGGTCAGCATTGATGTCGACCTGGATGATTTTCGCGGTCTTTGGCCAATAGTCAATTCCGTAGCCGGGCAACGTCGAGAATGGATTGAGCCGCGTGCCGAGCGCCAATACCACATCGGCCTTGGCGATCAGCTCCATCGCAGCCTTGGAGCCGTTGTAGCCGAGCGGCCCGACGGCAAGGCGATGACTGCCCGGGAAGCTGTCGTTATGCTGATAGTTATTGCAAACCGGCGCATCGAGCTTTTCAGCAAGCGCCACGCAGTCGGCAATCGCGCCGCCGATAACGACGCCAGCACCCGACAGGATGACCGGAAATTTCGCTTCGGAGAGCAGTTTCGCTGCCGCCGCAATCGCGTTGGCGCCACCCGACGGGCGCTCGAACTCGACGATGGCCGGAAGCTCGATGTCGATCACCTGTGTCCAGAAATCGCGTGGAATGTTAATCTGGGCCGGTGCCGATAGACGCTTTGCCTTGAGGATCACACGGTTCAAGACTTCCGCCGTGCGGGAGGGATCGCGCACTTCTTCCTGATAGCCGACCATGTCGCGGAACAGTGCCATCTGTTCGACTTCCTGGAAGCCACCCATGCCAATCGTCTTGTTTGCCGCCTGCGGGGTGACGAGCAGCATCGGCGTGTGGTTCCAGTATGCGGTCTTGACCGCCGTGACGAAGCCTGTGACGCCGGGGCCGTTCTGCGCGATTGCCATTGCCATCTTGCCGGTCGAACGGGTGTAACCGTCGCAAATCAGGCCGCCGTTGGTCTCCTGCGCTACGTCCCAGAACCTGATGCCGGCTTTCGGGAACAGATCGGAGATCGGCATGAAGGCCGAGCCGATAATGCCGAAGGCGTGCTCGATGCCGTGCATCTGCAGGACCTTTACGAAGGCCTCTTCCGTCGTCATCTTCATTCGTCTCTCCCTTTCGAACTCGTCATTGTTCCGGCATCGGTGATGTCTGTCGCGCCGCTCCCGACAGACCACGTCGCCTTTGATGGGTCCAGCCAAACCATGAAGTCAAGGATACCAATGCTAATTTCGGCATCAGGCGTGCGTTTGGCAGAGGGCAGCTGGAGGTCAAGTGTCATTTCATGCGACGATGTTGGCCGATTAACGATGCTGAGGAGCCGGCGCATGTCATCAAGCAATTCGGAAGCCGCTGTGGGAAATTTCTCTGCGGATCCAGGGCGCATCCCGCAGTTGGCCGAAGCGATCCGCAGTGGAGAGCTCACGTCGGCAAGCTTGGTGCAGCGCTATCTCGATCGAATCGCCGTCGCCGATCCGCATGTGCAGTGCTGGCGGCAGGTCGATGGTGACCGTGCGCTGGCGGATGCTCAGCTGCGTGATGGTGAGGTCAAGGCCGGGCGGGTCAGGGGACCGCTGCATGGCATTCCGGTTGCGATCAAGGACATCATCGACGTCGAGGGCATGCAGACGCTGGCCAACTGCCGGGCACGGGCGAACATCGCTCTCGCCAGTGGTGATGCCGAGATCGTCCGAGCCTTGCGCAATGCCGGAGCGGTCATCCTGGGTAAGGTCCACACCACCGAGTTTGCGTTTTTTGATCCATCGCCCGCGCGCAATCCGCACAATCTTTGTCACACACCAGGTGGATCGAGTTCGGGGTCGGCTGCGGCGGTCGCGTCCGGCACGGCACCGCTTGCTGTCGGCACGCAGACCGTTGCGTCGGTAAACCGGCCGGCCGCCTATTGCGGAATCGCCGCATTCAAGCCAAGCACGCGCAGCCTGCCGACTTTCGGCATCACGCCACTTGGTCCGTCGTACGATACACCCGGCTTTTACGGCTGGCGCGTCGATGATGCGGTCTATGCCTACGAAGCGGTTGCACCGAGCTTCGCCGGCAACTGGCCGGAAGCTGCGGCAGATGCTGCGATCCGCATCGCCATGCCGGTGGAGCAGCACACGAGCGATGCCATCCCGTGCATGAAGAACGCGCTGCGGCGAACGGCCGACGATCTAACAAATGCTGGGCACGCGGTCGTGGAAAAGCCATCGCCGATTTCGTTCGAGAGCCTGTTCAAGATGCAGCGCTCCACGATGCTGTACGAAGCGGGGCGTGCGCTCAAATATCTGCTCGATCATCCGAAGGGTCAGGTCGGCGCGAAGCTCACGTCGGCAATCGTCGAGGGGCTGGCCATGCCGTTGCCGCGTTACCTCGACGAGCGTGCGGCGATCGATGAGATGCGTGCAACGTTCTTCTCAGTTTTTGCGGAGACGGATGTCTTTCTGTGGCCGGCGGCTCCCGGCACGGCGCCGAAGGGCCTGGAGTGGACCGGAGATCCAAAGTACATCGCACCCTGGACGGCGCTGGGCGGGCCGATCGTCAGCATGCCAGCGGGGAAGGCCGCGAATGGGCTTCCGGTCGGTTGCATACTAGCCGGACACCCGGGCGCTGACCGGCAGATGACCGTGTGGGCCCGGCGATTGGCTGCCATTGCCGAGCGGCACGCTTGAGTTAACCGTCACCAACAGTTGCGTCGTTTCGGCGGCTGCTATAGCCGATGCGGCGCGGGGGAATGATGGGCTATTGGGTCTACATCGTCGAATGCGCTGATGGCACGTACTACACGGGCATTGCGACCGATGTGCAACGCCGCCTCACCGAGCACAACGGCGCTGATGGAAAAGGCGCGCGCTATACCTCGGCGCGGCGGCCGGTGAGGCTGATGTATGAGGCCGCATTCGAATCCAGGTCCGCAGCATTGAAGGCGGAGATCAGGATCAAGCGCCTCAATCGCCGCGCGAAAGAAATGTTGATCGCGCGTCCACGAGACCCGAAAGCCGTCGATGCATGAGAGCGGCTGAACAATTCGATGCCATCGTCCTTGGAGGCGGAGCTGCAGGCCTGATGTGTGCGCTGACGGCGGGGCAACGTGGCCGCAAGGTTCTCTTGCTCGAGCACACCGATAAACCCGGTGCGAAAATCCTGATCTCGGGCGGTGGGCGCTGCAACTTCACCAATCTCGATGTCGCACCGAACCGCTTCCTGTCGGACAATCCGCATTTCTGCACTTCGGCCTTGCGCCGCTACACGCAGTCTGACTTCATCGCGCTCGTGCAGCGGCACGGCATCGCCTATCACGAGAAAACGCTTGGCCAATTGTTCTGCGACGGTTCGGCTCGGGCAATCGTCGCCATGCTGCTGTCCGAGTGCTCGGACGGTGGCGTCGATCTTCGCGTCGGCCACTCGATCGCCGATGTAACACGCGGCGATCAGTTTCGCGTCGAGACGAACGCAGGACCTTTCACCGCGCCTTCTCTCGTACTGGCGACCGGCGGGCTTTCCATCCCGAAGATGGGAGCAACCGGCTTTGCCTATGACGTCGCGCGGCGTTTCGGATTGCGGGTAACGGCAACACTGCCCGGGCTGGTGCCGTTCAAGGGCGCGTCGCTATCGAGCGAGGTCGACGTTGGTCTTGCGGGCGTTGCGCTGGAGGCGGTCGCATCGTTCGATAAGCACAGCTTTCGCGAGAACATTCTCTTTACTCATCGCGGCCTATCTGGTCCGGCGATCCTGCAGATCTCGTCCTACTGGCGCCAAGGCGAAGCGTTCTATCTCGATCTGCTGCCAGATCGCGATGCACTTGAATTCTTTGTCGAGCGCAAGCGTGCACGGCCGAGAGCCGCAGCACAAACCGTGCTCGCCGAGATCATGCCGGCGCGGCTCGCCCAGGCGGTCGCCGCGGATCATTTGCCACCGGCCGAAATGGCAAACATCCCAGATCGGACATTGTCGAGCCTCGCCGCCCGGATCAAGCGTTGGCCGGTTTCACCTTTGGTAACAGAAGGGTACGCAAAAGCCGAAGTCACGGTCGGTGGCATCGACACGCGCGATCTTTCGTCTAAAACGATGGAGGCGCGGACGGTACCCGGCCTCTATGCCGTCGGCGAAGCGGTCGACGTGACCGGCTGGCTTGGCGGCTACAATTTCCAGTGGGCATGGTCGAGCGGTTGGTCGGCAGGCCAAGCTATATAAAGTTTTCGCGCGCTCAAAGGGAGAGAATTGATGCGGCCGGCCGGGCGCGGACCCCTAGAGTCCCTGTACTTCGACTATCCAACCTTTGCGCCACCTCGCGTCGCCGAATTGGATGGCGCGAAGAAGCGTCATCGCGTGGCGATCGTCGGTGCCGGCCCAATTGGGATGACGGCTGCGCTGACGCTGGCCAAGTACGGCATCCCTTCCGTGCTGCTCGATGGCAAGAACACTTTCAACGACGGCTCGCGCGCGACGTGCATCTCACGGTCGAGCATGCAGATCTTCGATCAGTTGTGCGCGGTTGAGCCGTTCATCAACAAGTCGCTGGGCTGGCGGCACGGCAGTACATTCTATCGTGGGCACGTGGTCTACCGGCTGGAGATGCCGCACAGCGACAACGACAAGTATCTGCCAATGTACAATCTGCAGCAGCAGTACGTGGAGCAGTATCTCCATGACGCCGTCG
>JANMNO010000151.1:0-52151 GCA_031374115.1 Hyphomicrobiaceae bacterium | reverse complement strand
CGCCGCAGCGGCGCCGTGGAACCCGGCGTGTGGACGTAATCCACTGAGTGCTGCGGGTAGGCCAAAAACCCTGCCGCGAGGTGGCCCGTTGCTGCTTCTTCTACCCATGCGGCAAGTCCCGCGCGGCTTCCGGCCACCTCGCACCCCTCACTTTGGGAGCGTGAAAAGAAAGTCAGTGCACGGTTACGGTTCAACACGAGATGTGAGTTGTATCAGCATGATAATAAAAGCTGCAGCAGATATCCGGACCGGCGGGGACAGTTACCGGTCTGACCGGTGCCTCCGGTTATCAAAAGCTATCCGGACCGGTAACTGTCCCCGACCGATCTTGGCGCATCCTCGAAACGGGTATAGCTTTTGGATCAAGGTCGTAGATCATTCGGCCAACTGGGAGTGAAGGTTATGTCCATTTCGATACGGCAGATCCATCCGGTGTTCGCTGGCGAGGTCTCGGGCGTCGATCTCACCAAGCCGCAGACCAAGGCGGAAGTCGCGGCAATCGAAGCGGGCATGGACCGCTATGCAGTGCTGGTGTTTCGTAATCAGGTGATCGACGACGATCAACAACTGGCTTTTACGCTAAACTTTGGCGACATCGAACACGCCGAAGGCGGCAACATCACCAAGCGCTCCGAACTTCGCTTGAAAGATGGCATGGTCGACGTGTCGAACCTTGATAAGGACGGCAAACCGCTCCCACGCAGCGACCGCCGGCGCATGTTCAATCTGGGCAACCGGCTGTGGCACTCGGACAGTTCGTTCCGCGCGACGCCGGCCAAATACTCCCTGCTTTCGGGTCGCGTGATCGCCAACGACGGCGGCAACACTGAGTTCGCCGATATGCGTGCTGCCTACGACATGCTCGATGACGCAACGCGCGCGCAAATCGAGAATATGGTGTGCGAGCATTCGCTGGTCTATTCGCGCGGTTCGATGGGCTTTGCCGATCTGACGGACGAGGAAAAGGCGATGTTCAAGCCAGTGCGTCAGCGCCTTGTGCGCACGCATCCGGTGACGGGACGCAAGTCGCTTTATCTGTCGTCGCACATCGGCACGATCATTGGTTGGGAGATGCCCGAGGCGCGCGACTTCCTACGCGATCTCACCGAGCACGCGACACAGCGCGAGCTCGTATACATACATCGCTGGCAGCCTAACGATTTGCTCGTTTGGGACAACCGTCAAACCATGCATCGTGTGCGCCGGTTCGACGAGTCCAAGCCGCGCGACGTGCGTCGAACGACGGTCGCTGGCGAAGGGCCGACGACGCCGCAAGTTCAGCCCTGAGATGGCTTGGCATTGTTTCCATGTCAACCGAACACGCCGAGCAGCAAAATCGCCACGCCGGCGATGATGAGCGCCATGCCGGTGTTCTCCCTTCGACTCGTATTTTGCGAGAAAAGCTGCTTCGAAACCGCTTGCGCGAAGATCACCTCGACGAGAGCCAGCGTGCGCACATTTGCAGCGCTCGTCAGCGCAAAGCCGATGAACCAGCATTGTGAGGCGAAGGCTCCCATCAGTCCGGCGAACATCGATTGCCGCCAAGCACCGAGGCTTGTGTACAGCGCTGGTCGATCCATCAAGACCATCCACGCAACGAGCACGGCGGTTTGTATGGTGAGGCCGAGAGCGAGCGTGGTTGATGCCCGAACCAGGAAAGTACCGTCGGCGAGATTGGTGATGCCGCCGCGAAAGCCAACGGCTGCGATGGCGAAGAAAGCGCCGGCGAGAATGCCAAGTGCTGCTGGCTTCCAACTGCCAGCTTCGGACGCGGCTCCAGGCTTCCATGACATGAGACCGACGCCGATCGTTGCGATCACGCAGCCAAGCGCGCCATTGAAAGTGAGCGTGTCACCCAATACGAGCAGCCCGAATAGCGCGACTTGCACCGGTTCCGTCTTGGTGTAAGCGGTGGTTACCGCAAAGCCCCGATCGCGCATCGCCGTCAACATCAAACCGGTAGCCAGAATTTGCGCCAATGCGCCGATGATCGTGAAGGTGACCGATCGTGTCGTCGTCACGGGAATGCTGGCGCCGGTGAGGAACAGCACCGCTCCGAGGAACAGTAGACCGAAAGGTAGACCGTACAGGAAGCGCACCTGAGTCGCGCCGACGGTGCCAAGCGTTGCAGTCAGGTGGCGCTGCATCGCGTTACGCGCGGTTTGAGCGGCGGCAGCGGTCAACGTCGCTGGAATCCAAAGGAGTGATGTCAGCATTTCCGTTTTGTCACTTGGCTGGCGCCAGTTGCGCATTGAGATCGTCTAGGAAACCCAACAGGTTCTCGGTCATGTGATGCACGTGCGCTGGCGCCTTTGTCCAACCTTTGATCTTCTGCTGGATCGGGTGATCCATGTATGTCGAGTGCACAAGCACCGTCGTCATGCCAAGCGCGTGGGGCTGCTCGAGGTTGTGCGGCATGTCCTCAAACATTGCGGCCGATTCGGGTGCGACGCCTAATGCCTTCACAAAACCGGCGTATGCTGGCGCATGCGGCTTGGGCACGTAATCACAGGCGACGATGTCATAGATGTCGTCGAACAGGTGAAGCACGCCGAGTTTACCGGCTATTCGTTCGGCGTGACCGCGCGAACCATTGGTGAAGATCAACTTCCGTCCCGGCAGCTTCTCGATCGAGACGGCGAGTTCTGGACTTGCACAAACCGGGGCCAGATCGATGTCGTGAACATAATCGAGGAACGGTTTCGGATCCATTTTGTGGACCTTCATCAGTCCCGCTAGCGTGGTGCCGAACTGGCGATAGTAGCTCTTTTGCAGGTGCCGCGCGTAGGGATAAGGCACGCCGAGGAAGGTTGCGATGTATTCGCCCATCCGCCGATCGACCTGGGCGAAAAGATCGCACTCTGCCGGATAAAGCGTGTTATCGAGGTCGAACACCCAAGTCTTTGTGTGCTCGAAGCCGCGCGCAGTCGTGCCGCCGATTGCCAAGATTGTCCCCGCCACGATGAAAGCCCAATGGTTGGAGGTTATAGCCGGAATTTCGCGCGTGCTACCATCGGCGATTGCATGCCGATGCAGCGGCCAGTGCATTAACGCGCCGGGCTGTAGACAGGACAGGTAAGCGTCTTTATCCCAACGCCATGATCAAACGCCTTTATGACTGGATGATGGGCCTCGCCGGCGATCGGCGTGCGCCGCAAGCGCTGTTCTGGGTTTCTTTCGCGGAAAGCTCCTTTTTCCCGATCCCGCCGGATGTGATGCTGGTACCGATGATCCTGCAGGATCGCTCGAAAGCTTGGCGCTACGCCGCACTCGCAACGATTGCTTCGGTGATCGGTGGAGTAGCTGGCTATGCGATCGGGTACTTTCTGCTTGAGAGCATTGGACGGCCGGTCATTAATTTCTACGGGCTCGCCGCCAAGTTCGATCAGGCAGCGGCCTGGTTCAACGAGTGGGGCGTTGCGATCCTCATCATCAAGGGCATGACGCCGATCCCCTATAAGCTGCTGACAATTACGGCCGGCGCTGTGCATATGAACTTGGTGGCCTTCATGGGCGCCAGCGTGATCGCCCGGGCGATGCGGTTCTTCCTGGTGGCGGGGCTGCTTTATTGGTTCGGCGAACCGATCCGGGATTTCATCGAACGGCGACTGACGCTGGTCACTACGGTTGGCGTTGCATTGATTGTCGGAGGGTTCGCCGCGGTGAAGCTTTTGGTGTAAGATAAAGGCCTAGTTCAGGAAGTTACCGAGTACCGCGTACATGCTTTCACCGGTTGCCGATGCCTACAAGGATCCCGCCTATCGCTGGGGCGCTCTGACATTGATGGCGGCGCTCGCCGGTATTTCGATCGCGCTCGGCGCGCAGCACTTGGGCGGGCTAGCGCCATGCCCCCTGTGCCTGCAGCAACGCTACGCGTACTACGCCGGCATCCCTGTTTTGTTTTTGGGGTTGGCCTTGATCGGCGCCGATCAACGGCGCAATGCCGCTGTCGTTTTTCTCTTGGTTGCGCTGGCCTTTTTTGCCAATGCAGGTCTCGGTGTCTATCACGCCGGAGCCGAATGGAAATTCTGGCCTGGTCCCGGCACTTGTGCTGCTGGTGCGGCTTTCACCACCGATGCACAGACCTCGATTTTGGAACGCCTCAAGAACGTCGAGGTTGTCCGTTGCGATGAAGCGTCCTGGCGTTTCCTTGGACTTTCATTCGCTGGTTGGAATGTGTTTCTTTCCATCGCGCTCTGCATCGGCGCCTTGCAAGCTGCCTTTTTCGCTCAAGATAAACGAGTTGAAACAGTCGCTTAGATCTAACGAGCGATGTCACTGATGTGTAGCAGCAAAGCTGCATGTTTATTCAGTGAATGAACATCATAATTCCTCGGCTCAGTCACTTTTCGGACACGAGCGGGGTATTTATTCTCCCTTGTTCGCGGAACACAGAGCGAACGGTGGAGTTAAGTAGGTGTGAGCGTGAGATCAGTAGGGCGTAGCTCGAGCGAAGTGGTTGATGCAGGCCAGACAGAGTTCAGTAGCGTTCAGTGCACTGCCAGCATCGCGTCGAGCACTTCTGTACACAGTGTATTTCCGCCGGTTGTTTCTGAAGATCGCGTCATCTCCAGTGCCCCTTTTGTAAAGCGTTGCGTACCGGTTGCGTTGGTAAAGCGTCAGTTGCGTGCGGTTGTGTCACCCTTTGTTGCGTCTGCGTCGCCACGAGACGTGCTGTCGAGCACGCTCACACAATGCAGGCGAGCCGCTGTTGCGAGAAAGTCCAAGCGTACGTTGGAGCGGCTCGCCGATTGCTCAGGTCCAGTAGCGTTGTGCCGGTCACGGTCGAGTTCGGTTGTGTTGCATTGATTAGTGAATTGTTGCGTTCGAGTTTGTGCCGCTGCGTACGTTGGCGTTTGTGCCTGTCGCGTTTCGACCCGTCGCGTTGAAGTAGCGTCAGTTGTTTGCACCGCGTGTCCGTAAAGGTGGATCCCATGGCGTTCAGTTATCGTAACTTTGTCGGGAAAGTCGTGCCGCTCAATGCGGGTCGTCCAGAAGATAATACCGAGTGGCGTCAGTTGGGTGGTGTTGCGTTGTCGATTTTGGCTGATCTCGATCGTCGTCGCATGAAGCTTGTGGTTTCCCCCGAACCTGAGCCCCGATCGAAAGCAGCTTGAGATCAGCCGTTCCGGAATTCGGAAAGCGCCGATTGCGTGATCGTATTGAGTGGCCGCTTCCAAAGAGTAGACAGGCGCGTTGAGAGCCAGGACCAGTAGTCCGAATAAGCATCACCGTTCAAGGTTTCGCGTCGTGATGCATGCGCCCTGAATGTGCCTGTCTTCCTGTTCCCTCGCGTTCGGATGCGATGCCCTCAGCATTCCGGTTCAAGTTGTGTGTTGTTGCGTTGCTTATCGCTCCAGTGCGCTCGCGTCGGTCTCCCAACCATTTGAGGCAATCAATGTCCCCATCGAATCTCAATCCCGTGCAGTGGAATCAGGCATTAGGCCTTGCGCGCCAGTCTTGCGCCCGGATCTTTCGCGATGGTGGTCGCCCTGCAGATGCATTAGCCGCTTTCGGACTTCGCGCTGCGGCCGCAGAGAATTTAGACTGGCGGCGCGCCGTTGACATTATCGCGCAGTCGCTATGCACGGCATCGAGCTTGCGCAAAGCGGCCTGAGCGAGCCGGCAAATCTATGGAATTGCCTAACCGCGCCCTTTCTCTCGTCTCTCTCGTCCTATACAACTCGGCCCTGGCGCTTATTCCTAAAGGAATGGCACCAGGCTTTTTTACGGATCGAGCTCCGTATCCCAATAAAGGTAGTCCATCCAGCTTTGGTGCAGGTAGTTGGGCGGGAATAATCGGCCGTTACGATGCAATTCGAATACCGTCGGTCGATAGGGGTGCTGCATCGGATGCATGCCGGCAATGTTCGGCATATCGCTACCTTTCCGTAAATTGCATGGTGAGCAGGCAGCGACCACGTTTTCCCACTTCGTCATGCCGCCGCGCGCGCGCGGCACGAGATGATCGAACGTCAGATCGTGTTTGGCACTGCAATATTGACAGGTGAATCGATCACGCAGAAATACATTGAAGCGTGTAAATGCTGGGTAGCGCGCTGGTTTGACGTACGTTTTTAAAGATACGACGCTGGGTAGCTTCATCTCAAATGAGGTGCTGCGGACACTTCGCTCATATTCGGATACGATGTTGACACGGTCAAGGAAGACGGCCTTTACCGTATCCTGCCAGCACCAAAGCGACAGCGGATAATAGCTCAGCGGCCTAAAGTCGGCGTTCAGTACAAGCGCCGGACATTGATCTGGTATCGTGGCGTGAGCATTCACGTGCAAGATTCCCATCGGTTACCCGTCGGATCGGTCTCGCACTTCCCTACCCGATGAACGACATACTAGCCGCCCGTGTCAGTTCTGTGAAGCTCCTTGAAATATCAGCAAGATTCAACGGGCGCTCGGCAGAGCGAATCAAGTTGTAATGCCGTCGCGCTGCTTCGCGATCCTGTAATAATCCCACAACAGTCTGGCCGCGACGCTGCGCCAGGGCCGCCATCTTTCGGAGATCTCAAGCAATTCCTGCGCATTGGGGCGTTTTTCGAGCTTGAATGCCATCCGGACGGCTTCCTGCAACGCCAGATCACCGGCAGCAAATGCATCGGCGTGACCCATGCAAAACATTAGAAAAATGTCAGCTGTCCACGGACCGATACCCGATACTCTGGTCAATGCTGCGTGAACTGCGACGTCTTGCTTCAAGCCGAACTTATCAAGTTCCAGTCCATCATGAACGACAGCGGTCGAGATCGCTCGAAGCGTGCGGATCTTGGGCCGGGATAACCCGGCTCGTTGGAGGACCGCGTCTGTTGCCTGCAAGACGTTCTGTGCGTTCATCGGTTGAACGGCTTGTGCGAACCGGGCCCAGATGGCGTTGGCACTCGCCACCGACACCTGCTGCGAGACGACGATTCGCGCCAACCCTTCGAAGCCCGCTTCGCGGCGCCGCAAAGGCGGATCACCCGCAAGATCGTGCATTTGGCGAATGTAGACGCACCTGCGGCGCAGGATTCGGATGCCCTCGCGGATGTCAACTTCGGCGCCGATGATGCGCGAGTTCAGTACATTCTTTGAAACCTGCTTTGCTGATCGCCCGTAACTCATGCAGGAACTCTTGTTGCACCGCCGACATTCCTTAGGCTTGCTCATTGTGGCATAATGAGATCGTCGCAGTCGCGAAAGTATCGCCCATGTTCATGCGTCACGTGAAAAGTTTTGCCGCCCGCTTGGCAGTGGCGGCGTGGGTCATCATAGGTGCCGGAGCCTGCGCTGAAAGTTCTTCGGCGGCGACCGCTGTGACGCAGGGGTGGTCAAGCTACAAAAACGAACGTTTTGGTTTCCAGTTCAGCTACCCAGGTGGGCTTTTTCAGCTCACCGAAACACCCAATAGCGATAGTGGCGCGTTGTGGACGTCCACTGATGGGACCGCGCGACTTTTGGCGACCGCGACACTCAATGAGACATCCGAAACGATCGAGACCTATCGCGAATTTGTCATGCGTGAAACCTATGCCGATGCGAAGTTCGAATATACGCCGACCAAGGAAAACTGGTTCGTTCTGTCGGGACAAAAGGGTGACACGATTTTCTATGAGCGCATTACCTTCGTCTGCCAGGGCCGTTTCATCTACGGGTGGCAGTTGAATTACCCGGTGTCGCAGAAGCGGAAGTATGACGCCATCGTCGAAGCGATCCATCGCAGTTATAAGCCCGGACGCGGAGAGGGCGGCGCGTGTGCCAATTGATGGCGCTCAGAGTGATGGGGCAACCGTAACATTCGCAACCTGTGGCTCACGTAACTCAAGACTCGTTATTAATGACGACAACTGACGAAATATGCTTGTTATTCATGCGGTTCCTGTCTTATCCTCACGATCAGGCCAAGCAGCGCGATGAGCCTGATGGGGCGCCGGAGGGGTGTTCGCGTGAAAAAGCGTAGCAAAGCGAAAGGTAAAGGCAGGGCTCAGCGAAACACCAGGGTCGCTCGAACCGCTTCAACAAAGCCGAATGCTGCCATAGTCTCCAGACACGACCGCGGTTCCATCGCCTATTCGGCCGACGATAGTCGCGCTCTCGCATTGTTGCTGCTGCCGTTCCTGATTATTGCGATGTTCCTTGGCATCAATCACACGATGAAGCCTGCTGGTGGCGCGAAGGATGCGGCCCGTTACCAGTTATGGGCGCCGACACCGGCCAGTCCGTTGAGCGCAGCAATCGCGCAGATCCCCTTGTCCTTGCCCACAGCTGCACCCGAGGCATTGCGCCGGTCGGCATTGGCGCTCGTGCGCCCGGTTAGTATTGAGTTGTCTCCGGTCGAATTGTCGCCGCCGCCGCCGCACATTGCATTGGTGCCAGCGCCACTTCCACAAGTGACGACTTTGAGTACCGCGATTGCGAATGCAGGCTCGATGCTAAAATCCGCGGCGGAAGAGGGTGCCGCTGACAAGGTTGCACTCATTCTCCCTGCTCCGCCGTTTCTCCCGGCTCCGCCGTTCGCCTTGCCATCGACCGTTCCCGCCGTTGACGTACCAACCATCGGTTCGACCTCCGAGGTTTGTCTTCCGGCACCAAAACGCGTCGCGGTCGAGTCGTCGATCCCCGCCGCGGATTTCGGCGCAAAACTCGCCGCAGCGGCAAAGGCTCAACTCGATGAATTTGTAGTTTACAATGCATCCTACAAACGCATTGCATATCCGATGGGAGATATTCCCTCGCTTTATGGTTCTTGCTCCGATGTGATTGTTCGCGCTTATCGCGCGTTGGGTATCGATCTCCAGGAATTGGTCCAACGCGCGCGCGTTGGCAGCGGTGATCCGAATATCGATCATCGCCGAACGGAAACGTTGCGTACATTTTTCAGCCGGCATGGAGAAATAGTTCAGATCTCGGCTTTCGCGGAGGATTATAAACCCGGAGATATAGTGACCTATTATCGTCCGTTCAGCCGGGTATCGAGAGCGCATATTGCAATCGTATCTGATAAACTCGGGCCGTCGGGCCGCCCGATGATCGTCCACAACCGAGGCTGGGGCCCTCAGCTTGAGGATGCTTTGTTCGTCGATCGGATCACCGGGCACTACCGTTTTACCGGTGCCGCACACCTCTTGGCATCATTGACGCGTCCTGGGCAGACTGCTCAAAAGTTGTTTCAGCGCTCTTCGCTCTCGACTTCTTTCAGTCGGGGAAACACGAGTTCGAGCCCAATGCGAAGTACGCGTGTTGCTGCCACAGCCCAATAGCGGGCCAGATACAATTGTGTGAGGCGTACTTTATTGGCCGAATTGGCACTGAATTGATCAAACTCGATTAAAAAACAACGTTCGATCGCAAATTCGCTTATTTTCTAAGATCTTCTAACTTGTGAATTAGTGCGAATAAGCTCACTTTGTTTCGAAGTGGTCCCGATCAAATCAACAGTTCCGGCACCGTCCCAACTCCGGCAGACTATCAATGCGCACCCCAATCAAAAGACTTTTGTTTGCAACCATCCGCTGCCTATTGGGCACGGCGTGGAATTCAGTATTTTATTTCCGGTTTGCGAACAAACCGCCAGGGCGGAAAATGGAACTGCCAAGTGTCCTCGCAAGGGAAACGCACTGGCAGCGTGCGACCTCGATCGTCGAGCTGTCCCTGTCCCGGGTAACGGATATCATGGCGAACCAGACAGCTGCGTCTCGTCAGATCAACGCGGCCGAGTACGCTTTGCACAGTCTGCTGATCGAACTGGGTAGCGTGATGGCGACGAGCATTAGATCGCCTTTGGAAGCGCGCCA
Organism: Hyphomicrobiaceae bacterium; assembly: GCA_031374115.1. Taxonomy (GTDB): domain Bacteria; phylum Pseudomonadota; class Alphaproteobacteria; order Rhizobiales; family Hyphomicrobiaceae; genus JAKFWF01. The sequence goes on along the minus strand of JANMNO010000151.1, from coordinate 42,366 downwards.
AGCTGCACGGCACGAACGTGCTATGCTGCCCTCCGCACTTGCTGCCTAAAGCCGATCAACGGATTGCGAGCGCAGACACGATCACGGCCGCGGTGAAGACCGCTAGGATCGTGCCTAGGGCGACGGCACCTGACGCCGAATTCACCGCGCGTTCGTTTCGATGTGCGAACAGATAGGCATTCGCGCCCGTCGGCATCGCGGCAAAAAGGATCAACACGGCAGCGGCCACCGGGGAAACGTCAAACACATGAATTGCCAAGAACCAAGCGAGCGCCGGCATCGCCACAAGTTTCAAAATGAGGATCATTGCGAGCGTCGGCACCTGACCTTTGATTGCAAAGTTCACGAGACTGAGACCCAACCCGACGAGCGCTGTCGCGACGCTCGCCTGGCCCAATAGAAGCAAGCTGCGATCAAGCGCCGGATGCAGTCCCAATCCCGTGAAGCGCCAAAGTGTCCCGGCTAGAATCGCGACGATGATTGGATTGCGAACGAGCTCCGCCAGCAACTCTTTCACAATACTTGCTGCAGTGGCTTGCCGTGGTTCGGCGACGAGCGCCTGATGCAAAGTTCCAACAAAGAACAGTACCGGTGTATGTAGCGACACGAGTACCGCCGCTGGTATGGCAGCGCGCTCCCCAAAGGCTGCGAACGATATCGGAATGCCGAGCATCACAACGTTGCCGAAACACGAGCTCATTGCGATCGATGGCGCATCTACCGATGGTCTCTTGAGTAACTGTGAAACGGCAAATGTCGCGACCAGCCAGTTGATTGCGACGGCACCGAAAAACGCCAGCCAAAGATCGACCGGCGATTGCTCCATCTCCAGTTTTGCCATCGTCCGGAACATGAAAGCGGGGACGGCCATCGAGAATGTAAAGTCATTGAGGGCCTTAACGGCATCGTGCGAAAAGTAATTGAATCGCCCGGCTGCAAATCCAAGCGCAATCAGGGCGAATACCGGAATAACGACGGTCATCACGCTTGACATTGCTCACTGCCCCTCAGAGTGCTTGCTGCTTCAAGACGTACAGGATCATCGCTATCGTGACCACGGCAATGGCTGTCGATACGGCAATCGCAGCCGATACTGAATTGACCGCGCGCTCGTACTGGGTTGCAAACAAGAACGCATTCGCTCCCACGGGCATGGCCCCGAACAGCAGCAAGATCGACGTCCACATCGGGGGCAAGTCGAAGATCCATGTTGCGATCGCAAACGCAATCACCGGGTAGATCACCAGCTTCATAATGACGATAAGTGATAGCGTCGGCATCTGACCTTTGATCTTGTATGAGGCCAATGACAAGCCGAGCGAAAACAATGCCGCGGGGACTGCGGCGCCCGCCAGAATTTCGAGTAGTCGATCAAGCATTGCCGGGATGCCGAGGCTGGTGAACCGCCATAGCGTACCCAAGATCAGTGGGACCACGATTGGATTGCGGATCAAGTCGCTCAGAACTTGGCGAATTGCAGTGAACGGCGAAGCGTCATCGGCACCGGATTTGCCGCGCCGAACGAACTCGATGTGGAGCGTCGCTATGATCCACAGCAGTGGCGTATCGATTGACACCAGCAGTGCAATAGGTGCTGCCGCGTCCGGACCGAAGGCCGTCAGCGTCAGCGGGATGCCAAGCATTACGGTGTTGCCGAAGGTGGCGCCCATGGCGATCGAAGGCGCGTCGAGGGCGGGCCGCCGCAGCAGCCACAACGTGGCTAGTGTCGTGATGGTCCAGACGATAAGTATGGCAGCCAGATACGAGGCAGCTAACTTCCATGGCGAGCCTGGCAGCGGCCCAATTGCCAGCATGGCGCGGAACAAAAGTGCTGGCATTGCCACCTTGAACGCGAACTCGGCAATCAGCCGGCCTGCGCCGTCGGAGACATATTTGGTTCGAGCGGCGGCGAATCCGAGCGCGAGGATGCCAAAGACCGGCACGACGATATTGATGATTGCAAGCATGTAGCGATCGGCCAGCGTTCGAAAGGCGGGAACGGTCGCTTAGCAAATGCACGGGCCAATTGCACCTTTTGCTCAAGGGCGGGCAGCTCTGCGCGGGTGCGTGCAGGATGTGAACAAGATACTTGCCAAGCTGATGCTCTGCGAAGGATAGTTTTTAGTCGGCGATGGCCATCAGCAGTGCCTTTGGAAGGAATGCATATCATGAACACGATTGCCTTCGTCGGTCTCGGGGCCATGGGGTTGCCGATGGCTGAAAATCTGGTGAAGCGGCAATTGCGTGTCACCGGTTTCGACATGCGCGCGGAAGCAGTCGCAAAACTGGTCGCGGTTGGTGGTCAAGGCGCCGCGTCGGCAGCGGAAGCAGCACGGAATGCGGAAGCACTCGTGGTCATGGTCGTCAACGCCGATCAGGCCGAGGCCGTGCTGTTTACCGGCGGCGCTTTGGCCGCGTTGGCGCCCGGTGCGACAGTCATCGTCATGGCGACGTGCGCGCCTGCACGGATAGCAGATATCGCCGTCAGGGTCGCGGCGTCAGGCCGGCATTTCGTCGATGCTCCGGTATCGGGCGGCGTGGTCGGTGCGACGGGTGGCACACTCACGATCATGGCTGCGGCTACAAAGGCGGTATTCGATCGCGCCAAACCAATACTCTCGGCGATGGGCTCGAACCTCTATCATGTGGGCGAGGCACCGGGCCAAGGCGCGGCAATGAAAACGGTAAACCAGCTGCTCGCCGGCATCCACATAGCGGCAGCGGCAGAAGGCATGGCTCTGGCCGAGCGCGAGGGTATCGATCCGGCTTTGGCGCTCGAAATCCTGTCCGGCTCAGCGGCATCGAGCTGGATGCTGAAGAACCGTGGTCCCCGGATGGTCGCCGACGATGGGCAGGTGACGAGCGCGGTCGACATCTTCGTGAAGGATTTGGGCTTGGTGTTAGATGCAGGGCGTGCCGCGAAGATCGGGTTACCGCTCGCTGCCGCTGCTCATCAGTTGTTCATCGCTGCATCCGGCATGGGGTATGGCGGCCGCGACGACAGCCAAGTGATCGAAACCTATCGCGCGCTCGGAACAAAAAAGAAAGGCGTCTGACCAAGTTCGCCGACGCCTTTTTTAATCGACTGAACTGCTTCTATTTCTTCGCTTTGGCCTTGGGCTTCAGCTTCTGCGTGAGAGCTGACGCCGCAGCCGTCTTGGCATCCTTGCTGGCCTTGGGATCACGAAGAACCCTCGACGCGGCGCTCGCCGTTTTTTTGCCCGTCGTCTCGGCGCGGTGCGATTGCGTCAATGCAGAAGCTGCAGCCTTACGTTCAGACTTGCTCGCAGCCGGATCGGCCAGTACGCGCGCGGCAGCGGATGCCGCTGCCTTCCCGGTAAGTTCCCCTGTAGATTTCTTTGCCATGTTGGCTTTGCTTTCGTTTCGGTTGGCGACGGACTCATTTTGAGGTGACGATTGCGAATTGGACAAGATCGCCGGCACTCGCATGCCTGCTGAACCCTGCCCACCCGTTGGCAAACCTAGCGCACCGCACGTATCATCGCGACAACAAACTCGAACTAGGGTGGGAAAGTGCGATGGCGGATCAAGTTTTAGCGGGCAGTTATGACTATGTGGTCGTCGGTGCCGGTTCCGCTGGCTGCGTGCTTGCCAATCGATTGAGCGCTGATCCCAACGTTTCGGTTGCCTTGTTGGAGGCCGGCGGCCGCGACACCAACCCGTGGATCCACGTTCCTGCCGGCTATTATCGGAACGTACTCAACCCGAAAATCACTTGGCAATTCGGTTCGGGTCCAGAGCCCTATCTAGGCGGACGCACGATCAATTGGCCGCGCGGCCGTGTGCTTGGTGGAACGAGTGCAATCAACGGTCTGCTCTACGTTCGCGGGCAGTCACATGACTTCGACGTCTGGCGCCAGCTTGGTAACGTGGGTTGGTCGTTTTCAGATGTGTTGCCGTTTTTCAAACGGGCCGAACATCAGGAGCGTGGAGCGGATGAGTTGCACGGCGCCGGCGGCCCGCTTGGCGTGTCCGATCTGCATATGACAAACCCGGTGTGCGAAGCATTCGTGAAATCGTGCATGGCTGAAGGCATTCCCTTCACAAAGGATTTTAATGGGCCGAGCCAGGAAGGCGTCGGCTACTACCAGCTCACCAACCGGAATGGCCGCCGGTCGAGCACGGCGGTCGCCTATTTACGACCGATCAAAACGCGATCCAACCTTCACGTGATCACGAACGCAGAGGCCCAATCCATTGTGCTCGATGGAAAGCGCGCAACCGGTGTTCGGGTCAAGCGCAACGGCTATATCGACGTCGTACGGGCAAAACGCGAGGTTGTCCTATCGGCGGGTGCGATTGGATCCCCGCAGCTGTTGCAGGTCTCAGGCATTGGACCCGGCGCGGTGCTGAAAGCCGCCGGTGTCAATGTTCGGCATGACTTGCCCGGCGTCGGCGAAAACTTGCAGGATCATTATCAAGCGCGAATGGTCTACGAGATGAATGCGCGCGGCAGCCTGAACGAGGTTTGGCATAGCCGATGGCTGCAGCTGCTAACGGGAATGGACTACGTGTTTCGCCGCCGGGGCATGCTGACTTTTGGCGCGGGCGTCGTCGGTGTGTTCACCAAGTCGACGATGTCAATCGATATCCCTGATATCCAGTTTCATTTCATTCCGCTGTCGGGCGAGGGCCCGGGCAAGGGTCTGCATAAGTTCCCAGGTGTTATCGTGTCGGTATGTCAATTGCGGCCGGAAAGCCGTGGCTGGTTGCGCATTACGTCGCCGGACCCAGCGGCCAAACCATCGATCGTCTCCAACTATCTCGAGGCGGATATCGACCAACGCGTGCTGCTGGATGCCATGAAGCTCGCACGTCGCATCGTCGCCCGATCACCGTTTGCAGAGATCACGGTGCGCGAACATGTGCCGGGCAAAGACCACACGACCGACGATCAGCTGATGAAGTTCGCCCGCGACATGGGCACGACAATCTTCCATCCGTGCGGTACGGCGAAGATGGGCCGTGACACGAAAGCGGTGGTCGACGAGCGATTGCGCGTGCATGGCATTTCGGGATTGCGGGTCGCCGATGCCTCGATCATGCCGACGATGACGTCCGGTAACACCAACGCGCCGACGATTATGATCGGCGAGAAGGCCTCCGACATGATTGCCGAGGATGCGCGCTTGAACCCGGCAATCGCTGCTTGAGAAGACACACGATGCGTGGATTGGATGTGGAAGCCGAGTACAACAATCGCGCTCGCGTCGCCAACTCGGCGGACATTATCGAGCGCTGGTTCAAAGCCGCCGCACTCGCGCGCCGCGAGTTGCCGGGCGATCGCGACTCCGCTTATGGCACGAAGCCGCGACAGGTGTACGACTTTTACCCTGCGACCAGCGCCGATGGGGCCCCGCTCGTCGTCTACATCCACGGCGGCTACTGGCAACGCGGGCACGGAAGCGACTATGCGTTCGTTGCCCGCGAATTTTTGGCGCGTGGCGTGTCGGTGGCAATTCCGTCTTATACGCTGTGTCCGGAAGTCGGGCTTGCGGAGATCACCGGCGAGGTCTCAGTGTTCCTTAGCGCTCTGTGGAACCGAACAAAAGTTCGGCCGGTACTCGCCGGTCACTCGGCAGGCGGTCATCTTGCGGCTTCGTTGATGTCCCGCGGGCGGATCGACGGCGCGCCAGAAGATTTGATAACTTCCGCCTATGGGATCTCCGGGGTTTATGATCTGCGGCCGCTCGTCAGCACGACGCTCAACGAGCCGCTGCGGTTGGACGAGATCGCAGCGCAGGCACTAAGTCCAATGTTCTACCCGGCGCCGGACAGGAATTGCAGATTTGTGGCAGCTGCCGGCGGGGAAGAAAGTTCGGAGTTCATTCGCCAGGCGCGCGATTTCGCAAAGTCATGGTCGGACGGTGGTGCCGCCGCTACAAGCGCGATCATTCCAGGCGCAAACCACTTCACGATCGTCGACGAGCTGACGCGACCCGGCACTTCTATGCTGAACGACATCGTGGCAATGGCAGAACAAGTAGCTTCGTAACCGGACTACTCCGCCGCGCGCAGCTTCGATGTTTGGCCGCTTAGGCGTTTCTCAAGCGATCCGCAATACCAGTCGACGAACTGCATCACACCGCTTTCGTGGACCGGCGAATACGGACCCGGCTCGTACGCTGGCGAACGTATCCCCTCCGCGTTGCGCTCGACGAGTGCCATGTCTTGCGCGTTGGTGGCGGTCCAGACTTCCGTCAACGTTTTTAGATTGTAGTCGCGCCCTTCGATCGCGTCTTTCGGCACCAGCCACTTGGTCGTCAATTGAGTCTCGTTGGCGCTCAAGGGCAGGCAACGGAAACTGAGTGCGTGGTCGGCGGTGACGTGGTTCCAAGTCGAAGGGTAGTGATAGAGCAGCACATCGCCACTGTTTTCGTGCTCCGGCGCGACGCCAAGACGTTTTGAGACTGCCGGTTCACCGGTCATCGTCATCGAGCGGGCATTCTCCAGGAATGGCAGCCGCATGACTCGATACTGTGCGTCGCCGGCGATCTTGAAGCGGCCCGGCAATCCCTGCGCTTCCCAATCTTCAACGAATTTCGCGACGTGCTCGGCCTCGGCAGCACCTTCGAGGCCAGCGTGCACCGGGCTATCTGGAAACGTACGGCAGAGCTCCGGATGCGAGCCGACGCAATGATAGCACTCGCGATTGTTTTCTATAACGAGTTTCCAATTGCCTTTCTCGACAACCGTGTACTCGTGCGCAACCTTGGCGTTGGTCAGGTCGTAAGGTGCGAGGTAGGGCTCGACCATTGATCGGAACGCGCCGAAATCAGGTGCCTGATTTGCCAAGCACACGAAGATCCAACCGGCCACACTTTGTGCGTGCACGGATTTGAGCCCGTGGTTTTCCGGATCGAACTGGTCGCTCATGCCGCGCGCTCGGGCAAGGCGGCCATCAAGTTCATACGACCATTGGTGATAAGGGCAGACGAAGCGACGCTTGACGTTGCCCTTCGCGGCGTCGCACACCTTGAAGCCCCGATGGCGGCAAGAATTGTGGTGCGCCTTGATCGCGCCCGAAGCGTCGCGGTTGACGATAATCGCGTAGTCGCCGATCGAAAACGTGAAATAATCGCCGGATTTAGCAATTTCGCAGTCGTGACCGGCGAAAATCCAGTCGCGATAGAAAATTGTTTCGAGGTCGATCTTCAATAAGGCAGGGTCTTGATAGAACGCCTGAGTCAGGCTGTGATCGGGCTTGCGGTTTTGCAACGCGCGCAATGTGTCGGCTGCGGTCATTTCGCACTCTTGGAGCAGAGGGTGGTTCGGCGTCGATTAGTTGGTAACATTGCAAAAAGTATACTCCTAATGTCCTGCCGGGCGGTATTCCATTTCCGACGATTTGCGGTTCACAAACGGCCCGTGGGCATCGGATGTGCGTACGCCCTTTCCAATCGACAAGGGACGTGCGAGCAATCGGATTGAACGACACGAGGGGCACAGAAGATGTCGGACGACACGTTACGCCAGCAGGCACTCGACTATCATGAGTCCGATCCGCCTGGAAAAATCGCTATTCAGGCAACCAAGCCGGTGGCGAACCAGCACGATCTGGGCTTGGCCTATTCCCCCGGCGTCGCCCATGCCTGCATGGCCATATTCGAAGATCCGGCGAGTGCGACGCGCTACACGGCACGGGGCAATCTGGTCGGCGTCATCACCAACGGGACCGCCGTTCTCGGCCTCGGCGATATCGGCCCATTGGCCTCGAAGCCGGTGATGGAAGGCAAAGCGGTTCTATTCAAGAAGTTTGCCGGGCTGGATTGCTATGACATCGAGATCGACGAAAAGGAGATCGGCCCTTTCGTCGAAGCCGTGGCGCGTCTCGAGCCGACGTTCGGTGGCATCAATCTAGAAGATATCAAGAGCCCGGAATGCTTCGAGATCGAACGGCAACTGCGCGCCCGCATGAAGATCCCGGTGTTTCACGACGATCAGCATGGCACGGCGATCGTTGTCGCGGCTGGAATCGTCAATGGCCTCAAGGTGGTCGGCAAGGACATCGGGGATGTCAAACTGGTATGTTCCGGCGCCGGGGCTGCTGCGCTCGCGTGCCTCAATCAACTTGTGAGCTTAGGTCTCAAGCGTGAGAACACGTTCGTTTGCGACATCAAAGGTGTCGTCTACTCTGGCCGCAAGGAGTTGATGGATCCCTACAAAGAACCTTACGCGCGCGAGACCCGTGCAAGGCAACTTGTCGAGGTGATGGCTGGGGCGGATATTTTCCTCGGGTTATCGGCAGGGCGGATCGTCACTAAGGAGATGGTGGCGCAAATGGCACCCAAGCCCCTGGTCTTCGCGTTGGCCAATCCCACACCGGAGATCATGCCGGAGGACGTCAAGGCCGTGAGACCCGATGCCGTCATCGCTTCTGGTCGCACCGACTATCCGAACCAAATCAACAATGTCCTATGCTTCCCCTTCATTTTCCGAGGTGCTCTGGATGTCGGCGCGACCACCATCAACGAGGAAATGAAAAAGGCGGCCGTGATCGCCTTAGCTTCGATCGCCGAGAGCGAAGCATCCGACGTCGTACTAACCGCCTACCAGGCCGAAACTTTCGTGTTCGGGCCGGACTACATCCTCCCGAAACCGTTCGATCCCCGTCTTATTTTGGAGATTGCGCCGGCGGTGGCTCGGGCCGCAATGGAAAGTGGCGTCGCGACGCGACCCATTGCCGATTTCGAAGCCTATCGCGAGAAGCTGTCACGCTTCGTGTATCGCTCAGGCTTCGTGATGAAGCCGGTGTTCGATGCGGCCAAACGCGAACACCTACGCTTGCCGATGCGATTGGTGTTTGCCGAGGGTGAGCACCCTTACGTGCTGCAAGCAGCGCAACAGGTCATTACCGAGAAGCTCGCGCGGCCGATACTGGTTGGGCGGCGCGACATCATCAAGCGGATGATGGCGCATCTAGGCTTGCGGCTGAAGGCCGATCGCGATTTCGAGATCTTCGATCAGGATACCGATCCGCGCGTACCTGCAATGACGGCAGAATACGAGCACCTCGTTGAACGCAAGGGGATTTCCCCGTCTCATGCACGCCGGATCGTGCGCGGCGGGGCGACGGTAACGGCCGGTCTTCTGCTGAAGCGCGGCGATGCGGACGCGATGATTTGCGGAGCTGTCGGGCGTTATCACACGCAGTTGCGGCACGTGAACCAAGTCATCGGCAAGCGTGGTGGCGTGCGTGGATTTGCGACGGTCTCAGGCTTGATATTGCCGACCGGTCCGCTGTTTATGGCCGACACCTACGTCAGTTACGATCCCGATGCCGAGCACCTGGCTGAAATCGCATTGCTTGCCGCTGAAGAAGTGCGCCGCTTCGGCATAGTACCAAAGCTCGCGCTGATGTCGCATTCGAACTTTGGTTCGGAGGCCACGGTTTCCGCCACCAAAATGAGAGAAGTGTTGGAGACGATTCATACCTGGGCACCGGATCTCGAGGTCGAGGGCGAGATGCACGCGGACGCTGCGTTGTCGCCGTTCATCCGCGACGAGATCTTCCCGAACTCCCGACTTAAAGGTGCGGCCAACCTGCTGATCATGCCGGGACTGGACGCGGCCAACATCGCCTTCAACCTGTTGAAGGTTGTCTCGGGGGCAATCGTTCTGGGACCGATATTGCTCGGCGCGGCAAAGCCCGTTCACATCGTCACGCCGTCCGTCACGGTGCGCGGGTTGCTGAACATGAGCGCGATTGCGGTGGTGAATGCTGCGCGCGAAGCGGCGCGGCCATCGATGGGGGCGGCTTGAACGCTAGCTCCTTTCTTTGGACGTATCGCCGGCCATCTCCCTCGCGCGCAATTCCAAGGTCCGCTGCAGTGAGAGTGCAGCGGACGCATATGCTTCCTGCCGCTCGACATTCCAATATCGCAAATCGGCAAGCACGATGGGTTCGCCGCTCACGGCGCAACGCACGAAATCCCCGGTGACCAGCACCTTGAATTCGCCATCGCCGAATTTGACCCGCGCCTCGCCTCGCGTGCTGAAAAGTCTATCGAAACGGTTCATGCCTTGTCTCTGGGGTCGGGTTTGGATGGCTCTGTCCGAAGACGGCTTGGAAGTCTCAAATGACACTTCGTAAACTTCCAGCGAGGCGTCAAGGTTCAGACGGTCACTTTGGCCGGTTGTGCGAACTGGATCGAGTGATCGACGAACCACGCGTCGATCTGGCTAAATCGCTCGAGTACATGCCGGTATCCTTGAGGTTCTAGTAATTTCTTCAGTTTGACGACTTTGGCGGCATTGTCATTATGTTCGATGGTCAGGATCATCGGTCTATGGCGATTGAAATCGAGCGGCGCGATGATGTCGAGTTCGGAGCCCTCTGTGTCGATCGACATGTAGTCGATGACGGCCGGTGCTTTATGTTGGTCGAGTAGGTCGTTGAGGCTAACAGTCTCCACGGGGATCACCTTATCTCCGGCCTTTTCCTTCGTGCGGGAGTGTGTACTCAAGATGCCGGACAGCTCACCGGTGTTGTCGCAGAGGAAATCGAGTTTGTCGCCAGAGCGTGAGAAAACGGCGCGCTTGTCGAGGATTGCCGAGCGGCTGTTGGTGATAGCGGTGTGAAAGTTCGGATTTGGCTCGGCGAGAATGCCGGTCCATCCATACCGTTGTTCGAGGAGGGCTGTGTTGGACAGCGAAATGCCGTCGCCGACGCCGACCTCGACGAAATAACCGCCGCGTTTTGAAGCTGTCGCCAGGACGACGAACAAATCCTGGAACAACTGCGCATGGCCAGTGCCGTCACGCGCGTTGACAACGTCGTAGAATGCGCGGGCTTCGGTGCCTTTGCCAATGCCATTGCGGCACGCCAAAAGTGAACGATAGCCGAGCGCCAACATGGGCTCGTGGTCGATGCCGGTCTTGGATAGCCGCTCGGCGGCACGATAGTTTGTGCCGTCCACCGCTACCGCACGGGCGAGGAGGCCGTTCATCTTCATGGCACGGCCAACAAAATAGTAGAGATCGGATTTGAGTATCCGGCCGAAAACATTCCACATCGTGCGCTCCCCCTTTGTAGTTTTCTTGGGAGAGAGCCTTAACCTCTGCCGAGTGTAGTTCAAGTGCGTATTTTGGAGTGGCCGCGGTCGGGCTAAGCCATCACCTCGGCCAAGGCCGTTGCGGCCCGCTCGATATCGGTCCGGCTGATATCGAGATGCGTGACGCAACGAATGCGACCGTTGGCGCCACCAAATGCCCCCATGCGCACATTCTTCTTCAACAGCGCGGCGCACAACTGGGCGGGCGACATGTGTGCCGTCTCCACGCGGAAGAATAAGATATTCGATTGCGGCAACCCATTCGACAGCACTAACCCAGGAATATTGCCGATTCTTTGGGCAAGCAGTTTAGCGTTCGCGTGATCCTCTGCCAGTCGCTCCAAGTTGTGGTCGAGCGCGTAAAGACCTGCTGCCGCGACAATACCCGATTGACGTAGTGCACCGCCGATCCGTTGTTTCCAGCGCCAGGCCTCGTGAATGAAATCCTCGGATCCGGCCAGTACGCCGCCGATCGGGCAGCCGAGGCCTTTAGACAGGTCAATCCAGGCGGTGTCGACGTGCTGGGTCATGGATATCGCTGAAATGCCAGATGCCACAACGGCGTTCGGCAACCTCGCACCATCCATATGAACCTTCAGACCATGGCTTCGCGCTGCGGCAGACACTTCCGCAATCTGTGGCAATGGCCAAATTCGGCCACCGCCCATGTTGGCTGTTTGCTCTATGACCACCAGTCGAGACCGTGGCTGATGCCGGCTGCTCGGGTCGCGCACCGCTGCAATCAGATCGCTCGCGGTGAACAAGCCCATGTCGGATTTGACCGGCCAGGTTTGCGCACGCGATAACGACGATGCGCCGCCACCTTCCGAAATGAAAACATGGGCACTGTCGGCGGCAATGATTTCATCACCGGCCGTGCAATGGACCGCCATTGCGATCTGATTGCACATGGTTCCCGATGGCAGGAAGACGGCATCTTGTTTGCCGAGCATTTCTGCAACGCGTTCTTCGAGCCGCCTCGTCGTTGGATCTGCGCGGCGTTGTTCGTCGCCGACTTCAGCCTCGGCCATCGCCTTTCGCATTGCTGCCGAAGGTTTGGTTTGTGTATCGCTGTAAAGATCGACGAAACCGTTGTGCGCCATGGCGTGAACATCCCGAGTGCGAACTCTAGTCGGGTTCAGCAAAGCGCGCTCTGGAACCCGTTGCAAGCCATTATGATGCATGACCGAAGGCTTTACGCGCGGGTGCGGTAGGGCCTAAGAGACCGGCAGAAGCCTACGTGGCCCTTCTTATCACAACAGGAGCTTATACCATGCAACTCGGCAAGGAAGTCGCAGCCGTCGTCACTGGTGGTGCATCCGGGCTAGGCGCTGCGACCGCCCGCGCCCTGGCGGCGAAGGGCGTCAGGGTTGCCATCTTCGATCTCAACGAGTCAGCCGGTCCGGCGTTGGCCGCGGAATTGGGTGGCACATTCGCGAAGTGCGATGTGACGAGCGAAGCGAGCGTCGATGCGGCGCTCTCCGCCGTTCGAGCTGCGCACGGCCAGGAGCGGATCCTCGTTAATTGCGCCGGCATCGCCATCGGTAAGCGGATCGCGCGGCGCGTCAAGGAGACCGGCGCGATTGAACCCCACGACGTGGCATCGTTCGCGCGGGTCATCCACGTCAATCTCATTGGCACGTTCACGATGATCGCAAAGTGCGCCGCGGGCATGATCACACTTACACCACTGGAACCTGATGGGGAGCGCGGCGTTATGATTTCGACGGCCTCAGTTGCCGCCGAGGATGGGCAGATGGGACAAGTCGCATATGCCGCGTCTAAAGGGGGAGTTCAATCCATGATGCTTCCAGTCGCTCGAGATCTTGCCCGAGACGGCATCCGTGTGTGTGCGATTTTACCAGGATTATTTCATACCCCGATGTTCGACGGCCTACCCGAAGAGGCGCGTAATTCGCTGGCAGCGACGGTGCCCTTCCCGTCGCGATTGGGCCATCCATCTGAATACGGACAACTCGCAGTACATATCGCGGAAAATGTCATGCTGAACGGTGTGTCGATACGCTTGGATGGTGCCATCCGGCTAGCGCCGAAGTAGCCATAAGAAAGTGATGTGGCGTATGCAGAGTTGGCACTGGCGTTGCGTACTCTTAAGGTCTCGTTAATCAACTAAACTCAAGGGTAGCTGAGTAGTAAATCGTATGCGCGTAAACTTTATTCCGCTAGTCAGAACAAGGCGTCCGCGCAGCGCCGTCACCGGCCTCACCATGTACGGGCTGATGATTTCAAGCATGTGCGTTGCCTTGGCGTCGCTCACCGGTGCGTTGGTGCGGAGCGCCGAGGGACCGGTAAGCGGGTTGATGCAGCTGGGTGATGCTGCTGCCGCCGACGTTGTCAATGCGAGCGCTCCCATCGTGCGGACTGCGGTATTGGAGGGTGATGCGTGGCTGCAGAACTTGAGGTCCGAATATCAAGGTAGGGATCGCTCGCGCTCAAAAGGACTGCCGGGCGGCAGCGGGTTGTTTGGTGCAGGCGGCGCCGACATGGTCTCGCCGCGGTCGGACGACTCACTGAACGACAATCGTTCGAGTCGTGCCGATAGCCAGGGCGCTCATCGCACGGTCTGCGTCAGGCTATGCGACGGTTATTTCTGGCCGATCAGCTTTGCCACGTCAGGTGAGAATTTTGAACGCGATCAGGCAGTTTGCGAGAACAGCTGCTCGTCGCCGGCCAAGCTCTACGTGTACGAGAATCCGGGGCAAGAATCCGAGCAGATGGTAAGTTTGAAGGGGCAGCCGTACACTAAGCTATCGACCGCTTTCCAGTTTCGCACAAAGCTCGACCAGAGCTGCAAATGCAATGCCCACCCCTGGGAGCAGGAGGCGGTGGATCGCCACCGCAAGTACGCGGAAGAGGCCGAGAAGAAAAAGCTCATACGAAAAGCGGAAATTGATCTGGGCGTCGAAAAAGACGTCAAGCCCGCGAAGGGTAAGAAGGCTGCCAAGGCTGTCTCAGAGGTTAACGTGACGGCTGCCGTTTTTGTTACATCGCCAGTTGCAGATGTAGCCGTGCTAAACCCCCTTACACCTGCAGAAGCGAAACCTCCCGCCAACCGGGGGCGTATTGTCCCTGGCCCGGCTTTCGTCAGCGCTGGAGTTAGGCAATTGCCCAGCGAAACAACCGCGGGTGAAATGATCGTTGCCAACTCAAATGCGGGTGTGGTGGGCGAGGTCCAGGGGCAGACTGAGAGTTCGAAGCCAAGGGCCATGCAAAAGGTCAATTCGCCTGCCAGCCAGCGAGTGGTGGCAGCGAAACCGGCAGCGTCGCCAACATCCAACAAAGTGCGCGTTCCGGAAGGGCAGATGATGCGGTTGGGAACTGGTCATTTCGTACCTCGCGGGTCGTTGCAGCCCGCCGCGCGCGATTGGCGGGTCGCGATCTTCACGCCACGTGATCGATCTTAGACGGCAAGAGATTGTTAGGGCTCATCAGCCATAACTCGTAGCGGTGGGGCGCCATCGCGCCATCGTTGCGTTGGGTTGGTCGATCATGTGTTCGAGAAATGTCTTGCACGCCATCGCTCGTTTGGTCGCCGTTCTTTCGTTTTCCATGGAGATGATCGAAACTGCTCATGCGCAGTCATTCTTCGAGACGATGTTTGGCGGACCTAAATCTGCGAATGCTCACGCGGTACAAAGGGCGCCGGGCCGCCTGCTTTTGCCAAGCAGCGCAACTGGCATCAACGCCGCTACTCCCTATAGTGTCCGGCCAACGCTTCAGCATACACGTGGTGACAATGAGGACGATCGTTCAATGCCGCCCTCTGGTGATCGCGGCCGGTCGTATCGAACCGTCTGCGTTCGGATGTGCGACGGCTTCTACTGGCCCGTCAGCTTTGCAGTTACGCGCGGCCGATTCTATCGCGACGCGAACATCTGCTCATCGAGCTGCACGTCGGAAGCCAAGCTATTTTACTTTCCGGGCAACGGCGGGCACATCGAAGACGCCGTCGATCTGACCGGGCGCGTCTATAGCCGCCTCCCGGCAGCCTTCAAGTACCGCAAAGTTTTGATTCATGGCTGCAAGTGCAAACCCGAAGCTTGGTCCGAGGCGGAAACCGATCGCCACCGCAACTACGCGGCGAAAGAAGAGACCGGCCCGCACGGGTCAATTTCACCGGCGCGACCGGCTGAATATCCCGTGCCGCCTCCATCGGGTTCGCAAGCAGCCGTCGTTGCCTGGGATGCCCTCGACGATGGCCCGCAGTCTGCCGCTGGCGAAGCGGCCGTAAAAGCCACCGATCCGATTGCAGTCGCCAAATCGAAAACGCCAAAGGCGCTCGTTGCGCTCGAGCTTCCTAGAGCGGATTTGGAGATTAAACCCACGGTGCGCTTACGTCAGCGAGTTGCCTCGCCTCAACCGGTGTCCTCGAAATATGTGTGGCCAGGAGATGGCCCCGTTCGTGTACGTTAAGCGGCGTCGCTATATTGCCGGGTTTGGCTGGCAAGCCCACCCGACCTTCGGACGCGACGAATCACGCCCTTGAACGAGTCGACGTGCATGAATTCGCTTACAAAGTCTGACAGTCGCCGCCACATGGTCTGCCGCACGATCATATCGGTCATGGCTATCTTTTGCAGCGGCCGAGATGCGTGCGCCGACGTCAAACCTGATCCATCGGGTGAGGCGGTCGAAGCCATTCAGGTCGACGCCCGGCCAATCAAACAGTTTGCGAAATCGGATTCTAGCCGGCAGAGCTTCGGTAAGCTCACGTTTCGCGGCGGCCTGGTACTGAGCTCGCCATCGTCAAAGTTCGGCGGCTGGTCCGGCCTCGAAATCGACGCTGACGGGCAACGGTTTCTCGCCGTTTCCGACGCCGGGGTGTGGATGACGGGGCAAGTCATCTACGATGGTACGGCCCCATCGGGGATCCGCGACGCTCGCATCGGTCCGATTACTGGAAGTGGGGGTGCGCCACTCCTGAAGGACCGTGATCGCGATGCGGAAAGTGTGACTTTGATCGAGGGCACGTTGTCGAAGGGCGTGGTGCTCATATCGTTTGAGCAAAATCATCGGATTGGCAGGTTTGCAGTAAATGAGAAGGGGCTTGGTGCACCGTTGGCCTATCTGCCATTGCCGTTTGAGGTGCGGCGGCAGCAAAGAAACAAGTCGCTGGAGTCCATTTGCATGCTACGCGGTGGCCCGAACAAAGGCGCACTCATCACCCTATCGGAGCGTTTTCCTGACAAATCAGGTAACCTGCATACCGGGTGGATGCTGCCAGCCGGGCAGCCAGCAGCGGCGGCAAGCTGGACCATGCTTAGCATTCGCAACATCGGCGAGTATGATCTGACTGATTGCAAGGGCCTGCGCGATGGTAGTCTGCTCGTGCTCGAACGCCGCTTCCGCTGGAGCACTTGGTATGAAGGCGTGAAGATACGTTTGAGGCGTTTTTCATCCGCCGAGGTCCGCAATGGCGTAACGATGGAGGGCGAAGTTCTGCTCGATGCCGATATGGACTATGACATCGACAACTTGGAAGGGTTGAGCGTGCACCGGTCGCCGAAGGGTGAAACGGTGCTTACCTTACTTTCCGACGACAACTTCAACACGTTCATTCAGCGAACAGTGCTGCTTCAATTCGTTTTAACAGACGTGCCGGCCTATCCTAGCCCGCAGGCCGCTGTTCGCCCATAGTCGAAAGCTGAAGCCACGACATCAAAAAGCCTCGCGTCAGATTTGATGGCGAGGCTTCATCTCAGTAACTCGAAATCAAGGCAGATCAAGCTGCCTTAGGTGCGGCAGCGGCTTCCAACTTGGCCTTGGCGATCTCGCGTTTTAGCTTCAGGCAACGCACCGAAAGATCCTCGTCGCCAGCCTTCATCAGGAAGGCGTCTAACCCGCCGCGATGCTCCACCGTTTTCAAGGCGTGCGCACTGACGCGCAAACGGAAGCTGCGGCCGCCCAGAGCGTCGCTGATCAAGGAGACGTTGCACAGGTTCGGACGAAACTTGCGCCGCGTCTTATTCTCAGCGTGGCTGACATTGTTGCCGGACATTGGCAACTTGCCGGACAACTCACAACGCCTCGTCATGACAACCAACTCCAATTTTCGCACGCGCAGAGGCATGTGCGGGATGATTTCGTCGCGTTATCGCTCGGGAAGATTTCACGGGATAACCGGCTGGCGGCGCAAGGCCCCAGCAATTCCAGCGCGGTGTGTACGGGTGACGCACCGCCGCGTCAAGTGTTTCCAAGCGGTTTCTAGCGTGGCACTGCTCACGATCTAATGGCGTCAAGATAGAGAAAGCGCGTATGTCCGCTACCAAAGCGTGTCCTACGCACCAACTATGAGCTATAGGCGTCCATCTTCGCTGACATAGAATCGACGAAAACTCTACCTATCGCCGCTCAAGGACCCGGTGGGGGCGCGTTTTGAGTATCTAATGGTTGGGGGCCCTCTTCGCATGATCATCACGTTCGGCTCGCGAGCGCGAGCAACCCTCCTGGGTGTCGCGACCGTGCTTGCCTTTACGCCTGCCCACGCCGAGTCGTCGGTTGCGTCGTGGCCGACCCAGGTAACCGCTTCGTACAAACTTAGTTTTACAGGCTTTGGCGAGGTTGGAAAAATTCAGTTTCAAAGCCAAGTGGACGGAAGCACCTACACGTCGACTGGTACCGCCGAAGTGAAAGTCCCTTTGATCTACACGTGGTCGAGCAATGTCATTGGCTCGGGAAAACTCGTGGCCGGTACGCCGAAGCCGATTACGTATTCTTTCAGCAGCAAAGGTAAGCCGATCATCGGATCCACCAAGAACAATTCCATCAATGTCGGTTTTAAGGACAACGCCGTCAGCCAGGTCACCATCACGCCGCCCAACATCCCAGGTGGGCCCAAGTATGTACCGATCCTGCCCGAACACATGAAAGACGCGCTCGATCCGATTACCGCAGTGATGATGTTTACGCGTGTGAATGGGGCTTCGCCGTGCGCCCGCCGGATCCCCATTTTTGACGGCAAGCAGCGCTTCGATCTGCTGATGACCTCGGCTGGTCAGCAGAAGGTCGCTGAAACACGTCCGAGTGGCCAACCCGGCATTGGCTATTTGTGCAAGGTGCGGTATCTCCCGATTTCCGGTCATAAGAACAACGAAGAATCGAAGAATGCTGCCGATAAAACCGACATTGAAGTTGCCTTGCGGCCCGTGCCGAGCGCCAATCTGCTCGTGCCCTATCGGGTAACGGTCGTGACCAAATGGGGTACCGGCACAATGCTTCTACAGCGCATGGACATCGTCGCTCCTGGCCAAAAGCAGATTGCCTTGGTCCATTAAGTATCGACGTCGCTTCGCGGAACGGATAGACGCGCTTTGCTATTGCTGCTTGATCTCACAGCCCGCCTCTGCAATGCCAGCGAGATAGATAGCCTTACGAGGCCTCGGGAAACTAGTTAGATGCCGATCAATTATGAAACGCGCAGCCGCAATGTAACGGCAGTGCTGGGTCCGACAAACACCGGCAAGACGCACCTCGCGATCGAGCGGATGCTCGGCCACAACTCGGGCCTGATCGGCCTGCCGCTACGACTGCTCGCCCGCGAAGTCTACGACAAGATCGTTGCCCGCGTCGGCGTCGATAAAGTGGCGCTCGTCACCGGCGAGGAAAAGATCAAGCCAGAAGGCGCGCGCTATTGGGTCTGCACTGTCGAAGCGATGCCGCGCGAAATCGACGTCGATTTCGTCGCGATCGACGAAGTGCAGCTTGCTTGCGATCCGGAGCGTGGGCATGTCTTCACCGACCGTCTGCTGCACTCACGCGGGCGCCAGGAGACGCTGTTACTCGGCGCTGGTACGATGCGCGAAGCAATCGCCGATCTGATCCCGGGCGCCAATTTCATATCGCGACCGCGACTGTCAAAACTCACATACGCCGGGCAGAAGAAAATCACCCGGTTGCCCGGCCGGACGGCCATCGTCGCGTTCTCGGCAAGTGAAGTCTACGCGATCGCTGAGTTGATCCGGCGGCAACAAGGCGGTGCCGCGGTCGTAATGGGCGCTTTGTCGCCGCGCACGCGCAACGCCCAGGTAGCGCTCTACCAGTCAGGTGATGTCGACTACATCGTCGCTACCGACGCGATCGGTATGGGCCTCAACCTCAATGTCGAACATGTGGCATTGGCCGGCATTCGCAAATTCGATGGCCAGAACCATCGCCTGTTGACGCCAGCCGAGCTGGCCCAAGTCGCTGGCCGTGCCGGCCGCCATATGAACGACGGTACCTTCGGCGTTACCGGAGATGTCGAACCGCTCGACAATGAGCTCGTCGAACGGTTGGAAAATCACGAGTTTGAATCTGCCAAAGTGTTGCAATGGCGCGGCCGGACACTTGATTTTTCATCCCTCGACAACTTGCACGCGAGCTTGCGCCAGGCTCCGGGCGAGGCGCGATTGATGCGTGCACGCACGGCCGACGATCTGTTGGCACTCGAGATGGTGAGCGCCGATCGCGAGGTTGCGGAGCTTGCAAGAGGCCCGCAGGCGATCTCGCTGCTGTGGGATGTTTGCCAAGTGCCCGACTATCGCAAGATCTCGAGCCAGAACCACGCCGAGCTGGTGGCTACGCTTTACAAGTCGATCATGACGGGTCCGCGGAAGATCGACGATGATTGGTTCGCGAAGCAAGTTGCGTTCTCGGATCGGGTCGATGGCGATATCGATACGCTTTCGAACCGCCTCGCGCACATTCGCACTTGGACGTTCGTGTCCAATCGCGCCGAGTGGTTCAATGACGCGGTGCATTGGCAAGAGCGGACGCGCGCTATCGAGGACGCCCTATCCGACGCGATGCACGAAAGCCTTACGCAGCGCTTCATCGACGCCAAGACCAGCGCCTTGATGAAGGGCATGCGCCTGAACGAGGAGCTCAAGGCCGAGATCGCCGAAGATGGTGCGATCCGCGTCGAGAACCACCCGATCGGACGTTTGCGCGGATTTGTCTTCACTCCCGAAGCGCAGGGCGAGGGCATCCACGGCAAAGCGTCGCGCAATGCAGCCGCGCAGGTGCTGTCAAAGGAATTGGCCATGCGCGCGCGGCGGGTCGCATCCGCCAAGCCCGACGCATTCAAGCTCGCGCGAACATGCAAGATACTATGGCGCGACGAAGAGGTCGCACGCCTCGAAGCGGGCGAAGATCCACTGAAGCCACAGGTCGTGCTGCTCGCCGACGAACATCTGCAGGGACCTGACAAGGAAAAGGTACAGGAACGGCTGAACGCATGGATGGCGGAAAGTATCGCCACCAAGCTTAAGCCGTTGGTCGACATTTCGAAGGCCGACGATGTCGTCGGATTGGCGCGCGGCATAGCCTTTCGACTGACCGAAAACTTTGGCGTATTGAAGCGCGAAAGCGTTGCGGAGGAAATGAAGTCCCTCGATCAGCCGGGGCGCGCACAGCTGCGCAAGTATGGCGTGCGGTTTGGTGCGTTCAACGTGTACTTTCCGCTGCTCTTGAAGCCGGCGGCTGCCGAGCTGCGGCTGGTGCTGTGGCTGCTTAGAAGTGCTGCCGCGCATGGGTTGACGCTTGATCAGTTGCCGGAGCCCCCGCGTCCTGGTTTGACATCGCTGCTGGTCGATAGGGCACTGCCCGAGCCGTTCTATCGCGCTTGCGGTTATCATGCATGCGGGCCGCGCGCGGTTCGTATGGATATCCTCGAACGCCTGGCCGATCTGATCCGGCCGCTCATCGCTTGGCGCGCGCCGCCCGACAACCCATCGGCGACGCCACCGAAAGGTTCGACCGGCGATGGTGCCTTCACCGTTACGCCCGAGATGATGTCGATACTTGGCTGCTCGCCCGAAGAACTTGGCGAGGTGCTGAAGACGCTCGGCTTTTGGAACGAAAAGCGGCCGAAGAGAGCCAAGGTGCAGGGGTCTGCCCCTGTTGTTTCGCCAGAGCCTGCCGTTGCGGCAACCGGGGAACTGGCCGTCGCTGCCGCGACGCCTGCCGTGGTCTCGGATGAGGCCGTACCCGGCGAGCCGGTATCGGTGGCTTTGGCAGCGGTTGATGAGCCTGCGCCGGGCGTTGCAGTTGTCGCAACGGAACAGCCTCCCCCTGTCGAGGCGGAGATAGTGGCAGCGGTTGAGACCGCCGTTGCGGCAGACGTAGTAGACCCAACAACTGCTGAGGCCACGGCCGATAAGCCGGATGCCTCGGCTTCGATCGAGCCAGTCGCCGAACCTGTTCTCGAAGACGTTTGGCGGCCCCGCCGTCGTGGCCGCGACGCGCATCATCGCCCGGAACGTGCGAAGCGCGACGATACACCACGAGAGGATGCGGACGCGCGAGCCGATCGGCCAAAGCGCAACCGCCGGCGGCCTTCGGAAGGGTATCGGGCTCGCGATGCCGCTCCGTCGGCCCCAGACGGTAGCGTAACGCCGGCTATCGGTAGTGAGGGTGCTGCAACTGCCGTTCCAACGCCGGGCGACATCGCTGCCGCGACCGTGCGGCCCGACCGCAAACCTCACAGGCGCGACGATCGCCGCGGTGACGTGAAACCCAGCCCCAGGCCCGACGATGCCAATCGCGGCTATCGAGCGCGGGAACCGAAAACGGACAACCGCGATAGTCGCGCGCCGGGTCCCAACAAAGATCAACGACCGGCCAACGGTGATCGCGCACGCGGTGATCGCGATCGTAGCGACCGTTCACGCGGTGGCGATCAGCGTGGCCGAGAGGAGCGTCGCGTGCCGATGAATGTCGTGTCGTCAGCGCCTTCGAAGAAGCCGGGAACGATCGACCCGGATTCGCCGTTTGCGAAGTTGATGGCGTTGCGCGAAGCCATGAGCAAAGGCGCCTCGGAGACCTCCGGTAAATCATGAGCACGTTATGAGCGATCGGGGCGACGGGGGTGCTGCAGCTGGCGGTGCCGGTCGCCGGGTCGATCAGTGGTTGTGGTTTGCGCGGGTGGTTAAATCCCGAACCCAAGCGGCAGATCTCGTACTCGCGGGTAAAGTTCGGCTCAATCGCGAACACATCGAAAAGCCAAGCCTCGTCGTGAAGATCGGCGACGTGCTGACGGTGACAGCGCACGAACGCGTTCGCGTTCTCAAGGTTGCTGCGACAGGCGTTCGTCGCGGTCCACCCGCAGAGGCCGCAACCTTGTTCGAAGACCTGACCCCAGTGCCGGTGCCACCCACCGCAGAAGAACAAGTCGCCGCCGGCCAAGGTGCCCGCGAGGCGGGTTCAGGCCGGCCGACCAAGCGCGACCGTCGAACACTCGATCGCTTTCAACGCAGCGGTGATGATGAATAGGTCGAGACAACAGCAGCACGCTTGTTGTTGTCAGTTTACTCATATCCGCTATCATCAACTGACTGCTTTTCAACCCGCTAGACCGGATACGCCATGACCTATGTCACCCGCCGCACATTCACCCAGGGCGCAATCAACTTCAGCGCGGCAAGCGTTGGGCTCCGTATGGCCGCAACGAACGCGCACGCGCAAGATGCCTATCCGGCCGGTCGAACGATAAGGATCATCGTACCGTTCCCGCCAGCGGGCGCCGCCGATATTGTCGGACGGCTAATGGCCGACCGGTTGGCCAACAAATGGAAAGGCACGGTCCTTGTCGAGAACGTACCCGGCGGCGGTGCTAACATCGGCATCGATCGTGTGGCCAAGGGCCCGGCGGATGGCACGCAAATTCTGATCATCCCGCCGAACATCACGACCAATCCATTCTTGTTCGACAAGTTGCCCTACAACGCCGAGACCGACATCATTGCGCTCAGCCAAGTGACGAGCTTTCCCAACCTATTGTGCGTGCGCCAAGACCTGCCGGTGAACTCAGTCGCCGAGCTGATCGCCTACGCCAAGGCCAATCCAGGCAAGCTCAACTATGCCTCGTCGGGAGTTGGCACCACGATCCATCTGTCGGGCGAGCTGTTCAAGAACATGACCGGCATCCAGATGACGCACATACCTTACAAAGGAAGCGCGCCAGCGGTGAACGACTTGCTCGGCGGCCAGGTCGATCTGATGTTTGACAACCTGCCGTCGATCATCGCTCACGCGCGCGCCGGTAAGGTGAAACCGCTTGGCATTACGACGCTGAAACGTTCGCCGACGGCGCCGGAATTTATCCCGATCGCGGATACGGTGCCGGGCTATGCGGCCGGTTCATGGTTTGGTGTCGGCGTCAAAGCTGGCACACCGCAACCGATCCAGGATTTGATCGAGGCGACCGTGCGTGAGGCGTGCACCGAGCCGATGGTCAAAGAGCGGCTGGCGGGTCTGCAGGCCGAGACGATCGGATCGAGCCGGACCGAGTTCGCCGCCTTCATCGCCAGCGAGCGCGGCCGCTGGGGCAAGCTGATCACCGACCTCAACATCAAGGGCGAGTAGTTTTCACCGCAATGCTGCTGCAAGGTAGGCCTTCTCCTCGGCCTCCAGCCAGTACTTCACGCCCGATGCCGGCGAAGCGGTTGCTGGCCGCCCGGCGCGGACAATCGCGCGCTTGGCCAGACGTTCCAGGGTCCGATCGAGATGAGTGAAGTAGCCCATGTTGGCGGGCTCTTCCTCGCACCACACCAGGTTCGCTGCTGGATGCCGAGCCAACGCATCGCCGATCGCTTGCTCTGGCAGAGGATGCAACTGCTCGACGCGGATGATCGTAATCTCTTGCTCGAGTTTGCACCGCGCGCGCTCCTCGGCCAACAGATAGGCCACCTTTCCCGTACACAAGATGACGCGCTGCACACCTTCGGCGGGACCATCGATGATCAGCTCACGGAAGTGCGTGTCGTCCGCAAAATCAGCAAGTGCTGACACACACGACTTATTTCGCAGCAACGCCTTGGGCGTCAGCACGATCAACGGCTTACGGATATCGCGCAATATTTGACGCCGGAGCAGGTGGAAATAGTTCGCTGGCGTCGATGCGTTGACCACTTGTATGTTGGCGCCCGCGCCCGCCGCGAGCAGCCGCTCTGGCCGCCCAGTCGAATGATCGGGTCCGCCGCCATCGAGGCCATGCGGCAGCAGAATGACGATTCCCGACGCTCGCAACCAACGATCTTCGCCGCACGCTATGCACTGGTCGAACACCGGTTGTGCGATATTCAAAAACTCGCCGAACTGTGCTTCCCACACGACGAGCCGCTTCGGGTCATCGAGGCTTATGCCGTACTCGTAGCAGAGAACGGCGTGCTCAATGAGCGGCGTGTTGTGGACTTCGAGCGATTTTGCATTCTTTGCAGCAGCACTCAGAACGAGGTGTCGTGTGCCATTGATCGCGTCATGCAGTTGCCAATGGCGCTGGGTGAAAGCGCCGCGCAAGCTGTCTTGTCCACCAAAGCGCACTGGCACGCCAGCAGCAGTCAGCGAAGCAAGAGCCAGCGTTTCAGCCGCCGCCCACGTAATGCCTTCGCCCGTTTCGATCGACTGGCGACGCTCGGCAAGAAACTTCGCGACCTTCGGATCGGGTGTGAAGCCTTCTGGGACATCGGTGATCAACCTGCCTAAGCGCTGCAGCTCCGTCGCCGGCAAACCCGTGACAACCGGCCTCAGCATATCCGCAACGGTACCGGGCTTGAGGCCGCTCCACACGCCAGCAAACCAATCCGCGCGCTTGGCCGCGTACGATTTCGCCCCCACAAATGCGGCCTTGAGTTCGGCTTCCACTGTGGCCGATGCCGCGGCGGCTATGGCTGCCCCGCCTTCTACCCTGGCAGCGTATAACTCGTGGACCGGCGCCAGCGCATCGATCGCGCGATACATCTGCGGTTGGGTGAAGCGCGGTTCGTCGATCTCGTTATGGCCGGGGCGCCGGTAGCAGACGAGATCGATCACGATGTCGCTGGCAAATGTCGCGCGATAATTGGCAGCGACAAGGCTGGCACGATACACGGCGTCCGGATCATCGCCGTTGACGTGCAGTATTGGCCCCTCGACCAACCGCGCGATGTCGGTGCAGCCGTATGCCGAACGCGCTTCGTCCGGGTCCGTTGTAAAGCCCACCTGATTGTTGATCACGACGTGGATCGTCCCGCCCAGATCGTACGGCGCCAACTTCGAGAGCTGAAACATTTCTGCGACCAGTCCTTGGCCGGCAAAACTCGCGTCCGTATGCAGCAGCAGCGGTAATACCGCACGACGGCCCGCCTCGGCGCGCATCGACTGCCGCGCACGTGCGCGCCCCTGCGTGATGATCGGTATCAGCTGCAGATGAGAGGGGTGCGGTGACACGGCGATGCGCACGCGCTGGCCCGCAATCTCACGTTCGCCCGCATAGCCCAAGTGATAGGATACGTCAGACGAAACGCCGAACCCGTCCGGCACGGCCGGCTTGCCGATAATCTCGGCGACGAGCGCTACCAACGGCTTGCCGAACACGTTGGCCAGCATATTGAAACGGCCCCGATGCATGCCACCGACAACAACCTCTTCGACGCCAAGTCGCACGCTTTCGGCAAGGATCGTCTCTAGAATGACGTTGAACGTCTCGGCCCCACCGATACCGAACAACTTGGCACCTGGCAGGCGCCGTGCAAGAGCAGTTTCGAAGGCCGCTGTCCTGCTTAGAAGTGCCAGGCAGCGATGTTGTTCGTCGATGCTCATGTCCGCAGTCGCGCGGCTCTCCGCCTCGGCCGCAAACCACCTGCGCCGGGCACCATCGCGGATGTGCACGAAGTCCCAGCCGATGGAGCCGCAGTATGCATGCTGCAAGCGGGCGACGAGGCTCGACGCGCGATCGACACCATATTGCAGCGGATCCAGTTCCGCGATCGGCGAGGGTTTGGCGAGGCCGAGCGGGTCAAGTACCGCCGCCAGATATCCGCGCTGGCGATAGGCCTCGATCAGCGCCGCTTCGCCATAGCCACCGGGCGAGGATCGCGGTTGTGATGTTTGGGCCCCGTCCAAGCCGTCCTCGAACAAGGCTGCAATTGCACCCGGATCGCCGGCGCCTAGAAAATCAACGTTCTGCTTCATTGGCCGGAATTGGTGGTTCATGTCGGCTCGTCGCGGTCCCTGCTTGCCCCAAAACGTGATCGTGCTACCCGTTATTGCACAAAGCAACGATGAGGAAACCGACGGCAATGGCAGCCCCCTTAGCTCATTTACGCGTGCTCGATTTGTCTCGCGTCCTCGCAGGCCCTTGGGCGGCACAGTTCCTTGCCGACATGGGCGCGGAGGTGATCAAGATCGAGAAACCCGGCGCGGGCGACGATACCCGCGGCTGGGGTCCACCGTTCGTGCGCGAGCCGTCGGAGGGGGATCCGGGAATGTCGGCGTACTTTTTGTGCGCCAATCGCGGAAAGAAGTCAGTCACCGTCGACATGGCAACTCCGCAAGGTCAGGAGCTCATCCGCAAACTCGCTGCCAAATCGGACGTGATGATTGAAAATTTCAAAGTCGGCGGCTTGGCCAAATACGGCCTCGACTACGCGTCGATCAAGGCGATTAATCCGGGCATCGTGTACTGCTCCATCACCGGCTTTGGCCAGACCGGACCGTACGCGTCGCGCGCCGGCTATGACTTCCTGGTGCAAGGCATGGGCGGCCTGATGAGCGTCACCGGCGAACCCGATAGCGTGCCAGGTGGCGGCCCGGTGAAAGTTGGCGTCGCGATCTCGGACCAGATCGCCGGTATGAACGCGCTGGCTGGTATACTCACATCCTTGGTGCATCGCGAGCGCACTGGCGAAGGCGAACACATCGACGTGGCGTTGCTCGATGCGACAGTCTCGAGCCTGATCAATCAAGCATCGACCCATCTGGTTGCGGGCACGGTTCCTGGCCGCATGGGTAACGCGCATCCCACAGTGGTGCCGTACCAGGCATTTGCAACCGCCAAGGGCCATATCATTCTGGCGGCCGGCAATGACGGCCAATTCTCTCGATTCTGCAAGGCAGTGGGTCTGGCCGAGCTGGCCTCCGATCCGGACTTTGCGACCAACGCGCGGCGGATCGTCAACCGCGCCGTGCTCATTCCCAAGATTGCCGCGGCATTGTCGACGCGCACGGCCGAGGAGTGGATCGCGCTCTTCGAGCCGCTCGCTGTGCCATGCGGGCCAATCAACACGATCGACCAGGTGTTCGAGGATCCGCAGGTGAGAGCTCGAAACACGCGGAGAACGCTCGATCATGCCGAAGCCGGCCCGCTGCCGGTTGTCGCGAACCCGGTTCGGATGATGAGCCACGACACGACGGCACCTAAGGCGCCTCCCCTGCTGGGCGAGGATACGGAAGAAATACTGCGCGACTTGCTAGGTCTGAATGGCGTGGAGCTTGCTGCCTTACGGGCCGCGAACGTGGTGTAAAGCGGCCACTTGTGAAGGATGCGAAGTCGCCTCCGTCTCGCGGCCTGGGTGGAGTTGAAGGTCAGGTCGACCGTTGGTCGCGGCGGAACCACCGAATTAAGCAGGCGTTCTGATATTGACGGAGATCAAGGCCTGGCACGGTAAAGCGATGAGCAAGGCATTCACAAAAGAGAGTGACGGCGACGAACAAGGCGGCCTGCTGCCCGACCGGGCCATTCCGCCCTATCCGAACCTGGTCACCGCGGACGGCCTTGCGCAGATCGAAGCCATAATCCCGCAACTCACAGCCAAGCACGAAGCGGCAATGCGGGCCGGTGATACGCTAACGTCGGCTTCCGCCTCGAGGGATCTGCGGTACTGGAACTCGCGGCTGGCAACTGCAACGCTGACAGAGTCCGATACAACGTCGGCGGTGCAATTCGGGTCGCGTGTCACCCTCAAGCGCGCGGATGGATCTACCAGGACCTATCGCATCGTCGGGACGGATGAGGGTGATCCCTCGCGCGGCACGCTCTCGTATACCTCCCCGCTGGCGCAAGCGCTCGTTGGGCAGGAAGTTGGCGATTCCGTCAAAGTTGCCGCGACAGACGCCGAAATCGTCGCTATCGCTTAGCCTCATCTTCCAGGGGGAGAGCCGCTGGACACAGGATGCTCTTCGCGAATTAGCGGTTTTCCATCGTGATCCGCTGCCGCCGACTCTGGGTTGGAGCGGCCCCGCACTCAGGATTGCTAAACCTCTTGCCACTACTTCGACGGCTTCGGTAGATTGTCGAGGCTTGAAATGTACCATTCTTCGGCTTTGACGATCGCCGGGTTCTCGCCGTTGGCGTAAATCCAACTGTCCACGGCCCACCTTTGTTTGCTGGTGTTCTCGACCAGCACGGCGGTCCAGTGGGTCCAGCCGGCGATGCCACGCAGGTAGTTCTCTTTCGCAAATGGCGTCGCAACAACGTGGTGCTTGAGCAAACCCTTGTTTTGCAACACCGTCATATAGCTCGTCGTGTTGGTCGCTTCGTCGACGCAATCCTGCTGGGTCGCATCGCCCGATGCCGCGAAGTCCATACCAGGGCGATCGTCCTTCGTGCCGATCGCGTTACCGACGCGCGTTTCCATCCAGCCGATCGCGTATGCAACGCCGCGACGTTCATCCTCGGCGGACTCAGTCTTGGTGCGCCACTTCTTCATGATCGCCGTCAGCTCGGCCATATCGGCCTCGTTGAACGTGAACTTGGTGCGCATCTGGCAGCCATAGGCATGGCAAACGTGCACGGTCGTGCCCTTCGGTTCGGGAACCGAAAAAGTGGCGAAATGCTTTTGCGAGGTGCCGAAGCCTTCATGCGTGCACGCACCGGCCGTCAGCGCTGCCGCAACGAGTAGTGCCGAACGAAGCCGCATACCGTTTCCTGATTTGGCCTAAGCACGTTGCCAAATAGGGCATCGTCGCGGTCCAGCGCCATTCGAATCTTCATACCGCACCAACAATGCCGATGCGGCGTGACTTTTTCATTGCCTGATGCTGCGCTTTGCGCTTGTCACGGGCCGACACAGACATTGTTTGAAACGTTTGATTGTCCTACACCTTCGCCATGGCGAACAGCAATCCTATTCATATTATCGGTGGTGGGCTCGCAGGCTCGGAAGCGGCGTGGCAGGCGGCCTCGGACGGGGTGGCGGTCGTTTTGCACGAGATGCGCCCGGTCCGCAAAACGGACGCTCATCACACCGAGGGCCTGGCCGAGCTCGTTTGCTCAAACTCTTTTCGCTCCGATGATTGGGAAAATAATGCCGTTGGCCTGCTGCACGAGGAGATGCGGCGCTGCGGTTCGCTGATCATGATGGCGGCCGACAAGCATAAGCTGCCGGCAGGTGGTGCGCTCGCAGTCGATCGCGTTGGTTTTTCGGCCGAAGTGACCGCGCAACTCGAGGCGCATCCGCTGATCACGATCGCCCGTGAGGAGATCGCCGGTCTGCCGCCAGGCGAGTGGGACAACGTCATCGTCGCAACAGGTCCGCTGACCTCGCCAGCTTTAAGTGCCGCGATCATGGAGCAGACGGGCGCCTCGTCGCTCGCCTTCTTCGATGCCATCGCGCCGGTGATCCATTACGACTCGATCAATCAATCGAAAGCCTGGAAACAGTCGCGCTACGACAAGGCCGGTCCGGGCGGCACAGGCGCGGATTATCTCAACTGCCCGATGTCGAAAGCGGAGTACGAAGCATTCATCGACGCGATGTTGTTGGCCGAAAAGACCGTGTTCAAGGAGTGGGAGGCCAACACCCCCTACTTTGACGGCTGTTTGCCCGTCGAAGTCATGGCCGAACGCGGCAGGGAAACTTTGCGCTTTGGACCTTTGAAACCGGTTGGTTTGGCTAACCCGCACGACGGCGGTCGTCGCCCCTATGCGGTGGTCCAACTGCGCCAGGACAATGCGTTAGCGACGCTGTGGAACATGGTCGGCTTCCAAACCAAGATGAAGTACGCCGCGCAGACGCGTGTGTTCCGCATGATCCCGGGGCTCGAGAACGCCGAGTTCGCGCGCCTCGGCGGTCTGCACCGCAACACTTTCATCAATGCGCCGAAGCTGCTCGATGGGGAACTGCGGTTGAAACGTCAACCGCGGTTGCGCTTCGCCGGCCAAATCACGGGTGTCGAGGGCTACATCGAAAGTGCGGCGATCGGTTTGCTGGCCGGGCGGTTTGCCGCCGCCGACCGTCAGGATCGTGCGAATGTCGCGCCTCCGGCCACGACGGCACTTGGCGCGCTGATCGGACACATCACCGGCGGGCATATCGGGAACGAAACCGATGACGCGAAGAACGCCTTCCAACCGATGAACATCAACTACGGGCTGTTACCGCCACTCGATCCACCGACGCACGATGCCGACGGTAAGCCGATAAAAGGCAAGGATCGCGGTTTTGCGAAAAAGCGGGCGATGAGCCGTCGCGCGCTGGCCGATCTCGATGCGTGGCTGGGTGCTCGTTCCACGCAAGCGGCGGCTGAGTAGAGAAACGCAGCATGTCAGCCCCGTCGAACCTATCTGCCGACGAATTCCGCGCGCTCAGCCTTTCGCGTCTCCTGGCCGAGCCGTCGGAGGCGATATTCGATCCGCGCAGCGAAAAGTCTTGGAGCCCGAGCGACTTCGATCTTAATCCGGACATGGTCGCCGATTTCGCGGTGATGGATGAGGCAAGGGCGGCGGCCGTGCTGATTCCCGTTATCGCTCGGCCGGAACTGACGGTGCTGTTGACGCAACGCACAGAAAGCCTGTCGACGCATGCCGGACAGATCGCCTTTCCCGGTGGCCGGGTCGATGAAGCGGACGCCTCGGTCGTCGATGCTGCGTTGCGCGAGGCGGAAGAGGAGATCGGCCTCGATCGCCGCTTCGTCGAACCTCTGGGTTTCATCGATAGCTATCGCACCGGAACAGGTTATCGCATTGCCCCCGTCGTGGCACTCGTCCGACCAGGGTTCGTCCTGCAACTCAATCCGCACGAGGTCGTCGAAACTTTCGAGGTGCCGCTCAGCTTTTTGATGGACCTGACCAACCACCAAAGGCACAGCCGCGAATGGCGAGGGCGACAGCGTGATTTCTATGCAATGCCGTTTGGTGAGCGCTATATTTGGGGCGCGACCGCAGGCATGCTGAAAAACATGCACTTGCGACTTTTCACCTGAATGCTTGCTCGGCACTTGAAGGCGCTCTGATACGCCATGATCCGAATCGTAATAGAAAATGTGCTGCTCTTCCTTTTGCCTACCTTGATATATGTCGTTTATGTCTACATACGCGGCCGCGGAGAAGGGAACGAGGCGCCGATCTTGAACGACGCGCCACTCATCTGGTTGTTCTTGGCCGGGGTCGTCTTGATGCTTTCGGTGCTGTTGGTTTTCGGATCGACGTCTGGCTGGCAGTCTGGTTTGCCGTATCAACCCCCCGTTTACAAGGATGGCAGAATCGAGCCGGGTCATGTTGCCCAGTAACACCAATGGATAAGCGAGCCCCACCGGAGCGAGTTTTGCCTTCTCTTGCGACGGCTGAATGGCTACTCGCACCGGAGTCACAAAAAGTGCTCGGCTGCCTCGCTGCAGGTCATTTCGAGGCCCGTGTGGTCGGTGGCGCCGTACGCAATGCACTGCTCGGAAGGCAAGTCTGTGACATCGATATCGCAACCACTGCGACGCCGGAACAAGTGATTGCGACGGCAAAAACCCACGGCTTGAAAACGGTCGCAACGGGCATCGAGCACGGTACGGTGACGGTGATCGTTGACGGTAAAGCGTTCGAAGTGACGACGCTGCGGCGTGATGTCGATACCGATGGCCGGCACGCGACTGTTGCGTTCACCGATGATTGGGCGGCGGATGCAGCGCGGCGCGACCTGACGCTCAACGCTCTTTATTGCGACGCCGGCGGTACCATCTTTGATCCGCTTGGCGGGATCGATGATGTTTTGAATGGACGCGTTCGTTTCGTCGGTGATCCTCATGCGCGAATACGTGAAGACTACCTGCGCATCCTCCGGTTCTTCAGGTTCACGGCGGAGTATGCCGATGCAGCGCCAGATGCGGCAGGGCTGCAAGCTGCGGTTTCAGAGCGCAAAGGCTTGCGACGGCTGTCAGCCGAACGCATCTGCGCTGAATTCACGCGCTTGCTGGTAGCGCCGCGTGCCGTGCCGACGCTTGCTGCGATGGCAGAGAATGGATTTTTAACCGAGATTTTGCCGGTCGCGCCACGAATGGGAATTTTGGATCGCCTTGTCGCAATCGAGCACGCCAACGACGTGAAGCCGAACGCGATGCTGCGTTTGGCCGGGTTGGCTGTTGCGGTGCATGAAGATGCACTGCGTCTGACGGGGCACCTACGCCTATCGAGCGCAGAGCGCGAGACCTTGGTTCGCGCCGCAAATCCGGTCGATGTCGATAACGCTTTCGACGAAAAGGTGCAGCGGGCGATGCTCTATCGATTGGGCGAGACTGCCTTCAGGGAAGCCGTCCTGCTCGCTTGGGCCCAAGCATCTGCGAGCGCGAACGATCGCGCATGGAAAGGCTTTTTGGAGCTCCCGCAGCGGTGGCGTCCTGCGGCTCTGCCTTTCTCGGGACGCGATATCATTGCGCGCGGTGCTGCTCCAGGACCACTGGTTGGCGAAGTGCTGCGGGCGTTCGAGAGGTGGTGGATCGCCAGAGATTTCTCAGTTGATCACGAGTTGAACGCCGCCGAACTCGAAAGACTACTGCACCAGTATCAATCGCTCTAGGGCCCGTGTGTGGCATTGCTGCAATGGCCTGCTCAATGATCTTTGTGCTACATATTGGCACATGGAGCGGGGGCTTTCTAAATTGATATCGCGCAGGCTGAGAGCGATTGCGCTTGCCGTGGGGCTGGCGTTCGCGGCAGCGCCACTGTCTTGGGCGGAAGTCCCGGGGCCGATTGGCCAGCGTTCGATGCGGCTGAGCGTCGGGCCGCAGTTCGAAATAGCAGCGATCGTCCAATCTCAAGCACGCGAGAAAATCGCATCGAATTGCGGTAAGTGGCGACGGGTAGCCGCGCGGCTTGGTGAGACCTACGCCGGTGCGCGTTTCAGGCAGTCGATCGTTGAACGGGCATGCGCATTTGCCGATACGATGCCTGTCGAAGATACGGCGTGGTCATGGCCATGGGCCAAGTCCGAGATCGATGGCGAACTGCCGCCACGCCTTCATGCCTCGTTCGCGAGTTGGACGATCCGGTGTGGCCATTCCGGGCGCCGCGAACGCTGCGCGCTCATTCACGAAGCGAAAGCAACCGTTGCGCCTGCGGCCGGCGCCTTGGACGCGATCAACATAATCACTCATTTCGTGATCGATCAGATCGGCGGGCAGGAGCACGTTCTTTGGCGCGTCTTCGTCGAGAAGCCGGATCCGATCTGGTTCGGCGGATCAGCGGCGCCGGTTGGAAGGGCGCACGCGGCCCAGGTGGTGCGGACCCACGCCGATGCTGCGACGATCCATAAGCGGTTTGACGATTGCAGCCGCTTTGGTTGTCTGATGGAAGCGGACATCGGTGTCAGCGCACAAATGGCGACGCGGCTTTGGGACGGTGCGGGCATTCTGATAGAAGTACGGCCAGCACCTGGGATCGTGATCACGCAATCAGTGCCGGCCGGAGATTTTCGTCGCGGCCTGCGCGAGCTTTCACGTTTGAAGCATGCCGAGGAGCGGTTGCTGGCCGGCAGGTGAGCGTGAGCGCAGCGCCGACGCCTGTTACGCGAACGCAACTGTTCCAAGTGCCATGGCGACAGCCGCTTGCGTCGGATCGATAACCGGCACGCCAAGCGCTTCTTCCAATGATCGCCGGTGGCGGGCCATGCCAGCGCAACCCATCACGATCACATCGGCACCATCCTGATCCTTCAGCGCGCGACCGACGTCAATCATCTTTGCGAGCGTGCCTTCACCGGCAGCGGTTTCAGCAACGCTGATCTCCAGCGGCCGTTCGCCCGCGAGACGATCCATCAGCCCCATTTGGCGCAGATAGCGAACGTGACGGGCGATCGATCGCTGCTTTATTGCGATCACGCCGAACCGGTTGCCCCGAGAAAGGGCGGTCAGCACCCCGCACTCGGCGATGCCGAATACAGGGCGCTTCGTCGCTTCACGGCAGACATGCAGGCCAGGGTCAGAATAGCACGCAATGACGAAGGCAGCGGAGGTCTCGTCCGCATCGACTAGGCGGCGCAAAGGCAGCGCAATGCTATCAACGTCGGCCTGCGTCTCGATGCCGAATGGGCCTTCCCTCAACGTCAAGCAGGCAATGTCCGGACCGTCCTTGAAGGTGAGTGGCGACAGCGCTGTTTCCAGGCCTCTAGTGACGGTTTCGTTCGAGTTCGGGTTGATGACGAGGATCCTGGTGCGGCGGCTCATCTGGCGCTCCTTTTCGTTTCGCGCCAATGTGGGGCAAACGCCGATCTTCTGTCCAGTCGAGGTGCTGCGCATGTCCAATCCGGTCTACGATTGTGTGATCCGTGGCGGCACGGTTGCGACCGCGACCGAGACCTTTAAGGCCGACGTTGCAATCGGCGGCGAGACGATTGTCGCGATCGGGCGCGACCTGGCCAAAGGTAAGCGCGAAATCGCTGCTAGCGGCCACTATGTTTTGCCAGGCGGCATCGATAGTCATGCGCACATCGAGCAGCTGTCGGCCGCCGGCATCATGAACGCCGATACGTGGGAGAGCGCGACAATCTCGGCAGCGTATGGCGGCACCACGAGTGTGATCGCATTCGCCGCCCAGCACCGCGGCGGCAATCTTCTAAAGGTCGTTGCGGATTACAAGGCGTTGGCCGCGAAGGGTGCAGTGATCGATTACACCTTCCACATGATTGTCGCCGACGCCACTGAAATAACGATAAAAGAGCACCTGCCAACGCTCATCCGCGAGGGGCACGGTTCGGTCAAGGTGTTCATGACGTATGACCTCTTGCAGGTGCACGACGAGCCGTTCCTCGATGTACTCATGACCGCGCGCGAAAATGGTGCGCTTGTCACTGTGCACGCCGAGAACCACGGCATGATTTCTTGGATGACAAAACGGCTGTTGGCGCGTGGCTATACGGCGCCGAAGTATCACGCAATCAGCCATCCCCGATTGGCCGAGAAGGAAGCCTTCGAGCGGTTGATCGCGCTTGCAGCCCTGGTCGACCAGCCGATCATGATCTTCCATGTTTCCACGGCCGAAGGTGCCGCCACAATCCGGCGGGCGCGCGGCGAGGGCCTCAAAGTTTATGCTGAAACGTGTCCGCAGTACCTGTTCCTCACGCGGCACGATCTTGACCATCCGGGAGTGGAAGGCGGCAAATGGATGTGTTCGCCACCGCCTCGCGAAACGCGAGATCAGGATGCGCTTTGGCGCGCGCTTGAACTCGGCGATCTGCAGACGATATCATCTGACCACGCGCCTTATGCCTTTGACGAGACGGGCAAGCTGAGGGCTGGGCCAAATCCAAACTTCAAACAGATCGCCAATGGCTTGCCCGGACTTGAAGTACGTCTGCCTTTGCTTTTCGATGCGATGGTATCGCAGGGGCGCCTGGGGATTTCCAAATTTGTCGAACTTACAAGTACCGCACCGGCCAGGATCTACAATCTGTTGCCGAAGAAGGGGGCGATCACGATCGGCGCGGACGCCGATATCGCGATATGGGATCCGAACCGCGTGGTCACACTCGCAGACGCAAATGTTCACGATCGGACGGGATACACGCCATTTGCCGGTCGCGCCGTGACGGGTTGGCCTGTCACCCTGCTTCGCCGCGGGGCTGTGATCGTCGATCAAGGCCGCTGCACTGCAACTGCGGGGTCGGGACGTTTTCTGCCCAGAGGCGGTGGCGACGCAGCCCGGCCAAGCGGTCAGCTCCAGCCGGAATTGGAATATGCGCACAATTTTGGCGCGACGCTGTGGGATTGACGGTGCGAGATAGCAACCGGTATTCGCGGTGCTGCCGTCTGTTAGGGGCACCCACAAGTTATGCTTGACTAGAGCATCGCGCCGCTCTGGTAATTGGCCTTGCGCGGATGATTGTCTCGCGGGCCGACCCGAAGCAGCGCCTGGAACAGCGGTGGGGACATACATGACGATAAATCCACTATTCCTATTGGCCACGGCAGCATTCGGTTGGGGTCTCAGTCTGGCTATTTACCGGGTGGTGGCCGCGCGGTTTGCCTGGCCCATGGGTTCACTGCAAAAGCAACACCCACTGGCCGTGATGCTCATCGGGATTGCGGCGCTGGTGCTGACCTTCCTTTTCATTCTGTCGGACCCGGCTCGCCGTTGGCCAGTTCTTCTCCTGGGACTGCTGTTCTCGCTGTTTTGGACGGGCTTTTTGCGGGTCGCTTCGCAAACGGCGCTATTTCTGGCGCCTATTGCGGCCCTCCTTCTCGGGGTGGTGTGGGCCAGCACCGACGATGGCATGCGCGAGATCCGCGATCTCGATGACAAGCTGATCGAGCGATCGCGTATGATCGAAGGGCGTATCGAAGACAGGATCAGGGGCGCTCTGCAAAAATATCAGTCACCGGTGATCGATGAGCGGATATCTCCGCCATCGGCGACGGTAGCACCTGCCTCGCCAAGCCAGGCAGCGCCTGGTTCGCCGCCGCTACCGAAAAAGTCGACACCGTAAGCACGCGCTAATCCGCCGTCATCGTCGGGTTAGCTCCAGTTCGCCGAACACCGTGAGATGGCATGAGCAATGCATAATTGAAGGTTGAGATATTAACCTGTCACAAGTTGCAAAGCCATGACCATGCCCCGCCTGTCGGTATTCCCGAAACCCGTTCGGTTGAGCACTATGCTCGCTCCAAACCAGAACAGTTTCGGCGTCATCCGGTTGGCGATGGCTTTGGCCGTACTGTTCTCGCACTCTTATTGGTTCACGACGGGGTCAAAACTTGCCGACCCGCTGGTGCGCTTCACGGGGCATTCGATTGGTGAACACGCCGTTCAGGTGTTCTTTTTTCTGTCTGGAATATTGGTTGCCCAGAGCCTGCTTCGAAGCCGCAGCGTGCTGAATTTCGCCATCGCCCGGGCTTTGCGCATTTTCCCAGCCTTGATCGTCTGTGTCTTACTGACGGCAGTTGTGGTGGGCCCGCTCTTCACTAACGGCAACCTCGTCCAGTATTTCACCGATAAGCAGCTGCCGCTCTACGTTCTCAAGACGTTGCTGCTGATCACGGGATCGGCGCCCCTGCCGCACCTGTTCCACGACCAAGCGCTGCCGGACATGGTCAACGTGTCGTTGTGGACGCTGAAATACGAGGTGCTATGCTATATCGGGCTGGGGATCGCCGGCGGCATCGGACTTGTGAACGACCGTCTGCGGCGAGTTACGACGGCGTTGATCGCCGTGCTCGTTGTTACAGCGTTTGTTGGCCAACCGAAGCCGCTTGAGACTTACACGTTCCTCGACAATTTGCGGTACTTCACGCTCTACTTTTATGCGGGTGTGCTGGCATACTTGGTCAAGGATCGTCTGCCGGTAACGGGGGTTGTGCTGATCCCACTCGCAATTGCTTACGCGGCACTTGTGGGGACGCGCTTTGGCGAATTCGCGAGTTGCCTTTTTATCGGGTACGCGACGCTATGGTTCGCGACGTTCCATTTCGGTGGCATGCGGTCCTTCGCGAACCGGAATGACTATTCATACGGCATCTACATCTATGCCGGGCCGATCCAGCAACTAGTTATCTCAATTTTGCCAGAATACGGTCCCACGATGGTTTCGCTGCATTCTCTCGCGATCGCACTGCCGCTCGCGGTGTGTTCATGGGAGTTGATCGAACGACCGGCGATCGCGATGCGCAACCCTGCGTTGCTATGGATCGGCAGCGCGCTGCTAGTTGCTGCACGCAAAGTGCCGTGGCAGGTGCTGCCAGCTTGGCGGATTTCTTCAGATCGGATGGCAACGGTCCTATCCGCTCCGGCAATACGACGGCGCGCGACGACGATACACCGTGGCCCCAAGCCACACGGGCGAGCCGCAAAACTTCGCAACCGGGGTCTAACTCCGAAATCGGCGCCACGACACAGCTAGTCTGAATTTGCATAAGTGAACAGCTGGTAAGGCGATGTTAGGCCTCATATAAGATTATTGTTACTGTGCGATCTGCACAAAACGCTTTAGTGCACTGATTTGCTGGCGGAATGGTTGAATTCATATCAACTTAAGCGATAGTTGGCATACTGTGCGGAGGAACAAAGTAACGATATCTGCGTAACAATACGCGCGGTGTTCGCAAGCATCACCAGGTCAGTGCCAGCAGTGGTCGTTCCTGCCTGCCGACTGGCACGAATCTTGGAGCGTTAGACTTCTGTTTGTTCGAATTTAGTAAAGGGTATCGGACATGAAATCACGGGACACACTTTTGCGCGCGAAGCGCTTCGAGGCGAGCGAGACGGCGCGCAAGGTTGGCGATCTCGAGCACATGATTCGTGAATTCGAACAAATGGCGATCGATCTGAACCGGCAGATATCTGCTGAAGAGGATCGTACGGGTGTCAAGGACACAACTCATTTCGCTTACTCGACGTTCGCGAAGGCAGCCTGCCAACGACGGATGAATCTGCAAGCTTCAATCGAAGGACTGGCGGCAAAACTAGACGCGGCGATCCGCGAACGCGATGCAGCGCAGGCTGATCTTGCGGCGGCAGCAATTCCCGACCCGCGAGACCAAGTGCGTAGTCGCCGTCGAATGGACCGCGGCTCCGGCGCGACGATGCGCTAAGGGCAGTAACTCCATACTATCTACAGCGGGGAAAAGACGGCAGTAAGCAGGCGCTTGCGTCTTTACCGGCTGCGTGACAGGTCTGGCGGTTGATCCTGCTCAGACCCACGCGGACAAATGACAAAACCGGCTTTATCGTTGATCAAGTGCGCCGTGTTGGTGCAGCTGACAATTGCGCTGGGTGGCTGTTCCAGCCAAAATCTTAGCGAGTCACTAACGCAAACGTCTTCGCTCGGTGAGCCTAGTCGCGTCACCGGCAGCCCGCTGGTCGTTTACGGGTTGATTGCGAGCGGTGCCATGAATTGCTGGTTCGCGCCGGCCGGGCAACTAAAGAAAACGCACATTTTTCACGCCGTTGCCGAGTCACCCGTCAAAGGGGGTGCGGCGGAAATTGCCGTACACGA
This sequence comes from Hyphomicrobiaceae bacterium, assembly GCA_031374115.1. Lineage (GTDB taxonomy): Bacteria > Pseudomonadota > Alphaproteobacteria > Rhizobiales > Hyphomicrobiaceae > JAKFWF01. The sequence goes on along the minus strand of JANMNO010000151.1, from coordinate 3,344 downwards.
ACGCGATGTCGCGGGTGGTCAAACCTGGGGAGCTCGGGTATTCAAAATCGTGCTCAAACCTGCTGGCGAACAAACCGATATCGAAGTGGGAAGTCTAAAGCTGCCTCCGCCAATCGCAAACTTGATGCGCGGCGACGTGTTCGATTGGGCGCAGGGAGGCAAAGGGTGCAGGCTTAAGCCCGCAGAGGCAGAACCGGTCATGCCCGCACCGCTGGCTGCAAGAAAGGCAGTAAAAGCGAAAACGCCGAAAGCCCCGTGAGAGGTTCGCGACTGCCGATTTTGAGGGTGAACGCCTTATTTCACCGGTCGATCAGGGTCCGCGGTATTCCTGGATACGGGTCGCACGCAAGCCGGGTAGCCCATGGCGATCGATGGAACGCTGCCAACTGAGGAACTCGTCGACGGTTAATTTGTAACGGTCGCAAGCCTCCTCGAGACTCAACAGCCCACCACGGACCGCCGCGACGACCTCGGCTTTGCGCCGGATCACCCACCGCTTGGTTTCGCGTGGTGGCAAATCGGCAACAGTAAGCGGGCTCCCATCGGGGCCGATTACATAACGCACGCGCGCTCTGAATTGCTGTTCGGTCATAGTACTCACAACACGGTTCAAGACCCAGACTGCACAATAGTCGAACGCAATAAATTTTGATCTAATGTTTTAGGTAAAGATACTCCGATCAACTGCTTCACTTTGCACACTAATTTGTTTTAACTAATGCTTGCTGTCAAGACGTGGCCGAAAAAAAAGCGGCGGTCTCGGACCGCTTGCGTGCAGACCCTAGAAACTCCTCAGCACTCATTTTGTTGCCGCGGGAGTGCTGAGAGCCTTGCGTTAGACATTCTTTCAGGCCACATCCGGTCCACGAAGCTGTGTTACGCTACAACTGATCGAGATATATTGGGCCTATGACCGACAATACTTCCGTGCACGCCGTATCGACTTTGCACGCACCGGCAATTGCACGTGGCCGTCGCAGAATCGTCGCAGCAATGTCGGGTGGTGTCGACAGCGCCGTCGCAGCAGCACTTTTGCAGTCCGAAGGTCACGAAGTAATCGGAATCACGCTTCAGCTTTATGATCACGGTGAGGCAACAAAGCGGCGCGGCGCCTGCTGTGCGGGACAGGACATACATGACGCGTGCCGCGTTGCCGATCACTTGGGTATTTCTCACTATGTCCTCGATTACGAGAAGCGGTTCGAAAAGGCTGTCATTCAGACATTCGCGGACAGCTACCTCGCGGGGGAAACGCCGATCCCCTGCGTGACTTGCAACAGTCAGATCAAGTTCAAGGATCTACTGGATACCGCACGCGATCTCGGTGCCGATCTTCTGGCGACGGGGCATTACATCGCCCGCCGCGAAACGCCTTTGGGGCCGCAGCTGGTTCGCGCCGCCGACACCGAGCGGGATCAAAGCTATTTTCTGTTTGCGACGACGGCGGAGCAAGTTTCCGCATTGTGTTTTCCGCTCGGTGAGTTGCGAAAGCATGAGGTCCGCGCGTTGGCTGCCGAGTTCAAGCTGCCGGTTGCAGAAAAGCCGGACAGTCAGGACATCTGCTTTGTGCCTTCGGGCCGCTATACCGACGTCATCAAGCGATTGCGGCCTGATGCTTCGAACGATAGTGGGCAGATCGTCCACATCGACGGTCGCGTGTTGGGACGTCATGCCGGCATCGCGCATTACACGGTAGGCCAGCGCCGCGGCCTTAACATCAACGTTAGCACAGAAAATGCGGAGCCTTTGTACGTCGTGCGTTTGGATCCTACCAAATCGCAAGTGATTGTTGGGCCGCGTGCACACTTGAACACGACTGCGCTGGCACTTAGGAACGTGAATTGGCTGTTGCCCGAGACAGCAGTCGGCTCGTTGGACGTTCATGTGAAGCTTCGTTCGACGCAGCAACCGCGTTCAGCCACCGTTCATTTCACCGGTGCCGACAATGCGATTGTGGAGTTACACGGGGCGGAATATGGCATATCGGCAGGACAAGCCTGCGTGTTCTATGCGGATGGGTCCGATCGATCCGCTGTTCTGGGCGGTGGTTGGATCAAGCGTGGAGACGCAAATGCTGCGCTCGCCAAAGTTGAGACGAGTGAGCAGCGGTTGTCGGGCAGATCACACATAGATACTGGACTTCTGTCCGACGTGCATCGTTATTGATCGTTCTCATGGAAGGCTCGCCGATCGAGTTCTCAATGTGATCGCAACTCAAAAGTGCGCGATGGCGCAACAACATACGGAGTTGATCAAGTGGCTGGTGAACCGATTCGTTCGATTGAACCGCGTAAGAAGGCATCAGCATTTGCTGATCGGGCGAATGCAATGATCCATGGGCGCAGCGCCCAAATGCAGGAGAAGTCGATTCGCACGGCATATCGCCGGTGGGCGCCAGTTTACGATCACACGTTCGGCAAGATAGCGGCCGAAGGTCGAAAGCACTCCGTAGAGATCATAAACCGTGGTTCGGGGAGGATCCTCGAGGTCGGGGTTGGTACTGGGCTCTCCTTGCCCACGTACAAGCGAGACCTCGAAATCGTCGGCATCGACTTATCGCCGGAGATGCTGGAAAAAGCGCGCGAGCGGGTTAGCGAATGTGGTCTGAAAAACGTCAGTGGGCTGCATGAGATGGACGCCGGGCAGCTTACCTTTCGAGATGGTGAGTTTGACACCGTGGTTGCGATGTACGTGATGACGGTGGTGCCGGAGCCGGAAAAAGTCATGAAGGAGCTGGCGCGGGTCTGCAAGCCTGGCGGCCAAGTACTGCTGGTCAATCATTTCAGTCAGGAAGAGGGCATGCGCGGGTGGGTGGAGCGGCGGATGGCGCCGTTTGGCGACAAGCTGGGCTGGCGGCCGCTGTTCGACGTAGACCGCGTCATGGTCGCGCCCGAGTTGGAGCTCGTCGAGAGCCGCGCGTTGCGGCCGATGGGCATCTTTACGATGATGCGGTTCAAGAAATCGCACACCGGTTGATACTTGGAATAACCAATTTCCGGGGTGGGTTGAGGACAAGCGTGCAGGGACGTTGAACCGTAGAACATCGCTTGACGGGCAGGGCTCGCTTCCTATATCCCCTGGGACTTAAACGATAACAGCCAAAACGTTCGTTTTTAGGTTGGCGGGATAGCTCAGCTGGTTAGAGCGGCGGAATCATAATCCGTAGGTCCCCGGTTCAAGTCCGGGTTCCGCTACCAATTTTTTCAATGGGTTAGCGTGTTTTTCCCGGAAGCGCCGCTGACGCTTGCGGGAGTTTTGCGGGAAAGGTCTCGTAAGGCGCTCCTGAGGACGACGAACTCGGGCCGCCCTTCACTGTCGGCAATGCGCTCATGGTGGATTTGGCG
>JANMNO010000102.1:0-15978 GCA_031374115.1 Hyphomicrobiaceae bacterium | reverse complement strand
TTGTCGGCAAGCCGATGATTTTGCACGCCAAGGGGCGACAGCTTCGGCCGCACGCTCGATATCATTCCGGAATTGACCCCGGACCAGCCGATCTCGCCGGACAAGCGACCATACTCGATCTTCGGGCAACGGTTCATGACGACCCTGAAGCCTGCCGCTTCTGCTTCGGCAGCAGCCGTGTCGTTGCGCACACCAAGCTGCATCCAGATCACTTTGATACCGAGCTTGTCTTTGAGCGCGATTGCCTCACGCACGATCTCCAATACCGCGTCAGAATTGCGAAAAATGTCGACGATATCGACCGGCCCCGCGACTTCGCTCAACGTCGCCGCAACATCTTGATCCAGGATTTTTTGGCCGGCCAAACCCGGATTGACCGGCACGACGCGGTAGCCTTTGCCAAGCAAATATTTCATCGCGAAATAGCTCGGCCGGCTGGTGTTGGCACTTGCCCCCAGCATCGCGATCGACTTCGCATCGCGCAAAATATCGGCGATGTACTCGTCGTTATAGCTGCCGTGATTCATTGGTACATCCTCAAGCCTCGCGGCGCCTTTGCCAGCTTCCGGCAAATCGCCAAAGCGACTACGATCGAGTGCCGCTGTTGGCAAGGTGGTGAATGAACCCCATCAGTTCCAGCGTTGCCCGCGCCGGGCTGATCTGCGCCGCACGATCAGGAGAAAAACATCCGCCGGATCGGCACCCCGATCCGGCGAAGACCAATGCCGTCGATGCACCCGGTTTATTTCTCAACGGTGCGGATACCCGCCGGGCCGCCCTTGGTCTTGATTGTGCCAACCTTGGTCAGACCCTTCGAGGTCACGCCGGACAGCTTGAACACATAGATTTCTTCTTCCACCATGCATTGCACAAGGATTAGCGACGACTTGCGATTCCAAGCGATCCCCTGGCACCACTTGCCCACCGGCACCTCGGCAAACTTCGTCAATTGCGTGCCATTGCGGGAGTAGATCTGCAACAGGCCGTTGGCCTTGTAGAAAGGCGACGCTTCCGGCTTATTCGATCCGTTCATGATGGCCACCGCCACGAACTTGCCATCGGGTGACATCTTGATGCCCTCGGGCGTCTGGCCAACTGTAATGGTGCTGACGACGCGCGGCGGCTTTGCCGTCATGTCGATCACGCTCATGGTGTCGTTATCGCCCTGACCGATACCAATGTTGGCGACAACCGCAACGTCGCCCTTGCCGGCGATGTCGATGCCATAGGGCCGCAGGCCAGCGTTCAGATCGCGTTTGGTGTACTCGACCTTGTCACCCTCGATCGACAGCACGGCGATCTTGTGATCGTTGTCACGAGTGACGAGCGCTGACTTGCCGTCAGCTGCAAAGACGACGTGGCTCGGGCCTGCATCCTTATTACCGAGATCGACCTTGCCCGCGGCGGTGAGTGTCTTGCCAGCGATGGTGAAGACCGAAACGGTGCCTTCGCTGCGATTCGCAACGAGCGCGAGGGTGCCAGCCTTGTTGATCGAAACGCCGGCAGCTCCCGCGCCTGCTTCGAGTGTCGCCAAGATCTTCGGCGTCGCCGACGGTGTCTTCGCGCCGATCCCCGCCACCTTCTTCAGCGAGCCGACGATGCCGCCACTCTCGATTGCGAGATCGATCACCGTCAGCTTGCTGTCGGGAACTTGTTTCGTTGCGTCAGCGGGATTGATCTTCATCGCGCCGGTGATAAGCGCGAAATCTTCCTTCGGTCCGATGGCAACGCTCATCGGCGGTCCGACGACGCTCGTCGGCACCTCAATTTCGATGACGATCTTGGGTGGATTGGCGTCGAGATCGATAATGCTGATCGTATCCTTGCCGTCCTTCTGAACCTGGACGACGCCGTTAACAAGCTTGACCTTGCCGTCGTTGGCGGAGATCGCGATTTCGGCACTCACGGCACCAGCGCATGCGAGTGATGCAATAAATACGGCAGCACTCACGCGGCTCAGATTTACACGAGACGACATTGGGCATCCTCCAGCGCTTTTTTGGATAACGGTTTTAGCAAGTCTACTGACTTCTAGCACCGGCAACGCTAGGCGCAAACGGCTGATTGCTGACAACCGGGCCAGGGTGTCACCTTCACGGGCCGATGCAGTTGATGGGTGGGAGGACTATCGAATGACTGGATCGCCCTCCGTCAACGTACGGGATAACCCGTCATTGCACGGACAGTGCGGATGGCGAGGTTGGACTGCAATCGGCTGATATGCGGCAGTTGCGCCAGATGCTCGCGATGGATCCGCTCGAAGTCAGCGAGATCGGCGGCAACGACGCGTAAGAGATAATCTGTGCCACCGGCCATCAGATGGCATTCGAGGATTTCATCCATGCCCGCGACCGCGCGCTCGAACGCGTCAAAGGCGTCGCCCGACTGTGAGCTGAGTGAGACCTCCACGAAAAATTCCATGGTGAGACCTAACGCACGACGATCGAGACGGGCAGCGTAGCCGGCTATGATGCCCGACTCTTCGAGCAGCTTGACGCGACGATGGCAGGCTGACGAGGACAGACCCACTTCGCTAGCAAGGTCGGCGATCCCGAGGCGGCTGTCGCGCTGCAACGCCTGGAGGATCCGCCTGTTAGATGGGTCAATCCCCATGTGAATACTTTCCCGAGTTTTGACCATATAGGCGCATATCCTTCGCAAACTATCTAGTCTGACGGTGCTGATCGGCAGATTTTCCACCTCGACCTCGATTATTCTCAGGGCATAGCCAAGCCGGGGAGAACATAATGCTGATTGGTGTGCCGAAGGAAATCAAAGTGCGCGAGTACCGGGTCGGGCTAACCCCGACGAGCGTCCGCGAAACGGTGGCGCACGGTCACAAGGTGATCGTCCAAAGCGGTGCCGGAGAAGGCATCGGTGCGCCGGATGCGGACTATGTGAAGGCGGGTGCAACGATCGCCAAGACCGCGGCGGAAATTTTCACGTCGGCGGAGATGATCGTCAAGGTGAAGGAGCCGCAGGCCGCCGAGCGCAAGATGCTGCGCCGCGAGCAGCTGCTGTTCACCTATCTCCATCTCGCGCCGGATCCCGAGCAGACCAAAGATTTGTTGGCGAGCGGTGCGACCTGCAGCGCATACGAGACCGTCACGTCGAACACCGGCGGCGTGCCGCTACTCGCGCCGATGTCGGAAGTCGCAGGTCGCATGGCCGTGCAGGCCGGCGCCTACTTCCTCGAAAAGGCGCACGGCGGCCCCGGCATGCTGCTCGGCGGCGTGCCGGGCGTACCCTCCGCAAAAGTCGTCGTGCTTGGCGGCGGCGTCGTCGGCACCCACTCGATCGACGTCGCCCTGGGTATGGGTGCCGACGTGCATGTGCTCGACCGCTCGGTCGATGCGCTGCGCCGCTTGTGGACCCAGTTTGGCGCGCGGCTGAACACCGTGTTCTCGACCCGGGATGCAATCGACCACCATCTCGCCGATGCAGATCTTGTGATCGGTGGCGTGCTGATCCCCGGTGCTTCGGCCCCGAAGTTGATTACGAAGGCACACCTCAAAACGATGAAGCCCGGCGCGGTGATCGTCGACGTCGCGATCGACCAGGGCGGTTGCACGGAAACGTCGCGCGCAACCACCCACGATGAGCCGACCTACGTCATCGACAACATCATTCACTATTGCGTCGCGAACATGCCGGGCGGAGTGCCGAAAACCTCGACGCATGCGCTCAACAATGCGACACTTCCGTTCGTCTTGGCGCTCGCCGACAAGGGCTGGAAACAGGCGCTGAAAGACGACCAGCATTTACGCAACGGGCTCAACGTTTGGAACGGCAAGATAACCTACGAAGCGGTGGCAAAAGCGCTTGGGCACGCATACGTGCCGGCTGCCGAAGCGTTGGGCTGATCGCGGCTCTGTTCGCGGGTCTGATTTGGCTCGCGAGCGGCCCTGCCGTGGCGGACAACGAAATTCTTGTCGCGGTCGCCGGACCAATGACCGGGCAGTATGCTGTGTTCGGCCAACATATGAAGGCGGGCGCCGATGAAGCGATCGCAAGCCTGAACCGTGCCGGTGGTATCAGTGGACACAAGGTTCGCCTCCTCGTCGAGGACGATGCGTGCGATAGGGCCCAGACGATCTCCGTCGCCGAACGGCTGGTCGAAAAGGGCGTAGCGTTAGTCGTTGGCCACCACTGCGCGAGCGCGTCGATCGCCGCTGCACCGATTTACGCTGCGGCCGGCATCGTCATGATTTCACCGGGTACAACCGACCCATCGCTAACCGATAAGCGCGCGGGGCCCTCGATCTTCCGGCTCGCATGGCGGGACGATGGTCAAGGACCGTCGATAAGTGGCGCCTATCTTGCCGAGCGTTTTGCGGGCAAACGCGTTGCCATCCTGCACGATCGAACGCAGGTTGGCATTCAACTGGCAGCGGCGACAAAGAAAGCAATGAATGCGGCCGGGCTGTTCGAGGCATTTTACTCAGGTTTCATTGCGGGCGAGCGCGATTATTCGCAACTGGCTCGTGAATTACGCGCTCAAAAGATCGATGCCGTTTACCTCGGCGCATATCCGAGCGAGGCCCATTTGATCTACGCCGCCTTGCGCGGCACGAGCCAGACGACCACGTTGATCGGCAGCCACCTGCTCTCGCAACCAGGGGCGAACGTACCGGTCAGCTTGCAGAGCGACGGTATGCTCGTGACCACGATAGCAAGCGTCGATCCGGGCGACCGCGTCGGTCGCGCCGTCAGCGCCAACGCGCACGCCGCAATCGAAGTTTGGTCGCAGGCATTCAAAGGCGATCAGCGTGCGATGTCGTCCATTCAAGCCGGAAGCTTTGCGACAATTTTGGGCGATGTCAGCTTCAATAAAAAAGGGGACGTCAAAGTCCCCTATTTCAAAATTCATGTCTGGAAGGGCGGAGAACTCGTCCCCGCTCCTTGATCGTAAGCTTAGCGTCCTTGGCTCTCGGCCATGAAGTCTGTCATCATGGTGCGCTCGACGCGAACCAAATGGTCAGGCACCGCCCACCCAGCGGACCGGTATTCCCGAATCCGATCCTGGACCAAGGCAAATGCCTCGCGCGGGTCATCCGTGGCCTCGATTTCGCTCATGAGACCGCTGAAGTCTTCGTAAAGCTTCTCAGTTTTCCGAGCCATGAACTCACTCCTCTATGTACTGACTTCCAATACTGCCCTTGTGCCGCAGGGGCAGCAATGAAGTGATCTCGCGTTGCAACACGAGACGACCACCGATTAACGTTGATTTATTGGATGTATCGCCCGCTAATGTTTGCAGTGCACAATTTCTATGCACCGATATACTTGGCCTCATTGCGTCGTCAGCAGATTTTTCATTCCGGCCAACCACGCACCATACGGCCGAGTGTGGCTCGACTTTGACCGCCAGAAGGCGTCACAACGACCATCTCTTGACCCTCATCGCGCAACCGGCGAGCGTTGCTCGCAAACCCAGGCACCTTGGCAAATCATGGCACTTCAAAATCTCTTGACCGATGTAGCTGGCGTCCGGGTTGGGCACGCCCAAGACGATGCTCTCATGAGCGGCGTGACGGTGGCGCTGTTCGACCGCCCCACGGTCGCCTCGGCGGCGACGCGCGGCGGTGCACCTGGCGGCCGTGATACCGGCCTTCTGGAGCCGGAAATGACAGTTCAGGGCATCGATGCGGTGGTGCTTTCCGGCGGCTCGACCTGCGGGCTCGATGCTGCCGGCGGCGTTTCGGGATACCTGCGCGGCCAGGGCGTCGGCTTCGCGATCGGCCCGCTTCGTATTCCCATTACGGTGCAGGCGATCATGTTCGATTTGTTGAATGGCGGCGATAAGAACTGGGGTCGCGTGCCGCCCTACTGGGAGCTTGGCTGGCAGGCGGCCGAAGCGGCATCGGGCGATGCATTCGCGCTCGGCTCCGTTGGTGGTGGCTATGGTGCGACGACAGCTAATCTGCGCGGTGGTCTGGGCTCGGCGAGTGTTGTCACCGCAGGCGGCTTCACGGTCGCAGCACTTGCGGTCGTCAATGCGGTTGGCACGGTAACGGTTGGAAGTGGCCCGCACTTCTGGGCAGCGCCGTTCGAAAATGGATCAGAATTTGGCGGTTTTGGATTTCCCCGACCGATGCCGGCAAACGCCCTCGCGTTGCACACCAAGGGCCGCAATCCGCCGTCGACTACAATCGCGCTTGTCGTCACCGACGCGGTTCTGACCAAGGCGCAGGCCAAGCGTCTAGCGATCATGGCTGACGACGGTATCGCCAAGGCCGTCCGCCCGGCCCACGCGCCGATGGATGGCGACACCGTGTTCGCGGTCTCGACGCTGGGTCAGCCGATGAGAGCGGATGCGCCTGACCTGACCGAGATCGGCATGGCGGCAGGCGACTGCCTGGCTCGTGCGATCGCCCGCGGCGTCTATGAAGCGGCGGCAACGCCAGCCGGCTGGACCGGCCCACCAGCCTACCGGCAGTGTTTCCCGGCGGGGCGCAACCGTTGAGCCAGAAACGGATCCTGATTGCACTCGCAGCGGCAATCCTGCTCGCAGCGCTCACGCTGTGGCAACGCCAGCGGTTCGATCAGGTGCAAACCTGTGCCGCGCAAGGCGGGATTTGGAATGGCCAGCTCAACACCTGCAAACCCGATCCGAACCGCATCCTGATCCAGCGCGATTTGCAGCGCAGCTGAACGCTTGATCGACCGTTCGAATCGTAGGTCGGGTGGAGGTACGAGACCCGACACTTTCGAGCATCACCCGTGAACGTCGGGTCCCCTAAAGGGACTCCCAAAAGGTCGCTCGCGAAATGCTCTACCCGACCTACGCGCAAATCTCATCACCGATACAGATCGGCCCGCGTCGGCGGTAGCGGCGATGGACGCTTAGCGGTCTTGCTCGCGAGTGTTTGAAACAGGCGGGCCGTGCCGCGCTCGAACGCCAGCGCGCAGCCTGCAAGGTAGGCCGCGTAGATGCGATACTTCTCTTCGCCGACGAGATGGACTGCTTCGTCTTTTCGGTGCACCAGCCGCTCGAGCCAAATCCGGCAGGTCACCGCATAGTGCATGCGCCAACCTTCGACATCATGGACTTCGAAACCGGCGCGCTCCATGGCGGCGACCGTGTGGCCAATATCATCGAGCGCGCCACCGGGGAAAATGTACTTGGCGAGAGCCCTTTGTTCGGGTCGCATCCGATCCGGGATCAGCCGCCGTTTCTTCGCCTTTCGCGAGATTGCGTGGTTGAGAAACAACCCATCGTCGCTGAGAAGCTGGCGCACTTTCGACATATAATGCGGAATGTTGGCGAGGCCGATATGTTCGTACATGCCAACCGACGCAATTTTGTCGAAGGTGCCGGTGACGTTCGCGTAGTCGATCAACTCGAACATCACTTGTCCGCCCAAACCCAACCGCTCGATCTTGGCTTGCGCGTGGGCGAGCTGTTCCTTCGACAACGTGATGCCGTGCGCCCTCACGCCGTAGTTTCTCGCCGCGTGCGCGACGAGCCCGCCCCAACCGCAGCCGATATCGAGAAAACGTTCACCCGGCTTGAGGCGAAGCTTGCGGCAGATCATGTCGAGCTTGTCGATTTGAGCTGTTTCGAGCGTGCCTTGCCAATCTTTGAAGTAAGCGCAGGAGTAGACCATCTCCGGGTCGAGGAAGAGTTGGTAGAACTCGTTCGATAGATCGTAGTGGAACGAGATGTACTTTTGGTTGTCGCCAGCCTTGCGGCCATCTCCGGTAGACTCTCCTGGGAATTGCGCTGCGGCACCCGTTGCGTCGCCGCTCGGCGCAACGCGCGGTGCAAAGAAAAACGGTGCGAGGTCGCGCGCGAGCCCGAGCTTCTGCAGTGCGCCTAGTTTGACGCTGCGTCCGCTGCGATTGAGTTGACGGCCGAAGTCGAGCAGGGTGCCGCCGGTGAAATCGATGCGTTTCGATATGTAGAGTTCGACGAGCTTATCGATGGTGGGGCGGCGCAAAAGCGATGCCACCACGCCCGAATCGGCGATCTTCAAAATGAACGGCCCCGTCACCGCCGAGCCGAGCGGGTGCCGGCTGCCATCCCAAAGCTCGACTTGAGCATTCAGATCGAGCCTCGAACCGACGTCGCGCGCAAGCGACGTGGCACGGTCCAGCAAACGTTTGTTCTGCTGCGCGTCCATTGGTCGAGCGGTATCAGGCCGCCCGGCGCATTTCAACTGCCTTTGGCGTTTTCGAGGATCGCTGCCACGCCCATGCCGCCAGCCGTGCAGATCGAGATCAATCCGCGGCCGCCGCGTTGCGACAACAGCTTGGCGAGGTTCATCGTGATGCGCGCGCCGGTCGCCGCGAACGGATGACCGAACGCCAGCGACGAGCCCATCACATTCATCTTACTCCGGTCGATCGCGCCGAGCGGCTGGTCGAGCCCGAGCGTTTCACGACAGTAGACCGGATCCTCCCAGGCCTTCAGCGTGCACAGCACCTGGGCTGCAAACGCCTCGTGGATTTCGTAGAAGTCGAAGTCCTGCAATTTGAGATCGGCCCGCGCGAGCATTTTTGCGACCGCGATCGTCGGTGCCATCAGCAGACCTTCGTCGCCGACGAAATTATTCGCAGCCGTCTGCGCGTGGGTCAGGTAGGCGAGCACAGGCAAACCGCGTGCGGCTGCCCACTCCTGCGATCCGACAAGCACGCAAGCAGCGCCATCGGTCAGCGGCGTCGAGTTCGCAGCCGTCAGCGTACCACGCTCCGACTTGTCGAACGCCGGCTTCAACGTTGAAATCTTTTCGAGGCTGATGTCGGCGCGCAGATTGTTGTCGCGATAGACACCGGCACACGGCACGATCAGATCGTCCATATAACCCGAAGCATAGGCAGCCGCTGCCTTCTGATGGCTTTCCAGCGCAAGCTGATCCTGTTCGGCGCGCGTGATGTGCCATTGCTGCGCCATCAGCTCGGTGTGCTGCCCCATGCTCAAACCCGTCCGTGGCTCGGAGACGGACGGCGGCATAGGTGCTAGCTCACCGGGGGAGAAGCCCTTGAAGACGCCGATCTTCGACCCGAATGACTTCTGCAACTGCACATCTCGCAGGCGGTTGGCGAGCTTTTTGGATACCACGATGGGCGGATCCGACGTGGTATCGGCGCCGACCGCGATGCCGCATTCGATCTCACCGGTCGCGATCTTGGCGGCAGTCCCCATCGCCGCCTGCAGCGACGTGCCGCACGCCTGGATCAAGGTGATGCCCGGTGTCGATTGCGCGAGCTTGGTGCCGATCACGGCTTCACGCGCAATGTTCCAATCCTTCGAATGTGTGACCACCGCGCCACCGACAACCTCGTCGATGTGCACGCCGGCGAGCTTATACTTCTCGACCAGCCCGTTCAGCACCGTCGTCATCATGTCGAGGTTGGTTAGATCTGCATAAAGCGTATTCGACCGGCAGAACGGAATGCGCACACCGCCGACAATGGCAACACGGCGTAGGGTTTGGGTCATGGGTTTGGTTCCCGAATTTCGGAAGTCAATCTGATTCTTCGCTTTCAACGGACGCCATTATGGCTTGTATGACAGGCTTCAGGTCCGGCACTGATAGCGTAGCGGTGTTCCAAATGATCAAGCTATCGAGCTGATCGTACTCATGACGGAGCCGATTACCAATCGCACGAATGTTCGACCACGGTACCTCGGGGTATCTATCGGTTTGCTGCGATGGAATATGCCGACTGGCCTCAGATACGATTTCAAGACAACGTTCGATCGCCAATCTCGCTATCGTATCGGAGCCGAAAGCTTCCGCATCTGTGCGAGCCGCAATCAGATTGATATTAGCGATGGCTTGCAGGATATCCTCGAGGCGCGCAATTATCGAACGCTTTGCCATCTCATATGACCCGTATGCTCGAACGTTCAATCTCGTCACGCAACCGCGGATGCAATCCGCCGCGTGTGCAGACGTCGACTTCCCGATGGAGTTGATCGGCAAGATACCGCTGTAGCCCGGCAAGCTTGATCAAGGTAAAGTTCGCGGCACGATCATATTCAATGAAAACATCAATATCGCTATCCGGCCCAAGCTCATCGCGCGCGGCGGAGCCGAAGAGATAAAGTGCCGTCGCGCCATGCCGCCGGATGGCCTCCTCCTCCTGCTTCAGCCTTGCGATAACCTGCTCGCGTGTCATCGAATGTCCAGCTCCGTTAGGTGCGGTAACTACTCCGCTGCCGCCGCGCGCGGCGTCATCGCAACAACTTTGTTTTCGGTCGCCTTGAAGTGCAGCGGTCCGCCACGGAACGGCGCAAAGCCGGTGCCAAAGATGACGCCCGCATCGACCAGGTCGGCGTTCTCGACAACGCGTTCGTCGCGCGCTCGCTCGGCTTCCTTGATCAAGGGTTCGACCAACTCGCGTCCCAATCTTTCCAGCGCCGATTTGGTGGTCGTCATCTCGCCCTTGACCGGCTTGCCGTCCTTCCAGACATAGAAACCTTCGCCGGATTTCTTGCCGAGCTTGCCAGCCGCCACCAGTTGGTCCAGCGGCGAGCCGTCGGGATTGTTGCCGAGAATTTTTCCAACGTGCGCGCAGACATCGAGGCCAACCGTATCCGCCAACTCGATCGGCCCCATCGGCATGCCGAAGGTGCGCGCGGCCTCATCGATCTTTTCCTTGGCTTCGCCAGCCTGCATGCGTGCCATCGCCGCCATCATGTAGGGCGCAAGCACGCGATTAACGAGGAAGCCGGGAACGCTCCTCACGATCAGCGGAAACTTTTCGATCGCCGTTACGAAGGCCGCGCCTTTCTTGACTTCCTCGTCGCGGCTCGTCGTCCCACGGACGATCTCGACCAGCGGCATTTGCGCCACCGGATTGAAGAAGTGGATGCCGATCAGACGCCCGCGATCGACCAGCCCATTGGCGATATCCTCGATCATGATCGACGAGGTGTTCGAAGCCATCACCGCGCCCGGCTTCAGCTTACCCTCGATCGACTTGAACAACCCTTGCTTGACCTCAAGCTTCTCGACAATTGCCTCGATCACCACGTCGGCACGCCGGATGCCTTCGCCGTTCGGATCGGCGATGAAGCGCGCCTTCGCGGCATCGCGTTGCGCCTTGGTCTTGAACTTGCGGCCGAGCGTCTTTGCCTGCGCAGCAATGCCCCTGGTGATCGCTTCCGGATTCAAATCCTGCAACGTCACTTCCATGCCGCAAGCGACGCACCACCCGGCAATATCGGCCCCCATCGTGCCCGCACCGATCACGTGCACACGCAGCGGCGTGAAGCCGAGGCCCTTTGGTGCCTGCGCCTTCAACTGCTCGGACAAATTGAACACACGGCGCAGATTGCGAGATGTTTCGCTGACCATCAGCGGGGCGAATGCCATCGTCTCGGCCGACTTGAGGGCCGCGAGATCGCCGCCGTGCTGCTCGAACAAATCGATCAAGCGGAACGGTGCCGGGTAATGTTCCTCGCGCACTTTCTTGGCCGTCTCAGCACGCAACTTGCCGGTCAGAAAACCCCGCGCTGGCCACTTCGCCATCAATGCCTTGATGCCCGACGCAGGCTTTGATTTGCGCTTCTGCAGAATTGCCTTGCGGGCCGCCCAACGCAATTGCTGCGGGCTGTTTACGAGTTCATCGAGGAGCCCCATGCCACGCGCCACCGACGCGCGGATCATCGAGCCGGTGAGCATGATTTGCATCGCCGACATCGCGCCAGCTTGGCGGATCGAGCGCGCGGTCCCGTTGAAGCCGGGAAAGATGCCGAGCTTCACCTCGGGGAACCCGACGCGGGTTGCGTCATCACGGGTCGCAATCCGATAATGACAGGCAAGGATCAGCTCCAGCCCGCCGCCGACGCAGACGCCGTGGATCGCGGCCACCACCGGCACCCGCATCCGTTCGATGCGGTCGAGCATGGCGTTCACCGGCCGGATGTTCTCGATCACCTTTGCTTCGGTATCGAGCGTGTTGAATTCGCGGATATCGGCACCGACGATGTAGCCCTTTTCCTTGCCGGACATCAGCGCGAGCCCCACGATCTCCTTGGCGGCGGCTGCCCTCTCAACATGATCGACAATAACCATCAGTTCTTCGATAGGTCGGCGGCCCAGCGAATTGGCGCTCTCGCCCTCCCGATCGAACACCGCCCAGGCGATCTTCTCCTGGTCGACGCTGAACTTCCAGTCCTTCAATGTTTCGATGCCTGGCATGGCTATCTCCTTATTTTTCCTCTCCCCGCCCCCTCGCGGGGAGAGGGAAAAGGCGTGGCACTCGCCACGCCGAGGGTGAGGGGCGGCAGCAAGCTCGAACAAAAAACCGACGTAGGCGCGGAACGGTGCTGGCGCATGAGCCTGCGGCTGCCCCTCACCCTAACCCTCTCCCCGTCGAAACGGGGAGAGGGGACACATCTACTCGGCGGCGGATTGCACCGCACGCGCATTATGCCCGACAGCGATAAAATTCGGGCGCACTTCAGCAGGGTCAAAATCATCGACCGCGATCACGCGCGCCGTCAAGGCTTCAACCTCGCGCAGAAGTATGCCTTCGCTCTCGGTGATGACGTTTTTCTTCACTGCATCGCCGATCCAATCGATGCCGTGGAAGCGTTGCACGAGACCATCGCGGATCGCCCGATCGAGCTTCTTTTCGGCAGGCTCGGCGGCGAGCACTTTTTCCATCGTGACTTCGAGCAAGCCCGTCGGATCGCTCGGATCCTTCGACACGAACATGTAGCGGGTCAACCGATCGCGTACTTCGCCGGGCTCGATCGCGAGCCGCACGACATCGTGGGCGAGCCGATCGGAGGCGGGCTTATAGTGCCCGCCGAGCGGGTAGACGAGGCTGCGCATCAAAATGCGCGCCCAGGTGACGGGGAAGTTTTCTATGGTACCACGCAATGCGACCTGGAAGCGGTACAACCCGTTTTGTGCAGCCAGCGCCACGATCAAACGATCAGCAGCCGGCTTGCCATCGTCTTCGTAGCGTTTGAGCACGCACGCAGTCATATAGAGTTCCGACAATGCGTCAGCCAATCGCCCGGTGAGCTTTTGCTTCACCTTGAGGCCGCCGCCGAGAACCGCCACCGTGATGTCCGCGACTAGTGCAAAGTTGCGACTCGATCGCGACAGCTGGCGATACCATTCCGCCGTGCCATAGGCCTTCTCAGGCACGTTCCCGAACAGACCGCCGGTGAGGTTGTGGAACAACGCACCGAACACGTTGCCCACCGCAAATTGGATGTGCCCGAGGAAGGCGCCCTCGAATGCATCGAGCCCGCGCTTGGTGTCGGTATCTTGTACCGCCTTGACCTCCTTGTAGAGATAGGGGTGCGAGCGCAGCGCACCTTGCGCAAACGTGATCAACGTTCGGGTGAGGATATTCGCACCCTCGACGGTGATGCCGACCGGCACCGCTTGATAGGCTGCCTGCAGATAGTTTGTCGGCCCATCACAAATCGCGCGGCCACCGTGGATATCCATGGCGTCGTTGACGGTGCGGCGCATGCGCTCCGTCGTCTGATACTTCATCAGCGCGGATATGACTGACGGCTTCTCACCTCGCGCCACCATCGATGCGGTGACGGCGCGCGCCGCCTCGTTGACATACGCCGTTTCGACCATCCGGCCGAGAGGTTCCTCGATGCCTTCCATCTTCGCAATCGGTAAGCCGAATTGCTTGCGGATGCGCGTGTAGGCGGTGGTGAACCGCAGCGTCGCTTTGGCAGCAGCCGTGGCCGACGATGGCAGCGAAATGGCGCGACCGGCAGCAAGGCACTCCATCAGCATGCGCCAGCCTTGACCGGCCATCTTCTGGCCACCGATCACCCACTCCATCGGAATGAACACGTCGCGGCCCGAGTTTGGTCCATTCGGAAATGCCGAGCCTCCCGGCAGATGGCGGCGGCCGATATTGACGCCGGGATGGTTTGCGGGGATCAGGGCCAGGGTGATGCCGATATCGGCATTGCCGCCGAGCAACTTATCCGGATCGAACAAGCGGAACGCCAAGCCGACCAGGGTCGCCTTCGGGCCAAGCGTGATGTAGCGCTTGTCCCACGAAAGCTTGATGCCAAGCGTCTCCCGACCCGCATGGGTTCCGCGCACAACTGTGCCGATGTCGCGCATCGTCGCCGCATCCGAACCCGAGCTGGGGCCAGTGAGCGAGAAACACGGGATCTCGATGCCTTTGGCAAGACGGGGCAGATAATAGTGCTTCTGCTCGTCGGTGCCGTACTTTTCGATAAGCTCGCCGGGTCCGAGCGAATTCGGTACCATGACGATCGTGCACACATCGGGCGATCGCGATGCCACCTTGCCGAGTATCAGCGACTGCGCCTGCGCCGAGAAGCCGAGGCCGCCGTGCTCTTTCGAGATCAGCATGCCAAGAAAACCGTGACGCCCAACAAACTTCCAGATTTCCTCCGGGATTTCCTTGTTGTTGAAGCGTATCTGCCAATCGTCGATCATCCGGCAGAGCTCTTCGGTCGGGCCGTCGAGGAAGGCCTTCTCCTCTGCGCTGAGGACAATTGGCGGAACGGCGCGCAGTTTCTCCCAATCGGGGCTGCCGGAGAACAGCTCGGCGTCGAAACCGATGGTTCCGGCATCGAGCGCTTCCTGCTCGGTATCCGAAACTTTCGGCAGGATCTTGCGGACCATGGCGAAGGCCGGCTCGACCAGCAGCACGCGACGAACCGAGGGCACCGAGAGCAGCGCTAGAATTAGGGTTGGGATCCAAGCCAAGACTGGGAAAAAGCCGAATTCCAGCCCTTGATAGTCGCCGTGCACGATACCGCTTTGCCATAGGTATGTCGCGATGCCGCTGACCACGGCCCAAAGCCACAGCGGCGCGTGGCGGATCGCAAGTGCGGCCATCACGCAAAAACACAGCAACAGGAAAACCAGCTCGGCCATGGAGCGAACTCCTAGATTACGACATGATTAATGCGGCACCGGGACACAGGGCACCACGTACCAACGCATTATACCGCAAGCGGGTACTAAAGTCTCGTATTATTGACGTTAACGTCAAAGCATAAGTTGACGTAAACGTCAACTATGGTTGCACCCTTTTTTATCTATTGACGCCGCTTTTGCATCCGCTCGGAACTGCCGGAGAAGCGCTAGCGTTCACCTCATATGAAGTGGCGGTCGGCGGGCGAAAGAGTACGGCAATGACGGAATTACCCTTGCTGGACGTGTTCATCCGCTTAGCCGCCGCTACCGGGTTCGGTGCCGTAATCGGGATCGACCGGGACTTTCGCGAGAAGCCGACGGGAGCACGCACGCTGGCATTAGTGGGTCTTGGATCCGCGGTCGCCTCACTGGCCGCGATAAAAGCTGGTGACTCGGACGGATTCAGCCGTGTGGCCCAAGGCATCTTGGCCGGCATCGGGTTCATCGGCGCCGGTGTGATCCTGAAACGCCCGGAAACCGGAACTGTCGAAGGATTGACGACCGCTGCCGCAATCTGGGTGACATCCGCTGTCGGAATGATCTGCGCTCTTGGCCACTGGGATACGGCAGCGCTGGCGACACTCATCGCAGTCGCGATCCTACTCATCAACTTTCCCAAGAAGTCTGTGCAGTCCCAGCCCGGTGCCGACCCCGGCAAGCGCTCCCCAGCGATCGGGGAGTAAGATCGCATTGGCTCATTTGAAGGAAGCCATTAATCTGATCTCGTGCTGCTGGAGATCGGACAACGTCTATGCATTTGCGTTGGGTGTGCGGACTACTGATCGCGATGCTGGTCCTATCAGCGCTCGCCGCTCAGTCGCAATCGGCCGATCAGCGCAAGATCAGCTACGGCCGGCACTTGGCGCAAGAGTGTACGGCGTGCCACCGGATCGATGGCACCGACAACGGCATTCCTTCGATCGTCGGCCAGGACCCGGTCTATTTCACTGAAACGATGGGCTACTATAAATCAGGTACGCGCACCAACCAGGTAATGGTCTCGGTCGCCCAATCGCTCGATGACGCACAGGTGGCGGCGCTCGCCGCGTACTACGCGAGCTTGCCCAAACGGAAGAAGTGA
>JANMNO010000101.1:0-45298 GCA_031374115.1 Hyphomicrobiaceae bacterium | reverse complement strand
GCTTATCCGGGATCTTTCCGTGTCGCGGTTGGATACCAGCGCTCAGCGCCGGCAGGGAAAGATCCCGGCTCGCGCGCGGAAGAAACATCAAATCTCCACATCGCGACCGAGGCCGCGCTTGGCCGGGAACGCGGTTGAGAGAGGCGGGCTGCAAAGAACTGTGTCGTGAAACGACACCACCCCGATTCACCACGTCCGCAATCCTCTTCCCCAGACTTATCCACGCTCTCCCAACCTGCTGCATACTCACCCTCGACCTATGCGCATGAGGGGACGCCAACCGGTGGCGACTGCTGGCGGTGCACAGGTTACAGGTCGGAGGGTCAAACCCGGAAACGCTCCGGTGCCGATCCGAGGCTCGCCGCAGCGGCGCCGTGGAACCCGGCGTGTGGACGTAATCCACTGAGTGCTGCGGGTAGGCCAAAAACCCTGTCGTGAGGTGGCCCGTTGCTGCTTCTTCTACCCATGCGGCAAGTCCCGCGCGGCTTCCGGCCACCTCGCCCCCACGCTTTGGGTGCGTGAAAAAAGAAATCGAGCGAAACGCCCGGAATGAACAGGAGCTTTAAGTTGTATGCGCACGATACGGACCAAAATCGTCAGATGCTTGACGCGCCTCGCCCTACGCCAAGTCGTGCGGGTCGACCGCGCGCTCGCTGGGCGCCAAACGCCGATACGGAGGCGCACGCCGAAGAACCCCGCGTTGGCAAATGCAATCGAACGGACACGGGCCTTTCTCGACCAAAAGCGCGAAGCCCGCGCCATCCACCGCCCAAAACGGCTGCGCACTCACTGCGCGCGACCGGCTCGCAACCCGTCCTCGAAACACCATCGACAAACGCCGGTGTTTCCGCTATCCACCCCTGAAATCCCCATTCAAAAGGGTTGCCCGAACGGGCCGCACGAGCCGCGTGACGCTGACTATTGGCGCAACTGCTCCTCTGCAAATGATAAAACATAAGGAAAAACAACGATGAACATCATCGCAATCCTCGAAGCCGAGCAGATGGCCGCGATCACGGCGAAGCGCGTCGTGCCGGAATTTGCGCCTGGCGACACCCTCAAAGTCATGGTCAAGGTGATCGAAGGCGAAACCGTCCGCACCCAGGCCTATGAAGGCGTTTGCATCGCCCGCGCCGGCGGTGGCATCAACGAGAGCTTCACGGTCCGCAAGATTTCCTACGGCGAAGGCGTCGAGCGCGTATTCCCGGTCTACTCCCCCTACATCGCCGAAATCGACGTCATCCGTCGCGGCAAGGTGCGTCGCGCGAAACTCTATTACCTGCGTGGACGCCGCGGCAAGTCGGCGCGTATCGTCGAGCGTACGGATGCGCGCGCGAAGCGTCTGGCGGCAGCCTTCAAGGGCTTCAAGAAGCCGAAGGGTCAGGTCGATGATCTGAAGCTGATCAAAGGGATCACGCCGGAGCTCGAAGTGCAGCTGCTCAAGCTCAACGTCGTGCGCTTCGACCAGATGGCCGCGTTCTCGGACGAGGATATCGCCAACATCGACGAGACGCTGAAGCTCGGCGGCAAGATTGAGAAGGACGACTGGATCGGCCAGGCCCAGCGCCTGCTCGCCGAGACCACCGTCGCCGAAGTGCCGGCCGAAGACGAAGCGCCGAAAGCTTAAAGTCATCTGCGGCCATTCCGACATCTACGAGCCCGGCCGCCGAAATGCGCCGGGCTTTTTGACATCTCGGCCTGCGGCGCTCTGATTGATTGCGCTTGTTCCTAATTGCACTACATTTGAGGTGCTGGCACGCAGCTGCATGGATCAAAGCCGTTGACGTCAAATCTCGATTACGCGCGCACGCAGGCACAGAACGACCCGAACAAGGCGGCCGAGGGCGTCATTCGCCTGCATGGGCCAGAGGCGTTCGCGGCGATGCGCAAGGCCGGCCAGCTAGCGGCAGCAGCGCTCGACATGCTGACACCGCACGTGCGGCCGGGCGTCACGACACAGCATCTCGACGATCTGATTTTCCAGTTCGCGCTCGATCACAACGCACTACCGGCGACGTTGAATTATCGCGGCTATACCAAGTCGATCTGCACCTCGATCAATCATGTCGTGTGCCACGGCATCCCGGCGCCGAAGCCGATGCGCGAGGGCGACATCATCAATGTCGACGTGACGCTGATCGTCGATGGTTGGCATGGCGACACCAGCCGTATGTATGCGGTGGGCGCGATCAAGACCAAGGCCGAGCGGTTGATCAAGATCACCTACGAGTCGCTGATGCGCGGGGTCGCGGCGGTCAAGCCCGGCAATACCACGGGCGACATTGGACACGCGATCCAACGTTATGCCGAATCCGAACGTTGCAGCGTCGTTCGCGATTTTTGCGGACACGGTCTCGGCGAGGTCTTTCACGACCGTCCGAACATTCTCCACTACGGCGAGCCGGGCGAGGGTGCCGAACTGAAACCTGGCATGCTCTTCACCATCGAACCGATGATCAATCTCGGCAAGCCGGCCGTGAAGCTATTGCCTGACGGTTGGACCGCGGTCACCCGCGACCGGGAGCTGTCGGCGCAGTTCGAGCACACCGTCGGTGTCACCGAGTCCGGTTGCGAGGTGTTCACATATTCGCCCACTGGATTGCACCATCCGCCGTATGATCTTTGATGGCAGGGTCGCTCGATGGCTAAATCGCCGGCATCCGCAGCCGACGAAGCATTCGTGACTGCTGGCTCTCGAGCAACGGTCGGCTGAGGAACGGAGCCGTCGCGATACTTGCTTTTTCGGGTTCATGCAGGGGTGAAGGCGGTGTTCGAGGCTTTGATGCTCGACATCGAGCGCGGCGAATGGTCGACGAATGGCGCCAATTTCGTTCTTGTTCTCACGTGCTGTCATTGTTCGACTGATCGGTATCGCCCTCTGGCGGCATACATGCCAGCATGCCAGCGCGGCATTGACTAGCTCGGTCGGGCAGGCTTAGTTGCAACGCGACTGAACAAGTTCTGTCAGTAGCATGAGCGTATCATGGAAACTCGGCGTATTGTTTTGAAGGGCGGTATCGCGACCACGTTTTGCTTCGGAGTCGCCACGCCAAGACAGCTGCGAGCGCAGACTCCCTCCTCCCTACAGATCTTGGTTCCCGCCGCTGCCGATAGTGGCCTCGACAAGGTGGCTCGAACTGTCGAGCGTGCGCTGAAGGGCGACGGCATTGTTCGAGACTTCAAATTTGAACACGTTCCGGGTAATGGCGGAACCGCAGGTTTGGCCAAGTTCATCGAAACCAAGAAAGGGCAGAGCAATGCGCTGATGATCGGCGCTGCGTCGATGATTCCGGCGCTGCTCACCAGGAAGTCGCCATTGTCGATGACGACCCTGACGCCGATTGCGCGGCTAGCGGGCGAGTTCGAAGCGATCGTCACCGCAGCCAACAGCTCCTACAAGTCGATGTCCGACGTGGTGGCGGCGCTCAAAGCCGACGCGGGCAAGGTTACTTGGGCCGCTGGCTCGGCCGGCGGCACAGGTCATATCCTGGCCGGTATGGTCGCCAAAGCGACCGGCGTCAATCCGAAGGCCGTGAAATTGATGTCCTATGCCAGCGACGAGGCGGCCGAGGCCGCTTTGGTGGCGAACCAGGTGACTGTGGGAATTTCGGGCTGGGACGATTTCGCCGATCAGATCAAGGCGGGCAAGTTGCGCGCGCTCGCCATTTCTGCCGACAAGCGACAGGACGGCGTCGACGCTCCATCCCTTCGCGAGCAGGGTGTGGCCGTCGATCTCTTCAGCTGGCGTGGCGTGTTCGGGGCGCCTGACCTATCCGCCGACCAACAGAAGTCACTGATCGGCCTGATCGACAGGATGGCCAAGGGGCAGACCTGGGTTGGTGCGCTGAAAAAGAACGGCTGGACCAACCTCTATCTTCCGGGCAGCGACTTTCGCGCGGCGCTCGATAGCGATGTCACTCGCATCAGGGACATATTGCGAGACCTCGGCTTGGTGACGTAGGCTGCCGAGGTCGCGTCGAACTGTTTTCTGGGGGCGCACATGGCGCCGGTTCGTCACCCGACTTGGCCTGCCGTGCTCGGGCAGCGCATGCGGCATGTGCTGCAAAAAGACTAGGGCTTGCCCGCATCGCCGCCGGAACCGAACTCCCGGATTGTGCTCTCCAAGGCGGCCGTCATGCCTAATTTCGATCGGCGGTTGCAAGCAGCCCGCATCAGAATTCGATTTTCACACCACTGAAGACGATGTCGAGCCCCTTGATGCCTTTCTGCGCGACACTGCCGGTCGCGTCGATGAGATCGAAGTCGATGTCATGGTGGCGATAGCCGATATAGAGCTGCACGCCGGAGTCCTCGATTTGCTGTGCCAAGCCGAAACCCCACACCTTCGAGCGGCTGCCCTTGAGTTCAGTCGGTGCAACAACCGGGTTGAGGGCGAGCGCATCGACAGTGTCCGTCTTGCTATCATTGTGCGTCGAGCGCCCCCAATAATGCTCGCCGTAAAAGGCCGTAGGACCGAGCGAATTGAGCTTCTGCACGATCCCGCCTTTGAGATAGGTGAACTGGTCGTCACCGCGGCATTTGCCGGAGACTGCGCCGCGCTCGAGGCACTGGTCGGTGTGCCCCATACGACCATGATTTACCGACAGATTGAGTCCGGTCGGGATGTGCAGAAAGGCCAGCGAACCGCCCCAGCCGCGGTCACGAACATTCTCCGTGGGCTTCGCCGGATCGCTCGGAGGTCGCTCCGTTGTGTCGACGAAATAGCCGATTCCGGCGCGAACCTTGAGCAGCTTGGCCCATTCGCCGCTGTAGCGCAGCGCGACATCCGAGTAGTCGTCCTTACCCGCCGCTGCCGAAACCTCGAAGCCATTGAATTTCGGGCTGACATAGGTGACGAACTCACCTTTGGCGCCGGCAAACTTGCCGAGCACGAAGTCACCCCATCGCAGATCCGAGAGGAGCGCACCGTTTCGCGCCCGCAGGAAGAAGCCACCCATCCAGTCGTTGACCTCGCCGTCGGCCATCTCGGACTCGGACAGGTTGAGGTTGTCGACACCGCGACTTGCCGAGTTGTTGCGGCCGACCATGACCTTGCCGATCTTCTCCTGTTCAATCGTGAAATACGATCGATCGACCTTGACGAGGGCCGGGTCACCAAGCGGCGTGCCCTGGTCGACTGTGTCGGAGCCGGCGACGACACCCTCGATCTTGAGCGTATAGCCGGCCTTCCAGCCACCGCCGAGCTTGGCGCTGCCATCGAACTTGACGGCCGTCGCGTCAGCTGCAGGGTCGACAATGTAGGTGTTGCGCTCGCGGCCATCGTCCCAGTACAGGATCGAACGGTTGATCACGCCACTGATATTCAGTTCGATCTTACGGTTTCCCTTGCGCGCGTACGCTGCCTCGAGTTCGGCGATGCGGCTGTCCATGTCCGCGCAACAACCGCCGCCTGCATCAGCCGCCGCCGACGGCGATGCAAACGCGATGGCCAGCGCCGGACCCATCAGGCCTTGCAATGCGAACTTCGAAAAGCGAATGAGAGTGGATAGTATCATCGGATCCCCGAGCTTCTCCAATGTGTACGTTCGCAACGCACGAAAACCAACTATCGGCGATCCGTCACATCATCACGTCCGGGGCGATCGCGTGGGTAACATCGACCTAGCGTTGCGGCGCATCCGCACCGTTCAGCCTTGACAACCTATCCACCAACTGTGGGAAAATTAGTAGTGGGTCGTCTTGCCCACAACGCTCAGAATAGCTCATTTTTCGCTCAATGTTGCTCTCACATCACAACTTGCGGCCTGAACGGACGTAGGCCCGCCTGATACCTGGCGTTGCGTGGCAAGCCCTCACCGGTCGTCATCGTGGCTGCCGCGATGGCGCTCAACGGTATTGGTGGGTGCGAACCGCGATAACTCCGAAGGGGCTCGGAGCCAAAGCGGCGCCTGCGATTTCTCGTGCCTATCCGGCCGCCTAGAGCCCGACCACGGGAGGGAGAGTTGGATTTTCTGTTCGCTCGGCCTCATCCGCGGGAAGGCTGCCAAACTCGGCAGATTAACCCAGGATTCAAATGGGCGGTCGATTGGCGGCCGAGCCATGTTCACAGCCGACAAAGTGTGTTGTACTCATAAACTGCGAATGTTTGCGAAATATCAGGTTCGACCCTGTAACGTTTACGACAGACGGGATGGCGCACACAGTTACGGGTTTCTTGCCTGCCACAAGATTCGCCATGCCATTGGGGAGAGAAACATTGCATTTTGCACCTGCACTGCCAGCCATCGTGGCTACGGCTTTGATGTCGTCGGCCGGTGCCGTGGCCGCAGTGCAAGTCGCGAGCGAGCCGCACCATCCAGCTGTCGTGCCTGAACCCTGCTTCAGGGTGCCACTCGCGAACATGTAGCAGTTCGTTCGAATTGTAGTGCCAAGACAAATGTCATACCGCGTCTTCAAATTGCATGCCAACTCGTCAGTGCCCTGCGCTGACGCCATTGCATTCTTACTGCAAACCGACTCGCATGTCCCAACACCTTCGCGCGCCGACCCATCGTCCTGGGCCAACCCAATGACGCATGGCCGAGCCAACGACAGGATCTTCCGATGCATGCTCTAGCGCCAGTGAACCGGGATTCCGGACACGACCTCACGACGACCGGCAGTTTGGGCGGCGGCCTGCTGCGACGGAGCGTCGGGATCAGCGTCCGCTATAGATTCATGGTGGCAGCGTTAGCAGCGGTCCTGTTGGCGTTCGGCGCAGCCGGGGCGCGGCACGTCGCAGTCGACGTATTTCCCGAATTC
Source organism: Hyphomicrobiaceae bacterium (assembly GCA_031374115.1). GTDB lineage: Bacteria > Pseudomonadota > Alphaproteobacteria > Rhizobiales > Hyphomicrobiaceae > JAKFWF01. The sequence continues at coordinate 38,536 of JANMNO010000101.1, read as the reverse complement.
TCGTCGCCCGTCGTCGAGATCCAGACCGAGGCGGTCGGGCTTGCCGCTGCCGAGGTCGAGCGCTTGGTCACGCACCCTCTTGAAGAATTGCTCAGCGGGGTCTCATGGCTCAAGACGCTGCGCTCAGACTCTGTCGCGGGCCTATCCTCTATTCGAATGACGTTCGAGCCGTCGACCGACCTGATGCGCGCCAGGCAACTGGTCCAAGAGCGCCTGACCCTGTCCTACACGCTGCCGTCGGTGGCAAAAGCGCCGGTCATGCTGCAGCCGCTATCGGCAACGAGCCGAGTAATGATGATCGCGCTCTTTTCCGATGAACTCTCCCTGGTCCAGCAGTCGGTGATTGCGCAGTGGACGATCAAACCGAAGTTGCTCGGTGTGTCGGGCGTCGCCAACGTGGCGATCTGGGGCGAACGCAAGCGCCAGTTGCAAGTCCAGGTCGATCCCGACAAGCTACGTCAGGCCGGTGTCAAGCAGGAACGGATCGTCTCCACCGCCGGCGATTCGCTCTATGTCGCAAGCCTCAGCTTCCTCAAGGCCTCGAATCCAGGGACCGGCGGCTGGATCGATGGTCCGAACCAACGACTCGAGATCCGTCACGTGCTGCCGATCTCCTCGGCCGAGGAACTCGGACAGGTCAGCGTCGACGGCAGCAAGCTGCGCCTGCATGACGTCGCCAAGGTGGTGGAGGGGCATCCGCTGCTGGTCGGTGATGCGCTCGTCAACAACAAGTCCGGCATCATGCTGGTGGTCGAGAAATTCCCCGGCGCCAACACGCTCGAGGTCACCCGCCGTATCGAAGCGGCACTGGCGGTGATGCGGCCCGGCCTGCCGGGATTGACTATTGACCACCAGGCATTCCGCGCGGCCGGCTTCATCGAACAGGCCATCGAGAACCATGAGATCGCGCTTGGTGCCGGTCTGGTGCTGCTCACGCTTGCCCTCATGCTGTTTTTTCGTGACTGGCGGGCCGTCCTGGTCAGCCTCGTCTCGATCGTGCTGTCGATGGCCGCTGCCGGCGTCGTCCTGCAAATTGGTGGCGCCTCTCTCAATACCGTGGTGCTGGCCGGCTTGGTTCTCGCGCTTGCAGCGGTCATCGATGACGTGGTGATTGTCGTGGAGAACATCCTGCGTCGCCTGCGTGAAGCGGATGGACCTGTCACCCAGCACGCGCGCATGGCGCTGATCGGCGAAGCGGTAATCGAGTCGCGGCGCACCATCGGCTATGCGACGATGATCCTGCTTCTGATCATCGCGCCGCTGTTATTCATGGGCGGGTCGACAGGGGCGTTCATCAAGCCGCTTGCCCTCAGCTACGGGGTGGCAATCATTTGTGCAATGCTGGTCGCGATGATCGCAACGCCGGCACTTGCAATGCTGCTGCTCGGCAGGCGCGTCGGTGGGTCCGCCAAATCCGGCATCGCGGATTGGTGTCAGAGGCGGTATGACGCGATGCTTGTCCGCGTTCTCGGCCGGCCGACACGCACGCTCGCAGTCGCGACGGTGATTGGGCTTGGCATGCTGGCCGTCTGGCCTCTGCTCAACCGAGCTCTGTTGCCCGAATTCCGCGAGCGCGATCTGGTGGTGCGCTGGGAAGCCCGCCCGGGTACTTCCCACCCGGAGATGTTGCGGATCACCGCGCAGGCGACCCGCGAAATCAGGGCAATCCCCGGCGTACGCACCGTCAATGCTCATATCGGCCGTGCCGTCACCGGCGACCAGGTCGTCACCATGAACTCGGGCCAGATCTGGATCGGCCTCAATCCTGGCGCCGACCACGCGACGACACTTGCGGCAGTGCGCACTGCGCTTGACAATTATCCGGGCCTCGAACGCACGGTGCAGTCCTATCTGCGCGAGCGCGTCCGCGAGGCGCTGACGGGGGTGTCATCACCGATCGTCGTGCGCCTGTTTGGGCCGGAGCGCGAGGTCCTCACCGCCAAGGCAGAGGAGGTGCGACAGCTGCTCTCGCGCATCAACGGCATTACCGATCTGCGCGTCCAGGGTCAGGTTGTCGAGCCGCAAGTGCAGGTGAAGGTGGATCTCGCAGCCGCGGCAAAACACGGCCTCAAGCCTGGTGACGTACGCCGCTCGGCGGCCATGCTGTTCTCCGGCCTCGAGGTTGGAAAGATCTTCGAGCAGCAGAAGGTGTACGATGTCGTCGTGTGGTCGCATCCCGATTCCCGTTCGAGCGTCACCGGCCTAGCCAACACGCAGATCGAGACACCGGCGGGCGGCCATGTGAGACTCGACGAAATCGCCGAGATCCGCGTGCAATCGACCCCGACAGTGATCCGCCACGAGCGTGCCTCACCCTACGTCGACGTCACCGCAGATGTGCGCGGTCGCGCTCTGGGCCCGGTCATGGTCGAGATCGAGCGCCGGCTGGCCGACGTCAATTTCCCGCTCGAGCATCATCCTGAGCTGCTTGGCGAGCACGCCGATCAGCGCACGGCGACAATCCGGATGTATGCTGTTGCGGTCGCTTCTGCGATCGGCATCTTCCTGCTGTTGCAGGCGCTGGTCGGAAGCTGGGGCTTGAGCGCGGCAATGATGATTGCGATGGCAGGCTCTGTCGCAGGTGGCGTGCTCGCAGCCCTGGTGGCTGGCGGCGAACTGTCGCTCGGCTCCATGGTCGGATTTGTCGCCGTGCTCGGTCTGGCCGTGCGGCAGACAACCGCGCTCGTGCAACGGTATCAGGACCTGGCGGCATCAGGCAGCGTCAAGCGTGGTACGGCACTGATCGAGCGCGGCTCGCACGAACGCCTGGTGCCGGTCCTGACGTCGGCGCTGGCGGTGGCCATGATCGCCCTACCGTTCGTCGTCCTCGGCAGTGCCGAAGGATTCGAGATCGAGCATCCGATGGCCATTGTCATCCTCGGTGGCCTCGTAACCTCGACGCTTTTCGTTCTACTCGTCGTTCCCGCTGCGTATGCCCTCTACGGCGAGCGCCTCAATCCTGACCCGAGCAAGGGAGCAAGCTAGATGCAACGGAGCAATGCCTGGATGGCCGCGCTGGGACTGGTGATCGGCCTGCAAGCGATCACGATCGGCTACTTGCTTCAATCGCCTCAGCATAGCGGGAGCAAGGCCGCCCCCGTCGCGAGGGTCGCGCCGGCAAAGATCGAGGCGATCGCCAATACAAAGCTGAAGCAGATTACGCTGACCGCGAAAGCAGCCGAGCGACTTGGTATCAAGACCGCTGCTGTCACGGAGGAAGTGCTGGCGGCGCCGCGTACAATCGCTGGCCCGACTGCAGTGCCGGCCCCCACGCGCAAGGTCGTCCCCTATGGATCGCTGCTCTACGACTCCGATGGCTCGACCTGGCTCTACATCAGCCCGACCGCGCTGACCTACGTGCGCCATCCAATCAAGGTTGAATTCATCGTCGGCGACAAAGCAGCGCTCTTGGAAGGCCCGGCGGCGGCGACAGTCGTGGTTACGGAAGGCGCGGTGCAGTTGTTCGGGGCCGAGTTCAAGGTCGGGCATTGAGTTCGGAACCAACTGGTAGATCGGGCGGCGGCCGGTGTTGAACACGGTGTCGCGTGGAGGCGTCAAGATATGTTTCGCTGGATCATCGGATCAAGCTTGAGGTTCAGGTTCCTCGTGGTCGCCGCCGCAATCGCGATGGTGTTCTACGGCATGGACCAACTGCGCCGGATGCCGATCGACGTGTTCCCCGAGTTCGCGCCGCCGCTGGTCGAGATTCAGACCGAGGGCCAAGGCATGTCGACCGAGGAGGTCGAGGAGCTGATCACCATCCCGATGGAAGAGACACTGCGCGGCACGCCCGACCTCGCCGTATTGCGTTCGCAATCTGTCGTCGGGCTCTCTGCGGTCCGCCTGCTGTTCAAGCATGGCACGGACATTCTGCGCGCGCGCCAGTTGGTGCAAGAGCGGCTGCAACTCGCGATTCCCAACCTGCCTGCTTCGGCGGGCCGACCGATCATGCTGCAGCCGCTATCGGCCACCAGCCGCGCGATGAAAATCGGCATCTCGTCGAAGGAAATCTCGACCCGCGACATGTCGATGATCGCCTATTGGACGATGCGGCCGCAACTGCTGAGCGTGCCGGGTGTTGCCAATATCGCGATCTGGGGCTTCAAAAAGCGTCAGCTTCAGGTGCTCTTCGATCCCGAGAAAATGGTGACTCACGGAGTGACGGTCGACAAGCTGCTCGAGACGACGGCCGAGGCGCTCGATCTCGGACTACTCAAGCACACATCTTCGGCCCACACCCGCATCGTAGGTCTAATAGATACCGCGAATCAGCGTCTTGGCATCCACATCAGCCTGCCGGTCGTCGGCCCCGAGGACCTCGCCGAGGTTCCCCTCAAGTCGGACGCCAGCGGAACGACGTTGAGATTGAAGGACGTCGCCAAGGTCGAATGGAATTCGCCGCTGCTCATCGGCGACTCGGTCATCAATGATGGCCCCGGACTAATGATGATCGTCGAGAAGTTCCCTTGGGCCAACACGCTCGAGGTCACGCATGGCGTCGAGGCCGCACTCGCCAAGATGAAGCCCGGCCTGCCCGGCATCGATATCGATCACCAGATTTTCCGTCCGGCAACCTTCATCGAGCTGTCGGTCGAGAACCTTACCTTCGCGCTGCTGCTCGGCTCGGTATTCGTCGTTGTCGTGCTGTTCGCATTCCTCTACGAGTGGCGGGTGGCGCTGATCAGCGTGATCGCGATCCCGCTGTCGCTGGTGGCGGCAGGGCTCGTGCTCTATCTGATGGGAGCAACCATCAACACCATGATTTTTGCCGGCTTTGTCGTTGCGCTCGGCTCCGTGGTCGACGACGCGATTATCGGCGTCGAGAACATCGTGCGGCGACTACGTGAGAACCGCAAGTCTGGCAGCGGAAAGCCGGCAGCGGCTGTCATTCTCGCGGCCTCACTCGAGATCCGCAGCGCAATCTGGTTCGCGACACTGATCATTGTGCTGGCCGTCGTGCCGGTGTTCTTCATGGGCGGACTTTCCGGGGCATTCTTTGCGCCGCTTGTCCTCTCCTACTCTCTGGCGCTGCTGGCCTCGATGGTGGTCGCTCTGACCATCACACCAGCCCTCGCGATGATGCTGCTCGACAGGGAAGTCGTCGAAAATCGGGAACCCCCACTGGTGCCGTGGCTGCAGCGCGGATACGAAAAGCTGCTCGCACGCGTGATGGCCGCCCCGGGCTCGGCCTTCACAGTCGCCGCCCTCATCACCCTCGCCGGTGTCGCCATCTGGCCGTTGCTCGGACAAGCCCTGCTGCCCTCGTTCAAGGAACGCGACTTCCTGATGCACTGGGTCATCAAGCCCGGGTCCTCGCACGACGAAATGTATCGCATCACCGCAGCGGCGAGTCGTGAGTTGCGCTCGATCCCGGGCGTACGAAATTTCGGCGCCCATATCGGCCGTGCCGAGGCCGCCGACGAGGTGGTCGGCATGAATTTCACGGAAAACTGGATCAGCATCGACCGCAATGCCGACTACAAGAAAACCTTGGCCGCGATCGAGGAGGCCGTGGACGGCTACCCCGGCATCTATCGGGACGTGCAGACCTACCTCAAGGAGCGCATCAAGGAGGTCTTGACCGGAACCAGCGAGTCCATCGTGGTGCGCATTTTCGGGCCCGACCTCGCAAGACTCCGACAGGTCGCCGACGACGTCAAACAGTCGATGACGGGCATCGAAGGCCTCGTCGATCTTCACACCGAGCTTCAGGTTGAGGTCCCACAGATCCAAGTGAGGGTCGACCTGGAGAAGGCTGCGCGCCACAACCTCAAACCCGGCGATGTGCGCCGCGCCGCGGCGGCCGTACTCGCCGGCTACGAGGTCAGTGACATCCTGAAGGACGGCAAGGTATTCGATGTGTTCGTGTGGGCCGAGCCCAGTCGGCGGACGAGCCTGACCAGCGTCGAAAATCTGCTGGTCGATACGCCCGCCGGCGGCCATGTGCGCCTCGCCGATGTCGCCGAGGTAAAGGTTGCGCCGACCGCCAACGTGATCAAGCGCGAGGACTTCTCGCGCCGCATCGACGTCGGCGCCAACCTGCGCGGGCGTGATCTGGGCGCGGTCGCCGAAGAGGTCGAGGATCGCATCCGGAAGATGAGCTTCCCGCTCGGCTACTACGCGCAGGTGCTCGGTGAATATGCCGAGCGTGAAGCCGCGCAGCAGCGCATGCTGCTGGTCTCGTTGATGGTCGTGATCGGCATCTTCCTGTTGCTACAGATCTCGTTTGACAGCTGGCGGCTCGCAACCGTCGCCTTCATGTCGCTTCCGGCCGCGCTCGTCGGCGGCGTCATCGCGGCTATGCTCGGCGGCGGCGTCGTCTCGCTCGGCTCGCTGGTCGGATTTCTGACTGTGCTTGGCATCGCTGCCCGCAACAGCATCCTACTGATCCATCACTGCCAGCACCTCGAACGCGAGGAAGGCGAGGTTTTCGGACACAAACTCGTTTTGCGCGGTGCCCGCGAGCGGCTCTCACCGATCCTCATGACCTCGCTCTGCACCGGCCTCGCTCTGCTTCCGCTCATCATCTACGGCGACCTGCCCGGCCACGAGATCGAGTACCCGATGGCGGTCGTCATTCTCGGCGGGCTCGTGACCTCGACGCTGCTGAGCCTGTGCCTGGTGCCCGTTCTCTATCTGAGGTTCGGTTCGGGCGCGACGGCGGTTTCGAGCGCACAACGCGGACCACTTGCCGTCGCCCACTGATCCGGCACGGTATGAACACAGCCTTGCTCGGTGGTCCGGTGTCGAGGGCGTGCCAGAAGATGCGGATTTCATCCTCGGAGAGGTAGCGGTCCCGGACCTTCTTCGGCAGGCCGAACGGCTGGTCTTCGGCCGAGTTGACGTCGATGTAGCCCATCTGCCGTGACCACTTGAGAACGGTGTTGAGCAGGATGACGGTTTGATGGGCTTGGGAGGCTGAGCGACGCCGGACCTCGGTCAGGCAGCCACTGATGTCCAAACGCGTGATGTCCGCGACCGGCAAATGCCCGATTCCCGCTTTGAATATTCGACCGTTGAGCCGACCACGCGTGAAGCGGTAGCCCCCTTGCAGGTTCATTTTGTAGCGCAATCGGTCCTGCTCGATGGTGCGCTTCACGTGGCCGACCTCGACGGCCCATTGCTCGAAGACCTGGTCCAGGGTGATGCCGTGACGGCGGCGCTTGACCTCGGCGCGCTTGAGCCATGGGTCGTCGCCCCTGGCTATGGATGAGACGGCATCGGCCTTGCGCCTACGGGCCTCGGCGATGGATACTTCCGGCCAGCGCCCCAACGGCATGTCCTTCGGCGGAGATCCGTTGACGCGGGCGCGGAAATACCAGCTTTTCGTGCCACTGGATTCAACGAAGAGCTTCAAACCCTCGTTGCCGTGGCCGGTGACGCGGACGATCACACGGACACGATCTTCAGGACAGACGAGCGCGCGAATGGCTAAATCGTTGGTAGATATTGATGTTTTCTGCATGGCGAAGCTCCAGCCGGGTGATAGCGCCTCAAGTCGGACCCCGTCATCACACGCTCATCACACGGGGGCGGTGATCCGCGATGAGACGGCATGAGTCAGAATGAGAGTCGGATTCATTGGATAAGTAGCTGATATGGCGAAGAAAACGAAGGCATCACCCGTCTCAGTCAGTGCCACCCCGTCTCGTCTTGAGGGTCAGCCTATGTACTGGCTGCTCAAGTCGGAACCGGATGCTTTTTCTTGGGAGATGTGCAAGGCGCGGGGTGCCAAGGGCGAGCCGTGGACGGGCGTGCGCAACTTCTCTGCTCGCAACAACATGAAGGCGATGCAGCTCGGAGACCTCGGCTTCTTCTATCACTCGAACGAAGGCAAAGAAATCGTCGGCATCGTAAAAGTCATCAAACTCGCACACCCCGATTCTGAGGATAACACCGGCACGTGGGCGTGCGTCGACGTTGCCGCCGTGTGCGACATGCCCAAACCTGTTACGTTGGCAGAAGCGAAGGCCAGTCCAAAGCTTGCCAAGATGTCGCTTGTCACCTCGATGCGACTGTCGGTGCAGCCGGTATTGCCGGCTGAATGGAACGAAGTCTGCCGGATGGGCGGGCTCGACCCCAAGAAGATCAAGGTATGATCGAAGACCGGTTTGCTTTCATACGTGCCAACACAAAGCTCCTCTCACCACCACTCGTCCCCGAAATCCGCCTTCACCTCGCCGCGGAATCGCTGCCGATCTGGCTGAAGACCGAGGAAGAGCTGGGTGAAATCAACGTTCCGCCGCCGTTCTGGGCCTTTGCCTGGGCGGGGGGGCAAGCCTTGGCGCGCTACATCTTGGACAATCGAGACATCGTCGCGGGCAAGACCGTGCTTGATCTTGGTTGTGGGTCAGGTCTGACAGCGATCGCACCGATGATGGCTGGCGCCAAGTCGGCGCTCGCCGCCGACATCGACATGCTGGCACTGACCGCGGTCGCTCTCAATGCGGAGGCGAACGGCGTCGCGGTCGATACGACATCCGCGAACCTGCTGGCATTTCCGCCGAAGCCATTCGACACAACACTTGTCGGTGACTTGTTCTACGAGCGGGCGATGTCCGAGGCCGTGCTGGCTTACATCGAAGTGGCCGCGGCTCAGGGCAGCGTGATCTTGATCGGTGATCCGCAACGCAACTACTTCCCGCACGGGCGTTTCACGCAAGTCGCCGAGTACTATGTCCCGGTCACGCGCGAACTAGAAGACAGCGAGATCAAGCGCACCGCGGTGTGGCGTCTCTAGTGGTTTTCAAACTCGATCTATCCGGCAGTGATAGCAATTGTTGGATGCCGACCGGACGTGAATATATTGCACCGTCACGTTCTCGAACATGTGTTGCGCTGCAGCCGGAATTTCTGGCGTCGCGACAATTGCGCCGGTGCCGTAAACGATGCGATCGTCGGCGCCATAGCCCCGCACGATATAGCGTGGACTACTGAGGAACGGTGGAATGTTGGCGTCGCCGCCGCCTCGAGCACACGCCTCTGCATGCAAGAATATCGGGCCCATTTCGGCGTACGGCTGCGGCACCGGGAATGGACGGTGCGCAAGGGTCAGGTATCCCTCGCCCTTACCGATCAACTGCAAGCAATGCCGGCATGGCAACCCGCCTGTCTCGGCAACGCGGCGCTCCGGCACTTGCTCATTGGCGTCTGGCCCACGCGCTTGCAAGCAGCGAACGAGATCGGTTTCGAGCGCTACAAAGCTAATGCCCATCGGGATGCTCCTGATCAAAGACAAGGACAGGCGTGCCAGATACGATGTATCCTAGGGTGACGCGACCCGAAAGCTGTCGTACCGGAAGATCGCAATCAATCGCGAGGGAGAGGACGTCGACGATGGCAGGTGTCAACTACTGGGTTATCTTGGCGGCGGGCCTCGCCAGTTTCCTGTTCGGAGCCATCTGGTACGGGATCCTCAGCAAGCCGTGGATGGCGGCTATCGACAAGAGCGAAGATGAGCTGAAAGCGTCATCTGGCTTCGTTGTGCCCATGGTGATCACAATCGCCGCTCAGCTTTTCATGGCATGGGTGCTCGCTGGGCTTCTGGCACATCTACTCAAGGGCGGGGTTGCGGCCAACGCGCCAAATGGCATGCTCTCGGCAGTTTTTATCTGGGCGGGCTTCATTGCGACGACGTTGAGCGTAAACCACGCGTTCCAGGGCACCAAACGCATGCTGACGTTGATCGACGCGGGGCACTGGCTCGGCGTTCTGCTCATTCAAGGCGCGCTTATCGGCGGCTGGGGGCTCGCCTGAGCAAAAGCAAAAAACATTCGACCAAGGGGTGATTGCAGCGTCAACGCCTAGCGGTCATAATATGGCAAAATCAATACGTTCGGGGAGCTTTAACGCCAATGTCAGAACCAATTTACACCGTACCCGCAGAATGGTCTGCCCGGGCATTCGTCGATGACCGCAAGTATAACGCGATGTACCAGCGCTCGGTCGAGGACCCGAACCTTTTTTGGGGCGAGATGGGCAAGCGGCTGGACTGGATCAAACCTTATACGAAGGTCAAAAATGTTTCGTTCGACGCGCCGGACGTTTCGATCAAATGGTACGAGGACGGTACGCTCAACGTGTCCGCCAACTGCATCGACCGCCACCTAAAGACCCGTGCGAATCAAGTGGCGATCATCTGGGAAGGCGATGATCCCACTCAGGATGAACAGATCACCTACCGGCAGCTGCACGAGCGCGTTTGCAAGTTCGCCAACGTGCTCAAGGCGAATGGCGTCAAGAAGGGCGACCGCGTTACGATCTATCTGCCGATGATCCCGGAAGCGGCGTATTCGATGCTCGCCTGCGCGCGCATTGGCGCCGTGCACTCCGTGGTGTTCGGCGGGTTCTCACCGGACAGCCTTGCAAGCCGCATCAACGATGCATCGAGCAAGTTCGTCATCACTGCCGATGAAGGCCTGCGTGCGGGCAAGACCATCCCTCTCAAGAAGAACACCGACCAAGCTCTGACGAAATGCAAGGGCGACGAGAAGGTACTGGTCGTGCGCCGCACCGGAGGACCTGTCGCGATGACGGCCGGCCGCGATATGTGGCTGCACGAGGAACTGGTAAAAGTATCGGCCGACTGTGCGCCTGTCGAGATGAACGCCGAAGACCCGCTTTTTATTCTCTACACGTCGGGTTCGACCGGCATGCCCAAGGGCGTGTTGCACACGTCCGGCGGCTATCTCACCTACGCGTCGATGACGCATCAGTACGTCTTCGATTACCACGATGGAGATATTTACTGGTGTACCGCCGACGTCGGCTGGGTGACGGGGCACAGCTACATCCTCTATGGTCCGCTGGCCAACGGAGCGACCACGCTGATGTTCGAGGGCGTGCCGAACTATCCGACGCCATCGCGCATGTGGCATGTCGTCGACAAGTGGGATGTCAACATTTTCTACACCGCGCCCACCGCAATTCGCGCGCTGATGGGCGCTGGCGACGATTTCGTGAAGCGAACCGACCGCACATCGCTGCGCCTGTTGGGGTCGGTCGGAGAACCGATCAATCCGGAGGCTTGGGAGTGGTATCACCGCGTCGTTGGCGATGGACGCTGCCCGATCGTGGATACATGGTGGCAAACGGAAACCGGCGGCATTTTGATTTCGCCGCTGCCGGGTGCGACCAAGCTCAAACCCGGATCGACAACGTTGCCGTTCTTCGGTATCAAGCCGGCGCTCGTCGACGAAAAAGGTACGATCCTAGAAGGCGTGGCATCGGGTAATCTCGTGATCCTCGACAGTTGGCCCGGCCAGATGCGAACGATCTTCGGCGACCACAAGCGCTTCGTCGAGGCGTATTTCTCAGCCTACAAAGGCACCTACTTCACCGGTGATGGCTGCCGCCGCGATGCCGATGGCTACTATTGGATTACTGGCCGTGTAGACGATGTCATCAACGTCTCAGGTCACCGAATGGGAACAGCGGAAGTGGAGAGTGCGCTGGTATCTCACCCGAAGGTCGCCGAGGCAGCCGTGGTCGGCTATCCGCATGACCTGAAAGGACAGGGGATCTATTGCTACGTGACGCTGAACAGCGGCGTCGCATCCAGCGACGATCTGAAAAAAGAGCTGATCGCTCACGTGCGTAAGGAGATCGGGCCGATTGCTTCGCCCGATCAGCTGCAGTTCTCGCCGGGCTTACCCAAGACACGATCGGGCAAGATTATGCGCCGGATCTTGCGCAAGATCGCCGAGGACGATTTCGCGAACCTCGGGGATACGTCGACGCTGGCCGAGCCGGCCGTTGTCGACGACTTGATCAACAATCGGCAAAACAAGCGCCACTCGTGAGGCGACCGGATCAGCCTGAAATCTTCAGGCTGCTCAACTGATCGGCAATGGTGCGGAAGGCCGTCAGTAAGGCCGAACTGCTTTCCGCCTCGAAGTACTGGCCGGGCACGCTGGCACAGCTGCGCAGTGCGTGTCGCGCTCGGGTTTGCCCCGGTTCGGCTTCCACAGCCAACGAGAATGCAACCGTGAAGACCTGAATTTTTTGAGCCTTCATGTTGGAACATAGCCCTGCAAACTCGGCATACGATTCATCGACCTGAATCGCGTTGGCTTGTGCGTTGGCGGTCTTGTACGCGGTGTTGAAGAGCCCGTCGGTCATGATCAAGACGGATTTGATGACACGAGGGTCGGTATAACTGGCGGGTGCGCTGACGCCGCCAAAGATGCCAGCCCAGTTTGGCGAGACCAGTTGGTAACCCCATGCAGTCCCGATGTGCCCGGCCGTTCCACCGGCACTCGTGAAGGCATCAATTTTGCTCTTAAGCGCAGCGATGCTGGTAGACAAAGGGACGATCGCAGAAGAGGGACAGCTGTAGTGATAGTTCGGGTCGGTGCCCGTATTAGGCGTAGTCATCACGCGCGCTCGCGTAGCGCCGCTCGGAGCCTGGTCAGTTTGCGAAGCGGGGCCTGGGCGCTCCAACACACAGGTGTCGCCCATGACACTTTGGCCGCTGGCGACCGAGGCTAGGTAGCCGCCGACGTTCACCGAAGCAGCGTAAGGGGCAAGCGCAATTTTGTTGGCGGTTGTACTTGAGGCAGAAGGATCGATGAGCAAGTCGATGACTTCTTTGGCAGCAGCCTTCATGCCTTCCAGTTTGCCACGACTTGACATCGAGCCAGTAATATCGAGCACCATGGCGAGTTCAACACGCTTCAAATCGTAGACGACCTTCGCTGCTTTAGTAAAAGCGAAGGTCGGAATGCCTGCCAAGTTCGCGAAAGTTGTCGGCACGTTGACGTCGATCGTCACCTTTACCGACGACTGACTGCGATCGATGGCTGTTTGGAAATTGTTCAACGCCAGTCCGGTGACGTTGAGAGCGTTCGCATGTGCTCGAAGGAAGGCTAACGTGCGAGCCCGAATATCGGCATCCGTAGAGTTCGGGCGGTCGAACAGCTTGGCCCCAGCTAACGCCGCCGCATCGAGGATCGAGCCAACGCGCATCGACACGCTGTATGCCCGCGACGCATCGACGGCGAGACCCGTTGTTCCGGCCAAAACCATAATACTCAGCGCGAAGATTACAGCGATCGTGCCGCTTTCATTGCGCCCAAAAGCGGAAATCCGGCTTTTGAGTTTAAACATTTCTCGCCCCCGCACACTCAAGCACAGGAGAGAGAAGCACTCATGCCCGTAAAATTTTACTAATCGACCCCAAAAATTCGCAATGTCAACAGAGCAATGAAAACTATGGTTTGGAAGTACTTAACGAGGATGCCGGGCTGGCACTGAGCTTAGCCGTTCAAGACCTTCGCCAACGTCGTGCCGAGCGAGGCGGGGCTGTCTGCGATCGCGATACCTGCCGAGCGCATGGCCTCGAGCTTGTCGCCGGCGCCGCCCTTGCCGCCGGAGATGATCGCACCGGCGTGCCCCATGCGGCGGCCGGGAGGAGCGGTGACGCCGGCAATGAAACCAGCCATCGGCTTTTTGCGGCCTTTCGCAGCTTCGCGCTTTATGAATTCAGCCGCATCTTCTTCCGCCGCGCCACCAATCTCGCCGATCATGATGATCGAATGGGTATCTGGATCCGCCAGGAACATCTCCAGCACATCAATGAACTCGGTGCCCTTGACCGGATCGCCACCAATGCCGACGGCAGTTGACTGGCCCAAGCCTGCGTCGGAGGTTTGCTTCACGGCTTCGTACGTCAATGTACCGGAGCGCGAAACAATACCGACGTTGCCGGCCTTGAAGATATTGCCCGGCATGATGCCGATCTTGCACTGATTTGGCGTTAGTACGCCCGGACAATTCGGGCCGATCAGCCGAGACCAGGAACCAGCGAGCGCGCGCTTGACTCGAACCATGTCGAGCACCGGGATCCCCTCGGTGATGCAGATGATCAGCGGGATCTCGGCATCAATTGCCTCCAAAATTGCGTCCGCAGCGAATGGCGGCGGCACGTAGATCGACGAAGCGGTGGCGCCGGTCCGTTCCTTGGCTTCCATCACGCTATTGAAGATCGGCACATCCGCCAAATCAGGATCGGCGACCTTGGTGCCGCCTTTGCCCGGCGTTACGCCACCGACCAGCTGCGTGCCGTAGGCCTTCGCCGCCTTTGAGTGGAACATGCCTTGGCTGCCGGTGAAGCCTTGGCAAATCACTTTGGTATTGCGGTCGACGAGGATAGCCATCGGTTGGGTTGCCCTTCGAAGGTGCGGGTCGGCGGTTCTGGCTGCAGCTTGTGGGGCATATCCGCAAATCGATCAAGTCCGCCATTAGGGGCAGCGGCCACTCGGTCGAAATCAAGGCGGCTGCCCCGATAGTGCATCGCAACCAAGCCACGTCTCAACTTGACGCACCTTACCGTACTGGATCATCTTCAGCATGCGGGGATGTCGAAACATGAAGCATGCGTTTCTGGGAGACGTCCAATGACCACACCCGAAAAAGATCACGCCAACGAAGACGCAGCACTGTCTAGACGCGGCATGCTGCGGATCGCCGGAGCAGGGGCTGCAGTCCTTGCCGCTGGCGCCACAGTTGCACGAGCGCAGACCGGCTCAAGCGCTGTGGCACCACCGAGTACAATCACCAGCCCGCCGCGCGATTTCGGCCCGAACGGAGCGCCAAACACCTATTTCTGGGATCCCGATGTCATTGCCGTCGATCCGAGCTTCAACGGTTTGGCTCAGCCGAATGCCCCGATCCAACGCCTCTGGACCGGCGCCCTATGGTCCGAGGGACCGGCGTGGAACGGGCAGGGCCGCTATCTCGTGTGGAGCGACATTCCCAACAACCGGCAAATGCGATGGCTGGAAGACAATGGGCAAGTAAGCGTCTTCCGCGCGCCATCAAACAACTCGAATGGCAACTCGTTCGACTTTCAGGGCCGGCAGCTATCGTGCGAGCATCTTACCCGGCGTGTGGTGCGCTACGAACTCGACGGCTCGGTGACCATCCTGGCCGACAATTTCGGGGGCAAGAAGCTCAATTCTCCAAACGATGTGGTTCCCCACCCCGACGGCAGCTATTGGTTCACCGACCCACCCTATGGCGGACAGTTGTACGAAGGCACACCTGATGCAGCGGGCGGCGCCAGCAACGCTGGCGGACTTTTCAAGAACCGGCTCGGTCAGCCACCGGAAATCGGTTCCGCCAAGCGTGAACTACCGACCAACTGCTACCGCATCGATCCAACCGGGCGGCTCGATCTCGTCGTCACCGAGGAGCAGGTGCCGGATCCGAACGGACTGTGCTTCAGCCAAGACTACAAGCGGCTGTACGTCGCCTCGACCGGCAAGGGTCCAGGCGACACCGGACCCGGCGGCAAGGATGAGATCTACGTGTTCGACGTGGGCACCGACAACAAGCTTTCGAACCGCAAGTTGTTTACCGATTGCATGGTCGATGGCGTGAAGTGCGGGCCCGACGGTGTTCGTGCCGACGTCAATGGCAACATCTGGGCCTCGAGCAATGCCGGCCGCTCGGTCGGCTACAGCGGCGTGACGGTGTGGGCACCCGATGGCAAGTTGCTCGGGCGTATCCGCATTCCGGAGATTTGCGGCAACGTCTGCTTCGGCGGACCGAAGCGCAACCGCTTGTTCATGGCGGCCAGCCAGTCGCTGTACGCGGTGTATGTGGCCACGCAAGGCGCCGCACCGGGTTGACGTCCGAAAAAAGGATGAACCGTAGGTCGGGTAGACGAAGGAGACCCGACACTTTCGCGCACCGCCCGTGAATGTCGGGTCCCCTAAAGGGGCTCCCAAAGGGTTGCTCGCAAAAAGCTCTACCCGACTTACGGCTCTTGTGCTTTGGACTCGGCTCTCAATCCTTTGAGCTTGCCCGTAGCCTGATCGATGCCGATCTGCTCGTCCCCAAGGACGTGATCGCGCTCGATGAACCATGCCCTTAGTTCAGCGTGTTCGGCATCGGACAATCGTTCGATGCAGCCCTTGATCTCTTCAATGATACCCAGTGGCAGTACCTCAACGGGTCGCTCAGCGACGACTTTCAGCATCAATCTGGACGATATAATATCTGGCGCCTGACCAGCAAAGAAAATTGGCACTGCGGCCAGTGCCACGAGTGCCAACAAATATATTGCGATAGTGGTTGGGAGATCCATTCGGATTTACCGCCCTCACCTCACCCCAGCTTCTTGACCTCGTCGGTGATTTTCTTGGCGGCGTCGGCTAGGTTGTCGGCGGGCACGATCTTCAGGCCACTCTTCGACAAGATCTTCTTGCCGAGATCGACGTTGGTGCCTTCGAGGCGGACGACGAGCGGCACGGTGATCGCCATCTCGCGGGCGGCAGCGACCACGCCTTCGGCGATGATATCGCAGCGCATGATGCCGCCGAAAATGTTGACCAGGATACCCTTGACGCCGGGGTCCGACAGAATGATCTTAAATGCCGCCGCAACTTTTTCCTTGGTCGCGCCGCCACCAACATCGAGGAAGTTCGCCGGCTCCATGCCGTACAACTTGATGATGTCCATCGTTGCCATGGCAAGGCCTGCGCCATTGACCATGCAGCCGATCTGGCCATCGAGCTTGACGTAGTTCAGGTCGTACTTCGAGGCTTCGACCTCGGCTGGATCTTCCTCTTCGAGGTCGCGCAGCTCAAGTATATCCTTATGACGGAATAGGGCGTTGCCGTCGAAATCCATCTTGCCGTCGAGGCAGACGAGGTTGCCATCCTTGGTGACAACCAGCGGATTGATCTCCAGCATGCTCATGTCCTTGTCGACGAACATACGGAACAGATTGCCGACCATCGTGACGCACTGGTTCACCTGCGCGCCCGTAAGACCTAGCGCAAAGGCAACCTTGCGGCCGTGGAAGGGAAAGTAGCCTGAGGCAGGGTCGATCGAGAAGCTGTGGATCTTCTCCGGCGTTTCGTGCGCGACCTTCTCGACGTCCATTCCACCTTCGGTTGAGACGATAAACGAGATGCGGCTGGTTGCGCGATCGACGAGGGCCGAGAGATACAGTTCACGATCAATCGCCGAACCGTCTTCCACGTAAAGGCGCTTGACGACACGGCCGGCGTCGCCGGTCTGGATCGTGACCAGCGTGTGGTGCAGCATCTGCTGGGCGAAGGTCTTGACCTCCTCCATCGACTTGGCGAGACGCACGCCGCCCTTGTCGCCGGCAGCTGGCTCCTTGAACTTGCCCTTGCCCCGTCCACCCGCGTGGATTTGAGATTTCACAACCCAAACGGGACCGGGCAACTTCGTAGCGGCCTCGACCGCTTCCTCGACTGTGAACGCAGGAAAACCCTTGGTGGTCGGCACGCCGTACTGCCGATAAAGATCTTTGGCCTGATATTCATGGATGTTCATGGGGTCGGGTCCCGTCGCGGCTTGTGTTTACGCGGCATCCATAGCCTGCGGCGACGCACAATGCCATACCACCTTTGGAAGGTCGCCAATTTGGAAGCAGCATCGGCCTGAGCATCGATCGGCGCCACGATCAGGCAGCTGGCGGGGGAAACCATTTCGCGTTCGAGATCGCCCATCGGCGCGTCGAACACAGCTGGCGCCCGATCGAGATGGCGCCGGCTTCGCGGGACTAAGAAAACCAGCCCCAACTTATGATGAGGCCGGTTCTTCATGTAAGTTACATCACTTGCCGCGATAGGCGACCAGTTCGATTTCGACACGGGCACCCAGCGGCAGAGCCGCGACGGCCACTGTCGAGCGGGCGGGAAACGGCGCCGGGAAGTGATCCTTGTAGACGTCGTTCATGGCGGCGAAATCGCCCATGTTGGTCAAGAACACATTGGCCTTCACGACGTGAGCGAAGGTCAGCCCGGCCGCTTCCAATACACCTTGGAGGTTGACTAGGCACTGCTTCGTCTCAGCGCCGATATCAGACTGGATCAGCTTGCCGGTCGCCGGATCCATCGGTGTTTGGCCTGAGAGATAAACAAAATCGCCGGCCTCGATCGCCATTGAATAAGGACCGACGGCCTTTGCCTTCGGTGTCTCGATTGCGCGTTTCGGCATCTTCGTGCTCCTACTCAAGCTAAGTTTTGCGATCATGTCCGACCGCTGATGACAAAGTTCAGGCTAAGCTCGGCTGAATCGTCTTGCAGGCATCGACCAGTCCGTTGACCGAGGCGACGGACTTGGCGAACATTTCTTTTTCAGCCGCATCGAATGCAACTTCGACGATGCGCTCGACGCCCTTGGCGCCGATAATACAGGGAACGCCGACGTACATGTCTTTGATGCCGAACTGGCCGGTAAGGTGGGCAGCGCACGGCAACACGCGCTTCTTGTCCTTGAGGTAGCTTTCGGCCATCGCGATTGCGGATGCGGCTGGCGCGTAGAACGCCGAGCCGTTGCCGAGCAGGCCGACGATCTCACCGCCGCCGCCACGGGTGCGCTTGATCATTGCGTCTAGCTGTTCCTGGCTGAACATGCCAAGCTTAACGCAATCTGGCAGCGGAATGCCGCCGATCGTCGAATAGCGCACCATCGGCACCATGTCGTCGCCATGACCACCGAGCGTCATCGCGCGCACATCCTCGATCGAGACGTTTGCAGCTTCGGCGAGGAAACAGGCAAAGCGTGCACTGTCGAGGACGCCGGCCATGCCGATCACCATGTTGGCCGGCAGACCGGAGAACTTCTGCAAGGCCCACACCATGGCATCCAGCGGATTGGTGATGCAGATGACGAAAGCCTTAGGGGCGTATTGCTTGATGCCGGCGCCGACCTGCTCCATCACTTTGAGGTTAATGCCCAACAGATCGTCGCGGCTCATGCCCGGTTTGCGCGGCACGCCAGCGGTGACGATGCAGACATCTGCCCCGGCGATCGCCGCGTAATTCTCCACGCCCGCGCCCGTCAACTTCGCATTGAAACCCTCGACGGCAGCGGTCTGCGCGAGATCGAGCGCCTTGCCCTTTGCCGTGCCCTCCATCATGTCGCACATGACGATATCGCCGAGCTCCTTCAGGCCGGCAAGCAATGCGAGTGTTCCACCGATCTGACCGGATCCGATCAGGGCTATCTTGGTACGCGCCATGGCTATGTCTCTCCTGAAGGGCACTGGATGCAGCTTTTGGGCAGCATATGCAGCAGCAGCGGCAACTTGGAACAATGGCGGTTCGTTAGACCGAAACTCACTGCCGTTCAATGCATGTTGTTCGCTACCCGATCACCTTCGACGGCTCTTCTTCAAGAAATTTAGCAATTCTACAGTTTGAATTTCAACTTCACTCAGAGTTGTTGCACGGTCCCGCTGACGGTTTTCGTATATCAAGGCTGCAGACAGTGACGTATTTTGGAGGCAGGTATTGCATAATTGGCGCGGGAGCCTCCGGCCTGGGCGTCGCCAAGAACTTCAAATTGCATGGAATTCCATTCGACTGCCTCGAGCGCGAGCCCGACGTCGGTGGCTTGTGGAACTTTCACACCCAAACTGGCGTGGTCTACGAAACGACACATCTCGTTTCTGCGGCATTCTCGACGTGGTTCGAGGATTTCCCGATGGATGCGACGGTGATACCCGCCTACCCGAGCCACGCTCAAGTATTGAATTACTTTCGCGATTTCATCGTTCATTTTGGGCTCACGCCGCACATAAAGCTTGGCTGCACGGTGGAACGCGTCAGCCCGCGGGACGACAAGTTCTGGGATGTTAAAATTGCCGGCGAAGATGCGCCTCGCGTTTATCGCGGGGTCGTGCTGGCAAATGGCCACCATCATTCACCGCGAATGCCCGTCGTTCCTGGCAACTTCTCGGGCGAGATCCTGCATTCCTCCGCCTATCGGTCGCCCAAACAATTACGAGACAAACGCGTGCTCGTAGTCGGGGCCGGCAACTCAGCTTGCGATATCGCGCGCGATGCGGCTCACACCAGCGGCAATATCGTAGTCATGAGTTTCCGGCGGGGCTATTGGTTCGTGCCCAAGTTCATGTTGGGCTTTCCAACTCACGACGTCGTAGCGACGGTCGAAGCGATACCGTTGCCGCGAACAATCCGCCGCTTCATCTTCGAGGCGAGCCTTTGGCTGCTGCAAGGTCCGCCTTCACGCTATCATCTGCCCGATCCCGATTATCATATCGATCAGGCGCACCCGACGATGAGTGACGACATACCTCGTCTGGCGGCGCACGGCCGTGTGGTCATCCGCCCCGAGATCGAACACTTCGACGGCGCGAAAGTGTTCTTCAAGGACGGCTCAAGTTGCGAGTTCGACACCGTGGTGTTCGGCACCGGCTACAAAATCGAATTCCCGTTCATCGACAACGATCTGATCAACGATGAAACTGGCAACCCGAAGCTGTTTCAGTTCACTTTCCATCCCCAGTACGATAATTTCTTCGCAGCAGGCCTCGTGCAGGCAAACGGCAGCATATGGCGATTGTCGGATTATCAAGGCCGCTTGATCTCGCGCTTCATCCACGCGCAGGATCGGGCTCCAGCGCGCGCGGAATGGTTCCGTAAACTGAAGTCCGCCGCGACGAAACCGCTCGAAGCAGCATTCGTCGCGTCGGAAAGGCACACGCTTGAGGCCAACTACTACGTTTACAGGCGGCAGTTGAAGCGCCTGACGGCCGGTTTCGGTCGCGAGTTGGCGAAGCTCGAGGCCAAAGCCCCGTTGCCGGCACATATGGCTTCGAGGCCCGCTTGGTTCAAAGCCGAGGTCAAAAGCCCTCAGCGCTCGCCGACTGTCCCCGCCGAGTAAACCCTTAACCGTGCCGCTTCGATCGGCTTGCGAGATACGCCTCCGTGCGCATTTCCATAAGGCGAGAAATCGTCCGCTCGAAAAGTGGCGTGCCGTCACCTGCAACGTAAAGCTTGTCGGGCTCGGCTTCCGCGGATGCGATCAGCCCGATATGGTTGTCGTAAAGCGTGTCGATCAGATTGATGAACCTGCGCGCCTCGTTGCGTTGCTCCGGCCCCATCACCGGGATCGCCTCGATGATGATGGTGTGAAATGCGCGCGCAAGGGTGAGATAATCCTGCGCGCCAAGAGGTTGTTCGCACAGATCCGCGAAGGTAAAGCGAGCGACGCCGCGCGCAGCTTGCGGCACGCGAAGGCTTCGTCCCTTGTTGTCCAATGTCATAGGAGCGCCGTTCCAGACGCCAGTCATGCGGGTGAACGCGTCATTCACTGCACGCCGAGCCGGCTCATCGAGAGGCGTGAAATACAACGGCTGACCGGATAGACGGTCGAGCCGATAATCCTTGGCGGCGGTCAGTTCGACGACGTCCATCCGCTCTTCGAGCAGAGAGATAAAGGGCAGGAAATTTTCCCGTTGCAACCCGTCTCTGTACAAATCGCAGGGCGCGACATTCGAGGTCGCTACCAGCACGACCTGTGCGTCGAACAACTTCTTAAACAATCGAGTAAGGATCATCGCGTCCGCAACGTCGGTGACATGAAGTTCATCGAAACAGAGCAACTGGGCGCGACGGGCAATCGACGCGGCAACATGGGGGATCGGGTCGTCTTCGACAGCATGTCGCGCTTCGCTCAGCAAGTCATGCACTTCGGCGATGAATTCGTGGAAGTGCAACCGCCGTTTCGGCTCAAACTCGACGGCGCGGAAAAACAAATCCATCAGCATCGTCTTGCCACGACCGACCGCCCCGTGAATGTATAATCCTTGCGGTACTTCTGCGCGTGTAGAGAACATTTGCGCGATGAAACCGCTGCGCTTCGGTCTCCAGGTCTTGAGGATCGCGGCGAGCAAATCCAAGCGCTCGACGACTGCAGTTTGAGCCGCATCGCCTTCCATTTCGCCCGCTGCGACACGCGCGCGGTAACGCTCCAGTGGCGGTCCCCTCATCGGCGACCCCGGTACACGTAGCGAGCACGCCGGGTCAAGGCTGGTTCTGCGCAGGCAAAGCCAAATACCGCCTTTCGGTTCGAGACCGGCGAAACCGGATCACATCATTTTGAGCATAATACTGCACTGCAACATTCATTTAACACAATGAAACTTCACAATAAATTATATATCTCTATCCCAAACCCAGTCTGCTATTGTGCAACGCACAAGCTTAACCAATTATAAGGAAGCGACAGTCAATCGAACCTGCGCTGGCGCTGAACACTAACGATGGAACCAATCAATTCACTCAGACGTCATTCTGGGTCAAGGAGGGTGAATCAATGGACGGCAATAAAGAATTGAGTGGCAATATCCGCAAGATCTGGCCGTCCGAATCGAATAAATTCGCAACTCATTTATTGCGGCTCGACAAGGATAGTCGCCGTATGCGTTTTGCCCATGGCGTTTCAGATAGTTTTATTGAAGATTATGCAAGCCGCATGAGCGACATGGGTAGTGTCGTCTACGGCTACATCGCCGATGGCGAACTCCGCGCCGCCGCAGAGCTGCGCAAGCTTGGCGATAGTTGGTCACCGGAAGCCGAAGCTGCATTCTCCGTCGAGAAAAGTTTTCAAGGCCAGGGATTGGGGAGTGAATTGATGGGTCGCGTGATCCGGGCGGCACGCAACCGTGGCGTTCAACGTTTGTACATGAGCTGCCTTGCTGAAAATAGTAAGATGCAGACGATCGCCCGCAAGCACGAAGCCGATTTGCGTTTCGAGTACGGGGAAGTGATCGGAGAGATCGTCCCGAACGAGCCGAACTACTTCTCGATCCTGCAAGAGGCAGTGGAAGATCGTGTCGGCTACATGATGGCGGTGCTCGATCTTCAAAACCGCAAAGTAAAAGCTGCCTGACGGCCACCCCTCAGGCTGAGCGGACGCGTCCGGCCTCATTCCCTGGGCGCCATTGCTTCCTCAACCAGAAACCCGTCAACTGTCTTACGGATGAGATCGAAAACGCCCCGGAACGTCGCCATGCGGTCCTCGATCGTCCCATCGGCGACAGTTGGATCTGGAATGGGCCAATGCAAAGTGCGTGGACTGCCCGGCCAAAGCGGGCAAGTCTCATCCGCCG
Source organism: Hyphomicrobiaceae bacterium (assembly GCA_031374115.1). Taxonomy (GTDB): domain Bacteria; phylum Pseudomonadota; class Alphaproteobacteria; order Rhizobiales; family Hyphomicrobiaceae; genus JAKFWF01. The sequence continues at coordinate 15,636 of JANMNO010000101.1, read as the reverse complement.
ACGTTTCGCAAACGGTAATGACCACGTCCATCATGGGCGCATCGGGTCGAGAGAAATCCTCCCAACTTTTCGATCGGACACTCTCAGAGCGCAGATCTACTTCCGCCAACGCCACGAGCGCTAAAGGATGCACGCGGCCATCTGGTTTGGATCCCGCACTGAATGCACGCCATTGACCCTTGCCTACTGCATTGACGTATGCCTCTGCCATGATACTTCGCACGGAGTTACCGGTGCACAAAAACAAGACCTTGCGTGCGACGTTGATCGCCATCAGTCGATCTCCTAGAAGCACAATTCCAAATGCCCAAGCCATGACGCCGGTCGATGCCGGAACCACGACGCACTGCCGATGCTAGGCTGGACGACGGCCTTATAGCCCCTCACATGTGACCGGCATATGGCACTTGCAACGGGGATGCATCATGATGACCAGACGCGCACTGGGACCGCTTTACTCTTCGCTTAGAACCCCGTTGGGCGAACCAATTGTCAGGCCCTGCATAACCGACGATCGGAGGCGGCAAGTTGAACCGTAACGCACTATTCTGCTTGGTTAGCACAATTCTTGCGGGTGCGACGCTCGCGGACATATCACCTATCTCGGCCGCCGATGCATCTGGAGAATTGCCGGCTGGCGGTCTTGCTTTTGCAGCAAACCCATCGATTTCGATCGAGCGCCAAGACGTACTCGTGAGCCGCGATTTGATAACTCTGACCTACGCGCTTCGAAATGAGGCACAGTCGCCGCAAGCTATCCTCATAACATTTGCGTTGCCTGAACTCGACACTAATGCCGTTGCCGATGGCGAAGTCATTCTGCCATCCGCGGACCCCTCCAACTACGTTCAGTTTTCGCCAAAGGTGGATGGTCAAGCGCCCGCATTCAAGATCGAACAGCGCGCGTTTGCACTGGGTCTGGACGTATCGGAGGCCCTTGCCAAGAACCACATCCCGCTTTTCCCATTCAGCACGACCTCATCGGGCAAACTTTCCGGGCTCACAGTCGACGACCGGCTCGAACTCTTGGAGCGGGGAATACTCAAGGAAGACGGATCATCGGTGATCGCTGCTTGGACATTGAAGACAATCGCCCACTGGCGACAAGTCTTTCCAGCAGGACAAAGAATTAACATCGTTCATTCATACCGCCCGATTACCGGCGTGGCACCTTACAAAACAGAGACACTGCAATCTTCGCGCAAGCGATCATGCCTGAGCGACGCGCAGGAGGCTGCAATTGCAAAACTGCCGAGCGAAGGCGGCGTCACTCCGACATTCACGAGCGTTGGTTTCTTGGCGGTCAGCGGCTCCGACAACCTGGGACCCCCGCGCCGATTTCGATTGCTCATCGAGACCGCCGATCAATTCACCATCGTCGCGACATGCCGCGATGGACTCAAGCGAACAGGGCCCACGCAACTCGAATGGACGGCTACGGATCATGTGCTGGAAGAAGATTTGCATGTGTTATTCGTCCGATAATCGACAATTATTTGAAGACCCAAGTTCAATTTCCATCTCCGCATTTTTCGATAAGACATTCGAATACTCGAATTTTGATGATTTTCTGCAACACAAAAGATGCAAACTCCCTATTTTCTTCACCCGAATCCATTTTTGATGTCAACAAATCAGATGAACTTGCACATGCTGAAATTGTTCGAGCTGATTCGAACTCTAGAGGGAGATATTACGATGGCTAAAGCAGCAGTGAAGGCGAAGTCGAAGGCTCCGGTCAAGAAGGCCGCAGTGAAGGTTGTGAAGAAGGTTGCGGCCAAGAAGGCCCCGGCCAAGAAAGCGGCAACCAAGACAGTGGCCAAGAAGAAGGCCGCCTGAGCCTGAACGCTGTCCCTGGGTTTGGGCACCTGGAGGACGCGACAGAGCATCAACAGCAAGAAAATTTGCTGAGTTTCGAGACCGGAGGAATGCGAAAGCACCTCCGGTTTTTCTTTGTCGTTTCTCCCAATCTCCGAATGGCTAATATTCGAGTTGTATTTAAACTCTACGCTCGACCATCAGTTTCTTCAATTCGGCGATCGCTTTGGCCGGGTTCAAACCCTTCGGGCACGCTTTGGCACAATTCAAAATGGTATGGCACCTATACAATCTGAACGGATCCTCGAGATTATCGAGACGCTCGCCAGTGGCCTCGTCGCGGCTGTCGACAACCCAGCGATAAGCCTGGAGTAAAATTGCGGGGCCCAAAAAGCGATCCGAATTCCACCAATAGCTCGGGCAAGCGGTGGAACAGCACGCGCAAAGAATACATTCATACAGGCCGTCCAGCATTTCGCGATCCGGACGCGACTGCTTCCACTCAGTCGGTGGGGTCGGCGTTTCGGTTTTCAGCCAAGGCTCGATCGAACGGAGCTGCGCGTAGAAGTTCGTCATATCCGGCACCAGGTCCTTAATGACCTTCATGTGCGGCAGCGGATAGATCCTTACCGCGCCTTTCACGTCGTCCATCGCGCGCAAACACGCGAGACCATTGGTACCATCAATGTTCATCGAGCAGCTACCGCAGATGCCTTCGCGGCAGGAGCGACGAAAGGTCAAAGTGGAATCGACCGTATCTTTGATTTTCATCAACGCGTCGAGAACCATGGGACCGCAGCTGCTGCGGTCAACCCAGTAGCTGTCGACGTGAGGGTTTTTACCGTCGTCGGGGTTCCAGCGATAAATCTTAAACTCTTTCCAGTCCCCTTTTACTTCGGGCTTGTTCCATGTCTTGCCAGTCTCGACTTGGGAATTTTTCGGCAGCGTCAGTTGAACCATGAGAACAAGATCCTAGCGCATGTTCAGGAATTCGTTCGATGCACGTCTCGCATCTGCACAAATCACATGAAAGCATGTGAAGGCTCTGTCAATGTCATCATTCGTGTAACCTGACTGTGCGGCACACTGTCCTCAAGTTGGCATGGCTTAGACTTGAGGTTACTAATCGGCAAATTCGAACGACATGCGGAGCATATGATGACGCCGAACCTACGACCCCGCCGCAGCGCACTCTACATGCCCGGGTCGAACGCGCGCGCACTGGAAAAGGCCAAGATGGTCGACGCCGACGTGGTCATCATGGATCTCGAAGATGCGGTTGCTCCCGAAGCGAAGACTGCCGCGCGCGACCAGGTAAGTGCAGCGGTCGCAAGCGGCGGCTTTGGACGCAAGGAAGTCGTCATTCGAATCAATGGCCTCGATACGCCTTGGGGGCTCGACGACCTGATCGCCGCAGCGGCATCGAAGGCCACTGCCGTTCTGATCCCCAAAGTTTGCAGCGAACAGATGATTGCCGGCGTCGATCGCGTGTTAACTGACAAAGGCGCGACCCAGCGCATTTGGGCCATGATCGAAACCCCGCTCGGCGTTCTGAATGTTCGCGAAACCGCAGCGGCCGGACGTCCAAGTGGTGGCCGGCTCGACTGTTTCGTGATCGGGACCAACGACCTCGTCAAGGAAACGCGGGCGGAGCTCGATCGTGACCGGACGGCTGCTCTCTATTGGCTGTCGGCGATCATGACCGCGGCTAAGGCTTACGGTCTGGATGTTCTCGACGGCGTTTACAACGACTTCAAGGATGCAGATGGCCTGCTGCGAGAAAGTCGCCAAGGGCGCCGGCTGGGGATGGACGGAAAAACGATCATCCATCCAGACCAGATTGCGATCGTTAACGACGTGTTCCGCCCATCGTCGGACGAAATCGCTGCTGCCGAAAATATCATCGCCGCTTTCGAGCTTCCAGAAAACAAGGGCCGCGGCGCCATTACGATGAACGGTCGAATGGTCGAGCTTCTGCATGTCGAGATGGCGCGCAGAACTGTAGCGCTGGCGCAAGCAATCGGTTGAACGCGCAATACTGCGAGATCACATCAGCGCCCAGTTTCAAACTGGAACACGCCTTAATGCTCCGCTAACCCCCTTAATGTACGGCACTCGGAGTGCCGGTTCGCTGGCGCTAGAGCCAGCGAGCCTTTGGGGGAATTATGCGTCGCGTCGCGTTGGCCGTATTTGCTGTTGCGATCATAACCGGAAGTCTTGGCGCGTGCGCTCCAACGCCTCGCGAGGTGGCCTTCCCGACGCCAGCCAGGCCGCGTGGACTGACCTGCGACACGGCCACTGCCAGCGTGACCACGTTCGGTCGAGCCAACGCCAAGCTCTATTCGGAAATTGCTCTGAAGCAAAAACTGACCGAATTACGCGGGTACATGTTCACCAGCAGCGTCCGGCGAATTCAACTTGTGCAAAAAACGAACGCGTGCGAGTGGGCCGGACACTTCGCCGGCCTTTACCAATGCACTGCCCGCGCGCAACTATGCGGCCACTGACGGACGCAGCATCCCCTCCTTGCAGAGCAGCCAATTGATGCCGCAAAGAGGGCTCAGGATCGCGTCGCGCACCGTGAATGAGGCTACGCATGAGCAATGCAAAGACGACACAAGCGAACTTCTTTGAAGATTTCCGGTGCGGTCAACAGTTTACCCACGCGACCCCGCGAACGGTCACGAGCGGCGACGTGGCACTGTATACGGGACTTTACGGTTCCCGGTTCGCTGTACAATCCGCCGATACCTTCGCTCAGGCGATCGGCTACCCGCAATCTCCAATAGATGACTTGCTGGTGTTCCATATCGTTTTCGGCAAGACCGTACCCGACATCTCGCTCAATGCGGTTGCCAACCTCGGCTATGCCGACTGCCGCTTTCTTGCGCCCGTCTATCCGGGCGACACTTTGACGGCCGACAGCGAGGTCCTGGGGCTGAAGGAGAATTCGAACCGCGAAACCGGCGTCGTACACGTGCGCTCGATCGGTCGTAATCAGCGCGGCGAAGTGGTGTTGAGTTATGTGCGTTGGGTGATGGTTCACAAACGCTCGAAAGCTACGACAATCGCCCAGAGCCCAGCGCCAGCATTGCCGGGCCGGATCGATCCCTTAGACCTTGGGCGCGCGGTGCCCCCTCTCGACGTCCAGCGATGGGACAGCGAGCGCGGTGGATCGACGTATCGCTGGGTCGACTACTCTGCCAGCGAACGCATCGACCACGTCGACGGGACGACCATCGAGGAAGCCGAGCACCAGATCGCGACGCGTCTATATCAAAATACCGCAAAGGTGCACTTCAATCAACACACCGAGGGTCAGGGCCGGTTCGGCCGGCGTTTGATCTACGGCGGAGTGATCATTTCGATAGCGCGCGCCTTGTCGTTCAACGGGCTTGGATCGGCATTTCACATAGCGGCAATCAATGGCGGGCGACACGTCGCTCCGGCATTCGCCGGCGATACGATCTATGCCTGGTCGGAAATTTTGGAGACAGCGGCACTCCCCTCTCGACAAGATATCGGGGCCCTGCGCATTCGAACAATTGCAACGAAAAACCTTAGTTGCGCCGGTTTTCCGGGATCGAAGGACGGTGGCGGATACGCCGATGGCGTCGTCCTCGATCTCGATTACTGGGTCGTATCTCCCAGATAAATATCTATTTCCAAAACCCGAGGTGGTGTGCCGCCTTCGACGCGCTATAAGATCGGCTTAAAACTTTGATGATCAACGTTTGTTGCCACCAGTTTGGGGGGCTTGGGGGATTATGTTGCGAGTTGCATGCGTAATGCGTGGCCTTGGCTGTATTGCACCGCTGTTGACATTAGCGGCTGCGACTGCACCCAGCGCCCTTGCAGTCGGCGAGAAAGGTTTCGCCGAAATGCGACTGCGTGATGGCCGTGAGGTAGGCCGGATCAAGCTCTTGGAAACGACGGCGGGAATTCTCATTCGGCTGAAATTAAAAGGCTTGCCCAGCGGCTCGCATGGCTTCCATATTCACGAGATTGGCAAGTGCGAAGGCGACTTCGAATCAGCGGGCGGAATTCTCAATCCGCTCGGCGCAAAGCACGGTTACTTGAACGACGAGGGCCCGATGATGGGCGATTTGCCCAATCTCATTGTGCCAACCAATGGTGAAATCGAAGTCGACCTCGTTAGCGCCTTCGCGACGATGGCAAAGGACGCCGAAGACACTCTGATCGATACGGACGGGGCGGCGTTCGTTATCTTCGAGCGCCCCGATGATTACGCCACCGATCCGGTCGGCAACGCGGGCGCACGCCTCGCCTGCGGCGTGATCGCTGCTCACAAGTGAGGTGTCGCCCGACGTATTTTGTTAACCAATTGTGCAATTTACACTGTTAGGGTCGGTGATGCCCGCGATCGGGCGCAGTTCGATAGGGATTCGATCATCATATCGCCTAGGATTGGACTTTGACCCAACGCGTGGCAGTCATTGGTGCCGGTCTTGCCGGTTTGTCGTGTGCGCGAGTTTTGCGCCGCGCCGGTGCCTACGTGGAAATTTTCGAACAAGAGCGCGTCATTGGCGGCCGCGTCGGCACGACGAGAATCGGCGTTATCCCGTTCGACCACGGCGCCCAGTACATCACCGCTCGCTCGGAACGGTTCAAAACCTATATCAGCGAACTCGTCAGTACTGGTTATGCCGCGCGTTGGACCCCTCGTGCCCATGCCGGCGAAGAGGGGGGCGGCCAGTTGCAACCCTGGTTTGTCGGCATGCCAGGGATGGGATCGATAGCCCGCCCACTGGCTGAGAGTGTTCGCGTTCATACCGGGCGGCGCGTACATACGATCAAGCGTGTCGACAAAGGTTGGCACCTGTGGTTCGAAGACGAGACTTCGGCCGGACCGTTCGCTCAGGTCGCTGTTGCGGTTCCGGCACCGGAAGCGCGGCTTTTGCTCGGGCGGTTGGACGAGTTGGCCGATCCATTGGCACGGGTGCGGATGTCTCCCTGCTGGGCATTGATGGTGCGGATCGATGAACGCGTGCTGCCAGATCAGGACGTCTTCTCCGACATGAGCCAGGTCGTCCGCTGGGTCAGCCGGAACAACTCGAAGCCGGGCCGTAGTGGACGCGGTGAAACGATTGTTGTCCACGCCTCCCCCGTATGGAGCCGCGAAACGGAGGATGCCGATCCGGAAGCCGTTGCCGAAGAACTTTGGGGCGAGGTCAGCCATGTGCTTGGTTTACCGCCCATCCGCCCGGCACAAATGATTGCCCATTTATGGCGGCATGGCTTGGTCGATACGCACCTCGGCGAGACCTATCTCTTCTCGAGCGAGCATATGGTCGGCGTCGCCGGAGACTGGTGCTTGGGTAGGCTTGGCGAACACGCCTTCGACAGCGGCGCGCTGCTTGGCAGGGCAATGGTCGAGGCGTTGAAGTAGTTCGACGCTCGTCAGATGGCTTCCGTATTGCGCACAATGCGGTCTAGATGCGCCGAACGGCGCATTGCCGCTTATGTTGCAGCGCGCTAGAAGCCATCTCGACACGATTGGAGACCAAAAAGATATGGCGCATTCAAAGCCTGCCGCCACTGGGGCCGGCGCGCGGCCGCTCTCGCCGCACCTGCAAATTTACAAGCCGATCATAAACATGGTGGGTTCGATCGTTCACCGTATCACGGGGGCGTCGTTGTACTTCGGTACAATCCTGCTGGCTTGGTGGCTGATCGCTGCAGCAACCAGCCCTGCCTATTTCGAGTTCGTAAACGAATTTTTCGGCAGTTGGCTCGGCCGGCTTGTGTTGCTCGGTTATACCTGGGTACTCCTCCAACATATGCTCGGCGGCATTCGACATTTGATTTGGGATACCGGACGCGGTTTCGACCTGCAAACAGTTGACCGTTTAACCTGGGGATCATTTGTAGGATCGGTCGCCCTGACGGCAGTAATCTGGACCGTGGCATTAAGCCTGCGTGGAGCTTTCTAATGGGACACGATTCTCCTGGCAGCATGCGCACACCGCTCAAAAAGGTTCGCAGGCTTGGCTCCGCCAAAGAAGGTGCAGATCACTTCTGGCTCCAGCGCATGACCGCGGTCTCGAACATTTTCCTGATTTCGTTTCTAGTGGGACTGGTCGTGTATCTAGCCGGCGCCGACCACGGAATGGTGAAGCGTACACTGGCCAACCCGCTAGTCGCGCTTATGTTACTTCTGCTTATCCTGTCCGGTATCTTCCATATGCGGATCGGCATGCAGGTGATCATCGAAGATTACGCACATTCAGAAGGGTCGAAAATTGCTCTGCTGATGTTGAATACCTTTTTTGCAATTTGCATCGGCACTGCCTGCATCTTCGCGGTGCTAAAACTTAGCTTCGGAGTTTGATCGACAATGGCCTCAACAGCGAACGGCAAGCTCAACGGCCACGCTAATGGCATGAACAGCGGCGCAGCAAAGCCAGCCTTTAATGGCAACGCCTACAAGGTCGTCGACCATACCTACGACGTGGTCGTCGTCGGCGCTGGTGGTGCTGGACTGCGCGCGACACTGGGTGCTGCCGAAGCAGGATTGAAAACCGCTTGTATCACTAAGGTTTTCCCGACGCGGTCGCATACGGTAGCGGCCCAAGGTGGCGTGGCAGCTGCACTTGGAAACATGGGGCCCGACAACTGGAAGTGGCACATGTACGACACCGTAAAGGGTGCCGACTGGCTCGGTGATCAGGACGCGATCGAATACCTGTGCCGCAATGCGCCGGAAGCCGTCTATGAATTAGAGCACTACGGCGTGCCCTTCTCGCGCACCGAAGAAGGCAAGATCTACCAGCGCCCGTTCGGCGGCATGACGACCGAGTATGGCGAAGGCCCACCTGCCCAGCGCACGTGCGCGGCAGCCGACCGTACCGGTCACGCCATGTTGCACACACTTTACGGCCAGTCGTTGCGGCACTCGGCGGAGTTCTTTGTCGAGTATTTCGCGCTCGATCTGATAATGGACCAAGAGGGTGCGTGTCGCGGCGTCGTCGCGATGTGCCTCGATGATGGTACGATCCACCGTTTCCGTTCGAAGAAGACGATCCTGGCGACCGGCGGCTACGGCCGTGCGTACTTCTCGGCGACGTCTGCGCATACTTGCACCGGAGACGGTAACGCGATGGTGCTGCGTGCCGGTCTGCCGCTTCAGGACATGGAGTTCATTCAGTTTCACCCGACCGGCATTTATGGTGCGGGCGTGCTGATTACAGAAGGGTCGCGCGGCGAGGGCGGGTATCTCACCAACTCGTCCGGTGAACGCTTCATGGAGCGTTATGCACCGCATGCGAAAGACTTGGCTTCCCGCGATGTCGTATCCCGCTCGATGACGATGGAAATTCGCGAAGGTCGCGGTGTCGGTCCCGAGAAGGATCACATCTACCTGCACCTTGACCACCTCGACCCCAAGATCCTGCACGAGCGTTTACCCGGCATCTCGGAGAGCGCGAAGATCTTCGCTGGCGTCGACGTGCGTCGCCAGCCCATCCCCGTGATACCGACAGTTCATTACAACATGGGCGGCATTCCGACGAATTATCACGGCGAGGTCCTTACATCGAAGAACGGGAACCCCGACACGATCGTCCCTGGCCTGATGGCGATTGGTGAGGCCGCGTGTGTCTCGGTGCACGGTGCAAACCGTCTCGGCTCGAACTCGTTGATCGATTTGGTAGTCTTCGGGCGCGCGGCCGGCAATCGTGCTGCAGAGACGGTCGAGCCGAATACCTCCCATGCGCCTCTACCAGACGACGCCGCCGACTTGGCCTTGTCGCGGCTCGACAAGATGCGTCACGCCAATGGCTCGAGCAGTACAGCGGCGCTTCGTTTGCGGATGCAGAAAGTCATGCAGATGAATTGCGCAGTTTTTCGCGATGGTCCGATCCTCGCGGAGGGCGTACAGAAAATCTCCGAAATCTGGAAGCAAAGCGACGACATCAAGATTTCGGATCGCTCGCTGATTTGGAACTCGGATCTAGTCGAGGCTTTAGAATACGACAATTTGATCGCGCAGGCAGCGGTCACGGTCGTCAGTGCCGATAACCGGAAAGAGAGCCGCGGTGCGCACGCGCGCGAAGATTTCTCCAAGCGCGACGACGTCAATTGGATGAAGCACTCGCTGGTTTGGGCCGATGACGCGACTAGGTCGACCAAGATCGACTACCGTCCGGTGCACACCTTCACGATGACCAACGAAATCGGCTACATCGAACCGAAGGCGCGAACATACTGAGGCTTGGTCGGGACAGCAGCGGGGTGATCTGAATGGCACCACTTCTCTTGCGCGGCATAGGTGACAACCGGAAGCAACGCGGGCGGAGCAGTGCGATGTATGCAATCTCTTTCGATCTTGACACCAAGGTGTTGCAACAAAGCTATCCGTCGCCGTCGTGGCAGAACGCCTATTCGGATATCGGACGCTTCCTTCGTGAACGCGGTTTTGATCACCAGCAGGCAAGCGTCTGCTTTGGTGACGACACCATTGATGTCGTTCGTTGCCAGACGACGGTTCAGCAGCTGGCGGTGGAGTTCGACTGGTTTGGGCCGTCGGTGCGCGATATCCGTATGTTGCGCATCGAGGATAACAACGATCTGATGCCGGCCATCGAGATGGCCTTGCAATTTAAGAGCGCGGGACCCAACCGGAAGCGGAAATAAGCGGATAGGACCGCATGGCTTGGGCAACGGCTGCAAATTTGCTACCGTCGCATCAGATCGCAATCTGGATTCGAAAGTGGCGACACCCCCGCGCGCTAGCAGTGAGCAAACCGATCCAGATTCGCGGATCGCACCGGACCCGTTTGCGGCAGTCCTGCCTGCAATCGCGGCCTTGGGCGCGATCTCGTCGATTGCTGCGATCAACTGGGTGGCGCAGGAAAAATCCGTCACGCGCGCGAAAGTGAAGCGCAAGGCCGCCATGGCGCTGCGCGATCTCGAAAGCTGCTGCCTAGGGCTGACGGAGGTTTTTCGCCGCTTCCAAAAACACCCGCGCATTTTCGCAGGCGATGGTGCTACCTCTTCGCCGATGAAGTTCGGCGTACACGGCCCGCGCATCGATGACGACGGTGCGCGCCTTTATCGAGCATTGGTCAACGACACCGCATCGATGCTGGTCCTTGCCTCGCAGAATTCGTTCGACGTGATGGCGGCAATCGAGGACGGCGAAATCGTCGCGCCTGAAGAGTTGTATTTCGGCTTCGGCGAAGTGCAGGAGCGGCTTAACAAATTGATCCAGGGGCGGGCAACAATTCGCGCTTGCGTCGATACTGGGCTCGACTCATCCGAACGTCTGACTATTCTCGTTCGCGAGTTGAAACGTCACAAGATCGACTGAGAAACAGCCGCATGTCAGACCAAGCGCAGCAAACCGCCGATGTCGTTATCGTGGGCGGTGCGGTAATTGGCAGCGCTGTTGCCTACTATCTCACGACACTGGGCCATTTCGGGCCAGGTCGTATTGTGATGGTCGAACGTGACATGACATTCGCAGAAAGCAGTACGGCGCGATCGGCCGGCGGCATCCGTCAGCAATTTTCAACACCGGAGAACATTGCGCTTTCTCAGGTTCTGCTAGCTACTTTGCGCAACCTGAAAGAAACGTTCGGTCCGAACGCCGATGTCGGTTTCAAGGAGCAGGGCTACCTGATCCTCGCATCGGAATCCGGTGTTCCGATCCTGCGCGGCAATAACGCCATTCAACAAGAGGCTGGAACCGACATTCGTCTGCTTGAGCCTGACCCGATGGCGCAGCGATTTCCGTGGCTCAATCTCGACGGGCTGGCCCTTGGCTCGTTCGGTGCAACCGGCGAAGGCTGGCTTGATCCAGTCATTCTGATGACGCTGTTTCGCGATGCCGCTAAGGCCAGGGGGGCAAAGATCATCAAGGACAGCGTGGTCGCGATCGAACGCCACGGCGGCGAGATCGCAGCCGTTAAGTTGGCGAGCGGCGATCGCATTGCCTGCGCTGCACTTGTCAACGCCGCAGGACCAGCGGCGGGGGCCGTTGCTGGTCTCGTTGGCATTCCATTGCCGGTCGAACCGCGCAAGCGTTTTGTCTACGTGATCGACTGCAAGGAGGCAACGCCGGCCCTGCACGCCGCACCCCTGACCGTCGATCCGTCCGGCGTATGGTTTCGCCCCGAAGGCCGCCAGTTCATCACAGGCGTATCGCCTGAGGAGTATGCGGAGCCAGCGGTTGGCGACCTCGATCAGATCGACCACAGCGTCTTCGAGGAGATCGTGTGGCCACAAATTGCGACCCGGGTACCGGCGTTCGAGGCCATCAAAGTCACGGGCGCTTGGGCTGGCCACTACGACTACAACACGCTCGACCAGAATGCGATCATCGGACCGCACCCGGAGATTACCAACTTCTACTTCGCCAACGGATTTTCAGGCCACGGGCTGCAGCAGTCGGCGGGGGCGGGGCGGGCCATTGCCGAACTGATCGTGCACGGTGGCTTTCGCACGATCGACCTAACTCGATTTGGTTATGACCGGATTAGGCGCGGCGAACCGTTGCTCGAACTCAACATCATCTGAAAGGCTTTCGTGGCAGCCATCCTCGCGATATCGAGCCAAGTAGCGCGCGGTGCGGTGGGATTGTCGGTGATTGTGCCGGCACTTCAAGCCATTGGGCATAGCGTCATCGCGCTGCCCACGGTGCTGCTATCTAACCACCCGGGGCATCCCAATGTCGCGGGGCAGGTGACAGACCCTGCTCTTTTGATGCGCATGGTCGACGCTTTCGAAGCGAACGGGTGGTTGAGCGAGATCGACACAGTTCTATCCGGCTACCTGCCATCAACGGCGCACGTAGAATTCGTCGCGGTAACGGTGGCCCGCGTTAAACAGGTGCAGCCCGGCTGCCGCTACCTTTGCGATCCCGTTCTCGGCGACGATCCGAAGGGATTGTATATCGACCAGGCTGCAGCGGCTAAAATCCGCGAGCTGCTCCTGCCCTTGGCTGATGTCATACTGCCGAACCGCTTTGAGCTCGCTTGGCTCGCTGCGCTTTCTGTGACTTCGCCAGAGGAGGCAATGTGCGCCGCACGGTCGCTCGGCGTCAAAGATGTCATCGCAACGTCGATACCTTCCGGAGCTAGCTCGCTTCTCACGATGCGGATCGATGCAAAGCGCGCAATCTCATATGAGGTTGCCAGGCGCAACGCAGTCCCGAATGGTACTGGCGATCTGCTCGCCGCTCTCACCGCCGGCGGCTGGCAACTAGGCCGGGCGGTTGCGGCCATCGATCGCCTATTGGACGAGAGCTCTGGTTTCGACGAGCTTCAGCTGGCCGCCACGCCCAACCACGGTTGGCTGACGGCTTCACCTTTGCCCGCGATGGCCAGCAGCACTAACCCGTGACACACCACCGATGACGAAGAATATCACCACAGCGATGGCGCGCTTCTGCGTCTGCCAGGACCGGTTGCCAATGCTCGCAGCCTAGTCCGTTAGTTCACGTCTTCGCCGGTGCTGGGCAGGCAGTGTTGCACGGAACTTCCTCGCGTTTGTCGACCTTACCGGCGAACGGCGAGACCGTCTCGCGGAAGCATTTGCCACCTTCGTTGACGATGCGAATGATTTGCGACTTGGTCGGCATCGACTGGCACACGACTTGGATGCTCGATTGGCTCAACTGAACGTTACGCGGCGGCGTGGACGGCGTTACCGCCCCGGCCTTCGGCACCTCCTCCGCAACCGCTTGCGTTACGATCAGCGACATCAAGGCCGACGCAGCCGCCCGGCTCGACTTCTGCAGGTTCTCGGCGGCGATCCACTCGTAGGCAGCCCTGCCGTTCGACGCGGTGAGCTTGATCGCAATGTCGCCACTCTTCGGGCAGGCCCCCACATCGACCTTGGTGCCTTGCGCAGTACTGATCGCCTTGTAGTCGATCTTGCACTCGAAATTCTTCACCCAGAGGTCGTACTGTGTCAGCCGATGTGAGACCTGCGAATACGGAATATCGTGCTTCCACGAGTGATAGAAGTTCATCGCGGTCGGCACCGCACCGGCAACTGCTGCGCTGATGGCAATAACGCGGGCGAGCAACAGTGGGCGAGCCAAAGGCCCCTTTTTGGCATCTTCGGACATGGCGGAAAGAACGGCTTTTGCAGGATGATCGATCATGGCTGGAACCCCGTTCGTTGGCAGGCGCAGTTGACGCAAACTTAATACGAGGATGATCGTATCACGGTCATTCGGCGTCCGCGAAGCATGTCTGCTATTGATGGCAGAGCGCAGTTGAACCAGGGTTGAGCGGCGCATTCACCAAGCGTTCACTCACTACTTCGGCGCCCCAAAAAGCTTCTCGTAACGCTCGACGAATACCGGCCACACATCCGGGTTCAGCAGCCGGGGCGGGCGCTCACCTTTGAGAACCTGGATGATCTGATCGGCGGCCCAGGTCGCGACTTGTCTGCGCGCCTGATGCGTGACACCGGCGGTATGAAACGTCGCCACCACGTTCGGCAGCGTGAGTAATCGATGCTGCAGTGGCGGTGGCTCCAACTTCCATACGTCGAGGCCGGCACCGCCCAGGTGGCCAGACTTGATCGCATCGTAAAGTGCCTCTTCGTCATGGATGCCGCCGCGCGCGGTACTGACGAAAATCGCACCAGGCTTCATGTTCGCGAACGCGCGCGCCGAGAACACATTGGCCGTGGTCTTATCCAACGGACAATGCACCGAGATCACGTCCGATTGGCCGAGCAGCGCCGCCATATCGACCGGTTCGGCTCCGCGTTGGCGGATGACATCAGCGCTCAACAGCGGGTCGAACGCTAGCACGCGCATGCCGAAGCCCTTGGCGATCGCAGCCGAGCGCGAGCCGGCATTGCCGATGCCGAACACGCCAAGCGTCAATCCGCTGAGCTCGATCCCCATCAGCGACTCGCGCGAGAAGCCGCGCTCGGTATGCAAAAGCCGGTCGGATTGCGGGATCTTGCGGGCGACCGAAAGCATCAACCCGAACGCAAGTTCTGCGACCGACTGCGCGTTCGCCCCGCTCTGGTTGACCACCGCTACGCCGGCGCGCGTGCACGCATCGAGATCGACGGTATCAATCCCCGCCCCACCCGCCGAGACGCACAGCAATTGCGGGCAGCGTTGCAACATCGGCTCGCGCACTTGGTACGGCTTCGGTAGCTCGTTGATCGCCGACGACACCTGATAGACGTGCGCGCGCGCTAGCACATCCCAAACGTCAACCTCCGGGCCCTTGGTCGCGGCGATGCGCAACTCGATGTCACCTTGCGCATTCAGCCGCTCGTTGAAGGCCGGAGCGAGCCACAGATCGAGCCTCCCCACCCGCTTGATATTCGCCGCCATGATGTGTGTTCCCGGTCCGGTGTTGGTTGCCGTTTACACATGACACGGGGGACCGGAAACTGTCCCCGGCGATTGGCCGCGGTTAATTCTCAATGTGTTCATACAACATCAATCTCCCATTCAGGCCGCACAGTAACTCGATTTCTTTTTTCACGCACCCAAAGCGAGGGGGCGAGGTGGCCGGAAGCCGCGGCGGACTTGCCGCATGGGTAGAAGAAGCGGCAACGGGCCACCTCGCGACAGGGTTTTTGGCCTACCCGCAGCACTCAGTGGATTACGCCCACACGCCGGGTTCCACGGCGCCGCTGCGGCGAGCCTCGGATCGGCACCGGAGCGTTTCCGGGTTTGACCCTCCGACCTGCCGACCGATACGCCGCCAGCAGTCGCCACCGGTTGGCGTCCCCTCATGCGCATAGGTCGAGGGTGAGTATGCTCCAGGTTGGGCAACCGTGGATAAGTTTGGGGGTAAGTTGTGGGCGTGGTAAAAA
>JANMNO010000091.1:0-6386 GCA_031374115.1 Hyphomicrobiaceae bacterium | reverse complement strand
CCACTTGAGTTGGAGCGGCATAACAGGGTCATCGATCATATCTCGTTCCACTATGGCCGTTGCTGGCCGCTCGACCTCGCGTTGTGGGATCTGGCGGGCAAGGTTGCCGGACAGCCCTGCTGGCGGCTACTCGGTGGCTTCACTCATCGCATTCCCTGTTATGCTTCGAGCGGCACCCTGCGCTCCGCGCCCGAACTCGCGACCTTCGCCGAAGCAGCTCTCGCACGCGGCTTCAAGGCAATGAAGATCCGCTTCTCACGAGGCGACTGGCGCGGCGACATCGAAAAGTTGGAAGCCGTTCGTGCCCGTGTCGGCTCAAAAATCGAACTGATGGTCGACTGCAACCAGGGCTGGCGCTTCCCGTGGGACACAATGAGCCCCTGGACATTCAAGGATGCATTGCGCGTCGGCCGTGAACTTGAGCGGCTTGGGGTCTATTGGATGGAAGAGCCGTTGCATCGCTCCGATCGAGACGGCATGCGCCGCCTACGTGAAAGCCTTGATCTGCGCATAGCCGGCGGCGAACTCGATCGCGAGGTCGCGGAGCTGCGTGATGTGATCACCGCAGGATCGCTCGACGTGGTGCAGCCCGACGTGGTCTCGGTTGGCGGCATCACCGGCCTGCAGAAGATCGCGCAACTGGCGGCTTCGCACGGCGTAACGTTCACGCCGCACACGTGGGGCAATGGCATTGGGTTGCTTGGCAACGCCCACGTGATGGCGGGCGTTGGCGCATCGAGCTATCTCGAGTTTCCCTGGGATCCGCCCGATTGGGGCCTGGACCGGCGCGATTTCATGCTGACCAACCCAATCGATATCGACGTAACGGGAAGCCTCGTCCTGAGCGAACAGCCGGGCCTCGGCTTTGAAATTGACGAAGCTGCCTTGCAGCGCACGCGCGTGTTGGGCGATACGATCAAATCAAACAACTGAGTTCGTTTTGCATCCACTAAGGAATACGCCATGAGCGCCGCAGAAACCCAAGCCTTGATTGCCCGTTATTACGACGCCTTCAACCGAGGCGATACCGACGGCATGTTGGCCTGCGTCACCGACGATTTGATCCATGACACCAACCAGGGCGACCGGCGCATCGGGCGCGATCGCTTTCACGCATTTTGCGCCCGCATGTCGCATCACTACAAAGAGCGGCTGGACGACATCATAGTCATGTCCACGCCCGATGGCGCACGAGCCGCCGCCGAGTTCAACGTCAATGGCCAATATCTCGTCACCGAGACCGGTCTGCCGGATGCGACGGGCCAATCATATCAACTACCCGCCGGTACGTTTTTCGCCGTTAGCGACGGTAAAATCGCCCGTGTCACCACATACTATAACCTCACCGATTGGATCATTCAGGTTTCTGCCTGAGGAGCGAGTTCATGGCGATCACCGTCGAACCACTGAAAGGGTCAGCGCTGGCCGAAGCATTGCCGGCGCTGGCGCAATTACGCATTACCGTTTTCCGCGATTGGCCTTACCTCTATGACGGCACATTCGACTACGAACAGGATTATCTCGGGCGCTTCGGCAAAGCAAAAAACGCGGTGATCATTGCCGCACGTGACGGCGATAAAATCGTCGGTGTGGCAACAGCCTCGCCCTTGCCAGAACATACCGAAAAATTCGTGCCCCTGTTTGCTGCACACGGCTTCGATCCCAACCGCATCTTTTACTTCGGCGAAAGCGTGTTGCTGAAAGAGTACCGCGGACAGGGACTTGGCCACGCGTTTTTCGATCAGCGTGAGGCGCACGCCCGATCTGCCCGCATCGATGGCCAAGCGTACGCGCATACCGCGTTCTGCGGGGTGATCCGCCCCGACGATCACCCAGCGCGGCCTGCGGCCTACATTCCGCTCGATGCATTCTGGATGAAGCGCGGCTACGTCAAACAAGCGGGCATGGTTGGCAGCTACCGATGGCAAGACATCGGCCAGGACGATCCAACGGAGAAGCAGATGCAGTTCTGGATCAAACCGCTGTGACAGTGCCCGCCTCCACGCCCAACACGATAAGGGTCGCCGCTGCGCAGTATCCATTTGGGCAACCAGCAACGTTTGCGGCCTGGGCGGCTAATCTCGCAGCGTGGGTCGAGCGCGGCGCGGCCACCGGCGCACAACTGCTGCTATTTCCCGAGTATGGCGCGATCGAACTTGCAGCGACCGGCGGCGAAAAAGTCGCTGGCGACTTGCAAGCGACCCTTGCAGCCGTTGCCGCTTCTGCGCCCGCGATGGAGGCAACCATCGTCGCGCTTGCTCGCCGCCACAACGTCCACATCCTTGCGGGCAGCGGGCCCTCCCGGCGTGCCGACGGGCGCTTCACCAACGCCGCGCGACTGATCACTCCCGCCGGACGGATCGGCATTCAGGAAAAGATGATCATGACGCCGTTCGAAGTCAGCTGGGGCGTGGTCCCCGGTGACGCGCTGAAGGTGTTCGACACGAAGCTTGGCCGCATCGGCATCGCCATTTGTTATGATTGCGAATTCCCGCTTTTGGTGCGCGCGCAGGCCGAAGCCGGCGCCGAGGTTATTCTCATTCCATCTTGCACAGAGCGGCTCGCAGGCTTCCATCGCGTGCGCGCCGGCGCCGTGGCACGCGCTCTCGAGAGTCAAATCGCGACCGTGACTTCGCCAACGATCGGCGACGCCTCGTGGTCACCCGCCGTCGATCACAACACCGGAGCTGCCGGTATCTTCACACCACCCGAAGCGCAGATCGCGGAGACCGGCGTTCTGGCCGAGGGCCGCATTAACGAGCCAGGCTGGATCGCAGCCACGATCGATCTCGCCGCCTTGCTCCGGGTTCGCCGCGAAGGCGAAATGCGCAATCATGCCGATTGGCAACGTCAGCCTGGCGCGAGCCCGCTCGCTGGCCGATGCGAGATTGAAAGTCTGACGTGAAGTTGTAGTGTGAGCGCTCGAAGCTCACGTCAACTCCTGGCCAAATGATGCCCGACGGCATGACACTTCCAGCGCCGCTGCAGCCGACCTTAGCCGTTCGTCTTTTCCGGCCTCTCGGTCGTTTGTGGCTTAAGGCCAACGGCTGGCACATCGAAGGTGAGATGCCGAACTTGCCGAAGTTCATCATCGTCGCCGCCCCCCACTCAAGCAATTGGGACCTGCCTTACGTGCTTGCGGCCGCGCTTCACTATGGCATCCGCGTTCATTGGATGGGCAAGAGCAGCATATTCAAATGGCCGTTTGGCGGTCTGATGCGCTGGCTCGGCGGCATCGCGGTCGACCGCAGCAAGGCCAACAACGCTGTCGATGGCATGGTCGCGCGTTTTACTGAAAGCGGCCGGCTGGTCCTGGTCATCCCGCCCGAAGGCACCCGCGGCAAGGTCGATCGTTGGAGGAGCGGCTTCTACCACATCGCGGTCGGTGCAAAGATCCCCTTGGCCCTTGGCTTTCTCGATTACAAGCGCAAGGCCGCCGGCATCGCCCGCGTGTTCTATCCGACCGGTAACTACGAGGCGGACCTAGCTGAGATCCAGGCGTTCTACGCGACGGTTACCGCGCGCCATCCAAATCGCGATGCCAAGGCTTGATGAGTATGCTCGCCTATTGAGCAGCTTCGAGCGAGAACTGCAATTCGGCAAGACGCGCGTAAGTGCCGCCCGCCCGCAACAGCGACTGATGCGTGCCTTCTTCGACGATGCGGCCCTCCTCCAGCACCAGGATCCGATCGGCGCGTTGGATCGTGGATAATCGGTGCGCAATGACGATCGTAGTGCGCCCTTGCATGACGCCCTCGAGTGCTCTTTGCACCAGCACCTCGTTCTCGGCGTCGAGCGAACTGGTCGCTTCGTCCAGCAGCAACAACGGCGCGTTACGCAGAATTGCGCGGGCGATCGCAATACGCTGTCGCTGGCCGCCGGACAATGTGACGCCGCGCTCACCCAGCATCGTCTCGTAGCCCAGCGGCAAATCCTTGATGAACTGATCGGCCTGCGCCGCAACTGCCGCCCGCTTCACGTCTTCGACAGACGCATCGGCGTGGCCGTACCGAATGTTCCCAATCACCGTGTCGGCG
Source organism: Hyphomicrobiaceae bacterium (assembly GCA_031374115.1). GTDB lineage: Bacteria > Pseudomonadota > Alphaproteobacteria > Rhizobiales > Hyphomicrobiaceae > JAKFWF01. The sequence goes on along the minus strand of JANMNO010000091.1, from coordinate 2,349 downwards.
AATAGCGCAATCTCTTGCGGCACCAGTGCCATGCGGCCGCGTACGGCATCGAGATCAGCGTCGGCGAGCCTTACGCCATCGAGCCGCACGGCACCACTTTGCGGATCATAAAATCGCAACAGCAGATTCAGGATCGTAGTCTTGCCAGCGCCTGACGGACCAACCAAGGCGACGGTCTCCCCGCGCCTCACCGCGAAGGAGATATGGTTGAGCGCGGGCGTTTCTGAGCGCGAAGGGTAGCCGAACGTGACGTTGTCAAAGGCAACTTCTCCACGCGCAGGCGTCGGCAATGGCACGGGAAATGGTGGTGATTGGATCTGCGGGGCCACAGCCAAAAGCTCGGCCAAGCGCTCGGTCGCGCCGGCCGCCTGGCTGACTTCGCCCCATACTTCGCCCAACTCGGCAACGGCGGCACCGGCAAACATTGCGTAGAGAACGAACTGCAGCAGGCGGCCGCCTGTCATTTCCCCACTGATCACCAAACTGGCGCCCACCCAAACTACGCCGACGATGCTCGTTACCACCAGGAAGAACGTAATGCCGACCAGAAACGCGCGCGCCTTCAACCGGTCGCGCACCGCATCGAAAGAACGCTCGACCGCGTTCGAGTAACGATCGGACACGGCTTTCTCGTGCGTAAACGCTTGCATGGTTCGCACTGCCGCCAAGTTTTCGGCGGCGTAAGCGGAACTCTCGGCCAGCGTATCTTGGGCGCGGCGGGACAAGCGGCGTACCGTACGTCCGTTGATGAGGAACGGCATCATGATCAAGGGGATCGCCACCAGCACGAGCAGCGACAACCAAGCGCTGGTGATGAACATCATCGTGAGCCCGCCGGTCAACATGATCACATTGCGGATCGCCTGGCTGATCGTCGAACCCGATGCCGATTTAATCAGCGTGGTGTCGGCGGTAAGCCTGCTCATGATCTCACCGGAATGGGTCCGGTCATAAAATGCTGGGCCCAGGATCGACAGATGGCGGAACACATCGGCCCGCACATCTGCGACGACGCGCTCACCCAGCCAGTTGACGAGAAAAAAGCGCGCCGAACTTGCGCAGCTGATCAGGAAACCGATGAAGATCAGCATCACGAAGTACTGATTGATGAAGTTACTCACGCGATCGGCGAAGCCGAGATCGACCATACGGCGGACCGCCATCGGCACGGCGAGCATCGCCATCGCCGACACGACGAGAGCGACGCCCGCCAGCGCCAGCATCCGCGGGTGTTTCAAAATATACGGCCGTAAGATCAAAAGTGGGCGTAACGACTTTGGCCGCTTCGGCTCGGCATCCGCCTGCACGGGAACGGCCGAAGTCATGGTTTGTTGACGTGACGACACGGGCAATACCTGAGTGTTAACAATGACGGAAAGTTGCCCCAGACCATGCCCGACCGATCAGACACTGGCAAGGCTACGGCCGCCGCAGCCGGCGGTGCAGCTATTTCAGAGCCCAAGTGACGTTGACCCGCACCTCCAGCGATTGGGTACCACGCTCGATGGGGACCGCTTCTGCCGACATCGCAGCCCTTGCCGTCATCATCGGCCGGCCGATCGGTGCTGCCATGTCTTCTGCAATCGCGATGACCTCGCCAACTTCGGTGCCAGCGCTCGCGGCGAATAATTTCGCGCGGCGCAAAGCGTTTGCCATCGCAACTTTACGCGCTTCGTCTTTCAAGGTCTCGGCCGTGCTCACCTGGAACTCTATGTTGCCGATCTGATTGGCGCCGAGCGTCACTGCCGCATCCAAAACCTGCCCCAACTTATCGAGCTCGCGCACGAGAATGCGCACCTGATTTGTCACCTGGTAGCCATTGATCGTCGCAGGACGTCCGTCCTTGAAGTTCTGATAGCGCGGCTGCACGTTGAAGGAGACCGTCTTGATATCTTTCGGCAGGATCCCGGCAGCCTTCAGCCCTTCGATCAATTTGGTCATCGAAGCGGAGTTGGCCGAGAGCGCGGCACGCGCCGTTTCTCCCTCCGCGACCACGCCGGTTGAGATCGCCGCCTGATCAGGTTCGGCGTTGACAGTCCCCGTCGCCGATACGCTGACTGTACGAGGCATCTTCGTTTCCTGGGCGATGGAGATGGCCGAAAAGGCTGGTAGAAACAAAATAAGCAAGACGGTAGCAACCGGGCCGATCCGAAGAAAAAGCATGATTTCGTTCCTCGACGTTCTTTTCGCCAATCGATATCTAGCGAATGCGGCCAAAGTTGCTATAAGCGGCTCGCTTGGCGCTAATAGGCGTCGCGGCAGGGCCCGTAGCTCAACTGGTTAGAGCTGACGGCTCATAACCGTCTGGTTGCAGGTTCAAGTCCTGCCGGGCCCACCAACAATTTCAAT
>JANMNO010000066.1:0-12654 GCA_031374115.1 Hyphomicrobiaceae bacterium | reverse complement strand
CCGTTTTCGTAACCCTGCATCTTGAAGTTGCGGCCATCGACGCGGAGTTTCGCGCCTTCCTTGATGCCGACCTCGACGTAGTTTTTTACCCGCGCCAAGGCTTCCTTGGTCACCAGCGGGCCGAAGTCGGCGCTGGCATCGGTCGACGGGCCGATCTTCAAGCTCTCGACACGCGGGATCAGCTTCTCCATCAGCCGGTCGGCTGTCGCCTTGCCGACCGGAACGGCGACCGACACGGCCATGCAGCGTTCGCCGGCGGCGCCATAGCCAGCGCCGATCAACGCATCGACGGCCTGATCCAAATCGGCGTCGGGCATGATGATCATGTGGTTCTTGGCGCCGCCGAAGCACTGGACGCGCTTGCCGTTGGCACAGCCACGGCTGTAGATGTACTCGGCGATCGGCGTCGAACCAACGAAACCGATGGCTGAGATATCACGATCGTCGAGGATGGCGTCCACGCTTTCCTTGTCGCCGTTGACGACATTGAGAATGCCAGCCGGCAGTCCAGCCTCGAGCAGCAATTCGGCAAGCCGTAATGGCACGCCCGGATCGCGCTCCGACGGCTTGAGGATAAACGCGTTGCCGCAGGCGAGCGCCGGTCCGAACTTCCACATCGGGATCATGGCGGGAAAGTTGAACGGGGTGATGCCAGCGACCACGCCCAGCGGCTGGCGCATGGAATAGATATCGATGCCGGGGCCAGCGCCGTCGGTGTACTCGCCCTTGAGCATGTGCGCCGCACCCAGACATACTTCCATCACCTCGATGCCGCGCTGGATGTCGCCCTTGGCATCCGGAACAGTCTTACCGTGTTCGCGAGCGAGGGTGAGCGCGAGTTCGTCGTTGTGCTTGGCAACAAGGTCGATGAACTTCATCAGCACGCGGGTCCGGCGCTGCGGGTTGGTCGCGGCCCAAGCAGGCTGAGCGGCCTTGGCGTTCTGCACGGCTGCCGCCAATTCGGCCTTCGAGGCAAGCGGGACGCGGGCGGCGACCTCGCCGGTCATCGGCCAGAACACATCCGCGAAACGACCCGAAGTGCCCTTGACCTTTTTACCGCCGATGAAATGGTGGAGTTCCGTTGCCATGACGTTCCGTCCCGCTGCTGGGTTGTTTTCTGCATCGGGCTTACTACGAGCGCGCCGATGAATCCATAGTGCGCCCACCGGCCAGCATCACCCAAGGCAGCGCACCCTCGGGCAGGCGCGGCGCAAGCCGGTCGAGGCCTGCGATGATCAATGCCACAAAAAGTGCTGTCAGGACGGCCACGGCCGCAGCCTCTCCGCCCAGTCCTGCATCCTCCAGGCTGAGCAACGCCACCCCGAGCGTCTCCGTGCCGGCCGACCACAGCAACGCCGAAACTGTCAATTCGTTGAACGCCATAAGAAATACGAGCAAGGCAGCAGCCGCCATCGATGGCAGAAGGGCTGGCACAATGATGTAGCGCAGGCGCTCGGTCAGCGAAGCGCCACACAGCGCTGCCGCCTCCTCCTGATCGCGTTCCAGCAGCGCCATCGCGGCGCGTATCGGCTCGAGAGCAACGGCGAGGAAACGGGCGACGTAGGCGAACAGAATGATCCAACCCGTGCCATAGAGGCTGACGCCAAGCAATGGCAGCGGCCGGAGCAACAGAAGGATACAGGCAATGCTCAAGACGACACCCGGCACTGCGTAAGGCAGTTGAATGAGCAGCGTCGCGACCGCCTTGCCGCGTTGGACCCGTCGCTCGAGGGCATAGGCTATCAGCATGCCGAGCAACGCGACGATGACGGCAGCAACACCGGCAAAAAGGAAGGAGTTGCGAAAAGCCCGCGCCGTGATGTCCTGCACCGTCAACACCTCGCGAAACTTTGCCAGTGTGACAGTTTCAAACGTCAACTTGACACCCACTGCCGGCACCACTGCCGTCGCGATCAACGACAGCGCCGGCAGCACGACCGCCACGACAATCAACACTAGAACCGCGGCCTCGACCAACGGCCGCCACTGCGCCAGCGGCCAGAACGGGCTAAACCGGTGTTCGATCTGGACGGTTGACGGCGTACGGGCTCGCAAGCGTGCTGCAAGCAGTATCCCGCTTGCTGCGACGCCTCCGGCCAGTACCGATAGACCCGCGACATCAGGGAGAACCGAAGGTCCGAAACTCGACAGTTGGCGATAGATCAACGTCGGCAGCGTGAGGTAGTTGGCCTGCACGCCGAGCAGCGCTGGAATTCCAAAGTTTCCAGCACCTGCCACAAAGGTCAACAGTCCCGCCGCGATGAAATGCGGCCGCAGCAGCGGCAGCACAACCGACTTCATTGTGCGCCATGGCGAAGCCCCATCGATATGGGCGGCATCGATCAAGCTCTGCGGTATGGCGCGCAATCCACCGGCAAGTGCCACGGCAGCCAAGGGCGCATGATGTAGCGTCAGAACAGCGATGATGCCCCACTTGCCGAGCATCGGATTAGGCATGCCCGGCGACGGTGCCAAGCCTAGCAGGTCCAGCAGCAGCGACGACGGCCCCATCATCGTTTTGAATGCGAGAGCCATGACCTGTGGAGCAACCAGCAGTGAACCGACAAACAGCACAGCAATTGCGCGCTTGGCCCGAATATCGGTAGCTGCGAGGGCGAGCGCCACGATCGCGCCAAGAACGGTCGCCCCGAAAGCCGACAAAACGCCGACGTCGATCGTATTCAAGGTAGCCGTCAACGCTGCACGCGATGTTAGATTTTCCAGTGCTGCGGAAAGATCCGGAACGCCTGCACGGACAAGTGAGCCCCACAGCAAGCGCGCCATCGGCGCAAAGGTCGCAACCAAAACCACCGAAGCGAGGCAGACGTCTAAGAAACGCCCCTCGCGCTCCATCCAACCACGGCCGGCGACGCTACTCGCCGTTGTCACTGACCAAAGATCTCGATGAACTTCTTCTTGTTGGCGGTCTCATCGCGCAACGCCGTAGCGGCATCTAGCGGGAGAATTTTGATCGACGCGCGAGCGGGATAACCGGGTGGCAACCCAGCATCCGGGTGCGCTGGAATGTAGCCTTGGCTACCGGCGAGTTCCTGGCCCTGCTTGGAAATCAGAAAATCTACAAGGGCCTTGGCTGCTTCCGGATTTTTTGTCGTTTTAAGAATCGCGACCGGCTCACCAATCGCCGACACGCCGTCGGTTGGAAATACGAATTCAAGCGGAGAGCCCTTGGCTTTCTCGCGAATCGGCATGAAATCGACGATCATACCAAACAGCTTCTCCCCACCCCCGACCTGCTTCAACACGTCGCCATTGCCTTGCGCTGCAACCGCCCCATTGGCTTTGAGCTTTTCGTAGTAACCCCATCCACCTGCGAGATTGCTGGTCAGCACCGTTGCATGAATGAGCGCTGCGCCGGAAGCCAGCGGGCTTGGCATCACGACCAGCCCCTTGGCCTCCGGCTTGAGCAGATCCGCCCATCCATAAGGCTTGAAAGGTGCTTTGGTGTTATAGACGATGCCAGTGGTTATCAGCTTGGTGGAAAACCAAGTTTTATCAGCATCATGCAATCCCGGCGGGTAACCACTGACATCGGCCTTGTCGTGGCTGAGCAATCGGCCCTCGGCCTTCAAACCGGCCATGGTGACGGCATCGGCTATGAGCAGCACATCGGCCTGCGCTTGACCCGCTTCCATTTCTGCGCGCAGCTTGGCCATTACCCGCGGTGTGCCGTCGCGCACAAATGTTATTTCGACCTTTGGGAACTTGGCCTTGAACGCGTCAATCGTGGCCTGGGCATCGGTGTTGGGCTGGCTGGTGTATAGGGTGAGCTTGCCTTCTTGGGCATAGCCGGCGCTGGTTGTGGCACAAATTCCGGCCACCGCGGCAAAGCCAATAGAAATGACACGCGAAGACATCATCGTGGTTTTCCCTGATCGCAGGCCCATGTCTTATCTATGGTCACCCGGTTTTGCTCAAAGCCGCGCGTAAAGCAATAGCGCTCGTCAATGACAGATCGGCGACACGTCTGAGCCTCGGGCGCCGGGCGGATGGTCACCTCCGCGGTTACCATCGTACTTCAGACTAACTTGCGTAACTGACCTGCAGCCATGTACACACTCAAAGAAAAATACCGGCGCTAACGCCGTCACGTCTGAATTGGGAGGTACATTGAGTGAGTGAGATGCCGGCGCCCCGGTCCGTCCAACCGGCGCATGACACGGTTCCTAAGCTACTCCTGCGTAACGCCGCCATTTTCGGTGATCGCCCGGCCATGCGCGAGAAGGATCTCGGTATCTGGCAAACCTGGACTTGGGCACGGGCACTCGAAGAAATCCGCGCGCTTTCGATCGGCCTCTACGTCTTGGGCTTGAAGCGCGGCGAGACAGTCGCAATCGTTGGCGACAACCGTCCGCGGCTCTATTGGGCCTTCACAGCTGCTCAAGCCTTGGGAGCGATCCCGGTGCCGGTCTATCAGGACTCCGTCGCCGATGAGATGGCTTACGTCCTGACCCACGCCGAAACCGCCTTTGCCGTCGTCGAAAATCAAGAGCAGGTCGACAAACTCCAGTCGATCGCCGACCGCGTGCCGACATTGAGGTATATGATCTATTGCAATCCACGCGGCCTCAAAGACTATGATCATAGACAATTGCAATCGTTTGCCGACGTGCAGGCGATCGGTCGGGATGAGCTGCGCAAGAAGCCGGAGCTTGCGGCTTGGTGGGAAGCCGAGATCGCGATCGGCAAAGGCTCCGATACCAGCGTCATGCTCTATACGTCCGGCACGACAGGGCGGCCAAAGGGTGTAATGCTGAGCCACGAAAACGTGGTGATTTCAGGCCAGAACGCCAACCTCTTCGATCACTACACAGCGGACGACACCATGGTTGCCTATCTGCCGATGGCATGGGTCGGCGATCACATCTTCTCCTACGGACAAGCATTTGCCGGTGGCATATGCGTTGCCTGCCCGGAAAGCCCCGAGACTGCGACAGAAGACCGCCGAGAAATCGGGCCCTCTTCCTTCTTCGCACCGCCGCGGGTGTTCGAGAACATGCTCACGCAGATAATGGTGCGCATGGAGGACGCCGGGTCCACCAAGAAAGCAATGTTCAAGTATTTTTTGGATGTCGCCAAGCGTTCCGGCGCAAGGATTCTCAATGGCGAAACAGTGTCCGGCAAAGACCGGCTGCTCTACTGGATCGGCGATAAACTTATCTACGCGCCGCTGCGCAATCGCATGGGCATGAGCAATCTGCGGGTCGCGTACACAGCCGGCGAGGCAATCGGGCCGGAGCTGTTCTCGTTCTTCCGCTCGCTCGGCATCAATCTGAAGCAACTGTACGGCCAGACCGAAGCCAGTGTCTTCGTCACCTTGCAGCCCGATGGCGAAGTCCACCCCGAGACGGTCGGCAAGCCGGGGCCTGGAGTCGAAATCAAGATCGACGATAAGGGCGAGGTGCTTTTCAAGAGCCCGGGCGTGTTCCAAAAGTATTTCAAAAACGACGACGCCACCGCAGAAACCAAGACCGCAGATGGCTGGGTGCGTACCGGTGACGCTGGCTTCATGGATTCTCGTGGACACCTTTGCATCATCGATCGCGCCAAGGATGTGGGTCGATTAAAAGGCGGCGCGCTATTTTCGCCCAAGTACCTCGAAAACCGCATCAAATTCTATCCCGAGATCAAGGAAGCGGTGGCCTTTGGTAACGACCGCGATTACGTGACGATGTTCATCAACATAGACCTTGTCTCGGTCGGCAATTGGGCCGAGCGCAATAACGTGATCTACGCGAGCTATCAGGAACTAGCCGCTCACCCGGACGTCTATGCGATGATCGAGCGCCGGGTCGACGAGCTGAACGCTGCCCTGGCGAAAGAGCCGCGCGTGGCCAGCTCGCAGATCAAACGCTTCCTAATCCTGCACAAGGAACTCGAAGCCGACGATGGCGAACTGACGCGCACGCAAAAAGTCCGGCGGCCTTTCATCGGCGATCGCTATGCGCCCTTTATCACAGCGCTTTACGATGGATCGTCGCGGGCCAGCATTCGCACCGAAGTCACGTTCGAGGACGGCCGCAAAGGTATGATCGAGGGCGATGTGCGGATCGTCGATATGAAACTGCATGCCATCACTGCACAGGCCCCCGTGAAGGAGGCAGCCGAATGAAAACGGATGTCGACGCTGCCAGTCGCACCATGCCCGTTAAGGGCGACACCTTGCTCGCGGTCAAGGACGTGTCCCTCTCGTTCGGCGGTGTGAAGGCGATCCGCGGCGTTTCATTCGATATCAAGCGTGGCGAAATCCGCGCCATCATCGGCCCGAACGGTGCCGGCAAGACGTCGATGCTGAACGTCATCAACGGCTTCTATCATCCGCAAGTCGGAACCATCACTTACAAGGGCGAACAACGCCAGCAGATGCGCCCCTATATCGCTGCGAGCCAGGGGATCGCACGGACGTTCCAGAACGTCGCTCTCTTCAAAGGCATGACCACCCTCGACAACATCATGACCGGCCGCACCTTGAAAATGAACAAGGGCATCGGCTGGCAGATGCTGCGCGTGGGCCCGGCGCGGAACGAGGAAGTGCATCATCGCGAGGTCGTCGAGAAGATCATCGACTTCTTGGAGATCAACGCAATCCGCAAGACGCCGGTCGGCAAGCTGCCCTATGGCTTGCAAAAGCGGGTGGAGCTCGGCCGGGCGCTGGCGATGGAGCCCGACTTGCTCCTGCTCGACGAGCCGATGGCCGGCATGAACCTCGAAGAGAAGCAGGACATGAGCCGCTTCATCATCGACATCAACCGGCAGATGGGCACCACCATGGCGTTGATCGAGCACGACATGGGTGTGGTGATGGATCTGTCGGACCGGGTCGTCGTACTCGACTACGGCCAGAAGATCGCCGACGGCACGCCCGATGTCGTGCAAGCCGATCAAACGGTCATCGACGCCTATCTCGGCGTGGCACACTGAGCGAGTAAAATTCATGCACCTTCATTGGAGTGCGGCAACTTGGTTGGTCTAGGCAACTTTATTGAAGTCCTGAGCGGTGGGCTTCTGGCTGGCGTACTCTATTCGCTTGTCGCCCTCGGCTTCGTGCTAATCTACAAGGCATCCGGCGTGTTTAACTTCGCGCAAGGCGCGATGGTACTGCTGGCGGGCTTGGCACTCGTACGTTCGCTTGACTTCTTCGTCGCGCGTGGCTTGCCATTCGCCGCTGCCGTTTTGCTCGCGCTGATCTTCGCCGGTCTCGTGATGGCCGCCACCGCCTGGCTAATCCAAAGGTTCGTGCTCGGCCCGCTGATCAACCAGGATGGCCTGACGCTCTTCATGTCGACGATAGGCGCCACCTTCATCATCGAAGGCGCAGCACAGCTCATCTTCGGATCGGATGTCTATCCGCTCAAGCTGTACCCGACCGATGCCTGGTTTGCATTCGAAAACGTGTTCCAAGGCGGCATTCTGATCAACAAGCTCGACGTGTGGGGCGGCCTGATCGCTGGCGCCCTCGTCGTGGTTCTCGCGGTATTTTTCCAGCGCACCAAGACCGGCCGCGCGCTGCGTGCCGTTGCTGATGATCACGCGGCCGCTCAATCGGTTGGCATACCGATCGGCTGGATCTGGTTCGTCGTCTGGCTAGTGGCCGGCCTCGTTGCACTGGTTGCCGCAACTGTGTGGGGCACTAAGCTTGGCGTGCAATTCTCGATTACCTTCCTCGCCCTGAAAGCATTGCCCGTGCTGATCGTCGGCGGCTTTACCTCGGTGCCGGGCGCGATCATTGGCGGGCTGATCGTCGGCGCCGGAGAAAAACTTGCGGAAGCCTATCTCGGGCCAATGATGGGGGGCGGAATTGAATACTGGTTCGCCTATGTCTTGGCACTGGCCGTGCTGCTCGTGCGGCCGCAAGGCCTCTTCGGCGAACGCATAATCGAGCGGATTTGAAAGCAAGGATAAGACCAGATGTTCTACCGCGAGAACGGTCAGTTCAAAGCCACCTACGCCGCCGATATGTCGATGTTTCCGATCCGTCAGGATCGCATGGCGTTGGGGCTGTTGCTGTTGTTCGCATTCGTCGGCGTGCCGCTGCTGACGCTCTTCAACGTCGGTCCATTCGGCCACGACTATATCTATAAGGCGCTACTGATTCCGTTTCTGATCCTGTCACTTGCCGCCATCGGTTTGAACATTCTGATCGGCTATTGCGGGCAGATCTCGCTCGGCGCCGGCGCGTTCATGGCGATCGGAGCGTATGCCTCCTACAACTTCGCTCTCAGAGTACCGGGCCTGCCGTTGATCGTCGCGATCCTGCTGGGCGGCGGCATGTCCGCCCTCGTCGGCATCCTGTTCGGCATTCCGAGTCTGCGCATCAAAGGGCTTTATCTCGCTGTCGCAACGCTTGCCGCGCAGTTCTTCTTTGACTGGCTGTTCATTCGTGTGAAGTGGTTCACGAACTACACGCCTTCGGGTTCGGTCAATGCGCCCGAGCTGAAATTCCTCGGCTACGTCGTCAGCTCACCGCTCGAACGCTACATGGTGACACTGATGTTCGTCACCGTGTTCGCGTTGCTGGCCAAGAATTTGGTGCGCGGTTCAGTTGGCCGTCAATGGATGGCGATCCGCGACATGGACATCGCGGCTGAGATCATGGGCATCCGGCCGCTATACGCAAAGCTCACCGCATTTGCGATTTCGTCGTTCATCATCGGCGTGGCGGGCGCGCTGTGGGCGTTCATCCATTTGGGATCTTGGGAGCCGCTCACCTTTAATATCGATCGCTCTTTCCAGATCTTGTTCATGGTGATCATCGGCGGACTGGGTTCGATTTTAGGTTCGTTCCTCGGTGCTGCTTTCATTCTGATCCTACCCATCTTGCTCGATCAAGTGCCTCACGCAATCGGCATTCCGGTGTCGGTCGAGACGGTTTCGCATCTCGTATTCATCGTGACTGGCGCGTTGATCTGTTATCTGCTGATCAAGGAGCCGCACGGTTTCGCCAAGCTCTGGTCGCTGGGCAAAGAGAAATTGAGGCTTTGGCCGTTCCCCCATTAGGGGTGACCAATCCCTCTCAATCCAAACAATGCGCCGCAACGTGGAGCGGCGGCGCAGGGTAAAAGCAAGATACGAGGCTCGCGTAAAAAGTTTCCGGCGGTGCCGGCAAGATCAAACTTAGGAGGAGAACTATATGTCCCGTAAACTACTTGGCCTGACGCTTGCCGCCGTCGGCGGTGTTGTCATGGCCGGCGAAGCAATGTCGCAGGCGAATGAACAATTCCTGCCGTCGCTGGTCTACCGCACAGGCCCCTATGCACCCAACGGCGTTCCGTTCGCCAATGGCGTTGCCGACTATTGGACCATGATCAACGAACGCGACGGCGGCATCAACGGTGTCAAGATCGTCTTCGAGGAATGCGAGACCGGCTATGCCACCGACAAGGGCGTCGAATGTTACGAGCGGCTGAAGGGCAAGGGTGCGACCGGCGCCGGCTACTTCTCACCCCTCTCGACCGGCATCAGCTTTGCGCTGACTGAAAAAGCCCCCGGCGACAAGATGACTTTGCTAACGATGGGTTACGGCCGGTCGGAGAGCCGCGATGGCTCGGTATTCACCTGGAACTTCCCGGCTGTCGGCACCTATTGGACCGCAGCCGATATTGCGATCCAGCACGTCGCCAAGGAATTCGGCGGATTGGACAAGCTCAAAGGCAAGAAGATCAGCCTCGTCTATCATGACAGCCCTTACGGCAAGGAGCCGATCGCGGTTCTCGAAGCCCGTGCCAAGCTGAATGGCTTCGAATTCAAGGCGATACCTGTCACCCACCCAGGTGTCGAGCAGAAGTCGCAGTGGCTGTCGATCCGCCAGGACAAGCCCGATTTCGTGTTGCTGTGGGGCTGGGGCGTGATGAACTCGACCTCGATCAAGGAAGCCGCCGCCGTTGCCTATCCACGCGACAAGATCATCGGCGTCTGGTGGTCGGGTGCGGAACCGGATGTGACCCCTGCTGGCGATCAGGCGGCCGGCTACAAGTCGCTGATGTTGCACCACACCGCCGGCAAATCAGCCATCCATGCCGACGTCGAAAAGCACGTCATCGCAAAGGGCAAGACCCAAGCGAAGCCGGAGGAAGTGGGCCAGGTGCTTTATAATCGCGGCCTGATCAACTCGATGATCGGCGTCGAGTCGATCCGCACCGCGCAAAAGAAGTACGGCAACAAGCCGCTCACCAGCGAGCAGGTGCGTTGGGGCTTGGAAAACCTGAACCTCACCGCTGAACGGATCAAGGAACTCGGCTTCGAGGGCATGATTTTGCCGTTGAAGTTCTCCTGCGCCGATCACGAGGGTGGCGCACCCAAGGCCAAAGTCCATCAGTGGGACGGCAAGGCGTGGAAGGTGATCTCGGATTGGTACACGGCGGATAACGCGGTGCTCGGCTCGATGGTCAAGGAAACCGCCACCAAGTACGCCGCCGAGCGCAAGATCGAGCCACGCGACTGCTCGAAGGTCGAGTAACTGAGAAAGCCCCCCACCCTGGCCCTCCCCCTCAAGGGGGGAGGGTAAGAAAATTGGGAGGGGTGTTGCTATCAGCAGCCGAGCCTTAGTATCCCAGATCTAAGGCTTAGTACCGTCGACGGCGTGAGGCGAAGTGGATCGCTAATCAGTCCATTAGAGTAGGACCTAAGGTATGAAGTTCGTTGTGTCGTCGGTTGCTTTCGTACTGGGTCCCGGCGCTCATGATGCCTCCTTCGCCGGAGTGAGGTTTGGTGTTCTCTGTTAAGTTCAAAACACCAACGACACGCGCACCCTCGTTCTCACTCCCTCCCTCCCCCCTTGAGGGGGAGGGTCGGGGTGGGGGGTATGACTGCAAGTTTCAATATCATTTGCTCAGTTTGCACTCTCGCCAATCGAGGTAGCTCCCGTGTCCGTCGTCACAGCCACTACCGTCCATGTGACCCCCGTAGCGGCGGTCGTAAAGCCGATCCTCTCGGTCAACAACATCGAGGTGATCTACGATCACGTGATTTTGGTGTTGAAGGGTGTGTCGCTGACCGTGCCTAAGGGCGGCATCGTTGCGATCCTCGGTGCCAATGGCGCAGGTAAATCCACGACCCTGAAATCGATCTCGAATTTGATCCGCGGCGAACGCGGCGACGTGACCAAGGGCTCAATCGAGTTCAAAGGCGAACGCGTGGACAAGCTGACACCCAGCGAGCTCGTCAAGCGCGGCTGCATCCAGGTGATGGAGGGCCGCCATTGCTTCGGCCACTTGTCGATCGAAGACAACCTTATGACCGGTGCCTTCACGCGCACAGATGGCCGCGCGGCGATCGCCCAATCGCTGGAAAAGGTGTACGCCTACTTCCCCCGCCTGAAAGAGCGCCGCGAGAGCCAAGCCGGCTACACCTCGGGCGGCGAACAGCAGATGTGCGCGATCGGCCGCGCGCTGATGGCCAACCCGACGATGATCCTGCTCGACGAGCCGTCGATGGGTCTCGCCCCGCAGATCGTCGAGCAGATCTTCGAGATCGTCCGCGATGTCAATTCGAAGGAGGGCGTGAGTTTCCTGCTGGCCGAGCAGAATACCAACGTCGCGCTGCGCTACGCGACCTACGGCTACATCCTGGAGACCGGCCGCGTCGTCATGGACGGCGAAGCCAAAGCGCTGCGCGAGAACGAGGACGTCAAGGAGTTCTATCTTGGCGTCGGCACCGGCGAACGCAAAAACTTCCGCGATGGAAAGAGTTATAAGCGGCGGAAGCGCTGGTTGGCGTAAGGGCAATTGCTAGCCAAGCCAGACCTACGTACCCCCGTTGTTATGTCGGATTGCCAACCCCATCATATAGCTCCGCCATCGGCAGATCGGCATCGATCTCGGGAAGGCGGATGGTTTGTGCCAGCCCTTCGACCGCCTCGAAAGTCCACGCGCCCGCAACCCGCCGGTGCACGACAACTTGCGGTTTTTCTGTATCGACGATCAGGACCACTTGGATCGACGGCACGGTCTTGTACTCTTCCAGCTTGCGGAAGCGGTCGAAGCCCATCGTCGAGGGTGACAGCACCTCAATGACCACGCGCGGTTCGGCGGCGGTGGTATCGCGCGGGCCGGGCTTGCCGCATTCAACAGTAACGTCCGGGCGACGATAACCGCCGGCCGGGATGTCTACCGCGATATCGTCGGTGGTCGGCCGGCAGGGCTTGCCGCGCAATCGATTACCCAGCGAAATGATGGCATTAACCACCGTGCGGTCGTGATTGCTGGACGCGCCGGTCAGCATTTTCATCGGTAGAAACGGCACGCCGTCGACCAGCTCGTAAAGCTTGTCCTGGCGCTGCTGCCATTCGAGGAACTCCGGTTTCGTCATCCGTTTGGTTTCAGGTTCGCCCACCAGCCTATTCTCCAATTGACCGCGTTCGCACTCACACCCTATCACAAGCTGACCCTTGCTGAAGCTGTGCTGCGAGTACCGCCATGCCCTTCCCCCATTTCGACCAACTCGAAACGCGCGATCCGGGCTCACGGGAGCAGGCGCTGTTCAACTTACTCCCCTCGCTGATCGAGCGGGCGATGGCGAAAGCGCCGGGATGGGCGGCGCATCTCAAGGGCGTCGATGCCAGAGCGATCACATCGCGCGACGCACTGGCGACACTCCCGGTGCTGCGCAAGTCCGACCTGAAGGACGCGCAATCGAAAT
>JANMNO010000046.1:0-5119 GCA_031374115.1 Hyphomicrobiaceae bacterium | reverse complement strand
GCTGCGATTTGAACTCGCGCGGGATGTTCCTCAGATGCACGGGCGTTGAGAGACCTGGATTGCACCGAGATCGCACCCGACCGGTTAGCACCCATTCTCACGCGTCATAACCCTTTGGAGAGTTTGGTGAGCCCGGATGGGATCGAACCATCGACACCCTGATTAAAAGTCAGGTGCTCTACCACTGAGCTACGGGCCCTGACACCAGGACGGGCGGAACCTATGAGCAGGGCCCGTATAGGTCAAGCCGTAACGACGCCCCAAATCAAAGGGCGCCGTCGGAATTGTTTAGCCAAAGTTCAGCGCCTTGCCGCTCTATCAGCCCCTGAGGCGGTTCTTGACGATGCGCGGGAACTCTTCTGTCGCACCGAAGTCTCCCTCACCGGCACTGTAATCGTTGCCCTGTTGCGGTGTTGCAGGCCGCGCGTATGCCGGTTGCGCGGGTGACGCCGCGCCCTGCTGGCGCGCCTCTTCATTGGTCCACCAACGATCCTGCTGATAGCCCTGACTGGCTGTCGCTGGCTGGACCGCAGGAGCGGTCGCGGCGGGGCGTTGTGCCGGCGGTTCATCCTGATAAGCCGGCTGTTTCGCTGCGGTCGCATGGCTAGCGGGCTGCTGTGCCGGAGAAGCCTGCGCTGGTGCGCCGGCAAACCAGGCATCGATCAGATCTATTTCATCTGCCGACAGATTGAGACCCTCGCCACGGCACCGGGCGACCACGTAATTGCGGAAGCGGCTTGAGAACAGGTTGGCCGATGCGCCCTGCTCGAACCAGGGATCCGGTTCGCTCACGACCTCGAGCACGAAGCGCACATCGTCGCGGCGAATGTCCATACCGGACTCCCGCGCCCGCAGCGAAATGTTCGTCAGCGTCTGCGCACCCAGCAGATTATTCTCAGTGATCTCCTGCGCCATCGCGGCAAACAGGACGCGATATTCGGGAGGCGACAACGGTGGCGCTTGGCTCGCATCGTGGATACGTGCAATCGACTGCTGCAACGCCGATGTGTGCTCCGGACCGCGCTCTGGGGCACGCGGCTCAGGCGCACGCACTTCGACCCCGCGTGCTTCTGGCGTCCGCTGCTCGGGCGCGTGCGCCAACGGCGCTTGTTGTGCAGCCGCTTGCGCCAACTGCTGAACCCGAGCCGCGGGCGGCGCGAATGCTGGCTGCAGCGGCGCTGCCGCCGTCGCTTGCAAGCGTGCATCGATGGTCGGACGGCGGACGGGCGCTTGAACCGGCACGGTATCGATGTCACGCAACTGCGCCTGCGGTCGTGATGCTTGCGGCGGCTGGCGAACGCCCGGCTGCTGTTCAGCGAAACCAACCTGAATGTCCGGCACGAGGCGCTCGTGCCGATCGTCGCGAATCTCAAGCCGGCCATCGCTACGCGTTGGTGCCGGCCCCTGCTCGTGACGTTGATCGTTGAGTGGTTCGGCAGCGGCGATCGGCTTGCGTTCCGTTACGATTTGCTCGGCTCGAAGTGCGCGGCGCACTTCGAAAGCAAGGTATGGAGGCTGGTCAGTGAGGCGGATTTCCTCTGGCAGGGACTTCAACAGCAGTTCGCGGAAGCTACCGGCGCCGGCCCAGTTCGTCGCAATCGTCTTGTCGTGACCAAGCGTGCGCAATGCGCGATCCGCCAGGGCCTCGAGCGGCAACGGCATCGGCGACGACCTGACCGCGGCGACCACTTCGGCGATGATCGCGCGCGCGATGCTCTCGTTCTGGGCGCTTGCGGTAATGACTGCAGGCTCATCGCCATCCTTGTGCCCTGGTAACTTGCCTTCGAGCAGCAAGTTGATCAGGTCGGCTTCGCGCACTTCGCCATCGCTGATCGCGGTGTAGGGCGCAGCCGTATAGTCGTTCGCGAAAATGACCGTGCGGCGGGCATGCGCGCGCAACCGGTGCAGCACCGGCGTGAAATCGGCATCCCCCGACAGAATAACGAACTCGTCGAAGTATGTGTCGTGGGTCAGATAATCACGCACATCCATCACCATGCGGATGTCGGACGAGTTCTTCAGCTGGGCCGTAAGCGGAGGACAATCGACGATTTCGAAACCGGCGCGCAGGAAGTGATGCCGAACAAATGGGAACGAGTTCATGTCGGTTGAATTGTCACTGCTATTGCGGCGCGGCACAGGATTTCCGTAACAGCGATTCATGACGATGCGGCGATCGATGTCGTTGCCGTAACTATTCGTCGGCGTGATCAGCCTGCCGGTTTCAATTTCTTTCACCCACGACAGCGCATCCTTGGCGAACCGTTTGGCGGCTTCTTCGCTCTTGCGCTTCAGTGAGAGATAAATGTTGTCGTAGTCGACAAACACAGCGCTCAAAATAGGTCCTGAGGACTGGCGCTTCATTATGTTGAACTCCTGCTTCGCGAATCGCTTGTGCTGCTGCCAGCGACCCTTTCCGAGTCGCATCACAGCCGCAAGCGCACCTAAGACGCGGTTCCCAGTGTTCATAAAAAACACATAAAACACAACGCGTTACGCCTATTATCGGAAGTTAGAATATCGTGGATAAGCCGACGCGCGCCATCTTGTGTCCCAGCTCCCGCCACGCTTTTCTGCCGCATAATTGCCGCGCAATGTCACCGTTCAGGCGCGGCCAGCAGCGCTCTGCCGATGCCGCCGGCACTGAACGGGCCGCTGCCAACCCGTCAATCCATTTACGACCTGTTCTTGCGTTCACGGATCTCGGCGAACACCAGCCCATCGGTGACGCCTTCCAAGCCCAAACGCTTGCGGATCGCCGTACTCGTCACGCGCAAGAACGGATTGGTGCGCAGTTCCAGATCGAGCCTGGTGGGCAAGGTCGGCTTGCCGGCAGCACGCATGGCGTCGATCTCCTTTGCGCGCTTTTGCAGGTCTCCGTTTTCCGGCTCGATGGTGAGAGCGAACTTCGCGTTGGCAGCCGTATACTCGTGGCCCGCGTAGATGACTGTCTCGGCTGGCAGCTTGGTCAGCTTGGCGAGCGAATTCCACATCATTTCCATGGTGCCTTCGATGACGCGACCGCAGCCAAGTGCAAACATCGTGTCGCCGACGAACGCTACGCCAACCTCGGGCAGCCAATACGAGATATGACCGAGGGTGTGGCCGGGCGTATCGAGCACGCGCACTTCGACATCGCCTAACTTGAAGATGTCGCCCTCTCCCACTTGCGTGTCGATGCCGGGAATCTTGGCTGCTTCCGCCCGCGGTCCGGTGATCGTGCAGTGATGGCGCTCTTTCAGCGCGAGGTTGCCGCCGGTGTGATCGGCATGATGGTGTGTCGTTAGAATGTGCGTGAGCTTCCAGCCCTTCTGCGCCAACGCGGCATCGACCTGATCGGCGTTCGGTGCATCGATCGTTGCAACCAAACCGCTGACGCTATCGCGCATGAGCACGCCGTAGTTGTCCGAAAGACAGGGGAACTGGTGAATTTCGACGTTGGCCATGGAGTAGCTCCTGCGAGGACGAGGGGGTGGCACTTGTTGACGTGGGACTTAAGCGCAGTCGCCGCATTCTGCAATCGCCGCCACCGCGAAGATCAGGCTGTGCAGGAACAACAAAGCCGGCCGGAACGCGAGTTCCAGCCGGCCAGTGCGCAAACATATCAGTCGACGAAGACTATTGATTGCCTTCCGACATCAGCGGCGTGATACGGCGGGCGGTAACCCTACGATTTTGCCGCTCGGCGTCCTGCGTCGGTATCTTGAGGTGCTGCTCGCCATACCCTTGCGTGACGAGATTCTCCGGCGGCACGTTGAATGCACTGGACAATATCTCGGCAACCGCCTGGGCTCGGCGATCCGACAACGTTAGATTGTCGACGTCGGCGCCCACGGCATCGGTATGGCCTTCGATCAGGAACACCTCGTTGGGACGCTCTGCGATGATGCGGCTGATCACTTTCGCCACCCGTTCCAACTTCGGAAACTGCTCCTGCCCGACATCCCACGATCCGAACTCGAACGTGATGGTGTCGAGGTCGACGCGCCGCATCCGGCCACGCAACTCGTTGCTGAAGCGGATCTCGTCGAGTGAGTAGCGGCGCTCGAGCCGCTCGATCGGCGCTGCACTCAAGGCCTCGTAGATATCGTCGTCGGACGCGCGTTCGTAATCGACGATGTACTTCGCCCGGTCGATGCGAACTTCCGGCGGCCTCAGTGCCAGCGCGACGGCGCCGATCGCCAGTCCTACCCCGAGGCCGATGCCGGCATTACGGTAGAAGCGGCGATTGTCGATGATGTTGATCTCGCGACCGCGATCATCACGCCGATAGCGACGAACGATACGGCCGCTGTTGTCGACGATGCTGAACAGTTGTACGCCACCCGGCCGGATTATCACGGTCTGGGTGGTGCCGTCGGGCCGCCGCTGCGAGCGCACATCCGTTGCGTTTCTCGCGAACCGCGGCGTCTCGTCGTGACGGATGATCGTCCGGTTATCCTGTTTGATGATGATCCGATTGTCGTTTTCCTGGATGACCGTGCGCTTTCCGCCCGCCTCGACGCGTTGCGTACGCCCCTTCTGGATCTCGCCCAGGCTTTGCGCTGGCGGGCCAGCCGGTTGGAAGCCAGGACGGAAGCCACCTTCGGCGCCTCGAGCCGCTGGTGCTGCTGGCAATACGGCCGTTGGAATTTTTGAAACGGCGGACGGTGTCGCCGTTGCCGGTAGCGCGGCCGCGGGCGGGGTTGGCCCGGCCGGAGCAGGTGTGGCCGCGCGTGGTGGAACGCCTTCGATCGGCGATGCCTGTGACGGCGTTCTCTGATCGGGCGCACCGCGGTTGCCCGCACCCCTCGGTGCGACCGGCGCACCAGGGGCCGTCAGCGGTGTTTGCGGCGTCGCAACCTCCCCCTTAGGCACCACAGGCGCCGGCTGTCCAGGCTGATTTCCGGTGCTGGCCCCGCGCGGTGCATCCGGCGGAATGGGTGGCGTTTGCGGCGTCGCAACCGGTCCTTTCGGCACGACACGTGGCGGCTGCCCTGGCAGATTGCGCTCGTTCGCGTTCTTGGGAGCGGTAGGTAAAGCCTGCTGCGGATTAGGCGGCGTACCTTGATCCGGACGCGGCTTCATCTGCGGCACGGTCGTCGACTTCGGCAGGAACTCCTTCTTCGGCGGTGCCGGT
>JANMNO010000197.1:0-1881 GCA_031374115.1 Hyphomicrobiaceae bacterium | reverse complement strand
CGCGTATTGTCTCGGATGTTGCTGGTTCTTGATGGCGCTGTTGTTCTTCGGCGGCGTGATGAACCTGTATTGGATCGTCGGCCTTGCGGTTTTCGTACTGCTGGAGAAGATCATTCCGCTCGGCCATTGGCTCGGCCGCGTTGCGGGCGTCCTTTTGATCGGATGGGGCGCGTTTTTGCCGATGTATTGACGGCTGCGAATTGGGCTTTGGCTCAGCGAACGACGCTGGTGAACTCACATGACAGATCATGGCGTTGAGCTGGACGACCCGTCTATGCCCGTTAGGCGATGTTCTGTCGGACAGCGCCGCCGAGCCCCTCGCGGGGATGTGACCTCAGCCCAGCGCAAGTCTGGCGCGAAGTGGCGCAACGCGCGTTGAATAGCGGCTTATGGCCCCGAGGCTGCCAGTCTGTCACGGGCTCGACGTCGACGTGATCAAGGGTTAAGCTGTCGACCAATTGCTGTTCGACAGCTGGTGGGGGGTGAGCTTCCGGAATGCTGTGGTGGTGCGCACGTCGATGTTGACCCTGAGCGGCAATCGTTGCAGCGCAGCAACCTCATGCCTCTTATTCGATCAGCTCGTCGGCACGCAGCAGAACCGTGTCAGGAATCTTCAGCCCGAGCGCCTTGGCGGTTTTGAGATTGAGGACCATCTCCAGCGTCGTCGGTTGCTCGACCGGGATGTCGGCCGGCGGCGTGCCCTTCAGGATCTTGTCGACAATGTAGGCGGCGCGGAAATACAGCTTGGGGAGGTTCACCCTGAAACTGATCAGCCCGCCGACATCGACGTACTCGCGCTCTGCGTAGAAGGCCGGCAGCCGATAGCGTGCGGCAAGGTCGACGATCAATTGGCGGTTGGTCTGTGTGATCGTATCGTTCAAGACAAGGATCGCGCCGACCTGCCGCGCGACTGCCGCATCGAACGCGCGGCCGATGACCGCAGCACTTGGCACGTCAAGGCGCTCGACTTCAAGGCCCAAGATCCGCGCCGCCCTCTGCAACTCGTCCGATTGGGTTGTCTCCAGCCGGTTGCTTAGGTTGCCGAGATATCCGATGCGTGAGACGCCCGGCAGCATCTCTTTGGTCAGCTCGACGCGCTTGGCTGCAAGCTCGGTGCTGAAGCCGCTCAAGCCCGTGATGTTTCCGCCCGGACGGGCGAGGCTCGCGACGATGCCGTTCCCAACCGGGTCACCGCTCGCCGCCATCACCACCGGAATGGTCTTGGTAGCGTCCTTTGCCGCCAGCGCTGCCGGTGTTCCCCGGGTGACGATAATGTCAACTGGCAGCCGGATCAACTCGAGCGCCAGTTGTGGAAAGCGCTCGGCCAAACCATCTGCGGAGCGATATTCGATGGCGAAGTTGCGGCCCTCGGCATAGCCGAGTTCCTTAAGGCCTTTGCGGAACGCGTCGAGATTGGCGGTATTGTCGGCGGCCGGCGCCGTCTCCAGCATGCCGATGCGATGGAATTTTCCTGCCGGCTGCTGCGCCGCCGCGGGAAGCGGCCCAACAACGACGGCAGTGCCCAGAAGCGTGATGAAATCACGCCGTCTCATTCGATCACCTTGCCGACACACTCGATCAGAAATGGCTGCACAATCGCGCTCCCCACCCAATAACCTCGCGCAAGATTACTCTGCCCGATCTACAAATCATAACAAGGATTGGGTGTGACGCTGTCACCTATGGGACGGTTATGTTGCAATGCACTTGAAGAGGCCAGCGAAGAGTCCGGACCTGGCCCCATCCCGACGATTGCCCCTGCCGCGGGAACGTCAGCCCTTGAAGGTATCGCGTCGTTGATCGCCGTTCTTGCTGCCAACGGAGGCTACTGGGGGTAGACCGACCAGCGACGAGCAATCTCGCAATCGCTGAGGCTGACCC
>JANMNO010000176.1:0-1782 GCA_031374115.1 Hyphomicrobiaceae bacterium | reverse complement strand
AACATCTGCATGACGTGTTGCTGGGCCAGACGCAAAGCATCGGCGGGCTGGTTCCGATCAAGATTATTGATGAAGCGGCTCATAAGCTCTCTGGTGGCCTCGTCGTCGACGTTCCAGGTCGTCATAACGACATTAGCGGCTCCCGCATCGAGGAAGGTGCGTGCCAACCCGACGACGCCCCCTTCTGTGACGCGGCCGATACCTGTCTGGCAGGCGCTCAGGACAACTAGTTTGGCAGCCAGCCTCTCGCTGCTGCGCGCAAAATCGCGGATGGTCGAGCCGGGCATGCGATTGTCGGCCATCACGAGATAGCTGTCGCGGAGCGGATCATCCGTTTCGCCGCTGCCGGCCACGCCGTGAGCAGCAAGGTAGATGAGTTCGGCGGTGGCCGCTCTCCGGATGAAGGCGATCGTTGTGGCCTCGGGTCCCAGCAGTGGGATAACAGCGAACTTCTCGGCCACATACCTTGCCTCGGCCTCGGCTGCCGGGATCGGTGTTTCGCGCCAAAAGACGTCGCTGCCGGTAGGATTGCCCATAACCAAAGCATTCTTAAGATTAGGTTGCCAAATCTCGACCGGGCGGCCAACTTCGGACGCAAACAACAGGATGTTGATGGAGAACCGGTCGATGACGCGCTCGCTCGTGCCCAAGGGATGCAGTATGGCGAGTGGCATCGACGAGATCGCGCCGATTGGAATGATCGAGAGGTGCTTGATGCCCGCGAGTGCCGTCCAGAGCGGCTCGGGGAAGAGCAGCCGGGACAGCGACCCGGCCGCATCCGACACGCTCACCGCGCCGGTCGCAACGGGGGCAGCGAACACGTCGGAGACGTTCCGAAGCCTCTCGACCCGCTTACGAACCGTTGCGCTGCGGGTCGCAGCACTGTCGACGACGGCCATCGCCAGCTGCTTGGCCGGCACCGTCAGGTACTCGGCTCCATTGCGCGAGCGCGCGTAGACGGCGTTCCCGTCACCGGTCCACAGGAACGCGCAGAGGTACTCGGCATCGACGGCATAGAGAAGCAGTCCGTTTTCGCGGCGCGCCGAAAGAGAATGGTAAACCACCTGTTGGAACCGGCTTGGATCAGTTTCGAGGCGCCGATTTTCCGGCAACCCTTTGGTTCTCACCAGCATCTGGATCAACGCTTGATGGCGCAGCAGCGCGCGCTCCAGCGCGACCTCACGGTTCTCAGCGCAGATATGGCTGTCTACTGCCCCGCCGGGGAGCACGTTTTGCGTCGGTCCGATAGCGCGCTGTTCCATGGGCCGCGGCAGGCTTTGCTGCGAAAGAGATGGCGTTACCGCCAACCCCATCCCCATCGACAGCAGCACTGCAGCAGTCTGCGCGATCCGCATGGCCATCTCCCACACTTGTCCCGGCCGCACACTATGGCATCTCACATCCTTTATTCAACCTCCGCTGTGCGACCAGACAGCCGTCGTTCCCCAGCCTTGGTTGGTCGGTCGGTGCTGAACTTCTCTTGTCGGCCTGACCTACTTCGTTTCGATCGGCAGCTTCTGGCTGCATCGCGCCGGGGTTCTCCGCCCTGCCCGGAGAGACAAGTCGTGAAGGGAGGGCTGGCCACGACGGCCTGCCACATATTTCAGAGAATTTGCCCTGAGAGCATCAAGCGCCCCCCGACGAAGCTATATCAAAGCCAACCTTTGCACGGATGCAATCGGCGACGGTCGTGGCGTGGGCGATCACGTCCGCTGTGTGGGCTATCGCATTGTCTCGACGCGACCCTGGTCAAATCTCAATCTTCGCAGCGCGGTGAATGGC
>JANMNO010000166.1:0-16219 GCA_031374115.1 Hyphomicrobiaceae bacterium | reverse complement strand
TACATCTTTGACTTTTCGCTGGCAGCCATGCCCTTGGTTTCTTTGACCATGGCGTTGACGGCGTTGGCCATCACGCGGATGTCGTTCAGCAGCGTGCAGAACTGATAGCCTTCGGCATAGCGCTTGGCCGCGGTCGCCGGTCCGTCGGTGTGGACGCCAGCGATTTTGCCAGCGGCCCGGGTCTTCTTGGCGATTTCCGCGATCGCGGCCAGCACCCCCTTGTCTGACGGATCGAGCGTCGGTGGATGACCCATCGAGATCGAAAGATCGCCTGGTCCCACGTAGACGCCGTCGAGACCTTTGACCGCTAGGATCTCGTCGAGATTTTTGACCGCTTCCGTGGTTTCGATCATCGCGATCAGCAGGATCTCGTTATTTGCGTGCTGCGGATAATCGGCGCCGGCGTAGTGAGCCGCTCGGAACGGGCCGATGCTGCGTGCACCCATTGGCGCATAGCGGCCGGCCTGCACCAGCGCCTCAGCTTCCTTCTTGGTGTTGATCATTGGGCAGATGATGCCGTAGGCGCCGGCATCGAGTACGCGCATGATGTCGGCCGGATTGTTCCAAGGGACGCGTGCCATCGGTGTCGCATCGCTGAGGCAGATCGCCTGCAGCAGCGGCACCACGTCATTGATGTCGAGCGCACCGTGCTGCATGTCGAGAGCAACGCTTTCGAAGCCTTGCGCCGCATAAATCTCGGCTGCGAATGAACTCGGGATAGACACCCAGCCGTTGACGGTGCGCTTACCCTCGGCAAGCATTTTCTTGAGGTTATTAGGTCTCATCGGGCTTCCTCGCGGTTTTTCGTTGCCTTGGGTGGTGACTGTGAACGGTTTGCCGGCAAAATGGCTTTGACGGATTAAGTAAATCGAAGTCGACGCGCGACACTAGGCACTCTGCTCGCGTCCGTCACCTGTCTCCTGCGAAGCTAAGCTACGCGCGGCGTGCAAAGCATGTTGGCCGGGGGGAGCCGCATCCGATGGGCGCTTGGCACGGCCAGCGGATGCTTCGAACCCGTTTCAACGGTCCCTTTCGTTACCCGGTGATCGGCGGCATCTTCTTGCCGGTCGCCACGTCAGTGACGGCCCCATTCTCCAGGCTGATGCGATAGAACTCGCGCAGGACGTTGCCGGCAAACCCGATTTCGACGATCGACACATCCTTGAACGAGCTGTTGATACCGTCGGGCAGGATCTTGTTGCACTCTTCAGCGAAGTCATTGAACGTCTTCTGCACCGCGGAATCGAATTTCGCCATGCTGTAGACCATCGTATTGTGCGGATTGTGCGAACGGACTTCCTTGCCGTCCTTCATCACATTGACGCCACTGACACCCATCGTGCGCACCAGCTCCTTCGCAGCATCGCTCATCACGGCGTAGACCGGTCCCGTGCAGCGCGGCAACGGGCCGTCACGCAGCGGCGTCAACGCCGCCGTGGCGCGCGTGTTGAACGTCATCATATTCTCGAAGCCGTCACCGCTCTTGACGATTCCCAGGTCGAACCACCAGGGCTGGCCGGCGCCCTTGGCGGCTTCCGTCGTGTAGAACGTCTTTAACGTGTGATTGAGCACCGGCGGCAGCTTCGGCATGGCCTTCAGCATCTTGCCCGGCGTCGATTTGTCGGCACTGTGGATATGCACGACCGTCACGTGAGGAATGTTCGAAACCTTGGTTTCGGGCACCAGCTTCGCAGCAATGAGCTTCTCCTTCAGCGGGCCCTTGATCTTGGCGTCGAGGACGTCGTTGACTTCTTTCGGTAGGCGATAGACTAGCCCATAGGTCGCGACATGCTTGCGGAATGCCGCCGGCGGCATGACCGCACTATTGTCGATTGCCTTTTGAGCCCAAGCCGCACTGCTGCTGCCTGCCAGCGCCAGTGAGCCCAGTCCGAAGTTTACGGTGCGGCGCGATACGGTCACGATACCCCTCCTGCTGTTTTGAGACGTCAATACTGCCTCGACCCGGCAGATATGGGATCATGCCGCGATCTAGCGGGGGCTCGCAATCCGATTGTGACAAGTCACGAGCTAAAAAGGCGAGCAGAACGTGCCTGCCAGCCGTTCACGGCCGCAACCTGTCCAGGATCGGCCTCAGTGGATTTCGTCCATCTTATTGAGCGCGTCGCGCAATTGCTCGATATTGAAACCTTTGGCTCGCGCGACCCCTAGGATGACCGCTTCCTTGCGGGCGAGTAGATCGCACGCCGCAGGGATCTTGTCGGCGACCGCGTGCGGGATGACACAAGCGCCATGCCGGTCGGCGTGGATCAGGTCGCCGGACCGCACGATCATGCCGCAGACACGCACCTGCTTGCCGAAGTCCGCCAAATGGACCCAGGCGTGCGATGGCATGATCGAGCCGGCGAGTGCTTGGAACTTTGGCGCCCATTGCGGAATGTCGCGGATGCAGCCGTCGGTGACTACACCTTCGCAGCCGAGGCCTCGATGCACCGCACTCTGCACCTCGCCCCAGAAGGCACCGAAGCCGACGTCGGCCCCGTCGAGATCCTGGATCACCATGATGCTCGGCGCCGGACCGCCACCGGCCACGTACTCGTAATACGCGACGCGCTGGGCCTTCCCGGCTTTGCCGTCGAACTCGTTACTATGGGTAGAACGAATAGTCGCTGTCCGCGCATAGCCGACCATTGGCGGCAGATCAGGGAACGGGCAAACCAACGGCTTGGTCGTGAAACCGGTAACGCGATACTTCGCGTCGATGATCTCGAGCGCGTTACAGATCGTCGGCGTATCGACAGCGCGGAGTTGTTCGAGCAGGGCAGGGGCGTGCATGTACAATCCTCGTGATTAGTTATTGGTGGTAGGATCGGTGTCTGACCCTCCGGGTCTGACACCCTAACTCCAGTCTCTCGAAACCTGTTTTTGGTGTCAGACCCGGAGGGTCGGACACCATCGCCTGACATCGTAACTCCGACCTCCGCGACCTTTTATTGGTGGTAAGATCGGTGTCTGACCCTCCGGGTCTGACACCGTAACTCCGGTCTCGATGACCGGTTTGTATGGTCCGCCGGGGCTCATGCTCCGGCAGATTGAATTCTCGTTTCTTCCACCCCGACCGATCGCGCTGCACCGGCGATCAGCGCCCAGGTGTCGTCCGGCAGGGGGATGCCTTTTTCGAGCCGCTCCTTGCGGGTGCGCAGTTCGGGCTCGCCCGGCACCAGCACTTCATCTCCGGCTTTGACCGGCTTCGAACTCTTGACGTAGCCGACGTAGCGATCGACCTCGGCGGGGAAGAACCCTGATGCGTCGAACTTGCCCGGGTCTATGTAAAACGACAGCATGCCGTTGGCCCACTGTTCCCGTGTCTCGTCTGCGGCGCCCGTGCCCGTCAATGCGCCGCCCAGAATTTCGCACATGAAGGCCATGCCCGAACCCTTGTGGTCGCCGAACGCGCGGATCGCTCCCGTGCCGTTCTTGTAGGAGCGCATCGCCTTCGGGTCGAACTCGCCGTAGAGCGTACGCGGATCGCCATTCATGACACCTTCCTGGGTGATCAGCGCATTGTCGGGCAGCTTTTTGCCGCCTTGGCTCGCGACCAGCACCTTGCCTTCGGCCACCAGCGACGTCGCGAAATCGAGGATCAGCGGATCGGCGCCGGGGCGAGGAATACCGCACGCGTAAGGAGCGGTGGAAAAGCGCCGGTCGACACCACCGAAGGGCGCGACCAGCAAGCTCGATGCGGCATTGACATAGTGGATCGAGACCAAGCCTTCGGAGGCCGCCATCTCGGCCCACTCGCCGACGCGGCCGACGTGACCGGTATTGCGCAGCGCGATCGCCGACAAGCCCATCGCCTTGCACTTGTCCATGCCCATCCGCACCGCTTGCGGCGCCATCGTCTGGCCGAAACCGTATTGGCCATCGACGACCGCCAGCACCGGCGTCTCGGTGATCACCTTCAGCGTTTGATCGGTGATGAACTCGCCGCTGACCTTCTTCTGCACGTACCAGGGTACGCGGACGACGCCGTGGCTGTCATGACCTGCGAGGTTTGCCCCGACCAGGCTTTCGCCCAGCCGGTCGCCTTGCGTGCGCGAGCAACCCGCCTGCACGAAGATGTCCGACACGAAGCGGTTCAATGGATCGCTGCGAATAGTGATCATGGTCGTCCCCTCGAAGGTCTTGCTCGTTTTCTTAGCATCGTGTCGCAACAGCGGCATTCTGCCTAGGGGGCTGTCGCAGAGGGGGCAAGCGTGAAGTGCAGGGGTGGACAGCAACTTGAATTGTTCTGCAGGCTCCGCTTAAGGTGGTTTCCGGAGGATTGCGCGATGGAACAGGTAACGCTCGCCGAGGCCAAGGAACATCTTGATGATCTGATGCAGCGTGCGGCCCGGGGAGAGGACGTTCGCATTGCTGATGCCAAACTGGGTACGGTGCGGCTGACGCCGGTGGCAGCAGTGCCGGACGTCACAGCCTCACGCGTTACTGACACCATGCCGCCCTTCGCGCCACTCAAACGAAAACGGCAACTGGGACGCTTGGAGGGCAAAATGCAGGTGCCTGCCCGATTGCTCGAGCCAATGAGCGTTGAAGAGTTGCGAGACTGGTACGGGGCGGACGCGTGAGACTATTGCTTGATACGCACGTCTTGTTCTGGGCGCTGATGAAACCGGCGTTATTGTCGGCAACTGCCCGCGAGGCACTCGAGTCGGAAACCGTTGCCGTATATGTCAGCGTCGCGAGCGCGTGGGAGATCGCCATCAAGGTTGGGTTGGGAAAATGGCCCGAAGCCGAGGTGCTTGCGCATGAGTTTGCCGAGCAAACAGCGGTTCAGGATTTCGCCATTTTGCCTATTTCTTTGTCTCACGCCCGTGCAGCTGGCCTAATGGCAAGCCCGCATCGTGATCCATTTGATCGGCTGCTGGCGGCACAGGCCACGATCGAGAACCTGACGTTGGTCACGGCAGATCCAAGGTTCGCCGGACTTGGCGCGACTGTGATGTGGTGAGGCAAATCCCGGATCAACCCACTATCTACAAGGCAGGCGATGGACTTCTCAATCTCCAACGATCTTCAGGCACTGAAGGCGCAGGTCGATGCGTTCGTGCGGCGTGATGTGATCCCGTTCGAGGGTGATCCGCGTTGGACTACGCACGGGCCGACGGACGAATTGCGGCGCGATCTCAATGCGAAGGCAAAAGCGGCTGGGTTGCTCGCCGTTCACGTATCGAAGGAATTCGGCGGGCGCGATTTGAGCCACGTCGCCAAGGCGGTGATCTTCGAGGCGGCCGGCTATTCGATGCTGGGTCCCATCGCCATGCATTGTCAGGCGCCGGACGAGGGTAACATCCATCTGATGGACGTCGTCGGCACGCCTGCACAAAAGGAAAAATACCTGCGGCCGCTGGCGACCGGCGCCACGCGCTCCTGCTTCGCCATGACCGAGCCCGAAGGTGGCGCTGGTTCCGATCCGGCGATGTTGAAGACCCGGGCTACTCCCGATGGCAACGGCTTCGTCATCAGCGGACGCAAGTGGTTGATCACCGGTGCCGATGGCGCAGCCTTCGCGATCATCATGGCACGCACTGGCGATCAACCGGGCGATGCAACGATGTTCCTCACGCCATTGCCGAACCCGGCGTTCAAGATCAGCCGGACCTTGGACACGATGGATTCGTCCTTCATGGGGGGACACGCCGTGATCGATATCGAGAACCTGCGGGTCTCAGGCGACGACGTCCTGGGTGAGGTCGGCCAGGGCTTCAAGTATGCGCAAGTGCGGTTGGCGCCGGCCCGGTTGACGCATTGCATGCGCTGGCTGGGTTCAGCCCAACGCGCGCACGATATCGCGACCGGGTATGCCAAGGAGCGCGTGGCGTTTGGCAAGCAGTTAGGCCACCATCAGGGCGTGTCGTTCATGCTCGCCGACAACATGATGGATATGCATACCGCGCGGCTCTCGATCTGGCACTGCGCGTGGGTGCTCGATCAGGGCGGGCGCGGTGGCACCGAGAGTTCGATGGCGAAGGTCATCTGCTCGGAGGCGATCATGCGTGTCGTCGACCGGTCGATGCAGATCTTGGGTGGACTCGGTCTGACGCGCGACACCATGGTCGAGCGGATCTTTCGCGATGTGCGCGCATTCCGCATCTATGATGGGCCGTCCGAAGTACACCGGTTCGCGCTCGGCAGGCGGATTGTCGCTGACAAGATGACAAAAGGCTGACAGCACTCACACGGATCCGTGAATTGAGAATGCTCCCGAAGCGCCCATATCTGTTCCACGATGGTAAGCACAAGCAACAGAGGTGGATTATGAGAGTTCCTATTATTGCCTCCGTTCTCGCGGTGGGTTTATTGGCGCCGATAGTGCCAGGACAAAGTCTGTCCGCGGACGCGGCTTCGTCGCGCTACTACCGCGATGAGGATGGTAACTACGTCCGCTATAAGTATTCACGTAACTATCGTGATGATCGAGATTTTCGGCGGCGCAATAATTCCTATTCGGCGCGCGCCAACAATCTCGACCCTGCCGGCGATTACAAGGGTTATCCCGATTGGGCGCGAGTGGCGCTATCGCCGAAGTTCGATGGCAATCGCCGTTGATCGGTTAGGAGCGTGGAAATGACTGGTTTTATCGGTTTTGTAACTCTGGCAATCGCGGCGACAGCTATCGCAAGCGCATCGGCAAGTGCTGCTACAGCAGCCGAGAAACGCCGGGCGATCGCCGCTCAGCGAGCGGCGGCTGTCGACTATGCGCGGCGCAACGATGACGATGCTGCGCGCGCGCACAGTCGCGATCCAGCCGGCGACTACAAGGCCTATCCAAATTGGGCCCGCGCTGCGCTGGGGTCTGGCGGACCCGCGCGAGGCGGCCGCTAAAGCCAGTACCCCGTTAGGCCCTCACGACGTTTTCCTCAGCCGCGCCATGACTTCGATTTCGACTTTCATCGCCGTGTTCATCAACGCCGTACTGAGCATCGTCGCCGCTGGCCGCGACTTTTCGAACGCCTTGCGGAGCGTCGGCCAGCACGGCTCGAAATCGGCTGGGTTCGGAAAAATGTACGTCACTCGCACGACGTCATCGAAACTGCTGCCAGCCTCGCTAAGGGCCGCGCCGATGTTCGTCAGCGTCTGTTCGCACTGCGCGACGACGCCATCAGCCAACGTCATTGTCGCGTAGTCATAGCCGGTGGTGCCGGCCACAAAAACATAATCACCGTCCACCACCGCGCGCGAGTAGCCGATCTCAGCCTCGAATTTCGATCCGGATGAGATCAAGCGGCGTGTCATCTGTGTCAACCAACGATTTCGTCGAGGCGGAAATTCATGGCGATTTCACGTTCCGCCGCAGCGGCGCTATCTGAGCCGTGCGACGAGTTCTCGCCTTTCGAGACGGCGAACAGTTTGCGGATCGTGCCCTCGGACGCCTCCTTTGGATCGGTCGCGCCCATCACTTCGCGGTATTTGGCGATGGCATTTTCGCCTTCCAGCACCTGCAACACGATTGGGCCCGAGGTCATGAACGTGACCAGTTCGCCGAAGAAAGGGCGGGCCCTATGCTCGGCGTAGAACGCTTGCGCTTGGGCTTTCGTCCAGTGCACACGCTTCTGGGCGACGATGTGCAAGCCGGCCTTTTCAATCACGGCATTGATGGCGCCGGTCAGATCGCGCTTCGTTGCGTCTGGCTTGAGGATCGAAAATGTTTGCTCGATAGCCATTGAGTGGTCTCGTTTGTCTGATGTCGTCGGTTGCTGTTGAGGGGCTTATAGACACGGGGGCCGCTGCCAGCAAGCGTAACGCTAAGCAGAGCTGGCGGGACGGGTTGGAACTCTAGAAAGATGCAGCCTTGCGCGATGATTTGAGCGCTTGTTCCCCATCGTCTTCGGCAGCCCTGCGTTGGGGCGTCCTTGCGCGCGGCATTGCACTCGATGCGCGGATCGGCGCTTGGGCGTCGAGCCGCCCGATCACTCATTTCGCGTACGAGTTCGTCCGCTTCGGGGTGAAGCAGGCCTGGGCGTGCTTGTTCGGTGCCCTGATGCTCGGGCTGCTGATCGCCACGCACTTTGCCTATCCGAAGGTCGCACCGCTCGCACGCTATGACTTTCTGACGTTAGCTGCGGTCGCAATTCAGCTTGCCATGCTGCGTTACAAACTGGAGACGCGCGAAGAGGCCGGTGTAATCGCGCTGTTTCACGCGGTTGGTACGGTCATGGAGATCTTCAAGATCCATGTTGGATCATGGGCCTATCCGGAGAGTTCGATCCTGCGCATTGCCGGCGTGCCGCTGTTCACCGGTTTCATGTATGCAAGCATCGGCTCATACATCGCGCGCTGCTGGCGCCTGTTCGACTTCCGCTTCACGTTTCATCCACCCCTTTGGGTACTGGGGTTGTTGGCGTTCGCCATCTACGTGAATTTTTTCACACATCACTACGTGTGGGATTTTCGCCTGGTCCTGTTCGCCGCAACCGCGGTCCTGTTTGCTCGCTGCTGGGTCTATTTCAAGGTTTGGCGCGTGCATCGGCGGATGCCGTTGCTGGTTGGTTTCGGACTTGTCGCATTCTTCATCTGGTGTGCAGAAAACATCGGCACATTCACCGCTGCCTGGGTCTATCCGACTCAGAGGGCAGCCTGGCACATGGTGTCGCTGGGTAAGCTCGGCGCCTGGTTCCTGCTGATGATCATCAGCTACGCGCTGGTCGCCGTGTTGCATGGCGTCGAGGCTTACGAACAGGACGTTCCTGACGCTATTTCGGCGGCAACGTCAGCGCCGCCCGCTTGAGTTTGCCGTTAGGCGTGCGCGGCAGTTGATCGACAAAGACAACTTCGCGCGGGCATTTGTAGGCGGCCAAGCGGCCGGCAGCGTGTGCTTTTACCGATTCTGCGTCGTGCGCGGCGCCAGCTTTCGCCACCACGAATGCCGCGATGATCGAGACGCCGGCCCGGACGCGAACTTCAGTACATGCGACTTCGGCGACGCAACCATGCTCGGCCAACACCGCCTCGACTTCCTGCGGGGCGACGCGATAGCCGCCGGCCTTCATGATGTCGTTGGCGCGCCCGTGATGGGTGACGTAGCCGTCAGCGTCCATGCTGGCGAGATCACCCCCGACGAACCAATCGCCGCGCAGGACTTCACGCTCTTCGTCTGGGCGGTTCCAGTACCCGAGCATCAAGCCAGGATCGGATCGATGCACGGCCAGCAGACCGTGCTCGCCCGCCGCCAACGGCTCGGTGCCACTGTCAACATCGAGAATGACGACCGAGCGTCCCGGCTGCGGCCGCCCGATGGCGCCGTCGCGGCGCGGCACGGTTGGGCTTGTCGAGATGAACGTCGACATCTCGCTCATGCCAATCGACTCGTAGAGTTCGAAACCGGTGCGGGCTTGCCACTCGTCGAAAAAGCCGGGGGGTGGAGCCTCGCCCGCGGTCAGGCCATGCCGCATCGTGCCGAATGCGCCCGAACGTGCATCGCCGTACTTCATGATCTGGCGATAGAGACCTGGAACAGCCGCAAAAATGGTCGCTCCGTGGTCCAAGATCAGCTTGGGCCAAACGGCCGGATCTTTTTCTCCCGTGTAAATGATCGAGGTCGCCCCGTTC
This sequence comes from Hyphomicrobiaceae bacterium, assembly GCA_031374115.1. Lineage (GTDB taxonomy): Bacteria > Pseudomonadota > Alphaproteobacteria > Rhizobiales > Hyphomicrobiaceae > JAKFWF01. Next base: position 6,652 of record JANMNO010000166.1, on the reverse strand, counting down.
GCCCACGGGTCGGTCAGCCCGACGCCCAACGTGTACGTCCAATTGAAGGCGCCCGCGTGCAGCACCCGGTCGGTCGACGAGATGCCATACCAGCCTTGGTACATCGGCCGCCGGCCCCAGGCCGCGCGATGGGCATGGAGCACGCCTTTCGGCCGCGAGGTCGTGCCTGATGTGTAGATCAGGTAGGCGGCTTGATCCGCAGTCGTTGGGGCATATGTACCGCGCGAACCGTTCGCGATCATGTGTGAAACTTGGTCCTGCCCGATTACTTTCACGCCTGCTGGGATTCGCCCCACCGCGAGCTTATCGGCGACGCACATCGCTTCTGCACCGCTGTTTTCCAGCAGGAACGTCACTTCCAGTGGCGTCAGCTGCGTGGATGCTGGGATCGGCACGAAGCCGGCCGCCACTGCACCGAAAAACATCAATGCATACTCGCTCGTGTTATCGAGACGGATCAGAATGCGCGCACCCGGTTCCAGACCCACGAGAGAAAGTGCTCCGGCGACATTGAGGATCGCATCCTCAAGCCGGGCATACGACCAAATCTCAGACGGTTCACGCTTCGGATCGGCGACGACGACGAGGGCTGGTTTCCCAGGCGATGCAAGCCGAGCCCGGCCGATGCAGTAGGCGGCCATGTTGAAAGCCGCAGGGGGCAGATCGCCACGATAGCCGATAATGGGTGTCACTTGTCGCCTTCCATCCACCAGGTATCGAAATCGGGTCCGAACAGGGCTGTGCGCTCGGGCGCTTTCAGATGCCGCCAGTGGGCGATCCATTGGCCCTGCACATGAAACAAGGGGATCATGTAATGGCCGCTCATGATAACCCGATCCAACGCCCGCACTGCCGAGGTAAAATCGTCTTTCGTATTGGCCTTCAGGATTGCCTCGACCATGGCATCCGCAGCAGAGTTTTTCACGCCAGCAAAGTTGAGCGATCCTTGGGTGCCGGCGGCAGCACTGCCCCACCGGTTCGCCTGCTCATTGCCCGGTGACAGCGATGCGCCCCAGTGCCATTGGATCATATCGAAATCGAACGACTTTAGGCGTGACCAGTATTGCGCGTCGTCGACCTGACGGATCGAGACTTTAATCCCAAGCTGCCGTAAGGGCTTTTCGTAGTTGAGCAGCATGCGTTCTTGCGCGCGGGTACGGGCCAGGAATTCGAACTCAAGGGGCGTGCCTGTCGTCGTCTCGATGAGGCGCCCGCCCTCGAGACTATATCCGGCCTCAGCGAGTAGAGAGGCTGCGCGCTTGAGGTTTTCCCGGTTGCTGGCGCCCACCTGACTGTCCGGCAGGCGGTAACTTCCCGCCATCATCTCAGGAGTAACGGCGTCAGGAAAAGTCGCCAGCAGCGCGCCTTCCGACGGGTCGGCCGGCACGCCTGACGACGACAGCGTCGAGCGTTGGAACAGGCTTTCGGTGCGTTTGTAGAGCGAGTGATAGAGGTTCTGGTTCACCCACGAAAAATCGAAGGCATGGATCAACGCGCGCCGCACGCGAACGTCGGCAAACACCGGCTTGCGCGTGTTGAATACGAGCGCCGACATGCCGGCTGGCAGTCCGGTCGGAAACTCGCGCTTGATGATGCGGCCTTCATCGACCGCCGGTATTCGATAGCCTTCCGCCCAGCGGCCGGGGTCATCCTCGGTCCGTGCATCGATGGTGCCAGCCTTGAACGCCTCGAACAGTGCATTGCTGTCGCGGAAGTATTCAAAGCGCACTTCGTCGAAGTTGAACCGGCCCCGGCGGACGTTCAAATCCTTGCCCCAGTAATTCTGGTTGCGGCGATAGAGGATGGATCGCCCGGTATCGATGCTTTCGACACGATAAGGCCCGCTGCCGATCGGTGCCTCCAATGTCGTGCGTTCGAAAGTTTCAGGTGTGAAACGATGTCGCGGTAAGACCGGCATCAGGCCCATGATGAGCGCCAGTTCGCGGTCGCCCGCCTCATCGAACTCGAAGCGCACGGTTCGGGCGTCGATGGCGAAAGCCTTGGCGACTTTCTTGTAGTAGCCCCGGTGATACGGGAAGCCCTTCTCCTTAAGCATGGCATGCGAAAATAAGACGTCATCGGCGGTGATCGGGCGGCCATCGGAAAAGCTCGCCTGGTTGTTCAAAAAGAACGTAACGCTGGACCGATCAGCCGGCGCCTCGACCTTCTCGGCGACCAAGCCATACAGGGTGAAGGGCTCGTCAGGTGATCGCGCCAGCAGGCTTTCATAGACGTATTCGCGCAGCCCCTGCGCCGGAATACCCTTGATGATGAAGGGGTTGAGGCTATCGAATGTGCCTTGCGTGCCGAGGTTGAGGCGGCCGCCTCGCGGCGCGGCTGGATTAACGCTCGGGAACGCCTTGAACTCGGGACTTAGCGCTGGCTCGCCATGCATGGCGATGCCGTGCATCGGTTGCGCCCACGCGTTAGGCGCGAGAGCAGCTAAGGCGATAGCGATGGCGGTGGGCCAAGAAAATCGCATCCTCGGGTGGATCCTGAAATGCATGGGAAACGCAATCTCAACCGCTGGCATTTCCACGCGGCGTAAGTGCGACCTCGTTCGTTGCCCCTTTGCCACGTGACCGTCTCCTTGCACAAGCCTGGGCATCAAGGGCGCAAGTTTGGCCACGGGATTGCCGCAATCGAATCCTTACTGCCGCCCCAACGTCAGCGCGATGTGCGCACTTATGCGCGCGTGTGATGACATTGCCGTTCGATACATGGCAATAGTGGTTTTCAGGGGCAGAGCGAGCACGTCTCGCTCGTAAGCGAAAAGGTCGGCACCAACGATGGAATACTGCAATCGAAATGTTGCGCCTGCGCGAACGGTTACGATCGGGCGGACGCTGGCGTCGGCCATGATAGCTTTCGGGCTCGCCGCGACCGCCGCGACAGCACAAACCCAGCCCAAGACGGCACCGAAAGCCGCACCCGCGGCGCCGGCCGCTCCTGCTGCAGCTGCTCCGGCAGCGGGCGCACCAGCCAAGCAGGTGTTCTGGGTCAAGCTTTGCGAAAAGACGCAAGTGCCGATGCCGGGCAAAGACGGCAAGGCCGCCGCCGAAGAAAAGAACATCTGTCTGACCCACCACGAGCGTCTTGATGGCAATTCCGGGATGGTCATCGTGTCGGCCGCGCTGCGCCAGGTCGAAGGCTCCGACAAGCAGCATCTGATGGTGATGGTTCCCATTGCAATCGGGGTTGCGATCCCGCCGGGCTTGCGTCTGGCCGTCTACGACAAGCCGACGTGGGAGAAGGCCGCCAAGAACGAAAAGATCGATGACAAGGCGCTGAAGCCGATCGATCTCAAGTACACGCTTTGCCACCCGACGGGCTGCACCGCCGAGATCGAAGCCACCAAGGACGTAGTCGACAGCCTGAAGACAGGCGGCGGCATCGTCATCCTTGCGATGAATGGTGCAGCCCAACCGGTTCCGTTCTCGATTCCGCTCGAAGGGTTCTCGACCGCCCAGGCCGGCGCTCCTGCCGACGGCAAACTCTACAGCGAGCAGCGTCAACGCTTCTTCCAGGAACTTCGCGTTCGCCAGGAGGAAGAGTACAAGAAGTTCATCGAGCATCAAAATACGCAGCAGCGCCTTGCACCAAAGCCGGGTGATCTGCAGCCAGCCCCGATGGCGCCGCCCACGGCATCGGCTGCCCCGGCCAAGAAGCCTTAGATCACCCGTCCCCGGCGGCCGGCTCTGCGACCGCAGAGCAGCCGGGGACCAGAAAACGCCGGGGACCACAAATCAGTGCGATTGCAGATAAAGCGCGCGGTAGCCGCCGCGGTCATCGCGCGTGAACAATTCCTTCACCTGCGGATGCTTGACCGGCGTGCCTGAATCGTCGGCCAGGAGATTTTGCTCCGAGACATAGGCGATATACGTCGTCTCCGAATTCTCCGCGAACAGGTGGTAGAACGGTTGATCCTTGCGCGGCCGCATCCCCTTGGGAATAGCCAACCACCACTCCTCGGTATTGTTGAACACCGGATCGATATCGAAGATCACACCCCGAAACGGGAAGAAGCGATGGCGCACGACATGGCCAACCGCAAATTTAGCACTGCGGGTTCGATCGTCGGTGGATTTTGATTTTCGCTTGGGAAGCATGGGCAGCACGCCGATTGATTTTGAAGTCGGCATCAGGGTATGACGGCTCGGCGTCTCAAAGTCCATATCGGCGCGCAGCATCTGGATCTTTCGATGCAACCAGCCGGGCCAGATCGACGATCACCTTGGCCTGCTTCCAGGTCGCGTCGTCCTGCATCCGGCCGTCGATCATCACCGCCCCGGTCCCGTCCGGCATGGCAGCCAGGATCTTTTTTGCGAATGTCACCTCACCCAGATCCGGGCTGAATACGCGTTTGGCGATCTCGACCTGGCTCGGGTGCAATGACCAGGCGCCGGCGCAGCCCATCAAAAACGCGTTGCGGAATTGGGCTTCGCACGCTTCCGCATCGGAAAAGTCGCCGAACGGGCCATAGAACGCCTTGATGCCGCAGCGCTGACATGCATCGACCATGCGGGCGACGGTATAATGCCACAGGTCCTGCTGGTAGAAGGCGCGGGGCTGGCCAGCCGCCCCGTCCGCCAGCACACCGTAAGCGGGATGCCCGCCACCGACGCGGGTCGTTTTCATGCCGCGTGAAGCGGCAAGATCGGCGGGGCCCAAGCTCATGCCGTGCATGCGCGGGCTCGCTGCCGCGATCTCCTCGATGTTCGACACGCCCTCGGCGGTCTCTAAGATCGCGTGGATCATGATCGGCCGCTTGATGCCGGCCTTCGCTTCGAGCTGGGCCAGCAGCTGGTCGAGATAATGGATATCCCACGGCCCCTCGACCTTCGGCAGCATGACGACGTCGAGCTTGTGCCCGGCGGCGCCGACGATGTCGATGATGTCGTCCAAGAACCACGGCGAGTTCAGGCAATTGACGCGGGTCCACAGGCCGGTGCCGCCGAAATCGTGATCGAGCGCCATGCGGATGAACCCGGCGCGGGCGTTGGTTTTTTGGTCGGCTGGGATCGCGTCCTCGAGATTGCCCAGGATGACGTCGACCTGGTTTTTCAGCTCGCCTATTTTAGCCGTGATCTTGGCGTTGTGCGGCGGGATGAAATGGATCATCCGCTCGAGCCGCACGGGCGGTTCGCGGAACGGCTCGGGCGCGCCGATGGCGAGGCTCGAGAAGAATTTAGCGGGTGTGCGGGTGGCTGGCATGGTTCGGGACCTTCTTCAAATCGCGTTCTATCGTTTAAGCTTGCAGCGTCAGCTCCAACGCCGGTTGCTCCACATCCACTGCTCGGGGACCTCGCGAATCCAGGCCTCGAACTGCCGTTGCATCGCAGCCGTCGCCCAGCGAATGTCTTCCGATTGATTGGCCGTACGCGGGATCCGCAACTCGACCAGCTCGATGCGGAACTTAACGCCGCCGCCGATCCGCACACAACGGGCCAGCCAAATGCGGGCGCCGACGCGGCGCGCGATTATCGCTGGCATTGCGACCGTACCGGCGTCGCGCCCAAAGAACGGCACCTGCAGGCCGGTGCGATCATACAAGTCGGCGACCATGCCGAGCCGTCCGCCGCGCCGCACATAATCCATGATGTACCGCGCGGTCTTTTTGCCTTCGCCGTGATCGCCCTCGACCTTGCCGCGCCCGAGCAGCCCGCCGGGGTAGAGATCGCGGCGCTGATAGCGCAAATACTGATCGACATACGGGTTGTTGACCGAGCGGTAGACGGCGGCCGGGTTCGCCCCCGCCAGGGTCAGCGGCCAGATCGCCAGTTCCCAATTGCCCATGTGCAACGACACCCCGACGACCGGTCCGAGCTTGTCGCGATAGCGCGCGAACACCTGCAGATTTGCGATCTCGATCCGCTTCGGATCGCGCAGGATGCGGTCCATCTGCATCGTCTCGGCCATCACGCGGCCAAGGTTCTCCCAGTTCGCCAGGGCGATCTTCTCGCGCTCCGCTGGCGGCATATCGGGAAACGCGATCGCCAGATTGGCGAGCGCTCTGGCGTGACGTTTAGGCGTGATCTTCGGCGCTAGATACCGCCATGCGCGCCCGGATACCGCGCTCGCCGTGTCGAGTGGCGCTGCCCGCACGATCCCAACGATGGCGCGCAGCGCCACGTATTCAAGGCGAAACTGGAAGTCGCGCAAGACGGAAATGGGAGCGGACATGAAGCCTTTTATGTTGCAGCGCAGTGGTGGCGTCTGTGATGACTACAGGCGGCACCACGCGTCAAGCCGCAGTTGGCGCGCGCATCAAACGGGGCAGACTGCCTGATGGCTCGAAACCGGCCCGCATCACCTGCCGCTTCAGCGCAGCGAACCCACCGGCCAGATGCAGCCCCAGTCCACGCGCGAGGTCGGCCGGCAGCAGATCGGCCAGCAGCGACCGGTTGAGCAGGTCGACAGCGGTGGTGCGTAGGGCGATGTCGGTGCGCCGCGCTGCATCGTAAGCGCCGAGCAGTGCAGCGCCGCCAATATCCTGCGACGTGGCCATCGCCGCGCCGACCAGATCGGCCAGCACTGCGACGTCGCGAAAGCCCAGGTTGAGGCCCTGCGCGCCGATCGGCGGCAAGGTGTGGCCGGCCTCGCCAACGAGTACGACGCGGTTTTGCCCTAGACATTTGGCTTGCAATCCGCC
>JANMNO010000039.1:0-70110 GCA_031374115.1 Hyphomicrobiaceae bacterium | reverse complement strand
CACTTGTGGAACCCAACCGCAACTAGTATCGCAAAAGCAACATATTGGTTAAATCGCTCGCCACATTGTCATTTTCGCGGATCGCTAGCAACCTATGGGTGTGCCCTCGTGTTCTATTTTAGGCGAACGTTTTAAGCTGTGGTGACAATGGGAGCTAAAGTATCATAAGGTGCTGATTGTAGAGGACGAAGTTCTCATATTTATCATTCAGGTCACTTTAGCGAGAAGGACCCGCCACGCTCCTGGCCTGTCGCTCCGTTAGCGAGAAATTTGCCGCAACAAAAGCCCATCTCCGTCCGTTGATTGAAAACTCGAATTGATGTTAGGGGAGGATCCGGACATTCGGCTCCCGGTCCCACAGACGGGTCGCGGCTTTTTGCAAGAAGGCTTCTGGCCCGTCAGACAGATTGAGTACGAACTCATCTGGCTTGACGCCAGCTTCTTTGAGTAAAGGCTCAGCTTCTGTGGTGAACCCGATAGCTTTCAAATGAGCAAATGCATTTCTGACGAAATCTATTGCAGCAGAGTCGCCGGCTAGTTCACTGCAGCCTGCACTTGATGCAACAATAGCGATTGCGTCAACCAACACAGACGGTGTGCCGGCTAGCTGACCGTCCACCTCCAACATAGAAGCGTCATTCAGTTTGACGCCGCCTATCTTCGCCGCAATGATTTTGACCGTAGCGCCTTGACCTTGCGCGGTTCGTTGTAGTGCCTTGATCGCCTTTGAATCTGCGCCCTCGGTGACCAGCACTCCCAACGTTCGACCGTTGAGCGAGGGTGGATACTTATCGATTATCCGAAGTCCCGGCGAAGGTTTCATGTCTTGCGGCTCGACGGCTGCCTTGTTTCTCGGAGGCAATTCCACGTTCATGCCCGAAGCGACGCGTTTTGCCAATTCCTCGTCAACATTCCGCAGGTTGCCAATCACTCGACTGCGTACGTGGTGCACGTTGCATTTGGACAATTCGAACACTAATGCACTTGCGATATGAGCTTGCTCGCTGGGGGTTTGCGACCGGTAGAAGAGCCTTGCATGGCTATAGTGATCGGCAAAACTTTCCGCGCGCAGGCGCACCTTTTCTCCCTCAAGCGTCGCGGCATAAGTACGAAATCCGCCCTGCCGATCTGCCCGTGGGCCGCCAAGCTCTCCGGCCTCGCCCAAACTATTCGGTTCGTAATTGGCCCGCCCTTTGAAAACTTGGGTCTGCATATGGCCGTCTCGCTGCATATTTTGAAACGGACATCCTTTGGCTCGATTGATTGGTATCTGATGAAAGTTCACCGTTCCCAACCGCGAAAGCTGGGTATCTTGATATGAAAACAAACGCCCCTGTAGCAGCGGATCTTCCGAGAAGTCGATACCCGGCGGAACGTTCGTCGGTAGAAACGCCACCTGCTCCGTTTCGGCAAAGAAATTGTCGGGATTGCGATCGAGTACCATCCGCCCGATGATGCGGATTGGCACCATTTCTTCTGGGATCACTTTTGTAGCATCCAATATATCGAATGGAAGTTGGTCCGCCTCTTTTTGACTGAGTAACTGCACCCCAAACTCCCACTCGGGGAAGTTTCCTGACGCAATTGATTCGAATAGATCGCGCCGATGGTAGTCGGGATCCGCACCAGCAATTTTCACCGCTTCGTCCCAGCATGTGGATTGCAACCCGAGCTTAGGGCGCCAGTGAAACTTGACGAACGTCGCGTCGCCCTTCTCGTTGACCAACCGGAACGTGTTGACCCCAAATCCCTCCATCATGCGGAGCGACCTCGGAATCGTCCGATCCGACATTGCCCACATGACCATGTGCGTGGATTCCGGCATCAGTCCGATGAAGTCCCAAAACGTGTCGTGAGCTGATGCTGCTTGAGGATAGCCGCGGTCCGCCTCCATCTTTATCGAATGAATGAGATCGGGAAACTTGATTGCATCTTGAATGAAAAACACCGGGATATTGTTGCCGACCAAATCCCAATTACCTTCTTTGGTATAAAATTTGACGGCAAATCCGCGGACATCGCGAGGCGTATCGACCGAACCAGCTCCACCCGCAACCGTCGAAAATCGCGTAAAGACTTCGGTGCGGGTCCCGACTTCGGTCAGAATTTTCGCGCGCGTGAATTCCGCAAGCGAAGTGGTCAACTCGAAAAACCCATGTGCTCCAGACCCCCGTGCATGAACAATTCGTTCCGGAATACGCTCATGATCGAAATGATGGATCTTCTCGCGAAGGATCATGTCCTCCAGCAGTGTCGACCCTCTGCTGCCCGCCCTGAGCGAGTTCTGATTATCGCTGATCGGAACTCCGTGATTGGTGGTGATCCGATCGTCCAGACGCGTCGCCGTCTGGTGCAATTCGCCGCCAGTGCCCAATTCGGCGAGCGGGGCTTGCTTGCGTTGATTAGGACGCTTTTTACGCTGCGACGGCTTGGCATCGGTCATTTATCTACATCCCAGAGAGGTAGTCCGGAGCAGAATGTCCTGCGGTTGGGAGCTGGACCTTAAACTCGATGATCGGAGAGTTGTTCCGCGCGCACGCGATGCATCATCTGGAGCAAGTCGCCGGTTTCAAGAAAGTTGAAATCGCTCGAACCGATGCAGCTCTTCCTCGATTAACTGTTTGAGTGGGTTGCCGGATTTGCGTCCGACCCACGTCCACTTTTGCACCAGCAGCTGACGCCGTTGACGATCCGTCTTGAGGTCAATCGCGGCAACTATTTCGTCGCCAGCCAATACCGGCAACGTGAAATAGCCAAACACGCGCTTCTCCTTTGGCACGTACGCTTCAAAGCGATGTTCGTAGCCGAAGAACGATCCCAGCCGCTTACGCTGGATCACGAGTGGGTCGAAAGGAGAAAGGATATGGATTAACTCTTCGAGTGGCCGACGATTCAGATCGAGAGTTCCCGGTTCTATCCAATACTGAGGCGTCGCTGCTCCGTCTATTTCGACCGCGACCAGTTGCTTTCTGCGAACGCGCTTCTCGATAAGCCGAAGAACGCGAGACTTTCGCTTTGCATCAAGATAGCAAATCGAATCCAGGTTCACGACGCCCTGTGAGCGTAGAGCCCGGTCAATCAGGTAGTCCGCAATCTCTGCTTCGGTAGCAGCCTTAGGCGGACCTTCCCATCCAAAGTGACGATCGACCAGTTCGTAAGTCTTCAGCATGCCCGATCGTTCGCTGATCGCTACCGCCCCCGTAAAGAAGGCGAGCTGAAGAGCGCGTCGCGATGGCTTGCGGCTGGCCCAAGGATGATCCTTTTCGACGAGAACATCGTCATCGATGTCGCGGATCGAAAGCGCTCCCTGTTCCCGGATCAACCGCAATACCTTGCGAAGATCATCTTTCGTCACCGCGTCGAACCATTTTCCAGGCGCCGTCCGGTGACGTTTCATTGCTGCGAGAAAGAAGCGAAAATCGCGCACCGGCACGTACGACAGTGCGTGTGTCCAGTATTCGAAAACCGTTTTGTCGAACTTCTGAGCCTGATGCAGATGGGCGCGTTTATAGTGCGGAATGCGTGTAAACAGGATGTGGTGGTGGCTACGTTCGATTACATTGATCGTGTCGATCTGCACGTAGCCCAAGTGCTCGATGGCTGTTCTCGTTGCCCTTTGATCTTCCCCGAATGGCGCCCTCGTATCGAGCCGTTGAGCATTCAACCAAATCCGTTTTGCGCGATTCTTTGTGATGTGGAGCATCGAAGCAGGTACACCGCAGATCAACATTCTAGCTAGCCGGTTTCAACATATTCGATATCAGTTGTTTCTTGCTGATGTCTCACAGCCGGACTAGCAATAGAACCCGAAAACCATCACCCGGTCTGAGGCGGCAACATGCTCGACATTCGCGATCAACTGATCGACATTTATTCGAACCGGGCCACGGACCAATACGGACTATCGGATGTAAACCAACTGCAGCATGCTCTACAATCTGCGGCCTTGGCTGAACGCCAAGGCGCCGATGCGGACTTGATTGTGGCGGCGCTCTTGCATGACGTTGGACATATGATCCACAATCTCGGCCAAGACCCCGCGCTCGAAGGCATCGACGATACCCACGAGGAACTGGCCGCTGCCTGGCTCGGACCTCACTTTGGACCGGCTGTAACTGAACCGGTTCGTTTGCATGTGCCCGCAAAGCGCTACTTGTGCGCTACCGAACCGGATTACTTTGAAAAATTATCTGAGGACTCAGTTCGTTCGCTGGCCTTGCAAGGTGGCGCGATGTCCCGCACTGAATTGGCAGCGTTCGAGTCCCTACCCTATTGGCGTCAAGCCGTGCAGTTGCGTCGCATAGACGATACGGCGAAAGATCCCGCCGCCGTGACTGAACCCTTCCCTTACTACTTGAAGTATATCGATCGCGCGCTGCTGGCCTCTAAGCCAGCCCCGTAAATCGCAGCTACAATGGCACCCGAATAATGGCGCGTAGGCCTCCCATCGAGCTTTGGCCAAGCGCGATATCGCCGCCATGGCTGCGGGCAATGTCACGTGCAATCGCAAGGCCAAGTCCAGTATTTCCTTCGTCCTGATTGCGTGCATGGTCGAGCCGATAAAATGGCTTGAACACGTTGTCGCGTTCCGCAGGCGGAATGCCGGGGCCATTGTCGTCGACCTCGATTCGCAACCAATTGCGCTCCGTTGCAGCGCGGACGATGATTTGATCTCCGAAACGCGCCGCATTGCTCACCAGGTTGGTGATCGCTCGTTTGAACGCCTGTCGTTTGAGCGGCAGCACGAGATCGGCCTTTCGTTTGCGCAACCGCAGATCGACTGTTCGCCCGTGAACCAGCATCTCGTCCGTCACTTCCTCAAGAAGTTCCCGCAAGTTCGTCGGCTTCGCTTCCTCACCCCCGTCGCCCCGTGTGAAGGCGAGATAATCCTCCAGCATATGCTGCATCTCGTTCACATCGGCCTTCAGCGCGCCGATTTCGGGTCGATTGCCGAGCAAAGCCAACTGCAATTTGAAGCGCGTCAGGATCGTACGCAGATCGTGGCTGACGCCAGCCAGCATCGCCGTGCGCTGGTCGACATGCGTCTTGATGCGATCTCGCATCTCCAGGAATGCTTGCGCTGCCTGCCTCACCTCACGCGCGCCGCGCGGACGGAACTCGTCATCGATGGGACGGCCTTTGCCGAACGCGTCGGCAGCCTCGGCCAGTCGAAGGATGGGGCGAATTTGATTGCGCAGAAACAAAATCGCCAAGGTGAGCAGGATCACCGACGATCCCACCATGTAGGCCATGAAAATATCCGAGTTCGATGCGTAAGTCTGGCTTCGCGTTGCGATAAACCTCAACGTCGCCGTCTTGAGCTTCACTTTGATTTCAACGAGTCTCGAATTGCCGACGGTATCGATCCAGAACGGCTGCTTTATCTGCTTGCGCAACTCCGTCGACAGCGCCCGGTCAAGAACAGCAAAAAATGGTCGCGGTTGTGCCGGCGGCAAGTCCGCTGGTGGCAGTACTTGCATCGATAGATTGAGACGGTCACGGGCCATTTCGATCAAGCGGCCATAATCATCCTGACGGCTGTAGTCCTGATAGACATCGATCAGCGCCGCGACATCGCGAACGGTAGCTTCCGATAAGCGTCTGGTTACAGCGTTCCAGTGCCGCTCCATGAAGACGAACGCGACGACACCCTCAAGCAGCACGATCGGCGCGATGATGATGATAAGTGCTCGCGCATAGAGGCCCTTGGGGATTAGTTCGCCCAGGATCGAGATCGCACTCCCCCGTACCCGGTGTCCCAAGTCCTTGATCTCGGACCATCGGGACGACGAATTCCGTTCGATTGATGGATCGCGGGCAGCGACCATGACTGTGCTCGTCTCTGTTTCAACTGGGGTGTGCCACCCGGTTCAGTTTATCGATCAGTCAGTATAGAGGATGTAGCCTTTGCCGCGAACAGTCTGCAGGTAGACTGGATTGGATGGGTCGGTCTCAATCTTGCGCCGCAGACGATTGATCTGCACGTCGATCGCACGCTCACTCCCAGTACTCTCGTCCGCGGCAAGTTCATGGCGTGCAACGGGCAAACCAGCTCGTTGCGCGAATTGGCGCAACAGATCGCGCTCACGCTCGGTAAGCTTTATCGACTCCTCGCCGCGTTTCAGTTCACCGCGCCCGATGTGAAAGCTGAACTCCCCCATTATGATCTCATCGACCGCAACCTGTGTGATCCGGCCGCGCCGCAGGATGTTTTTGAGCCGCAGTAACAACTCGCGAGGTTCAAACGGCTTGGGCAGGTAATCATCGACGCCCGCTTCGAGACCTTCGATCCGGTGCTCTGCGTCTGCCAAGGCGGTCAGCATGCAGATCGGCACATTCGACATTAGTTTCAGATCACGAGCCAGCGAGATCCCATTTTCGCCGGGCATCATCACGTCAAGAATGACGAGATCGAATGCTAGGCCACGCATCGCGGCGCGCGCAGCGTTGGCATCGTTCGCGGGGGTGACCCTGAAGCCGTTCTCGGCCAGGTAGCGTGACAGCAACTCGCGAATCCGATGGTCATCGTCGACAACGAGTACGTGCGGTGCATCATCCGGCAACGGATCACATCGCCGCTCAGTTGCGAGTGCCATGATTTTCCCCTCCGCAGTCATTTCAGGCTTTGCGGCCTGGTTACTTCGTTCTTGACCGGTCCCGGCCGATTGCATTCGCCGGCTCCGGTACACCTATCCCCGCATTTGCCAGCGATTGCTCGATGGCAGATCGATTGACCGACGTTGTCAACGCGAGAAGAAACTGTACCGCGGCAGCCTGAGCGGGCGGTTCGATCTCACCGAGGGCGCCGGCGATCCGCCGTGTTTGTAGCGCGCGTAATTGTTCTGCGAGCCTGCGGCCTGCCGCCGTCGGATAGAGGCGGCGCTCGCGTCTATCCGCTTCACCAGCCTCTTGGAGAATAAACCCCCGATCGACCAGTTGTTTGAGTACACGAGCCAGGCTCTGCTTTGTTATCTTGAGAATTTCCAAAAGATCGGCGACGCGTAATCCTGGGCGCCAAGTTACGAAGTGCAAGACACGATGATGGGCGCGACCGAAGTCAAATTTCTTAAGTACTGCGTCGGCCTCACCGGTGAAGTCGCGATATGCGAAGAAGATCAACTCGACAACCGCAGTCAACCGTTGGATATCGGCGTCGACAGGCGAAGACTCGCCGGCCGGCAAACTGGTTATACGATCAGCGGTTGAATTTATGTCAGTCATGTTGACTAATTAGGAGGCGGTTGTTACCCGTGGCAAGTCATTATTTCTAAGTAAAAATGACCGGTGCGTAGGTCTGCTACAGCCTCCGGCACGCGGTAGACCGAGGAGACCCGATGGCAGAGCTGATCCCCTTCGATGATCGCGACGGCTTTATTTGGATGAACGGCAAGGTCATTCCGTGGCGAGATGCCAAACTCCATGTCCTGTCACATGGCTTGCACTACGGCTCCTGCGTGTTCGAGGGCGAACGAGCCTACGGTGGCAAAATCTTCAAAACGACTGAGCATTCCGAGCGATTTCGGAAGTCCGCACAGCTGCTGGACTTTGAGATTCCCTTCTCCGTTGCCGAACTCAATGCAGCCAAGGATGAAGTGCTCAAGCTCAACGGTGGTGGCGATCAATACGTCCGGCCGGTCGCCTGGCGCGGCAGCGAGATGATGGCCGTATCGGCTCAGCACAACAAGATCCATACCGCGATCGCGACCTGGGTCTGGCCGTCGATGTTCGATCCGGTAACCAAGATGCGCGGCATCCGCCTCGACATCGCGGATTATCGCCGGCCCGACCCCGCATGCGCACCGGTCGCCTCCAAGGCCGCCGGCCTCTATATGATCTGCACGATCTCGAAAATGCGCGCCGAGAACAAAGGCTTCGCCGACGCGCTGATGTACGATTGGCAGGGTCGGGTAGCGGAGTGTACCGGCGCTAACGTGTTTTTCATCAAGAATGGCGCGTTGCATACACCGATCGCCGATTGCTTCCTCAATGGCATTACCCGCCAGACCTTGATCGAAATCGCCAAGAAGACTGGCATGAACGTGGTCGAGCGGCGCATCATGCCCGAGGAACTGCCGAGCTTCACCGAGTGCTTCATCGTGGGTACAGCGGCCGAGGTGACCCCGGTCAGCCAGATTGGGCCGCATCAATATCAGCCTGGCCGTCACTCGGAAGCGCTGATGCATGCCTACAGCGCCGCCGTAAACCCAAAGTAAAACCGAGAGAGTAGCCGAGATGATCCACGTTCTCGCAATCATCACCACGAAGCCCGGCATGCGCGATACCGTGCTGGCCGCGTTTCACGGCAACATGCCAGCCGTACACGCAGAAGAGGGCTGCATCGAGTATGGCCCGGCTGTGGATGCTGCCGGTATTGGGGCCATACAAACGAAAGTCGGGCCCGACACTTTCGTCGTAATCGAGAAATGGACGAGCGCAGAGACTTTGGCAGCCCACGCCGCATCGGCTCACATGGCGGCCTATGCGGCGAAGGTCAAAGACATGATTGCCTCCCGCGTGATCCACGTGCTGTCGCCAAGTTGAGCTATTGGACGGCCGGAAGTCCTGAATAGAGGAAAATTATCCCATGGACCGCCCCGTCGAAATTGGTCACTCGGTTTGTCCGCATGATTGCCCTTCGACGTGCGCACTCGAGGTCGAGCTGTTACCTGATGGTCGCATTGGCCGGGTGCGTGGCGCCAAGGACAATAGCTACACGGACGGTGTGATCTGCGCGAAAGTCGCGCGCTACTCGGAGCGCATCCACCATCCCGACCGGTTGATGCATCCGCTGCGCCGCAAGGGACCTAAGGGCTCAACGGAATTCGCACGCATATCCTGGGATGACGCGCTGGACATCACCGCCGAAGCCATGCTCAAGGCCGAAGCCCAGCATGGCCCGGAAGCGGTGTGGCCGTACTATTTCGCTGGTACCATGGGTCTTGTGATGCGCGACGGCATTAACCGGCTGCGCCACGCCAAACGATACTCGCAACAATTCTCGTCGATCTGCACCACACTTGCCTGGACCGGATACATTGCCGGTACTGGGAAGCTAGCTGGACCCGACCCGCGTGAGATGGCCAAGGCCGATGTGGTGGTGATCTGGGGTACGAACCCGGTCAACACCCAGGTCAACGTAATGACACATGCGATCAAGGCCCGCAGGGAGCGTGGCGCCAAGATTGTCGCCATCGACATCTACCAGAACGGCACGATGGATCAGGCCGACATGGCGTTGTGTCTGCGGCCGGGGACCGACGGGGCGCTCGCCTGCGCGGTGATGCACATCCTGTTTCGCGATGGCCACGCCAACTGGCCTTACATGGAGCAGTACACCGACTGCCCGCGCGAACTCGAAGCTCATTTAGAGTCTCGCACGCCGGGGTGGGCTGCCACGATCACCGGTTTGAAGGTGGAGGAAATCGAAGCCTTCGCCAAGCTTGTCGGCACGACACCGAAAACCTACTTCCGGTTGGGCTACGGCTTCTCGCGTCAACGCAACGGCGCCCATAACATGCACGCAGCAAGCTGCATCGCGTCGGTGACGGGCGCTTGGCTGCACGAAGGTGGCGGCGCATTTCACAACAACGGCGCAATCTTCAATTGGGACAAGTCGCTGATCGAAGGGCACGACGCGCGCGACGACAGCATCCGCATGCTCGACATGAGCCGGATCGGGCCGATCCTGTGTGGCGACCCGCAAGATATCAAGGGCGGGCCGCCCGTCACCGCATTGTTCATCCAAAACATGAACCCAGTGCAGGTCGCGCCCGATCAACGCAAGGTCAAAGCCGGCTTCCTGCGCGAAGACTTGTTCGTATGCACGCATGAGCAATTCATGACCGCGACGGCTGAAATGTCAGACATCGTATTGCCGTCGACGATGTTCCTCGAACATGACGACATCTATCAGGGCGGCGGGCACCAGCACATTCTGCTCGGACCCAAACTGATGGACGTGCCGGGCGAATGCCGTTCGAATCACGACGTTCTGGTTGGACTGGCAAAACGCGTCGGTGCGAAGCATCGCGGCTTTGAGATGACGCCGCGCCAGTTGATCGACGAGACACTTCGCAAATCCGGTTGGGGCTCGCTCGAAGCACTCGAGCAAGCGAAGTGGATCGACTGTCAACCCGATTTTGAGACCTCGCACTATGCCAACGGCTTCGCCTATCCGGACGGCAAGTTTCGCTTTAAGCCGGATTGGCCAAACGTACCGGCCGGCCGTAAGCACGACTGGGGCATCGCGCACCTCGTACCATCGCTACCCGATCATTGGGACGTCAATGAGAAAGTGGATGCCGTACATCCTTTCAAGCTCGCGACGTCGCCAGCGCGAAACTATCTGAACTCATCCTTCAACGAGATGCCGACCAGTCGTGCTCGCGAGGGGCGTCCCCGCGCGAAGATCAATCCAGCCGATCTCGCGCAGCTTGGAATTGCCGACGGCAACAAGATCCGCATGGGCAATGCGCGCGGCGAAATCGTCCTGCACGCCGAAGCTTTCGATGGCGTGCTGCCAGGCGTCGTCATCGTCGAAGCAATCCCGCCGAACAGCCAGTTCGAAGGCGGCGAAGGCATCAACACGCTGACGAGCGCCTTCCAGGCCGCCCCCTTTGGCGGGGCCGCGTTCCACGACAACCATTGCTGGATCAGGGCTGCGTAGGCAAGCGCCGCTATCGCAACCTGATCAGGATCACGCCCGCAGCCACCATCAAGGCAGCAACTATCCGCGCCGGCAATATCGGTTCACGTAAAACGAAAATACCGATCGCGGCGGCAAACAGCACGCTGGTTTCACGCAGCGCCGCCACGAGTGCGATCGGCGCCACCGTCATCGCCCAAATTGCGATCCAGTAGGCCGCCGCTGACAGCCCGCCACCGACCAGCACGAGCTTCCAATCCGAACGCATGCCGGCCTTGAACGGTTCGGGAAACAGCAGCAAGCCGTAAGCCGTCATCATAAGACCATCGAGTACGAACAGCCAACCGGCATACGAGTGCGCCGAACCTGCCAGCTTGGCGCCGAGCGCATCGATCAACGTGTACGTTGTGATCGACATGGCCGTGAGCAGCGCAAAGCCGATAGACCTGAGATTCGGCGGCGCTGCGACATTGCCCCATCTGAGGGATAAGACAATGACACCGGCAGCCAACACGGCAACACCGATCCAGCCTTTCGAACCTAATTCCTGGCCAACGAGCAGATAAGCACCGACGGCCGTCATAAGCGGGGCCGAGCCTCGCGCAATCGGGTAAACGAGGCCCAAGTCTCCGGTTTTATAGGCCTCTGCCAGCGTCGAGTAGTAAAACAGGTGCACGAACAGCGAGCCGAATATATATGGCCACGCGACAGCCGGCGGCCAGCCGACGAACGGCAGAACAGGCAGCACGACAATCCCACAACCGACCGAAATGAGCGAAATCGCAACGATCGGCACAAGCTTCAGTTTGAGGAGTGCATTCCAGCTCGCGTGACACGCGGCCGCCACGAGCACCGCGCTGAAAACGATCGGATCCATTGTGGAAGGTCTTCTCCGGGCAAACGTAGTCGACGTCGCGCCCAGATCATGCTTGATACCTCACCCCACCGCAACCTTCCCCGATGGCATGATCGCAAAACTACGCACCCCGCTTCTTGCCCTCGTCTTGGTCTGCCTGGCCGCTGGCGCTGCTTACGCCCAACGCGCCACGCTCGATCCCGCGATTGAAAAACGCATCAAGGCGCTGATGGCTCGAATGACGTTGGCCGAGAAGATCGGGCAGCTCAATCTCATTGCGCGCGATGAGCGCCACATTTTGCAGATGGAGGCTGTCAAGGCAGGCCCATCCGGCGCCATCATGAATGTCGTCAAGCGAGATGAAATCCACGGCTTTCGCGAAGCGCCGCGCAAACCGCTCGCTCCGCAGAAATGGTGGCGCGGGAGGCAGCGAATGCCGGCATCAATTGGACCTTCGCCCCGATGGTCGACCTCTCGCGGGATCCTCGCTGGGGTCGCGTCATCGAAGGCGCTGGTGAGGACGCCTATCTGGGCTCGGTTATTGCTGCCGCACGAACACGCGGGTATCGCCAGGGTGGTCTCGCAGTTTCGGTGAAGCACTATGTCGGTTATGGAGGCGTGGAAGCCGGTCGCGACTACGGCGACGCGCCCATCCCGACTAATGAATTGTTCGACCGGCATCTGCCACCGTTCAAGGCCGCGATCGATGCTGGAGCCGAAATCGTGATGGCGGCATTCAACACCGTCAATGGTTCACCCGCATCGGCGGACAGTCGTTTGCTGACCGGCATCCTGCGGGGACACTGGGGTTTCGATGGTTTCGTCACATCGGATTTTGATGCGATCGGCAATCTGATGAATCATGGCATCGCCCGGGATACTGCCGAGGCAGCTCGCCGCGCACTGCTGGCCAGCATGGATATGGTCGGCGAGCACTTCTCGCGGCACCTTGAAACCGAAGTGAAGATGGGTCGGGTGCCACGCAGTGCGATCGACGAAGCAACCCGCCGCGTCCTGCGCATCAAATTCCGAATGGGATTATTCGATCGATCGACGGATGCACCGTTTCCGGCGCTGCCGGATCAGGCGGAGGCTCGCCGGGTCGCACGTGAGACGGCCCGCCAATCATTCGTTCTACTCAAGAACGAAGATCGCGTCCTGCCGATCGGCCCTTCGGTCAAGCGCATCGCAGTTATCGGAGCGTCTGCCGACACCGAATACGATCAGTCCTGGTTATCAGCATCCGGCAAAAAGTGCCCACCGACGTCGACGCTGCTGAAGGAGATACGCGCTCGCCGCGGTCCCGGCCAGGCGATCGATTATGCGAAGGGTTTCGTCAAGTTGAAAGTTCCGGCTTCCGCGCTTGGATTTCACGATGAAGCCGGCCGCCTCCTCATCGAGCCCGGCCCTTTCGAATTGTTCGCCGGCGGTGATTCAACCGCGCAGCTATCGGCAAAGTTCGAGCTTGTTCCCAGCCGCTAGCGGCACACGCGATCCTGTCACGGAGCCTCGTACTTTTCGACCGACTGCTCGATGGCGCCGAAGATCGAATGGCCGCGCGCATCCTTCATCTCAATGCGGATGGTATCGCCGAACTTCATGAATGGAGTGATAGGCTTGCCACGCGTGATTGTCTCGATCATGCGCAGCTCGGCGATACAGGCATATCCGGCGCCGCCCTCCGCCACCGTCTTGCCCGGCCCGCCATCTGCGCCTTTGTTCGACACAGTTCCGGAACCGATGATCGAACCGGCTGTCAGCGGCCTCGTTTTCGCAGCATGAGCAATCAACCCGCCGAAATCGAACGTCATATCCTGACCAGCGTTGGGCTTGCCGAACAATTTTTTATTCAGTGTAGATAGCAGCGGCAGATGCAGCTTGCCGTCCTTCCAGGCGTCACCTAGCGCGTCGGGCGTAACCGCCACCGGCGAGAACGCCGACGAGGGTTTGCCCTGGAAGAAGCCGAAACCCTTGCCAAGCTCACCCGGGATAAGGTTGCGCAGCGACACGTCGTTGACGAGCATCACGAGCCGGATCTTCGACAGCCCGACCTGGCGCGATGCCCCCATCGGCACATCGTCGACGATAACGGCCACCTCACCTTCGAAATCTATGCCATCGGCTTCATCCTTCAAGCGGATCGCTTCACGTGGGCTGAGGAACGCATCCGATCCACCCTGATACATCAACGGATCCGTCCAAAACGATGCAGGCATTTCGGCGCCACGCGCCTTCCGCACGAGTTCGACGTGATTGACGTAAGCCGACCCATCCGCCCA
This sequence comes from Hyphomicrobiaceae bacterium, assembly GCA_031374115.1. Classification (GTDB taxonomy): domain Bacteria; phylum Pseudomonadota; class Alphaproteobacteria; order Rhizobiales; family Hyphomicrobiaceae; genus JAKFWF01. The sequence goes on along the minus strand of JANMNO010000039.1, from coordinate 56,330 downwards.
TTGGTACGCACGCGGTAAAGGACTTAGACAGCCGCGCTCGTGAAACCGCTGGTAGGGTACCGAACCATGTTCCAGCTGCTCTGCCAATCCTTCCAGGCGGTGCGCAAGTCGTCCCCAATCATCGAGCGCCGCCTGCAACGTGGGCGCGATCACTTCCGCCGAAACAAAGCGCGTCAAGTCGCGCGAAACAACGGCGAGATATCCGTCTCGAGAACCGTCTTTGATGGTAGCGAATTTCATGAGTTGGACCGCTTCCCGCAGTGAACGACGCTTGTGCAACAAGAGGCTACACTTTGGGCGGCGCATGTAAACGCCCAATGCTATATCGAGGGTCTAAGGGCGGAGGAAACTTGGGGCTGAGGAGCAACCGACCGCGTACGTGCCGCACCCAATCTAAAGGGCCGCGTTCCTGACGATATCGGCTGTCGTCCCGCGCATTGTGCGGCGATCGACCGTTCGCTGAGGCTACCGCTACCCAGGCAAACAGCGTGATGCGCAATGCCTGGCGCTTACCTGCTGTTCGCCTTCACAAAGCCTACGACCCTATTGACTGCCTCGCTTTCGATACCAAAGAAACCATGCTCGGATCGAGCCTCGCAGGGCTCTGACTTGGGCGGCAAACCGCCATCGAGCAATGTCGTTTCCAATGGTTTTGCCGAAGTCAGCCGGCCGGCAAGTTTAGGTGCGTCTGTCGCCGGCGTGATAGCACAACCGTCCTCTCGGTGCGACATGATGAAAGCCGGAACCTTGACCCGACCTAGCGCCATACTCGCAACCCCATGCGGATGACTGCCTGCGATCTTCCAGCCCGGCTTAGAACGCGTAATCGTCGAAGTGAGAACGAGTCCATCGACGTTCTTAGCCCCGATTGCTCCACCCGCCGCCGAGAAGGTGCCCATGCTCGTACCGATCAGCCAAACCGGGACGTTTGCTTGGCCCTTCAGGTAGGCTGCGACCGCGCCGATGTCGCCCGCATGTTCGCTGCCCATGCGGAACACCGCGTTCATCCCCCGTTGGTGATCGGATGGTGCATCAATCACCGCGACGATCAAATTCTGAGCTGCAAACTGATCGCGGGTGCGAACCAAAAAATTCTGTGCTCCCCACTGCATCGTCGAGGCGCTCTGCAGGCCAAGCCCGCCATGTCCACCCGCGAAGAGTATGACCGCTGCAACCGGCTTCACCGGCTTGATAAGGATGAATGCCTGCTTTGCACCACGCGGGGTTTGAATGGCGACGAGCGTCGAAGTCGCAGCCTCGGCTTGGCACGCGCCTGCAACGATCAGCGTCGTGAAAAGCAGAATTCTTAAAAATGGAAACATCACCGCCACTTTTTTCGGCGGATAAACTCCCCCCATACGCTCACCCTTTCACGTGTTCCGGCCGAATAACGATCGGCTCTTCGATGAGGTGGGGCCGCAATGGCTGGCGCGGCACGACCACAGATCGGCCATCTGGTACCGGACCATCTGCTGGATGACTGGTCCAGCCGTCGAAGCGAGGTACCTTGTCCAGGCCAATCGGGTAGATCGTCAATTGGTCTGGTTCGAACTTCATCCTCAGGAAGTTGCGGTAGTGCTTGATGCGAAGTGCCGCAAACGCGTCCTCCGCATGCATATGCCAGAGCAAGCCGGTCAAGACCCAGTAGCATCCCCAAATGAACCCGCCGATAAGACCGCCCGCGAGCATCATCTCGAACGGATACAGTAACCCGACCAACTCGCGAACCGTACGCGGCGCGGACGATTTCGCGGCTTCGGTCGATTGTGCCGATTGCGGCGTAGGAGGTACCGCAGCCCCTGGACCGGCCCCGATTTCGTCGCGGCGCATCTGCCGCTCGATCGACAGAGGCTCCAGCGTTTCCTTCATGATATCGCGCACGATGCCCGGGTCATCGCGTTTCGATGCGAGCATTTCGTCAACCTGGCGCTCGACCCAGGGCGAGAGATTGTTGTTGAACCCGAGCAAACCGATGAACAAGGTGAACATCACCGCGGCATGCGTGAGGAAGTGCGTCGTCCCGACCGCAAACTTCGTAAAGTATCGCCGGAAACCGGGGCGCTCTTCGGCGTCCACATACCAAACAACCGCGGCGTAAAGCACGAGCAACATAACCGCAAAGCTCATACTCAGCGTCGCCTGCAGGATGTAAACCGGCATCCAACCCAATACCGCAAGATAACCTAGCTTCAAGCCGACTTGATCGATTTTTCCAGCCGAGATGTCATAGGCGCGCACCACGGTGTGGAATTGCCACGTCAAGAGCCAGTAGACTATCCCGATGCCGATCGCGAACGGTGCGTTGAAAAGCGGGAACGCTAGATTGCGCAGGCTCAGGAAAACGCTTGTCGAACGCTTCGGATAACACTTTGGCGCGCGTTGTTTCAGCGGCGCGCTCTCCCTTTTGACTGTCTTCCGGCCTTGCAATTCGCTTTTGATCTCATCCTTTATGTCTGTAAGGGGTTCGATGATATCGCGCGCAAGTTCTTTGGCGATCGTCTTGCCGCTGCCTGGCCTCTTCAAACGTACATCGTAGCTTTGCGCGCTCCACTTTGTGACGATGGTACCGGGCTGTTCCTCGCTTAACGTCACGGCTTTGAGTTCCGGCCAGCGGACGGAGATTTCGTTCTTGAGTACGTGGGTCGGATGCAAAAACGATCCGCCACCACCGGCGGTAAAGAAATGCACACCGAGTTCAGGAGAGGAATATCTATTGTAGTGATGCCAATCGCCAGCCAATACGGCGCATACCTTCGCGCCGCGTGATCTGGCGATTGCTGTGATCTTGAAAAAGTTTTCTTCCTCATCCTGTCCCTGGAAGTCGGCCAACATCCAGGCTGGCTCCGCAAGACATATGATGATTTTGTCATCGGGGCCCATGTCTCCGGCAACGGCGGAAAAATAGTTGACCTGAGCCGTATCCAAATACTTGGAGAACTGAATGTCCGCGCCCCAAATCCACCACTTGTGCGGCAGTTTCAGCGCCCAATAGCTGCGGTGCTGCTGACACTGCCAGCCGCCGATCGCGCTACCTTTCGCTTCGGATAGTTTATCGCGCGACGCGCAAAACAAACTGTCGAACGCTTGCAGCCCGTCATACCAATCATGATTGCCGGGAATGGCAAACAGCTTGCGCTTGTGAGCCTTTTCAGGGAGCGCCATTCCATACGGCTCTTGCAGCCGCTTTTTGTACTCGCGGCGCGTCGCCTGCGGGTAACATTGATCGCCACCCATGATGAGGATGTCGCCGTGCGGCAAGCTTCCGGCACCCTTGATGTCGAGCTGCTGCTGGGCCAACAGATATGCTGCCGGATAAGTCGCCTCAAACCCATCACCGATGTCACTGATGTAGTCGATCCAAAAAACACCTTGACTATCCACGGCCAATCGCTTGATCGGATCGACCGCGAGTGGATCCGTAAAATCGTAACGGCCGAGCAGGTCTTCGCTGCTCGTCAAATCGGTCGCCGCCTGAATCAGTCGTTGATCGGCATACTGTCCGAACACCGACGACACGATCGTACGCATCCACACCCGAGCGAGAAGTCGCGGATCGTACCATCGGACCATCTTGGGCAAGGTACCGTCGATGAGACGTTGCATGGCGCTGTTGTGCATGTAACCCCGTGTGGACGCTGAACACCCAATACGATACCGCGCCCACCACCCTTGTGAAGTGCGGGCAGGTCACGCGCCCGGAATGATTTACGTTTCCGCTCCCCGGCCATCCAGCTAGAGTGCCGCTATCCTCTTCAAAATCGAAGGATACTAGCGCGTGCGCTTATTACACCGCCCACTGAGACCGCTTCTGCTCGCAGCCCTGCTGTTCATTGTTGCTGGCAACGGCTGCCCGCAAGCTCAGACCACAACGTTCAAGGCAACTCTGATCCTGACCAGCGATATCTACAAAATGAACGAAGATAAAGGCCGGGGCGGATATCCGCGCCTCGCCGCCATCGTGAAAGCAGAACGCGCTGCCGGTCCGAACGTCATCGTTGTTCACGCTGGTGATGCGCTGTCGCCGTGCCTGTTGTGCGGCTTCGACCAGGGCCGCCACGTGATCGACATCATCAATCGCATCGCGCCCGACGTCTTTGTGCCTGGCAACCACGAGTATGATTTCGGACGTGAAAATTATATCAAGCGAATGGCCGAAGCAAAGTTTGCAATTCTTGCGGCCAACCTACGCGGGCCGGCCGGCGAAAAGCTTGGCGGTCACGAAGACACTCGGATGATTGCCGTTGGCGATGTAAAGATCGGCTTCATCGGCGCCACCGCCGAAGATAGTTACAAGAAGTCAAACCCTGAAGACTTGAAGATCACGGCAGTAGTGGCGGCCGTAAACGCAAAGGCAAGGGAACTACGCGCAGCCGGTGCCGATATCGTCGTCGCCGTCGTCCATGCTGCTCGCGAAATCGACTTCGAACTTTACGACGCCAGAGCTGTCGACATCCTCCTGTCCGGTGACGATCACGACTTGCGCCTGTTGTACGATGGCAAAAATGTGATGGCCGAGGCAGGTCAGGACGCGCTGAACGTCGTCGCGATTGACCTCACGATCGATGCGCGCACGACGGACGGGGCCCGCCAAGTATCCTGGCGCCCGCACTTCAGGCTGCTAGACAGCGCCGCCTACACTCCCGATCCCGAGATGCTCCAAGTAGTAAAAAGCTATGAAGCCGAGCTTTCGCAGGAGCTCGACGTGCCGGTTGCAACGCTCCTTTCCGCACTCGACAGCCGCAACGCTACCGTTCGCGGCGCGGAAGCCGCCATCGGCAACCTGATCGCCGATGCGGCGCGCGACGCCACCGGTGCTGATATCGCCGTGATCAACGGCGGTGGGATCCGAGGCGGCAAACTTTATGAGGCGGGGCACAAGCTAAGCCGTCGCGACGTCATCACCGAGCTGCCCTTCGGCAACCTCAATATCGTATTTGAACTGAAGGGAGCCGAGATCCGGCAGATGGCTGAAATAGGCTTGTCGAAGTCACCGCTGGCAGCTGGAAGTTTCATGCATTACTCGGGCATGATCGTAGAAGCGGATCTTTCAAGACCAGCCGGTGCACGCGTGATTGCGATCAAGGTCGGTGGGCAGCCGCTCAGCGACACGCGTTTATACACGGTTGCCGGAAGCGACTTCTTTCAACGGGGTGGCGATGGTTACGTAATGTTCAAGACCGCCAAACTCGCAACGCGGCTCGAAGACGCGAAACTCCTTGCCAACGACGTCATGGTCTACGCCCGCAAGCTTGACAAGATTGACGTCAAGCCTGAAGGCCGGGTGACGTGGAAGAAATGAGTTCTGAACTCAGGCCGCGCACGTCGTCTCGTTCGCAGGTGCATGTGATGACAAATCCAAGATCTGCGGTTCCGTACCGGACAGTGGGTTGTCCGCATCCCATTGATACTTCAGTGTCTCGAACCGCGAAGCAAGTGCGTCGTACATCAATAAGCGACCAACCAATGTTTCGCCGATGCCAGTGATTTCTTTCAGGATTTCGACCGCAGCCAGCGTGCCGACAACACCCGCCACCGCTCCGAGAATTCCAACCTCTGCACAGTTCGCCACCGTGCCTGCGGCCGGTGCTTCCGGGAACAGGCAACGGTAGGTCGGATTGGGTTTGCCGTCGGCACCTTTCAGATGGGGCTTCAGCGTGGTGACGTAACCGTCGAATGGTCCGAGCGCTGCGAATACCAGCGTTTTTTTCGCGAGATAGCACGCATCACTGACGAGATAGCGCGTTGCGAAGTTGTCCGAGCCATCGATGACGACATCGTAGTCGCCAATCAGCACGAGTGCATTGTGTGCGTCGATCCGAACCTCGTGCGCGTCGACTTTTACATGCGGGTTGAGCACAGCGATTCGACTGCGCGCACTCTCGACTTTCGGTCGCCCGACATCCGGCGTCGCGTGAACCACCTGCCGCTGCAAGTTGTCGAGCGACACCGTGTCGTCATCGACGATGCCGATCGTGCCCACACCCGCTGCGGCAAGATAAAGAACGACCGGCGAGCCGAGCCCGCCGGCGCCGATTACCAGCACCCGCGAGGCCTTGAGCGCTTGCTGCCCCTGTCCGCCAACTTCGCGCAGCACGAGATGCCGCTTGTATCGCTGGACTTCTTCGGGTGACAGAGCGGACATGTGCTGTGGCTACGCCTTTGCGGCCGGATCGAGGAACAGATCCGACGTGTAGTACCGTTCGGCAGATGACGGCGCGAATGTGACGATCGTCTTGCCGGCGTACTCAGGACGTTCGGCGACCGTTAGCGCAGCTGCAAGGTTGGCGCCGGTCGAGATCCCGCCCGGAATGCCTTCGACCTTGGCCAACAGCCGCGACACCTCGAATGCCATGTCGTTCGTGACAGTGATGACTTCGTCGATCAGCGAGCGATCGAGGACCTCGGGGGCGAACCCGGCACCGATGCCTTGAATCTTGTGCGGGCCCTTCTCGCCCTTCGACAGAAATGGACTAGCTGTCGGCTCGACTGCGAAAATCTTCATGCTCGGACGGCGCGGCTTCAAAAAGCGACCGCAGCCGGTGAGCGTGCCACCGGTGCCGACGCCGACGATCAGCGCATCGATCTTGCCGCCGGTATCCGCCCAGATCTCCTCGGCCGTGGTCAAATGATGAACTTCAGGGTTTGCGGGGTTCTTGAACTGACTTGGTTGAACCGAGCCCGGGGTGGCCGCGATCAGTTCGTCGGCCTTGGCGATAGCGGCACCCATACCGCCCGCTGCCGGCGTCAAGATCAACTCGGCGCCAAGATGGACTAACAGCTTCCGCCGTTCCATCGACATCGATTCCGGCATGATCAGGATCAGCTTATAACCACGCGCCGCTGCGACGAACGCGAGCCCAACACCGGTGTTACCGGACGTCGGCTCGATCAACGTCGTCACACCGGGTTGAATATGACCCTCGGCCTCCAGGGCGTCGATCATGGACACACCGATGCGATCCTTCACCGATGCGAGGGGATTGAAGAATTCCAACTTCATTAAGATTTCAGCTTTGGTCTTGGCTGCCGCGGTGATTTTTGACAGACGCACCAACGGGGTTTGGCCGATAGTTTCGGTAATGTCGTTGTAGACTTTGCCGCGGCCCCAGCTTCGGGTGGCGGCCAGTGTTTTGATCTCTATCGGCATCCGCGCTATTCCTTCTACAGATTTGTACGGACTACATCATGTGCTCTTCAGGGAAACGCAAGTCGTCGGAACGAACAGCCTTTCCGCCAACGAATGGGAGCAAACAACATTCGCGCCGTCAACCTGACTAATCGGGACGAGCGTTGCGAGATTTCCTCGCCACGGGGACGCGTTTGCTCTTTTTCGCCGTTACCACGCCCGTTGAGCCAAATCCACCGGCGCCGCGCCGCGTAACCGTTACCGTTTTTCCTTCCAAGATCGCCACACGGCTCACCTGTGCGACGACCAGCTGCGCAATGCGCATGCCGCGCGTGATCTCGAACGACTCCCGGCCAAGATTGATCAGCAGCACCTGCACTTCGCCGCGATAATCGCTGTCGATCGTCCCTGGGCTATTCAACACCGTCACACCGTTTTTGAAAGCGAGCCCTGACCGGGGACGAACCTGGGCTTCATATCCGGCAGGCAACTGCATGACCAAACCAGTGGGCACTAGCGCGCGGTCGCATGGATCGAGCGTCAAGGGTGTTTCATTGGGAACCGCAGCGTGCAAATCCATGCCCGCTGCACCTTTGCTCTGGTATGCCGGCAACGGAAGATTTTGACCGTGCGGCAGGCGCACCACCTCTATAGCAAGCGGCGCGGGTTTTGGTTTCGCTACCATCTCAAACTTCGACCTGTGTACGCGCGAGATATTCGGCCGCAAGTCCGACGAGCCGGCTCGCGACCTCGGTTTTGCTCATGCCGGGCCAACTCTCGACTCCATCCGCAGTGATCAAGTGAACGGTGTTGCGATCACCCCCCATTATGCCGGTTTCGTGCGAAACGTCGTTGGCGACGATCCAGTCGCAGCCTTTCGCCTTGCGCTTCTTGATCGCGTGCTCAATCACGCTCTCGGTTTCGGCGGCGAATCCGATCACGAGCGTTGGACGCTGTGGCGTTCGCTTGGACATTGTCTTGAGAATATCCGGGTTCTCGGTCAGCAACAGCTGCGGCGGCCCGCCCGCACCTTTCTTGATCTTTTCATCCGATGCCGTCTCCACGCGCCAATCCGCAACTGCAGCGGCGAAAATTCCAACGTCTGCGTGCGGAGCGGCTTGAACGGCGGTCAGCATCTGCGCTGCCGTTTCAACGCGGATGACAGCAACCCCTATGGGGTCGGGTAAACCTACGGGGCCTGATACCAGCATGACGTCGGCACCGAGCGCTCGCGCGGCGGCAGCGACCGCATAGCCCTGCTTGCCAGAAGAACGATTGACAATATAGCGCACCGGGTCGATCGGCTCGTGCGTTGGACCGGCCGTGACGAGCACGCGAGATCCGCTCAGTGGACCTTTGCGCGGCATAACGAGTAGCTGTTCGATCGCCGCAATGATTTCCGGAACTTCAGCCAGGCGTCCGGCGCCAGCCTCACCCCGCTCCGCCATTTCGCCGGCGTTTGGGCCAACGAACGCGATGCCATCGCTTTGCAGCGTCGCTACATTGCGCTTGGTTGCCGGATGGTCCCACATGCGCGGGTTCATCGCCGGCGCGACAAGCACCGGCTTGTCCGTTGCCATCAATACGGATGTCGCAAGATCGTGGGCGTGCCCTCCCGCCATCTTCGCCAGCAGATCGGCGGTGGCGGGCGCGACGACGATCAGGTCTGCCTCTCGCGACAATCGAATGTGGCCGATCTCGCGTTCGTCGTTCAAATCGAACAGATCGCAGAACACCCGATCGTTGGTCAGTGCGCCGACTGCTAGTGGCGTCACAAATTCGGCTGCAGCTTTGGTCATGACCACGCGGACGCTACTGCCACGCTCGCGCAGCCGCCGGATCAGATCGAGACATTTATAGGCAGCGATGCCGCCACCAATGATAAGTAGAATGCGCGATTTCGTCATGACACCACGGGTCTCATTTCACCACGAATTCCAGGCTGGCTTTCGACAACGCTTCAGAGCCCTTTTCGGTTACAAGGCTGGTTCGGCCCAACGTTGCCGCGAGGCCGGTGTTGTCGTCGAATATGATCATGTGAATGAAAAACACCATCCCAGGCGCCGCAATTATCGGATTGTCCTTAAACAGCATCGGCCAATCCATCCAGTTCGGTGCATAGGTCGTGCCCAGCGAGTAGCCGCAAGCATTCAGCCGCGCTGACGATAGCCCGGCTGCATCGAGCGATTTCGCGTGCGCTTCGAACACTTCGCCCACCGCCTTACCGGGCTTGAGAGCAGCCTCGCAGGCAAGGAGCGCATCTTGCGCCGCTTTCCATAACTCGAGCTGACGCGCCGGCGGTTTACCAATTCGCAAAGTGCGCATCAGTGCCGAATGATAGTGCCGATAGGTGCCGGCCCATTCCAGCGTCAGCTGATCGTTGACGTCGAGATGGCGCCGCCCGGTAAAGTATCGGCACATCAGCGCGCCGGGACCGGACCCGATGATGAATTCGTTGCCGGGATCATCGCCGCCACCGCGAAATATCTCGCCGTGCATCGCTGCCAGAATGTCGCCCTCGAATGTGCCGGGCTTGGCTGTTTCGACAGCCGCATTCCACGCCTTGTCGGCAAGTTCCGCAGCGCGGCGAACATAGGTGATCTCAGCGACACTCTTGATGAGGCGCTGCTTGGTCACGAGGTCGGAAGCATCCTCCAAGGTCGCAAAGCCTTGCATCGCTGCGTCGAGCCGTTTGCCGTTGCGCGCGGTCAGCCCGTAGGAGTCGTATTCGACGCCGAGCTTTTTACCCTTCAGGCCATGCTCGATCAGGATTGCTTTTAGATCTTCCGCCGGATTCGACCCCTCACGATCGACCCAGACCCTTACATCGTCCACAACCGACGTGAACTTTGCCTGCCGCTGATCGGCCGATCGGGTCAGCAGCGTCATGCGGCCATCGGCGTTCAGGACGATCGACTGAAAAAAAACGTAGCCGAACGTGTCGTAGCCAGTCAGATAAAACATGCTCTCCTGCCGGAACATCAGCAGGGCATCGAGCCCGCGCCGCTTCATCCCGGCGGTGGCAACAGCGCGGCGGGCCTCGAGCTCAGCGGCGGTGAAGTGGATCGGCATGGTCAACTCGCTCATGCTTGATTGCTTTCATTGACACTCGCAAGCCGAAGCGCTGATGTCGAGTGAAACGCAAAAAGGCCGTGAACAATGAGCGACGATCGTGCGACACCTCCGGATGCCAAGCGCGAGCGGCGCGGCGGCAGAGCCGGGCGCAGTGGCCGAGCCGAAGCATCGGGCCCGATCCAGAAACCGTTTCGCCAGCCGCGCCGCCGCTTTCCGCCGGTCGAAATCGTATCGTCCGACGAACTTGAAGCGATCCACCTCGCATCGCTAACGGTACTCGAAGAAATCGGCATGGATTTCCTCGACCCCGATGCGCGTGCGCTATTGAAATCCACCGGCGCCGACGTCCGCGATGGCAGCGAGCGTGTGCGGTTCGACCGCGGCTTCATCCTGGAGATGATCAAGACCGCGCCATCGCAGTTCAAGTTGCATGCGCGCAACCCGGCGCACGATCTTCACTTCGGTGGCGATGCGGTGATCTTCGCGCAAGTCGCCAGCACTCCGAATGCGTCGGATCTCGACAACGGCCGCCGGCCGGGAAATCGCACCGACTTCCAGAATTTGCTTCGCCTCGCACAAAGCCACAACATCATCCATATGACAGGTGGCTACCCGGTGGAGCCGGTTGATATCCACGCCTCCGTAAGGCATCTCGATTGCCTAGCCGATATCGCGAAGCTGACCGACAAGGCGTTTCATGCCTACTCCCTGGGGCGCATGCGAAATCGCGATGCGATTGAAATCACACGCATCGCTCGCGGCGCTACCAATGAACAACTCGATCGCGAGCCGTCGCTGATTTCCGTGATCAACTCGTCGTCACCGTTGCGGCTCGATGCACCGATGCTGACCGGCATTATGGAGATGAGCGCGCGCGGCCAAGTGATCATCATGACACCGTTCACCCTCGCCGGCGCGATGGCGCCCGTGACGATCGCAGGAGCGCTGACACAGCAGAACGCCGAGGCGCTGGCCGGCATCGCCTTCACGCAAATCGTGAAGCCAGGTGCTCCCGTCGTCTACGGCGGTTTCACTTCGAACGTTGATATGAAGTCGGGCGCACCCGCGTTCGGCACTCCGGAGTACATGAAGGCGCAATTCGTTGGCGGGCAATTGGCGCGCCGATACAATCTTCCCTATCGCACGTCGAACACCTGCGCGGCCAACACCGTCGATGCACAAGCCGCGTGGGAAAGCGTGTTTTCTCTGTGGGGTGCGATCATGGGTGGCGGCAACTTCGTGTTACATTCCGCCGGTTGGATGGAGGGAGGGCTCACCGCTTCGTTCGAGAAGTCCATCGTCGATATCGATCTGCTGCAGATGGTGGCTGAATTCCTCGAACCGCTCGACGTGTCGGCGGATGCACTCGGCCTCGATGCCATGCGCGAGGTCGGCCCCGGCGGTCACTATTTCGGCGCAGCGCACACACAAGCCCGTTACCAGAACGCATTCTATGCGCCGCTTTTGTCCGACTGGCGCAACTTCGAGAGTTGGGCCGAAGCAGGCTCGCCGACCGCGATGCAAAAGGCGAATGCGGTGTGGAAAGATACCCTCGCCCGTTACGAACGCCCGCCAATGGACTTAGCCGTCGAAGCCGAACTCGACGCCTTCGTCGCGCGCCGCAAGACCGAAGGCGGCGTCAAAACGGATTTTTGAGAGCCGGATTTCTCCGCACAATTGCCCAGTGGGGAGATCATCAGTCCCCCCAAACAACACTGACCCAACCTGCATCTAGGCGCCGACCGGCCCCGCATGCGCGAAGCCAGCCGCCATTCTCAATCGCGTTCGACGCACATGGCGACGCCCATGCCGCCGCCGATGCATAGAGTGGCGAGGCCCTTCTTGGCATCGCGACGCTTCATTTCATACAAGAGTGTCGTCAACACGCGCGCTCCCGATGCGCCAATCGGGTGACCAATGGCGATCGCGCCGCCGTTGACGTTAACCTTGCTCGTGTCCCAACCAAGGCCTTTGTTGACGGCGCAGGCCTGAGCGGCGAATGCCTCGTTGGCCTCGATCAAGTCGAGATCGGAGGCCTTCCAACCGGCTTTCTCGAGCGCCAGCTTCGAAGCCGGGATCGGGCCCGTACCCATGACTGCTGGATCGACGCCGACGCTTGCCCACGACACGATCCTGGCCAGCGGGGTGATGCCGCGCTTCTTGGCTTCCCCGGCAGTCATCAGGACGACGGCTGCAGCGCCATCGTTAATGCCGGATGCGTTGCCAGCCGTCACGGTGCCGGTCTTGTCGAACGCTGGCCGAAGCTTCGAAACGCCCTCGATCGTCGTGCCATCCTTGATGTACTCGTCGTCGGAAACGATGACGTCGCCCTTGCGGCCTTTGACCGTCACCGGCGCGATTTCGTCCTTGAAGCGACCGGCCTTGCGCGCCGCCTCAGCTTTGTTCTGTGAGCCGACGGCGAACTTGTCCTGCTCATCCCGGGTGATCTGGAACTGCTTGGCAACGTTCTCGGCGGTGTTGCCCATGTGATAGCCGTTGAAGGCATCCCAAAGGCCATCCTTGATCAGTGTGTCGATGAACTTCATTTCGCCCATCTTGGTACCTTCGCGAAGATGCGCGCAGTGGGGTGATTGGCTCATGCTTTCCTGGCCGCCGGCAACGACGATGGTGGCAGATCCATCCTTGATTTGCTGGGCGCCGAGCGCCACGGCACGTAAGCCGGAGCCGCAAAGCTGGTTCATGCCCCAGGCCGGGCTCTCGATGGGAATGCCGGCTGCAATCGACGCCTGACGCGCTGGGTTTTGACCCGCGCCAGCGGTGAGGATCTGCCCGAGGATCACTTCGCTCACATCGGCGGCCTTAACGCCCGCACGTTCGATGGCAGCCTGGATGGCGACTTTGCCGAGTTCATGCGCGGGAACGCTGGCCAGCGCACCACTGAAAGAACCGACCGGTGTGCGTGCAGCGCTGGCAATAACGATTGTCGTGGAATCACTGGACATTGACTATCTCCCTGGGAGGATGTTTTTTGAGGCGCGAACAGGACTTTTTCGACTGAGCCTGGTTTGACATCGCTGAGCGCGGCGATTTTGCATCGCGACCGTAGCAAATTTCAGCGCGAAGAAAAGCGACATTACGAGTCGAAACAGATGCGCGTGATAGATATGGCGGCGCTGTGGAAGGAGTCAATCGCGGCTCGGTTACAAATATCTGGCAGGGGCGGACCGCTTCATGATAGAATTGTTGCATTGCGGCATCAGCCGCGCCTGTAAACTGAAGTGCGGTACTCATGACTGCTGTCCTACCACAACCTGCTCCGCCCGCGCCCAAACGCGAAGCGGTGGTGATTAAGAAGTATGCCAATCGGCGGCTCTATAACACCGAGACGAGTGCCTATGTCACGCTCGACGATCTGGCCACCATGGTGCGATCCGATCGCGATTTCCTGGTATTCGATGCGAAGACCGGCGACGATCTCACGCACGCGGTGCTGACGCAGATTATCGTCGAACAGGAAGCCAAGTCCGGCGGGCATACACTGCTGCCGGTCCCCTTCCTGCGGCAGCTGATCCGATTCTACGACGACAGCATCGGCAAGATGGTGCCGAGCTATTTGCAGATGAGTTTACAAACTCTCGTCAATGAGCAGGAACGGTTCCGCTCGCAGTTTGCGCCGTTCTTCGCTCAATCGCCATTTGGCAGTACGGCGTTCGAGGCCATGCAGGAGCAGACCCGCAAGAACATGTCGATGTTCGAGCAAGCGATGAAGATGTGGACGCCGTTTTCAGCGGCGATTCCGATTGGAGCGGCGGCTAAGGCAGACGAGTCGCCAGCTAGACCAACGGGCTCACGGCCAGCCGCAGTACCATTGCAGGTTTCGGAGGCGGCACCAGCGTCAGCGACAACTGCAGCAGCGTCTTCTGGAGATCTGGCCGAACTCAAAGCCGAACTTGCGGCTATGCAGCAGAAGATCGAAAAGCTGTCACAGGGTCGCGGTTGAGCTAGATTGCAGACGCGAAGGGGCTGCTTTTCTCGGTCACCATCAATGGTTTGCCGAAGTAGAAACCCTGCAGGTAGTCGATGCCGGCGTCCGCCAGGAGTTGAGCGGTTGCCTCGTCTCCCACCCATTCGGCAACGGTCGTCATTCCGAACGATCGGGCTAGTTGCGCCATGGTGTTGATGAAAATCGCGTCGTTCTTGTCGGCCGCTAGATCTTTCACGAACGCGCCGTCGATTTTCACCATGTCGACGGCGAGATGCTTCAAGTTCTTGAATGATGTGTATCCCGCGCCGAAATCGTCGATGGCAACGCGGCAGCCGATCTCCTTCAGCGTGTCGACGAATGCGATCGATTGATCCATGTCATTGATGGCTGTTGTTTCGGTGATTTCGATTGTCAGCCGCTCGGTGATTTGGCGTTGGCCACCGGTCAACTTATGCAGCGCCGCCATCCATTCGTGATCGTTGCACGTCAGGCTCGACACATTCACCGAGAGGTGAACGTGGGGGTGTTTCTTCGCGAACGCGACCGACATCTCCAAGGTGCGCCGGTCGATCAGACGTGACAGGCCTAATTGCTCCGCGACCTCGATGAACTCGCCGGCCGATACGATGCGGCCATCGGGCTGCTCCATGCGTAAGAGGCATTCGTACAGAACCGGCTTTCGCGTAATCGTCGACACGATCGGCTGGAGGGCAAGCAGCATGCGGCCTTGGTCCAATGCCGTGATGACCTCGTCGGCGATCATGATGTTGCGCCGGCGGGTGCTGTCGCGCGCTCGATTGGGCTCGAACGATTGGAAATAATCGTATCGTTTCAGGCGGGCGCCGTCGAGCGCACTCAGGGCAGCACTCGCAGCTTCGTGGACCGACGCGGCTTGAGCTGGCACGTGTACACCACCAATCGAAATGGTAGCCGATAGTTGGCAAGCAGACGTACGTATCGGCGTGTCGCGAATTGCCTTCATGAAGCGCTCGGCCGCGATGCGAACTGCACCGGGAGCGCAGTCGTTCAAGATCATGCCGAACTTGTTCGACGAGTAACGGCCCAGCGTGTCGCCGGCACGTAGTTTCTCTTTCAGAACATGGCCGATCGACGTGATTATCTCGTCGCCAACGTCGAAGCCAAATGCCTCGTTGATGCCGGCCATATTGTTTACTGCGGCGACGAGGAATGCGGCCGGTTTGCCGGAAGCCTTTGCTTCGCTCATCGATACGTCCAGCGCCTCGGTCAAACGGATGCGATTGAGCTGGCCGGTCAGTTCGTCGTGGTCGCTGCGGTGGAGAAGGCGCTGCTCTTCCTTATAGCGATCGTTGATCACCCGAATAACGCCACGCGCGCGAACGGCCACGCCGTTTTCGTTGGCCCACCAGCTACCGTGATCCTCGAGCCAGATCGAGAAGTCGCGGCGCAAACCTTGAGGCATAAAGCGATATTGAATTCGGTAAGGGATGGCCTTGCCAGCCACGCTATGCTGAGCGGAAATTGCCTGCGTGCGCCGATTGAGGTGCTCGGCAGCGATGAGCTGCTGGAAATCCGCGCCGCATGAAATGGTGTCCAGTGTGCGCACACCAAGAACCTGAGTGACATTGCTTTCCCAATCGATCCGATCGCTGGCAATGTCCCAGATGTAAGCCGTTTCCTCGACTGCGGACATGATGTCGACGAGACCGATATCGGAAATACCGGCCGTCGGGGCGCTCGATGCGCGCTCGATCTGCCCTGTTGCAGGCTCCGCCAGGAACGCTGCTTGAAGCGGATGGGATTTCACGGACGGGCAACCGATCGTTTGTCGCAGGACTATGCTGCTGGAGCTGTTCGACGCCGCAAGCGTAGGCGACAAACGCTAACAACACTTGAAGCGGCCGCAAGTTCGATCATCAACTCGAACACAAAAGCGGCCGGAGTCGCCTCCAGCCGCTTCGAAAGCCTTATGTTTCGACTTTGCGCGACCCTACTGTTCGCCACCAATGTTGAGATCGCGCCGCGCAACGCGGATACCGATCGTGTAACCGGCGACGACGTCGATCAGCGTCGCAATCATGATCAGGAAGAAGATCGATGTCGCCGCTTGCGGAACGACAATGAATTCGATCAGGCAGACGACAAAAACGAGCATCGATAAGCCGTGATCGAGAAGCGACGCCGTGGACGTATAGGTCGATTTTAGGAGCTCGATGAAGAGCAACATCATCGTCATCAGCAGTACAAAGTCGCCCCAGCTGAACACCCAGGTCGCTTTAATCATCGGAATGGAGAAGATCTTCGTCGCGAGCGTCGCGTTCGGATCGGGGCCGCCGGCGAGTACAATGACATTGTACAAAAGGAACGCAATTACGATAAGCGGCAGGGCGCGCAAGGACATTTCACAACTCCAGGGTGTGCTGAGGGCGGTTATGCACGCCACAATGCGAAATCGGGTTGCAAATTCAAGTGCCGGGTTATCCCGTCATTCAAGCGGCCGGCTGCCGGTCAGACGTCTGTTTTCGGCTCTAAAATCTGACGTCCGCGGTACTTACCGGTTTTCATGTCGATGTGATGCGGGCGGCGGCGTTCGCCGCTCTCCTTGTCTTCGACATAAGTCGGCGCCTTCAGGGCATCGGCAGAGCGGCGGAAGCCCCGCTTCATCGGCGATGTTTTGCGTTTAGGAACGGCCATAGACGTAAGTCTCCAACATAGAACCGTGTCGGAAAACCCGTAGCACGGCGGTCTCGGTGATCAGATGGTCGGGAGCAAATTTCAATACTGCTTTTGGCTGGCTCAGGCGGATTTGAGGCCGCCTGACCCACCCGGTCGAGGCGGCTTATAGCGGACATCGCCATCAAACGCCAGAGTACATTGGTATCTCCGTTGGTGGTTGAAATAGGGCAAGGGGCCTCGCGTACAGTCCGGGCAAGACTGACGCGAGACCCCTTGCTGCTCGGTCGTGTCATCGGGAGGAGGGGACCGACGATACGCCAAGGTCGTGACGGCAGACGGCGCTTACTTCGAAAGGCGCAGCCGCACGATATCTTCGGCGATCGCCTTAAAGGCGGTTTCGAGTTCGTCGCCGTTCTCGGCGCGGAAGAATTTGGCTGGCTCGCTGGCGCAAGAGCTCAGCGTATTGATGACCCGATCCTTATAGGCGCCGGCGCTGTTGAGATCGAAGCCGACCGTGTACACGATCACGCCTTTACCCTTCATTCCGTTGCAGATATCTACCGAAAGCTTGCTGGCGTTGACGGCTTCGACTGATCCGTCGCCTTTATTCAATCCGCCAATTGTGTTGTACACGCCGTCCGTCATCAAAAGTACGGTCTTGATCGTCCGGCCGTCGTTATACGGGGCAGGCTTGCTGGCTGCAGGCCAAACCGCCGACCAGTTCGGCGAGAGCAAGTACCAAGCCCACGAAGCGCCGAGCTGCCCCGCAGTCGATCCGTTGGCGCTATAGCCTTGGACTGTGCTCTTCAGCATGCCTTTGTTGTCGGTCATGGGAATGATTGGCGCATTTGGGCAGGCTTGAGCACCCGGCAAATCCGCACTGATCTTGAAGGCGTCGGGGCCGATTGGGGCAGCGTCGGTCGTTTCGTTAGTGGAAGTAAGGCGCTCATACGTGCAGTTGTTGGACGACGAGCGGTTGCCGTCGACGGCTTTCAGATAGGGGCCGACGTTGACACCGGCGGAGAAGGGCGCGAAGCCCACGCGTACCTTTTGGCCCGTGGGGCTATCTGGGATCAAAACATCGAGCAGGTTCTTCGTTGCTCTCTTTAAATCAGCGATCTTGCTGCCACCCATAGAACCCGTCACATCGAGCTGCAAACCGACTTCGATATCTTTCGAGTCGAAGATCGCGACGCTGCTTTTCGGTAGCGCAATCGTCTCGATGCCACCCACCCGCGCGAAGAGCATCGGCACGTTGGCCGCCACGTTAATGCCCACCGAGCCTTTGTTCCGGTCGATGTCGACAGCAAAGCTATTGATCCTGGCGATGTCGCCACCTGCGCCCTTCATGTTCTGATCAAAGTATTTCTGGGCCAGCGTTGTCACCTCGGAATTGTTCAGGTTGTTGACCCGGAGACCTTTGGCGGCGGCGAGCGCTGCTGCGTCGATCGCAGCGCTGATCTTGTTGTTTGCCTGATAGGTGCGGCCGACATCGATGGCAAGGCCGGTCGCCATCACCACGACGAACGAGCAAAGACTGAAGATGACGGCGATCGTGCCACGTTCGTCCGCGGCGAAGTCGCGGATCTGCTTGTGGGTCGTGTTGGTCATCTCATTCCTCCGGGCGAGCGGCGGACCGCTTGCGAAGGGGAATGCAACCAGAATGCCCGAAACGAGCATTTCATTGACTGACGTTGGGGAAAGTTTACAACAGATTAACGTGTAAGCAGAGTATAGCTAACTAACTGAAAAATGAACGATATTTCGCAGTGTGACCACGGTTCATGCCGTCCGTCTGCTTCAACCGGTTGCTCAAGTCGCAGAATGACGATGCTCAAAATGTCCCGATTTTGAACATCGACACCCGAAAACTAAAAGTCCCAGGCGATCCCACCCTTTTCCCAGTCCCCATATCGAACAGGATCGGGGCCGTTGCGGCCGCCGATCTCTTTTGGCCGTGACGCTGCTTGATCATCTCGAATGCGGCGGCGCTCGGCAGCTTCGCTTAGTGCGCGCTGGGCCTCAGGAGAAAGTTGACGGGCAGGAATCTCATTGTCCTGAGACAGTATCGGGTCTGCCGCAGATCGAGCCAAGTCATTCATCTTCGTATCTCCGGTCCCGCCCTGGGACAGTGCCGCTTATCATCTTATATATGTAGCGATTTACATTAGTCACGTGGGTCGGCCATCGAGCGCCGCTCATATGCGATGCGAGGACGAGAATGCCGAGCAACTTCCTGAAAACCGGACTTTTACTGCTCATCATGACCGGAATATTCGCCAGCATGGGCGCATTGGTCGGAGGCAGGGGAGGCTTCTTGATCGCTTTCGCGGTCGCCTTGGCAATAAACCTCGTCACCTACTGGAAATCGGACAAGATCGTATTGCGCATGCATGGCGCCAAAGAAGTCGACGAGCTATCGGCGCCGGATTTCCATCGTCTTGTCGACGAGTTGAGCCAGCGCGCGGGGCTACCCAAGCCCGCGCTCTATATGATGAATTCACCACAGCCTAACGCCTTTGCAACCGGCCGCAATCCGCAAAACTCCGCGCTGTGTGCCTCAACCGGACTGATCGACATGCTGTCGACGGAGGAGATCTCTGGCGTGATGGCGCACGAACTCGGCCACATCAAAAACCGTGATACCTTGACCATGACGGTTGCAGCTTCGATTGGCGGCGCCATCTCAATGTTTGCGAACATGCTGCAGTTCGGCATGATCTTCGGCAGTGGCCGCAACGGCCGAACCGGCATGCTCGGAACGCTCTTGGCCGCACTCGTCGCACCGATTGCCGCTACGCTCGTGCACATGGCGATCAGCCGGTCGCGCGAATATCAGGCCGATCAGATCGGCGCGCGTATCTGTGGCAATCCGTTGTGGCTGGCCTCGGCGCTGATCCGGATCCAGAACGCTGTTCGAGGCGGGCTGCGTAACGAATCGGTTCAGCGCATTCCTGCCTCGGCGCACATGTTCATCATCAACCCGCTGACTGGTCGCGGCATGGATAATCTCTTTTCCACTCATCCGAGCACTGAGAACAGGGTTGCCGAACTCGAAAAGCTCGCGCAGGAGTGGGGAATGGCCCAGGATTCGCGCGGGGGCACGTTCCTGCCCCCAGTATCGCCGGCTACCGGTCGACCGTTGCCTCCCTGGGCCAGCGACGCGCAGCGCGGGCCCTGGAGTTGAAGTCGATGGGTTATACTGGCGTTCATGGTGGAAGCGTTGTGCGATTGCCATCCGGCTTCCAGGCGCGGCAACTAGCTGTACTTTTGATTGCGGCGGTGCTGCGCGACAGGCGCGCATTGGACGATGCGATCGCCAAGGCTCACGGTCTGCCGCAGTTCCGGGACCTCGAGCCGCGCGACCGGGCTCTGGCTCGGATGATCGCATCCACTGTTTTGCGCCGGCAAGGCCAGCTGGAAGCCGTACTCGCGACGTTTCTGGATAAACCATTGCCCGATAAGCGCGGCAACCTGACCCCGATATTGTTGACGGCAGCTGCCCAGCTTTTGTTTCTCGATTCGGCTCCGCACGCGGTTATCAATATCGCGGTTGAGCAATGCCGGCACGACGGCGGTGCGCGTCGCTTTGGCAAACTTGCCAACGCGGTATTGCGACGGACCTCGGAACGCGGACGCGAAATTATCGCCGCGCAAACGGAAGCGGCACGCTTGAACATTCCAGCATGGCTGTGGCAGCGCTGGGTTTCAGTCTACGGCGACACGACGGCGCTGAAAATTGCCGAAGCTTCCCTAGCGCAAGCCGCGCTCGATATCAGTGTGAAGGATGATCCCGTTGGGTGGGCCGCGCGTTTGGGGGCAACCGTATTGCGTACAGGCTCGCTGCGGATGTCAGCGGAAGGGCGCATCGAGGACCTCCCGGGCTATCTCGAAGGCGGTTGGTGGGTCCAAGATGCGGCCGCAGCGCTTCCTGCAAAGCTACTAGGTGATGTTGCCGGCAAGCGCATCGCCGACCTTTGTGCGGCTCCAGGCGGCAAGACGGCGGCACTGGCTGCCAGCGGCGCGCTGGTCACCGCAGTCGATCAATCCGCCGAACGTTTGTCGCGCTTGTCGGCCAATCTGGCGCGGCTCGCATTGAAGGCGGAAGTCATTGCCGCCGACGCGATACAGTGGCAACCGGCTAAGCTGTTCGATGCGGTGCTGCTCGATGCGCCATGCTCGGCCACCGGCACCATCCGCCGCCACCCCGATATCCTGCACCTCAAGAGATCGACCGACATGGCGAAGCTGGTGCCATTGCAGGCGCTATTGCTCGATCATGCGGTGACTTTGGTAAAGGCTGGCGGGGCGATTGTGTTCTGCACTTGCTCGCTGGAGCCGGAAGAAGGCATCGAGCAAACCGAACGCCTGCTAGCCGCCAATCCACAGGTTAAGCGCGAGCCGATCCGCGCCGAAGAATTTGGGGGCGATCGCGACTGGATAACCGAGGTTGGTGATCTTCGAACCCTGCCTTTCCACGCACCCTCAGAAGTCCCGGGACTGTCGGGGCTCGATGGCTTTTATGCGGCGCGACTGATCAAGGTCGCTTGATGCACAGGCTTGTCACCTGCCGCCCTTGTTTAGCAGCCCACACATAGTTTATTCGAACAGGCATGGATTGGATCACTCAACCATGTCGCGGCTGACGCTCGCCGAGCGAACACGGCTGGCGAAGCTTATGGTCGACCGGTCGTGCCGGTCCGCATCCGCACGGCTAAATCGATCACCGATGCTGAAATGGCGTTATGGAGCGCCGATCGCCGACAAGCTGCTGATCGTTCCACAAGACTTGCGTAGCAGCGATCCAAGTTTCCCCAGTGAGGCCGAGTTCGGCCACTTCGGCCTTGCCGGGACGGTGGCGATGCTCGAAGGCCAATCCGTATTCGATGTGGTGCCGCCGAGCCCAACCTGGGCGCGAGAATTGCACGGCTTCGGTTGGCTGCGCCACTTTTATGCGGCTGGACACGCCGGGGCGCGGGATTTCGCGCTCGCGCTGGTTGCGGACTGGCAACGAGCGCATGGTAGGCCCTCAAAAGCCATCGTCTGGGAACCGGCTGTCGCAGGGCGCCGCATGATGTCTTGGATCGTGAATGCACCGCTCATCCTCGATGGCATCGATCAGACAACGTACGATGCAACTACCGACTGTCTGGCCGATCATTTCGTCTATATGTCGGCCACCTGGCGTGACGCGCCGGAAGGACAACAACGCCTGGAAACGCTGACGGCGTTGCTGATGGGCGCACTGTGCATCGCCGGTCACGATCATAACCTTGAAGGTTTGGGCGCAGCGTTCAAAGCGGAACTCGATAAACAGATCTTGCCCGATGGCGGTCACATCACCCGCAACCCCGGCGCACTGATCGAATTGCTCTTGGATTTCCTGCCTCTTCGGCAATGCTTTGTCACGCGCGAGCGCAAACTACCAGACGGTTTGGACGATACCGTGCGGCGGATGTTGAAGATGGTCCAGTACATGCGGCTTGGAGATGGCCGCCTGGGTCGTTTCAACGGCATGTCTGCCCACATGATCGATGTGCTGTCGACCGTGCTCGCTTACGACGATCGGCCGCACGATAAGTTGGCAAGCGCCTCCCATTCCAAGTATCTGCGACTGGAACGTGGCTCGCTCATCATTCTCATGGACATAGGCAGCCCGCCGGAATTGGAGCTCGCGGGGTTGGCGCATGCGGGCTGCTTATCCATTGAAGTAAGCTCCGGTGCACATGCCATTTTCGTCAACGGCGGTGCACCCGTCGCTGCCAACGAAGAATGGTCGGCGGCCGCGCGAGCGACGGCTAGCCACAATACGGTATGCCTTGGTGGCAGATCGTCGTCGAGGCTCGTGCGCAATGAGCGGCTGCAAGATTTGATCGGCGGCGTGCCGATCAGCGGACCGGATGGAGTTCGCCATAGTTTGCGCGAAAGCGAAAGCGCCGCCGAGGTCGAAGCGTTCCACGACGGCTATTTCCACAGGTTCAAGTTGCTGCACCGGCGCCGGATCGAAATCGACGCGAACGGTAAACGGTTTGCCGGTGTCGATCGGCTGGGACCCCAGCGTGGGCAACTCCGCCTGCCGCAGGATGTGCCATTCGCGATCCACTTTCATTTGGATGTCAACGTTGAGTGTGTTCCCGATCCGGCGAGCGACCAGGTCGATCTGAAGCTGGGTGATGGTCAGCGGTGGCGTTTCAAGGCGACGGGCGCCCAGCTCTCGATCGAGGACAGTGTGCACTACGCGGAAATCACCGGCCCCCGTCGGTCCGTTCAGATCGTATTGCGCGGAGCGACCTTCGGCGAAAGCGAAGTGCGCTGGAGTATGGAGCAAGCAGAATGAGTGATCTTGCCAAAGTGCGCCGTGCGCTGATCTCCGTTTCCGATAAGACTGGACTGATCGAGTTCGCTCAAAAGTTGAGCGCGCGCGGCGTCGTGTTGCTCTCGACGGGCGGCACAGCGGCGGCGCTAAAGGCTTCTGGCTTGCCGGTAACTGATGTATCGGAGCACACCGGCTTCCCCGAAATGATGGATGGCCGGGTGAAGACGCTGCATCCCAAGGTGCACGGTGGGCTTCTCGCCATCCGAGGCAACCCCGAGCACGACGCGGCGGCTGATACGCATGGGATCGCACCGATCGACCTCCTGGTCGTAACCCTGTACCCGTTCGAGGCGACGATCGCGGCGGGCGCGGCTTACGATCACTGTATCGAGAATATCGACATCGGTGGGCCGGCAATGATCCGCGCGGCGGCAAAAAATCACGACGGTGTCGCGGTTGTGGTTTCGCCCGACGATTACTCGGTTGTCGAAGCCGAGCTTGAGGCCAACGGTGGCGCCACAACGCTCGCGCTGCGCAAGAAGCTCGCAGCTAAAGCTTATGCTCGCACGGCTGCGTACGACGCTGCCATCAGCACGTGGTTTGCAACTGAGCTCGGACAGACGGCGCCATCGTGGCGGGCGTTCGGCGGGCATCTCGTTCAAGAGTTGCGATATGGCGAAAACCCGCATCAGTGGGCTGCCTTCTACAAGACTCAGGAACAACGCCGCGGCATTGCGACAGCGATTCAGCATCAAGGCAAGGAGCTGTCATACAACAACCTCAACGACACCGACGCGGCGTTCGAGCTCGTCGCTGAGTTCGATCCGGCCAAGAGTGCGGCGGTCGCGATCATCAAGCACGCGAACCCATGTGGTGCGGCGCACGGAATAACTTCGAAGGCCGCTTACCTTGCGGCGCTGCGCTGCGATCCCGTTAGCGCATTTGGCGGCATCATCGCGCTCAACCGCACCATCGATGCAGAGGCGGCAGAGGAGATCACCAAGATTTTTACCGAGGTCGTGATCGCGCCGGATGCCACGCCCGAAGCGAAAGTAATCTTTGCGTCGAAGAAGAATTTGCGATTGCTGACAACGGGTGGGCTGCCCGATGCGGCCGCCAGCGGGATCACGGTGCGATCCGTCGCCGGTGGCCTTCTGGTGCAGTCGCGCGACAACGCTATCGTCGAGGCGGCGCCTTTGAGGGTTGTCACCAAGCGCCAACCGACCGAAGCTGAATTCGCCGATATGCAGTTTGCGTTCAAGGTCGCCAAGCATGTGAAGTCAAATGCGATCGTTTACGTTAAAGACGGATCCACCGTCGGCATCGGCGCTGGCCAAATGAGCCGCATCGATAGTTCGAGGATCGCAGCTTGGAAAGCTGCTGAAGCGGCAAAGGCAGCGGGACTGCCGGAGACGCTGGCAAAGGGCGCTGTGGTCGCATCCGACGCATTCTTCCCATTTGCCGACGGCTTGATCGCGGCTGCAAAGGCCGGGGCAACAGCCGTGATCCAACCCGGCGGCTCCATGCGCGACGACGAAGTGATCAAAGCCGCCGACGAGCGCGGCCTGGCCATGGTCTTCACCAGCATGCGCCACTTCCGGCACTGAGATCGCAGGTTCCACGAGCGGCAAGTGCTAGTGTTTGCAGCCGCGTGGCGATGGCCGCAATGGCAAGCAAGCCTATTGCACGGTTCGGACAAACTTCAGCACATCTTCCAGCAGTGGCGCGCGCCAGCGGAGCGGTTGCGCAAATGTCATGATCAAGCCCGAATGTCCGATCCCCGGGTAGATCCGCTTGGTGACAGGCGTGTGTGATGTCTTCAACGCCTGCTCCATCATGTCGGCCGCGATCGGTTCGACCACCGTATCGTCAGCGCCATGAATGAGCAGTGTCGGCGGACCGCCATTGCGAGCGTGTGCCGCTGGCCGCGCATCATCGGCCGACGAAGCGGTCGCGAAAATCGCTTTAGTTGAATTCCATGTGGTCGGATCGAAACCGTAGGGCCCCGACAAACCAATGAGTGCTGCCGGCGCTGGATAGTCCGACGCGACAGCGCGGCGATAACGCGCGTCGAGCGTTACGAGCGACGCGATATGCGCGCCCGCCGAATGGCCCATCAAGATGATCGGCCGCCGGCCGCCGTTGGCGACATTGGCATGCGTCCAGCCATAGGCGAGCGCTGCATCCTGGTTGAATGCCGGGTACTTGACTTGCGGGAACAAGCGGTAATCGGCAACCACAGTAGTGACACCATTGGCCGCCAGTGCCGACCCGACGAATGCGTACGTCGCGCGCTCGCCCGAAATCCAGCCGCCACCATAGTAGAACAGTACGATCGGCGCGGTTCTACTCTCACGCCCCGCGCGGTAAATATCGAGCGTGTGCCGAGGGTGTGCTCCATAGGCCCGACTGCGCTCGACCGTTAGTCCACCCTCGGACACCAAGCTGCTGAGCACCGATGTAAATGATGTTCTCGATGTTCTGTCGGACATTGCTCGTGACCCTCAATCATCCCCTGTCGTTCCAGAAGATACGTTGCAACATGGGACATTGGATAAGGTGAGCTGCAAAAAACGGCCCGGCCTCCAGAACCCTGATCGATTTTCGGCTCAAACCGCAGCCTTTGTGCGGTCACCACCAGACAGTGGGCTTGGGAAACATTCCCCGTGCCTGCTCGAACGTCCGGCCGATGCGCAACGCGAGCGGGTCGTCGAAGCGCCGGCAGACAATCTGCAAGCTGGTCGGTAAGCCATCGGGCGCAACCGACATCGGTACCGACAATCCGCACAGTTCAAGGTAGTTCACGAACCGGGTGTGACCACCGGGACTCAGCGCTTCGTCGACCGTCGCCACCGGGTGCGCCGTGAATGGCGTCGTCGGCAGCAGCAGCGCATCAAAGCGGTCCATTGCCCTCAGGAAACGTTGCCCCTCGCGCTTCCATGCGGCGCGCATGTCCAGCCAATCGGAAGCGAGGATCTTTGCTCCCGGCGCCATGCGGGCACGGATGTTTTCGTGCAGCGACGATTGCGGGTCGTCGACGAACTGGTGGTAGTGGGTGTACGCCTCGACTGCCATGATGCGTCCGCAGAATCTGGTGATCTCGTGCAGCGACGCCGGAAGGGCGAACGGCACTATCGTCGCACCCGCTTCGGACAATTGGCCAAGCGCCTTGTCGAACGCGCGCGACATGTCGGCTGTCGTCTGCGGCATGTCGGAAGCGGCTAGCCGGGCGAACCGCATACCGCGCACGCCAGTTTCGAGACCCTCCAACGGATCTGCACGCCTGATGCCGAAGGTGGTCTCGTCGCGTGGATCTTCACCCTGCATGGCACTGAGTATCCGAGCAGCAGTTGCAACGTCCTTGGCAATCGGACCGATCGTGTCGAAGGAATCGGCCAGCGGTACGACGCCCGAGCGCCCGACGAGGCCGATCGATGTCTTGAGACCCACGCAGCCGCAGAACGCAGCAGGCAACCGCACCGAGCCGCCAGTATCGGTACCGAGTGCAGCAGATAGTATTCCGGCACCGACGGCTGCGCCGGAGCCGCTCGATGATCCCCCGGGGGTGCGTTGGATCTCTTCATCCCAAGGGTTCCAAGGCGTTCCGACCGTAACGTTCGTTCCCCACCCCCCGAACGCGTATTCGACCGTGTGAGTCTTGCCTGGAACGATTGCGCCGGCCATGCGCAGCTTGGTGACCACATGAGCATCCGCTTCAGCGGGCGGCACATCCTTGCGGGTAAGCGAACCAGCCCCGGTCGGCAGGCCTGCGACGTCGATGATATCTTTGATGCCCACACAAACACCCTCAAGCGTTCGCGCTGGATTACCAGCCGCGGCGCGGCGATCCACTGCTTCCGCCTCCGCCAACGCGGTCTCGGGCATGGCCATCACAAATGCTCGCAACTTGGGATTGGCGGCCGCGATCGCCGTATTCAAAGCCGTGACGGCTGCAACGCACGTGGCGCTGGTCCCGGTTTTCGTCGTTGTCATTTTACCCTCGGCCGATAGCTCTCTGGAAGGCCGCAGCGTGCATGCTGGCCACACGGCGCGTCAACGGGTCAACATTCAATGAACTATGCTCACTCGCGCTTCGACAGGAATTGCGGTAACCCTAGAGGCGCGAACGCGCGAGGTCTGGTCGCGACTGCAACACGGCAAAATCGGAGCAAAAATGAAGAGACCGAAGCCGGGATCCTACCGCACCAAAATGCGCGACCACATGCTGGAAATTGCCAATCGCATCATATCGACGGAAGGGCTTGCAGCGGTTCAAGCGCGACGGGTCGCACAAGAAGCCGGCTGCGCGGTCGGCACGCTCTATAATGTATTCGGCGGCCTGGATCTCCTCATTATCGAGGCCAATGCCTGCACCTTAGACGCCTTGCGAGATGAACTGGCGCGAGCAAATGAGGCTGCAAGCGCCGCGCCGATGAGCGATCGACTGTTAGCATTGGCACTCGAATATCTCGAATTTGCCAGTACGCACGACAAGGCGTGGCGCGCCGTATTCGACCATCAAATGGCTCCAGGTGCGGAAGTGCCGTCATGGTATCGCGAACGCCAAGGTACCCTGTTTGCCTTAGTAGAAACGGTTCTCGAAAACACGATCGCAGATGTAGCGCTAAGGGCGAGCAATGCCCGCGCACTGTTCGCTGCAGTGCACGGCATTGTCGTTATTTCGCTGGATAGCAAACTCGGAAATTTTGACTACGGCGAGACCCAAAGACAGGTCCGATTCGTTGTCGGTTCCGTCGCAAATGGGCTCATTGCGGGACCGGCCGCATAGTTGGTGGGAAACGCGAGTTCAGTTCTTGGTCTTGCCTGTCGGAACAACCGGTGAGGCCGTTCCCAGCGCTGCCACGATAACGTTTAGATCCTGCAAGAAGCGCTCACGACTGGTTCCTGGAAGCGCCGCCATGATTTTGTCGTCGATTCGCTTTGCCAGTGGCTCGGCGGACTTCAAGACTTTCCAGCCTTCATCGGACAGCCGAACCGCATAGGCCCGTGCATCCTCTTTCGTGCGCCGGCGTTGAATCAATCCTTTTTTCAGCATCCGGCGGATTATGTCGGCGAGCGTTGAGCGATCAATGCCCGTTCGATCAACGAGGTTCGTTTGACTGAGACCTTCGTGGTGCGCAACCGTCACCAGGACGGCGAATTGACGGGGCGTTAGATCACCAGTCGACATCTCAGATTGGAAAATGTCACCAGCGCATTGCCCGGCGCGATGTAAGAGATGGATCGGTGATCGCTCGAGGCGTTCAGCAGATTTGTCTTTTGACATGGCTTTTGTGTCGTTTCTCCAGAGCGTGATGAAGTGAACACAGATACAGCTCAAACAGGTTTGCAACCTGCGATTGAACTGTTTCCAATTCAGCGAAGGACCATCGCTGGCTCTAGATGATCTGATTTTTCTAACGTCGTCCAGTACAGCAACGAAAATTTTCAGTTGTTTTCATGCAAATCGTTTTAATCCCGAGAAAGAATGTGCCTAATTGCATCATTGGCAGGAATGTATGTAGTCAGAGCGTTGGCCCAACTGACGAATAGCGCCTTAGAAGGCCAAGTTGTGCTACTCCGAATATGATGGTCAAAGGCATGACGCCGACCATTTTGAAGGCGATCCAAAAATCTTCCGAGAAATTGCGCCAAACGATCTCGTTAAGCGCGGCAAGGACGAGAAAAAACATCGCCCAACGCAACGTAAGCATCCGCCACCCGACAGAAGTAAGTTTGAAAACATCACCTAAAACATAACGCAGCAGCGACTGGCCAAATGCTAAACCCCCGAGCAGTATCAATGCAAAGAGTGTATTTACAATAGTGGGCTTCAATTTAATGAATAGCGCATCCTGTAACCAAAGAGTAAGGCCGCCAAAAACTAAGACGAAGATACCGGAAATCATCGGCATCATCGGAAGGCGCCCGAACAGTGTGCGCGAGGCGACGAGCGCGATCGCCGTTGCAACCATGAATGCACCGGTGCCCCAAAAGATGTTTTTTGTGGTTGCGTTTGCAATAAAGAAAACCACCAGCGGGCCAAGCTCGACCAGCATCTTCAGTAGCTGCTTGGAATCGAAATCCGGATCGGAGGATGGGACCGGCACCTTTTGATTGGCGTCAAGCATGTTCACACTCCGTCACTTCAATTCTCATTCCAAATACGAGATCGCCAATCCAACCGTGGTACCAATCCGCTATTCCGCCGGACTATCGCTCGAGCGCACGGGCAAGCGGTATTTGTGCATTATCAATGTCTGCCACCATGCAAAGATACCGCTTACGGGCATAACGATAAACAGTTTGAATAGGATCCAAATGTTCACGCTGTCGAGCCGGTAAGAGCCAATACTGTAGTTGGCATGCGCGAAGCCTTGACGAACCAGCTCATTCGCAACCGCCGTCAATACGAAAAACCACGCAAAGTTCCACGTGAATTTGTTCCAGCCCTCCTGGGTGTAATGGAAGGTCTTGTCGAACACGTACTTGAAAAAACTTCTTCCGGTATACAGGCCGTAAAATAGGAAGAGCGCGAACAGCATATTGAAAATAGTGACTTTGATCTGCACCCACATGCTGTCACCGGTCACGATCGTCAGTGTTCCGAATGTGATGGTGACCGCGCTCGCAATCAACGGAAAGATTGGCGGACGGCCCATGACCCACATCATTGCCGCGATCGCTATCAAGGTCGCCCCAATCAACGCATATGTGCCAGCCGTGATGCCAAAGGCGCCATTAACCACGAACATTGTGACAAGTGGACCGAACTCACTAAGTATATTGATCGACTGCTCAGCATTGAACGGATAGTGGCGCTTTAACCAATTCATTGTTGTCGCTCGTCCCTTTTGCCATCGGCACAACTTTGAACCGCTGCGTCCGTCACCCCGACAGGCCTCTTATCCGAGCGCAATCGCGCGCGCAAACTCTGCCGCATTGAAGCTGTGCAGATCATCTACACCTTCACCGACGCCGATGGCATGAACAGGAAGACCATGCTTGGCGGCGATCGCCACCAGAATTCCACCGCGGGCGGTACCGTCCAATTTTGTCATAACAAGGCCCGTAACGCCCGACCGCTGGCGAAACACATCCACCTGCGACATTGCGTTCTGGCCGGTCGTCGCATCGAGTACTAGTACGACGTCATGGGGTGCGCTTGCGTCGCCCTTGCGAATGACACGAATGACCTTCTCGAGTTCTTCCATCAGGGCTTGCTTGTTTTGCAGCCGGCCGGCCGTATCGATAATCAGCACGTCGGCAGACTGTTCGCGTGCTTCCCGCATCGCGTCGAATGCGAGACCCGACGAATCGGAGCCGACGTTCCCCGCGATGACGATGGCCCCGGTTCGCTCGCCCCAAACCTTCAGTTGATCGATCGCAGCGGCTCGGAACGTATCTCCTGCAGCGAGCACCACCTTACGACCCTCGGCGCGATATTGGCTGGCCAGTTTACCAATCGTCGTGGTCTTGCCGCCGCCATTGACGCCGACGACCAAAATAACGTGAGGCTTATGACTGGCGTTAATCATCAGTGGCTTAGCTACACGTTCCAGCACCCGCTCGACCTCGCTGGCGAGCACCTCACGAACTTCTTCAGGCGTGATCGTCTTATCGAGGCGATTTTTCGACAGCGCGGCGGTTATCCGCGACGCTGTCTCGACGCCGAGGTCGGCTTGGATGAGCACATCTTCGAGGTCGCCTAACGTTTCTGCATCAAGCTTGCGCTTGGTGAAAACGCCGGTGATGCCTTCCGCAAGCTTGGACGACGTCTTCGAAAGGCCGGATGTCAGACGAGCAAACCAGCCCTTCCTGGGTTCGGGCTTCATTTCCAGCGCAGGCTCATCAGGCCCAGCCATTTCTACAGTGTCGACCTTCGCATCATCGGCCGTCGCGACGGTGCTTGGCGCGGCACGACCAAACAACCGGCCCATCAAGCCGGGCTTCTTCGGTGCATCTGTCATGTAGCAACCGTGCCGCTGAGACGCCGCTCGTCGTGACCGTTGATTTTTATCAGTCTGAAGCTACCCGCTTCACACTGTTGAGACCGTCCGATCTCTACTTCGGCAAAATGAGCCGTGCGACCAACGCGAGCGTTCTCCATCATGACTTCGGTCGTCACGCCCTTCAGCGAACCGAAGTAAGTGCGCAGCACACCACCGCCCTTGGCGCGCAAACGGGCCGCGCGTTGCTTCACCTCCGCTTTCGGCAATTGAGGCATGCGCGCGGCCGGCGTTTGCCTTCGGGGGGAATATGGAAACACGTGCAGAAACGTCAGTTCGCACTCATCAACGATGCGAAGCGTATTCTGGAACATCTCTTCCGTTTCCGTCGGAAAGCCGGCGATCAGATCCGCGCCGAAGACAATGTCCGGGCGTAACCGTCGCACCTCGCGGCAAAAGCCAATCGCGTCCGCGGAAAGATGCCGCCGCTTCATGCGCTTCAAGATCATGTCGTCGCCGGACTGCATCGACAGATGGAGGTGCGGCATCAGCCTTGGCTCGCTGACGATGGCATCTAACAGATCGCGATCGATCTCGGTCTGATCGATCGATGACAGTCGAAGGCGCCTTAGTTCGGGCACGTGTTTCAGCACACTTCGAACGAGACGGCCAAGCGTCATATCGCCAGGTAAATCCGGGCCGTATGACGTGATATCAACGCCAGTCAGAACAATCTCGCCGCAACCGTTTTCGACCAGTCGCCGCACCTGCGCGACGACTTCGCCGGCCGGCACCGATCGTGAAGCCCCCCGGCCAAAGGGGATGATGCAAAATGTGCATCGATGATCGCAGCCGTTCTGCACCTGCACATAGCCGCGCGGCAGCACCCCAAATCCATCGATCAGGTGTGAGGCCGTTTCACGCACGCTCATGATATCGTTGACGACAACGCGCTCGCTGGCACCGGTCGCAATCCCCGCGAATGTCGAAGCCTTCATCTTCTCCGCATTGCCGATCACGCGGTCGACTTCAGGCATGGCGGCGAACCGTTGCGGCTCGATCTGTGCGGCACAGCCGGTTACGATAATTTGTGCCGCCGGGTTTTCCCGTCGCAGCCGCCGGATTTGTTGGCCCGCCTGGCGAACGGACTCGGCAGTAACTGCGCAAGTGTTCACGATGACGGTATCACTCAACCCCGCCGCGGCCGCATGCTGGCGCATAACTTCCGACTCATAAGCATTGAGCCGACACCCCAGCGTAATGATTGTTGGTTCGCGCATGGGTTCAATTCAACCGCTGCGCTCGGCCAAGCGAAAAATCGAACACGCCTGCGTATTCTTCAGTCGCCGGACCAGCCATCAAGATCCGGTTTGCTGTTGTCCATTCGATTTCCAACTGACCACCAGGAACGGTCACCGTAACTTTGCGATCCGTTCGCTTCGTGCGCGCGCCGAGCACGGCTGCCGCACAGGCAGCCGAACCACAGGCGCGAGTCAAGCCGGCGCCGCGCTCCCAGGTTCTCAAAGTGATCGAGATTGGTGAGGTGACGCGGGCGAGGGATATATTCGCTCGTTCAGGGAAAATAGGATGGTTTTCCAGCATCGGACCAAACCGGCCAAGATCATAAATTGCGACGTCCTTGACCCAAAACACGGCATGCGGATTGCCGACGTTCACAACTGAGGGCGAGTGCAGGATAGGATTGTCGATCGGTCCGATTTGCAATTCGATGCGCCGTGTATCGTGGAAGGGCTCGGCAAGTGGAATCTCGTTCCAAGCAAACCGCGGCTCGCCCATATCGACGGTGATGCGGTCTTGCCCTCCAACCGCGACATCCAAAATGCCAGGAAGCGTTTCGAATTTGAAGTGCTGACGCTTAGTTGCTTTTTGGGTCATCCAACCAACGCAGCGCATGCCATTGCCGCACGCCTCGGCCTCTGAGCCATCGGTATTGTAAATCCGAATGAACGCTTCAGTGCCGCGAGTTTTGGCGTCATGTAGCACCATCAACTGATCGAACCGCGACAACGGATCGGCCGCGATGGCGCGTGCTTCATCCGCAGTAATGACGCGCTTGGTCCCACGCAAATCGACAACGACGATCTCGTTCCCGAGGCCGTTCATCTTGCTGAAGGACAGTGGGTCGCTGGCGGCGCGTTGCGTCATGCAACGTTATATGGCGAAGCTGCACGCCGCTGACAATCGCTCAATTCGATGAACTCTGCGATCAGTCCTTCTTGTTGGCCCAATAGAACGCGAATACCAGCATCCAAAACAGCAGGGCCATGCCGTCAAGCAGAACTTCAAGTCTTCGCAGATCCACGGATCGGGCCCAATCGGGAGGCCCAATGAACAAGGCAACACTGATCGCCCCGCCCGCGAACAAACACAGACCGATCAACCCCCAAAGGACCCGCGTCGTGCGTCTGGTCATGACATCCTCCCAGATTTCGCCTGCCTGTTAAATGACAGACGCGCCTTCGAGTGACGATCCGTCGAGTATGCCACGAATCAGCTCGGTTTTAAGCGAGCATTCTGCCGTTCTAGCAGGCCGAGACGACGGCTATTTGTTTGACATGCGCGGCTTCCTGGAGCATTGAACCGTCCAATCATTACGGCCCGAACCATCGAGCCGCCGCCTTGCACATGGGTTTGCACGCCGCATAACCCGGGAGGCTTGGGGGTCAACATCCGTCAGCGCGTTGCGCTCTCGGGTGATAAACTGCTTTGTGCGAAGGAGTTAGCGCAATGTTGAAGATTTGGGGACGCAAGACTTCAGTCAACGTGCAAAAGGTCATGTGGGCCGTTGGCGAGCTCGGGCTGCCGCACGAGCGCATCGACGCCGGTGCCGCCTTCGGCAAACTCGACACACCTGAATTCGGTAGATTGAACCCGAACCGCCTTGTGCCCGTCCTCGACGACAACGGATTCACGCTTTGGGAATCGAGCGCCATCCTGCGCTATCTCTCGGAGCAGTATGGACGCGGCACGCTGGCTCCCGAAGGACGTCACGCCTATGCCCGCGCCGATCAGTGGATGGAATGGTCGATCACGGAATTATATCGCGATATCATTGGCGTATGCTTTTTGGGCATGATCCGCACCGCCGCCAAGGATCGCGACACGGCTGGCATTGCAGCGGCCGCAAAGCGTGCCGGCGACAAGCTCGGCATCCTCGACCGCCATCTGGATGGCCGCACCTTCATCTGCGGCGACCAACTGACGATGGCCGATATCGCCGTGGGCACGATGATGTACCGCTATTTCAACTTGGCCTTAGAACGGCCCGCCCTTGGTAATGTCGAGCATTGGTATGGCCGATTGAGCTCGCGCAAACCATATCAGGAACACGTCATGGTCGACTTCCAGGCCATGAAGGTTGCCGGCGCTTGATACGACTAAAAGGCTAGCTCACCATGTTCCAGTCCCTCTCCGAACGCTTATCCGGCGTCCTCGATAAACTCACGCGCCGCGGTGCGTTGAGCGAAGCGGACGTGACGGAAGCGATGCGGGAGGTTCGCCGCGCGCTACTCGAAGCTGACGTTGCGCTGGATGTGGTCAAGGAATTCACCGGCAAGGTGAAGGCGAAAGCCGTCGGGCAGAACGTCATCAAGTCAGTGACGCCCGGCCAGATGGTGGTCAAGATCGTCTACGATGAGCTGGTCGCGATGCTCGGCTCCAATGCCCAGCCGATCGACCTCATCGCGCAGCCACCGGTCGCGATATTGATGGTCGGCCTGCAGGGCTCCGGCAAGACCACTACAACCGCCAAGATCGCCTACCGCTTGACCAATCGGGACCGAAAGAAGGTCCTGATGGCGTCGCTCGATACG
Organism: Hyphomicrobiaceae bacterium; assembly: GCA_031374115.1. Classification (GTDB taxonomy): domain Bacteria; phylum Pseudomonadota; class Alphaproteobacteria; order Rhizobiales; family Hyphomicrobiaceae; genus JAKFWF01. The sequence goes on along the minus strand of JANMNO010000039.1, from coordinate 21,430 downwards.
CGGCGTCCGGCGGCTCAAGAACAGCTTCGCGTGCTGGGCGAGCAGACCAGAGTCGAGACTTTGCCGATCATAGCTGGCCAGCAGCCGCTCGACATCGCCAGGCGCGCTATGGAAGCGGCCCGGCTCGGCGGCTTCGATGTGGTGCTGCTCGATACTGCCGGCCGCACGACGATCGACGAAGTGCTGATGGAGGAAGTGGCCGCTGTCAAAGCCGCAACTATGCCACACGAAACACTGCTCGTTGCGGACGCGCTCACCGGCCAGGACGCCGTCAACACGGCGAAAGCGTTCGAAGGCCGCCTCGGCGTCACGGGCATCGTACTGACGCGCGTCGACGGCGACGGTCGCGGCGGCGCGGCACTGTCGATGCGCGCCATCACCGGCCGCCCGATCAAGCTGATGGGCGTTGGCGAAAAGTGGGACGCGCTCGAGGATTTCCATCCTGACCGCATCGCCAATCGCATCCTCGGCATGGGCGACATCCTGAGCCTTGTCGAGAAGGCTGCCGGTGTCGTCGATGCCGATCAAGCGGCGAAGATGGCTGCCAAAATGCAGAAGGGTGGGTTCGATCTGCAGGATATGGCTGATCAGCTCAAGCAGATGGAAAAGATGGGCGGGCTCGGCGGCATCATGGGCATGATGCCGGGCGTCGCCAAGCTCAAGTCGCAGATGGCCGACACCGGCGTTGGCGAAAAGATGCTGAAGCGTCAGCATGCGATCATCATGTCGATGACACCGAAGGAGCGCCGCGCGCCGAAGATGTTGGATGGCAAACGGAAGCGCCGGATCGCTGCCGGCGCCGGTGCCAAGGTCGAGGAGATCAACCGGCTGTTAAAGCAGCACCGGGACATGGCCGACATGATGAAGGCGATGGGCAAGAACAAAGGCATGATGGGCAAGATGGCCGGCATGCTCGGGCTTAGCGGCGGCGGCATGGGCGGTGGCGGTATGCCGCAATCCTCCGACTTCACGCCAGAGATGATCGAAAGCCTGAAAAAGGGCGAGATGCCGAAGGGCATGCCACCGATGCCAGGTGGCATACCCAGGCTTCCCGGTCTCGGCGGCAGTGACGGGTTGCCTGGTCTAGGTGGCGCGCGCTTCCCTGGCCTCCCCGGATTGCCGGGAAAGAAAAAATGAATTTCTAGCGGGAGTTGGTCGGCGCGTTACGCCAACTTCAGCAGTCACAAATCAGCGCATAATTTTAACCAACCAGGAGACGACCAATGTCCACCAAGATCCGCCTGTCACGCGGCGGCGCGAAGAAGCGCCCTTACTATTACATCGTCGTCGCCCATAGCGCCTCGCCGCGCGATGGCCGCTACATCGAGCAGATCGGCACCTTTAACCCGATGCTGCCGAAAACCGACGAAGCCCGCGTTAAGCTCGATGTCGAGCGCGCAAAGTATTGGTTGTCGGTTGGCGCCCAGCCGTCGGATCGCGTCGCGCGTATCCTGGATGCCAACGGCCTGATGAAGCGGACCGCCCCGGTCAATCCCGAGAAGGCATTGCCAAAGAAGAAGCGCGTCGAGCGCGAGAAAGCCGAAGCCGCCAAGGCCGAAGCCAAAGCCAAGGAAGCTCCCGCCGCAGCTTAAGCCTGAAGTGATTGTCAGCCTCGTATCCGCGCTGGCACCACCCTACCGCTACCATCCCGGGCTCGTCCCGGGAATCCATCGCGTAAGGGTTTTTAACACGCGAACTGCGCCTCGTGTCCCGATCCGACATTTAAGGTCAGCGCCGGTGAAAAATGCCTGACGCCCAAAAACGCGTTCTCCTCGGTCACGTTGCGGGTGCGCATGGCATCCGCGGCGAGGTCGTGATCAAGACCTACACCAGCGACCCGGCCGACATCGAAGCCTACGGACCGTTGACTGACGCCACCGGCACGAAGTCGTACAAGCTCAAGGTCGTTCGGGTGACGCCGAAGGGCGTCGTTGTGCGCATTGCTGGCGTAGCGGATCGCAATGCAGCAGAGGCGCTCAAAGGCACTGCCCTTCATGTGCCACGCTTGGCGTTGGGCGAAACGGCAGCCGGCGAATACTTCTACAACGATCTGATCGGGCTCGAAGCTGTCGATCCAGCTGGCTCGCACATGGGGCGCATCACGGCCGTCGAGAACTTCGGCGCCGGGGACCTCCTTGAGATCCAATTTGATGGCACGTTGAAGACCGAGTTCGTGCCGTTTGCCGAAGCTAATGTGCCTCAAGTCGACATCGCGGCTGGCCGCGTTACCGTAATCATCCCGCCTGACGATGGCAGCAAGCCGGAAGACGAACCGAAGGACGATGCGTAGGTTGGTTTAGGACACTCTCTCGCGTCCGTAACCCCACTTTCAGATAGCATCGAAGTGGTTGGGTTACGACCGGCAAGCCCCGTCTAGCCCAACCCACGCGACGATAACTCAGCCTCGATGCTTGTCGCGGTTGCGCAGTTGCACGTAGAACGCGCCATCGCCGCCGTGTTTCACGTGAGCATTGGTGTGGCCGACGACAATCGAACGCAACTCGGGCTCGGCGAGCCAGCGCGGCACGTTGCGCCGCAGCACACCTCGATCGCGATCCTGAAACATAACGAATGGAGCGTGCCGATCGTGATCGTCTGCTCGACCTTTGCCCGTGATCACGAGCACCATCCGCAGACCGCTCTGATGTGCGCGCATCAGAAAACCGCGCAACACGCCGTGCGCTTCTGCCTGACGCATGCCGTGCAAATCAATCCGCGCCTCGATCTCATCGCGGCCTTTGGCGACCCGCTTGGCCTTGCGGGGCTCAATGGTGCCGGGCCCAGGTGATCGTATCGGCGGTCGCACCGCTGGTGCTGGGTGTGTCAGGCCGGTTGTCACCTTCGAAATAGTACCAGTCGCAGCTTTCAAGCGCTTAGGATGAACGTCCGTCTCGTCATCGGCACGTCCCGGCCGGTTGGCTCGACGTCTTTGCTCCATGCGTGTGACCGATCGGGCGACGTGGGCCCACAATGCCTCGTCTTCACTCGAAAGTCCGTCCTTGCCACGCCGTTTCATGGCTCGGCACGGGACGATGGATGTGAGCTAGAGGATGCGGTGGCTGGCTGCGTCGTATTTGCAGGCTTGCCACTTCCGATAACGGCTGCCTGTGTTGTCAGCCCGTGCGGCAACAGAACAAGAAAGGAGGCGGGATGTTTCGTGACGCCGGCAAGCTTTCCAGCGGCGTCCCCGGTTCCGAAATAAATATCTCCGCGCTCCGGCCCTTTGATCGCCGATCCAACGTCCTGCGCCACCATCAATCGATGATAGCCGCCTGTCTTCGACGCGTGCATGAGCGTTGGTGCACTGACATAAACGGGCGTTCCGATTGCGTGTACACCGGCATCGACTGCGAGCGATCGCCCGGTTGTCAGCGGAATGTGCAGCACACCAAGTGCACCCTCCGATTCTTTTCCCTTAAGCTCACGGAAGAAGACATACGATTTATTTTGCCACATGACGCGTCTGCCGCGTTCTGGATCCGCTTTCAGCCAATCACCTAGTGCTGCAAGCGACATTTTATCCGCTGGTAAAAGCCCGCTGTCGATCAAATGACGCCCTATCGACGTGTAAGGGTGGCCGTTTTTTCCATCGTAACTCACCCGCACCATCGAGCCATCCGGTAACTTGATGCGGCCAGATCCTTGGATTTGCATGAAAAACGCATCCACCGAACTGGCAAGATACATCAGCTCGAGGCCCTTGCCCTGCAACGCACCCTGTTCGATCTCGGCGCGCGTCGCATAGGGCTCAGTCCCCGTAGCCGTCTTGCGCGCATGGGTTAACGTTCCATCCTTCGCGCCGCGCTGACTTTCCTCAACAAGGTTCACAAGATCTGGCGGCCGCGTGTATATCGGGATCGAAAACTTCGGGGTCGGCCTTCGCGATCCGGCGATCACCGGTTCGTAATAGCCCGTCAGTAGCCCTGCGGGACTGTTATGCTCAATTCTATGAGGCGTGAAATGCGTTTCAAAGAATGACCTAGCCCCCGTTGCCGTGAGACTTTTAATGTTGAGCCGCAGGCCTTCGTCGCAGGCGCTCAGCAGCGCAGGTGTGGTCGGCGCGACACCACCCTTGTTGGCGGATTTCGATGCGGCAATTATAATATCGCACGATTTCAGGAACGTTTTGAGCGCTGCCAAGTGGTCGTCTTGTTGCCAGCCTGGCAGATCGCTAAAGGACACTGGCACAAACGCGGGCAAGGTATTCTTCACGGCCCCACCCGTCGCGGTCCTCGATTGTCCATAAATCGGCAGGACGGTGGCGACGACCGCCGTTGTGAGGACGCCAACAACAAGGGCCAGAGTGCGCTGCAACAATGTTGATCCGCCTCCGGCATCGCCGCCTGCAGTCCCAACCGATCAATTCTGCGATTGTGTCGCAACTAGACGCCAGTTTGGGTTACGCGATGAAACATCGCGCGCGAACGTCCAGATGTCGGTCACTTCTTTGATCTTTTGCGGATCGCCGGTAATCACCGTGCCTGACTTGTCGCGGGTAGCCGAGATCAACTGACTGACGAACTTCACGGTCAGCTGTGCCAACCCCGACTTGACCTCTGCCTCGACGATGTCGGCCTTGTTGATACCTACAAAGCTCTGATCGATTTGCTCTGCGCGGCTCTCGCGTTCCGAGATGGCGCTCGCAAAACCTTCAAAAACCTCTTTGCTCAATAAATCCCTCAGGATCTTGCGATTACCTTCCGCGAAGGCGGTCACGATCATCTCGTAAGCCTGCTTGGCACCGTCGACAAAATGCTTCGGATCGAAGCTCGAGTCAGTCTGCGACAACTGCAACAAGCCGCGCTCGATTGCAGCATCTCCACCTGCGTAGGCCTTCATGCGTGCTTCCGCTTCGGCAACGCCAGCTTCGGCTCCAGCCGGCGACGGCGGAACTTCCGCTCCGCGACGGGGCAATGTCACGACCTTTTCTTGCGCAGCGGCCGCTTGGCGTTCCGCTTGCTCAGCGCGCATCCGCTTGTCGATTCGTGCTTCATCCTCCGGCGTACGTCGACCAAGTACGCTTCTCAGCTTGAAGATCACGATCACCGCGATGATCAGTGATAACAACGTCAGAATATTAATTTGGCCATCCATTGGGATAGGGCTTTCTCAAGCAAGCAGTGCAACTGACATGATATATGATCGCAGCGCCTGCCGATCCAGAGGTAATGGAGCCAAACGGTTTATTCGGCAAACAGTTTCGGCGCGGCATTGCGACAGGGCCTCAAACTTAGGACATTGCTATGGCGAAGCCAACCTTAATGAGATATCGGCGGGAACCTCGCTTGCGGTAGGCTACGTCCCCGGCAGCCTTAACTTTCGGCTTAACGCCAAGGTCGCTCCCATGCGGTTTGCATTGCTTCTGTTTTTTATCGCGCTGCCGTTGCTCGAGCTGGCACTGCTGATCAAGCTTGGGCAACGGTTCGGCTTTTGGCCGACAATCTCGCTCGTTGTTGCAACCGCACTGCTTGGCGTGGCGATCCTGCAATATCAGGGCCTCACAGCCATCAGGCGGGGGATGAAGAACTTCGCCGACGGCGAGCCGCCAGTTGCAGCCGTCATGAATACGGCCATGCTGATCTTCGCGGGCTTGCTGCTCATCGCTCCTGGACCGATCACCGATTGTGTAGGCCTGATATTCCTCATACCTCAACTACGGACCTTGATTGGAGAATGGCTACTGAAGCGGATGGCGGGCGAGGCAATGGGATGGCCCTTTGGTGGTGAAGGACAGCGCCGATCCAGTGCGCAGCCGTCAGAAGACGCCCAACCGCGCAAAAGCAACGCGCCAGGTCGAGGCCCTGTGATCGACGGCGAATTTGAACGTATCGATGAGAAGCCCGTCAATCCAAACCGTGATCCTGGGCCAAGCCAGAGATGACGATCTGGCTCGATTGCGGCGAGTACCGCTGCGTGTTAGCCAATGGCTTGGTGAAGGTCGAAACCAGTTATCGCAGGTTCTTTTATGGTCGATGAAACGAGTTCGCCAAGTGACCAGGCTACTGCAAAAGCCCAGCCTAACATCCGTGTCATGGGCCAATACATCAAGGACTTGTCCTTCGAAAGCCCGAACGTCGGCAAAGTAAATGACGGCCCCGTCGAGAACCCTCAGCTGCAGGTGGAGGTAAACGTCAATGCGCGCCAGGTCGGACCCTCGGTATTCGAAAGCGTGATCGCATTCGAGGCCAACGCTACGAGCAAAACCGGCGCGCTCTACAAGCTCGCCATCGACTATGGTGGAATGTTCAAGCTGGAAAACATGCCGCAACAGGCTGTCGAACCATTCCTCCTGGTCAACGCGCCATCACTCCTGTTTCCATTCGTGCGTCGTCTGATCGCCGACCTGACACGTGAGGGTGGTTTTCCGCCACTGATGCTCGATCCGATTGATTTCGCGTCGCTATACGTGAAGCGCAAACAGGACGGTGGAGCCGGCAGCAATGGTTCTCAGCCGGTCAATTGACTTGCTGGACGAGGTCAATCGACATACCGCCTCCACATCGCCTTCTCGCCAAGTGTGTCGACGAAAGCCTTATGCGCTAGTGCGTCGGCGTCAGTCAGGCGCGCGGCAAGCACAGTGGGCCGCACAGGGATAATGCGCACTGGCGCTCGGCCGTTTGAGCCAACCGATTGATTTGGATCATGGCCGAGCCCAAGCATCGCTTGGCGTTCGCCGATCAACTCGACATAAACCTGGGCAAGCAGCAACGAATCGACGATTGCGCCGTGCTTGGTGCGTTTTGTGGTGTCGATGCTATAGCGCTTACAGAGCGCGTCGAGCGTGTTTGGGCCAGCGGGATGCTTTCGACGCGCCAACGCCAGGGTATCCGTCACCCGATCCATCGTGATGATTTGGACCTTGATTCGCTCCAGCTCCATATTGATGAAACCGATGTCAAAGGTGGCGTTGTGAATCACGAGCATCGACGCGCCGATGAAATCCAGAAAATCGTTGGCGACAGCGGAAAATAAGGGTTTGTCCTTCAGAAAAACCGATGAAATTCCGTGGACCCTCTCGGCATCGGGGTGCACATCTCGATCTTGCGGATTGATGAAGGCGTGAAACTCGACACCGGTCGGATTGCGATTGATCAATTCGATGCAACCAATTTCGATCAGCCGGTCACCACGTTTTGGATCAAGTCCAGTCGTCTCCGTATCGAGTACAATCTCGCGCATTGGATCCAGCCCCCAGGCATTTCAGATCCAGTATTTTGTAAACGCGGTTCCAGATCGGCCTCGCAACTTTACGATGATTGCATCGACTTGTGCTTCGGCAGCGGCAATTTCGCCGCCTGTGTCCACAACAAAATCACTTCGTTTGCGCTTCTCGGCATCACTCAGCTGACGTTTCACTATCGCCTCCACTTTTTCTGGCGTCATACCAGGTCGAGCGAGCACGCGCGCACGTTGGATATCGGGCGGCGCGCTGACGACGACCGTCACGTCAAAGCGCTTTTGCCCCCCCGTCTCGAATAACAGTGGAACTTCCAGAACCACCATGGCGGCGCCGGACGCATTCGCCGTATGCAGCGCCTCACGCTCAGCTGCTTGCACCAGCGGATGCACGATTTGTTCGAGTATCTTGAACTTCGCCGGTTCGGCCAAGAGACGCTGTGATAGCTTCTGGCGATCGACGCGGCCACCGGTGGCTACTCCTGGGAATGCAGCTTCAATAGGCGCCACTGCATCGCCGGCATAGAGTTCATGGACGAGGGCATCCGCATCGATCACGGGTATGCCGCTTTGGCGGAAACGCTGAGCCGCTGTCGACTTCCCCATGCCAATCGATCCAGTCAGTCCAATCAACAGCATAAGGGCGTCCTCGTTCACGTGTACTGCGATTACGACGCAATCCCACCGCGAAGTCTCAATTCGGCGAGTAGTGGCAGCAGCGGCATACCTAGTATCGTGAAGTAATCGCCATCGATCTTTTCAAATAATTGCAGCCCCCGCCCTTCAAGCTTGTACGCTCCGACCGCCGCCAGCAATCCTTCTCCTTCGATCTCCAAATATTGATCGAGAAACACATCCGAGAACTGCCGCATAGTGAGGTTCACCTTGTCAACACAACCGCACACGGCTTGACCGTCGATCGCGATCGAAATCGCCGAATGCAATTGATGGGTCCGCCCGCGCAACTGCAACAGCGTCGCCCGCGCCATCTCAAGATCCGTGGATTTTGCCACGATGAGCGGCCCGAGATTGAGAATTTGATCCGAGCCGATCACAAGTGCGCCCTTATTTTGCACACTAACGGCTTCTGCCTTGTCGTGCGCGAGTGTTTGCGCAATCTCGGCCGGCTTTGCCGGCGGATCCCGGCGCAACAAAGCATCACGAACAGCCTCTTCATCGATTTGCGCGGGCTGGACCGAGAACTCAATGCCGGCTTGCACGAGCATGGCACGCCTCGCATTGCTTCCTGACGCAAGTATGATCGGCCGGAGTGTATCAACCATCGGCGGTATCACCGTTCGCATCGGCGCCCGTCTCCCGGTCATGGAACAGTCGTAAGATTTGCGCGGCGGTCTCCTCGATCGAACGGCGAGATACATCGATCACCGGCCAGCCGTGCCGCGCGCACAGTCGCCGTGAATGCGCGATCTCTTGGGCGATGCGGTCACGATCGACATATTCATCCAAATTTCGATCCGCTAAAAACCGCACTCGATTGCGCCTGATTTCCGCAATCCGGTCGGCACTTGCGACAAGACCAACAACAAACGCCGCGTGTGGTTCGCTCAGAGCTTCGGGAAGTGGTATCTCGGGCACGATCGGGACGTTGGCGGTCTTATATCCGCGCTGAGCCAAATAAATGCTGGTTGGCGTCTTCGAGGTCCGCGATATACCGAGGATGATAATGTCAGCGGTGTTGAGGTCCGTCGGCAATTGACCGTCGTCGTGTGCCATCGAAAAGTTAAGTGCATCGATCCGTTGGAAGTATTCCGCATCGAGCACGTGCTGACCGGCAACAATCGGTGTTTGTGGCGCACCGAGATAAGACTCGAAAATCTTCATGATCGGCTCGAGCACGTGCAAACACGGCACTTTCAGCTCCCGGCAACGGCGCTCCAACTCGGCCGTTAAATCCCGATTAACGATCGTATAGAGTACGATGCCTGGAGCGGATGCGATCTCCTGCAACGCCCGATCGAGCTGTCTTGGGTTACGAATGAGCGGGTGCACATGTTCGATTGGCCGAACTTCGGCGTATTGAACCGCTGCTGCCTTGGCGATCGTAGTAAGGGTCTCACCAGTTGAATCGGAAATCAGATGCAGGTGAAAGTAGCTTGGCAGGGCGTTGGCCATCTGTGGACATTTCCAGGGTTGTTAACAGTGTAGCGCCAACCTTAAGCTTCGCTCACCGCTCGCGCGTCAGTATCCACAAATCTATCCACAAACTCCAACGCGCCGATATCCGACTTCAATGAAAAGGTTTGCCCGTGAGTAGCGATACTCTTCATACCTTGTCCACTGTTTCTCCCAGCTACAGTCAACTCGAAAACGCTACAAGCCGGCGATCAACCACTTGTTCGAGAACACTAAAACTGACTACTTGTAGGTTTAGGCGCAACGCGCACTAGGACCAGGCGCAAACTATTGTCATGGGGGTAAGCTGGGGAAGATGAAGGACAACGCCGGCATTACCGCAATCCACCACGGTAAGAGTCATAATAATAAACTTAGACTAGAATCTTAGTTTGAAAAGAGAAGCAAATGGCCGGGCATAACTCAGCGCTGACAGCCAAGGCGCAGACGATACGGTTCCTCCAACCGTTTATCGGCAAGGCGGTCGATCCGCCACCGGTCTGGCTGATGCGGCAGGCAGGACGATACCTGCCAGAATACCGGGCGACGCGGGCCAAAGCGGGCTCGTTTCTGAACCTGTGCTATTCGCCCGAATTGGCATGTGAAGTCACTCTGCAGCCGATCAGACGGTTCGACTTCGACGCCGCCATTTTGTTCTCAGATATCCTCGTTGTGCCTGATGCGCTTGGCCAACCGGTCAGTTTCATCGAAGGCGAGGGCCCCCGGCTCGACGGTCTAAAAACAGTTGCCGATTTGGCTAGATTGTCCCTCGGCCAAACAAAATCGAAATTCGAGTCGGTGGCTGAAAGCGTCTCTCGCATTCGTTCAGCGCTACCCACAGAGACCGCCCTGATCGGCTTCTGTGGCGCGCCGTGGACGGTGGCCACGTACATGATCGGCGGCAAAGGTTCGTCCGATCAGGCCGTCACCCGGCTGATGGCTTATCGCGAACCCAGCTTTGTTGCCAGCCTGATGGACTTGCTGGTCGAAGCGTCGATCAACTACTTGGACTTACAGGTTAAAGCGGGTGCCGACGTGCTGATGATTTTCGACAGTTGGGCTGGCAGTTTGCCAGATGACGAATTCGAAAAATGGGTCGTGCCACCCACCAAGCGCATCGTCGCTGGCTTAAAATCGAAACATCCTCATGTCCCCGTGATCGGTTTCCCGCGGGGCGCCGAATACGCCTCGCTGAGCTACGCGGAGTCTACGGGCGTCGACGGCATCGGGTGCGATACGGCAATGCCGCTGGCGTTGATGGCCGGTCCCTTGTCGGCAAAGGGAATCGTGGTACAGGGCAATCTCGATCCGCTGTTGATGATTGCTGGAGGAGCCGCCGTGGAACGCCGGGCCCGCGCAATTATCGACGCCATGCGGGGCAAGCCTTTCATCTTCAATCTCGGCCACGGTATCACGCCAGAAGGGTCACCGGAGACGGTAGCTCAATTGCTCAAGATCATTCGGAGCCACTAGCCCTCGTGATTGAACTTTGGAACCCTTGGATCAAAGCGCTGCACGTGCTCGCCATCATTTCCTGGATGGCGGGACAGCTCTATCTGCCGCGGCTCATGGTCTATCATGTCGCTGCGGAGCGCGGCTCAAAGCAATCTGAAACCTTCAAGACCATGGAGCGTCGACTGCTAAAGGCGATCATGACTCCAGCAATGGTCGTTGCCTGGTTGACAGGACTGTGGATGGCCTGGTCGGTGTTTGCCTTCAAGGGCGGCTGGCTGCACGTGAAACTTCTATTGGTCGTCGTGATGAGTGCCTATCATGGCCGATTGGCGCGCTGGGTCCGGGAGTTTGCCGAAGATCGCAATATGCACAGCGCTAGGTTCTTTCGCATCGCCAACGAAGTACCGACGGTGCTGATGATCGCTATCGTGGTGATGGTGATCGTGAAACCTTGGTAATGGCTCGCGATGTGTCGGTGATAGTTCGGAACTAGTATGGCATCCAAGCTTGCAAAGCGTCAGCTCACTGGGCGTGTTACCGTCGATGGTGACGACTATGATTGGGAAGTCTACCGAGAGCCACGCTGGTCAAGCCAAGAAGGTTTGATGGGTCTCACTCTCTCCGTGACGATGGTTGATCATGCGCGAGAACTGCTTCTCGAGTTTCCGAATAATTTAACGAAGAAGCATGTCGGGTTTTACGATCAGCGGCCGAAAATCGTGGTCGCTCATATTGTTCAAGGTATTCAAGCGGCACTCGCTGCCGGATATAAGCCGACATCCCGCGGAAAGGCTTTTGCCTTCTGCTTGCCAGCCTGATTGCAAGCGGTACCGGCCGGGCGGCACCACACTCTTGCCCGAACGCCGCTATAGTGCGAGGCAACTCGAATCCCAACCCGCAAGGACACGACCCATGACTGGCAAGACCCTCGACGTGATCGCAATCGGTAATGCGATCGTCGACATCATCGGGCATTGCGACGAAGCGTTTCTCGTACGCCGTGGGATAGCGAAAGGGAGTATGCAACTCGTCGATGCGGGCAGGGTCACGCAGCTTTACGAAGATATGGGACCGGGCATCGAGATATCCGGCGGATCGGCCGCAAACACCATGGTCGGGGTTGCATCGCTGGGCGGTAAATCAGGATTTATCGGCAAGGTAGCCGATGACGAGTTTGGTCGAATTTTCCGTCACGACATCAAATCATCCGGTGTGACTTTTGAAACACCTGCTTCAAGCGGCGGCGCACCCACTGCCCGCTCGCTGATCCTGGTCACGCCTGACGGTGAGCGCACGATGAATACCTTTCTCGGTGTAAGTCCGGAACTGACAACGGCCGAGATAGAGCAAAAGTTTATCGACAAGGCCCGGATCGTTTACCTGGAAGGCTATTTGTTCGATCGCGATGAGGCGAAGGCTGCCTTCCGGGAAGCTGCTAGTCATGCTGCCCAGGCTGGCGCCAAGGTCGCCATTACCTTGTCCGATGCGTTTTGCGTCGATCGCCACCGCAGCGAATTTCTGAGCTTCATTCGTAACCACGTCGACATTCTGTTTGCCAACGAGTCCGAGGTGACGTCGCTATATGAAACCGACTCATTCGAGGAGGCATCTAAACACGCAAGCGCCGATGTCGCGCTCGCGGTTTTGACGCGTAGTGCCAAGGGCGCGGTGATTGTCGAGAAAGGTCGTTCCGTCGCCGTTCCGGCGGATCAAATCGAGAAGGTGATCGATACGACCGGCGCCGGCGACTTGTACGCGGCGGGGTTTCTGTTCGGCCACGCGCGCGGTCTCGATAACACTGTCTGCGGCCAGCTCGGTGCGCTTGCTGCCGCTGAGATCATCAGCCATATCGGTGCGAGGCCGCATTCGTCACTTGCTATTCTAGCAACACAGCGAGGACTGATTTAAGGGTTGTACTGCCTCATATACTTGGGTCACGTAAGTTGTAGCAGATTTTGTTGCCAAGAGGCTGCTATTGAGTGCCTTTATACTGTATTTGTGCCACGTTAGCCTGTACAACCGCACTAATCCTCCCAAATATTCGTTTTTTCTCCCTGGAATAACAGTGAGTTCGTGCGCAGAATGAATGCAACGAATCGCATTGCAGGGATTGCACCCCATGACGGCATCGAATGTCCGGCGCGGCCGACCGAAAGGCTCAGGCATCAACGACCGGCAGCGGTTGGGCGAAATTGCGCGGCTTATCGGTAATAATCCACGCATGAAACCAACGACCGCGATCAAGGCGCTCGGTATCACTGACCCGTCGACCATCCGCCGCTTGCGGGACAAGTTCAACATCGACCATGGCGACGGATATTCGACGTCATCCGTGTCCCATTATGCCGCGCCCGCCCGGGCGGCGCCATTGACAGCCGCCGAGCCACTTCGCAAAGCAACGCCCATCAGCCGGCCGGCTACAGTGCCTTCAGTCGAAATGAAGTCGGTGCAACATGGCGGCGTGACGGCTGCAATCAACACCAAGGTCGCTGACACCAACCAAGTTCCTGTTGCCGCGATGCTGTTTGGTTTCGGTCTGAACGCTGCGACCGCATTGTTCGAACAGCAGTTGATGATTGCCCAGAGCGTGATGAAGCTGCCGCAAGTTCGAAATCTTTTCCGGCAACAGATCGCCTTTACCGAATTCATGCTGACCGTCGCGAACCCGTCCCCAGGGCCCCGCTCGGTTCACTGAATATGCTAGCCCAGAGCAAGAGACCTCAACGGCCGCCCGGCAAGGCGGCCGCTTTTCATTGTGGACGAGGCATCAAATTTTACGCAGAGCGACGCTTTCGACCCGGTGATCGGCGCCTTTGCGCAGAATGAGCCGGGCGCGTCTTTTCGTTGGCAGAATGTTTTCGTCGAGATTTTTTAGATTGATCGTGCGCCAGATATCCAGAGCTCGTTCGACAGCCTCTTCTGGTGTCAGCGTGGAATATCGATGGAAGTAGGCAGCTGGATCGCGGAACGCAGTACCCCGCAGTTTCAGAAAACGCGCCACATACCATTGCTCTATGGTATGCGGATCGGCATCGATGTAGATCGAAAAATCAAAAAAGTCCGAGACAAACGGTATTGCTTCACCGCCGCGCGGTAATCGCGCCGGTTGAAGAACGTTAAGGCCTTCGACGATTAGAATATCAGGACGTTTGACGATGGCTTTCTGAGTCGGCAATACGTCGTAATGGAAGTGCGAATAGACTGGCGCTTCGACGAGTTCGCGGCCCGACTTCACCTCGGCGAGAAAATTCAACAGTCGCGTCGAATCGAAACTCTCGGGAAAGCCCTTGCGGTTCATGATCCCGCGGCGCTCGAGCTCGGCGTTCGGCAGGAGGAAGCCGTCTGTGGTAATGAGATCGACCTGCGGATGATCCGGCCAGCGCGCAAGCAATGCACGCAACGCGCGCGCCGTCGTGCTTTTTCCGACCGCGACCGACCCGGCGATGCCGATAATGAACGGCACTCGACGATCCTTGCGGTTCAAGAACCGGGAAGACACGCTGTGCAGTTCCTGCGCGGCCTGTACGTAGAGATTGATCAACCGCGACATCGGCAAGTAGATTTGCTCGACCTCATCTAGCGAAAGTCCGTCCATCAGACCGGAGAGCTGCTCCAGGTCACGCTCGACGAGCGTCATCGGCGTATCGGCACGCAAACGAGCCCATTCCTCACGGTTAAAATCGCGGTATGGGGAGAACTGCAGGCCCGTGAGAAGTGGCTCTGGTTCTTCCGCTAACGCTTTGAACTCATAGATTGCCATCGCTTTACCATCAGCTCGGCGTTCGAGCAGCTTTCTCGGCTAGGCCCGACTGGGACATCCGGGCCTCCAAAGTTGTAAGTACGTTTGTTAGCGGCACATTTCGAACCTCCAACAGTACCAACAGATGATACAGTAAATCCGCGGCTTCCGCGCGCAACTGCTCGGGATCGTTGCCAACCCCCGCAAGCACGGTTTCAATCGCCTCTTCGCCAAGCTTGCGTGCGCATTTCGCCGGCCCAGCATCGAGCAGCTGCCGCGTGTATGATGTGTCGGCGAGTGCAAGACGCCGGTTGGCGATCAGAACCGCCAAGCGAGCAAGAACGTCATCTGCCAAGAGCTATCTCCAATCCAACGGGATATGCGACGCTTAGAACCTGGCCTCGATCTAGACAAGCAAAACGGCCCGACCTGGTTGACCGGGACCGCCAAATAAATCAACGAACGTTGGCTACTCAGCCGCCGGCAGTGTTTCCCAATCGTAGGCGGATGTAGTCCAGTTGGTCGAAATTGCCATACTTGATCGTCATCAATCCGCTCTCACCGGAGCCGCGCTTGATCTCGACTTTCAGCCCCAACAAATCCGACAGATCCTTCTCGAAAGCCTTGGTGTCCGGATCCTTGTCGCGGGTCTTGCGTGGAACTCCCGTTACGTCGACCGTGCCGTTGCCTTGAACCAGTGCCTCGATGTCTCTGACGCTCAGTTCTTGAGCGACGATCCGATCGGCCAGAACTTCCGCGTCGTCACGGCCCACCAGCGCTCGGCCGTGACCCGCGGTCAGTTTGCCCGTGCGCACGAGTTCTATCACCGGCGGCGGCAGCTTTAACAGCCGTAGCGTGTTGGCAAGATGGCTGCGGCTCTTGCCAATAACCTCCCCGAGCTTGTCTTGCGTATAACCGAAGCGTTCGATCAAATCGCGATAACCGGTTGCTTCCTCGATGGCGTTGAGATCCGCACGCTGCACGTTCTCGATAATCGCGAACTCGAGCAGATCCTGGTCTGAGAGATC
Source organism: Hyphomicrobiaceae bacterium (assembly GCA_031374115.1). Taxonomy (GTDB): domain Bacteria; phylum Pseudomonadota; class Alphaproteobacteria; order Rhizobiales; family Hyphomicrobiaceae; genus JAKFWF01. The sequence goes on along the minus strand of JANMNO010000039.1, from coordinate 5,899 downwards.
TCGAACTATGACCGGCACGTTATGGAGACCGGCCCGTTGCGCTGCACGCCATCTGCGTTCGCCAGCGACGATCTCGTAGCCAGTGGGATACATCGGGTCCGGCCGGACAAGGATTGGCTGGACCAGACCCCTCTGCCGGATTGAGTCCGCCAGCTCGATCAGCTCGTCCTCGCGAAAATCCTTCCGTGGATTGAAAGGACTGGCTTTGATCAGGTCGATCGAAACGACGCGCTGTTCGCCTTCCTCGGGCAACCGCGGTTGCCCGATAGGAGCCGGCTCTCCGATTAACGATGCGAGCCCACGTCCGAGCCGGCTTTTCTGCAGCGATACCGCCATTGCGTTCCTCGTTATTGCAACTTGTTCTTTCGATCGGTTCGGCTACGCCACTTGGAGTCTGATTAGGCTGCCTTGTATCGGCGCTCGCGCTCGATGATCTCCGTCGCAAGGCGCACATAGGCCTGGCTCCCGGCCGAGTCATAATCGTAAAGCAAGATTGGCTTTCCGTGTGATGGCGCCTCCGCCACCCGTACATTACGGGGGATCATCGTCTCGTAAACCTTGGGTCCAAAGAACGCGCGGACGTTCTGAGCCACTTCTTTCGAGAACGAGGTCCGCGCGTCGTGCATCGTTAGAACAACGCCCTGAATTTCCAGGGTCGGGTTCAACGTTCCGCGGATCTGATCGATGGTTTCCTTGAGTTGCGATATGCCCTCCAGGGCGAAGAACTCGCATTGTACGGGCACCAAAACCGCGTTGGCCGCGGCGAGCGCATTGACCGTCAGCAGATTGAGCGACGGCGGGCAATCGATCAGGACGTAGGTCAAGGGCGCGGTGATTGCTTGTGTCCGTTGCGCCGCGAGCAGTCCGGCAACAGCATCTCGCAGCCGGAAGGAGCGGTTCGGGTCGGCCGCAAGTGCACTATCGGTGCCGACCAAATCGGAGTTCGCCGGCACGATCGAAAGGCCGGGCACGCTGGTTGGAACGCTCGCTTCGACGAGTGAAGCGTGTCCCGTCAGAACGTCGAAAGATGTGAGCTTTCGCGATTCCGGTGCAATCCCTAGCCCCGTGGAAGCGTTACCCTGCGGATCGAAGTCGACCACCAGTACTTGCTCGCCAATTGCAGCAAGAGCGGTACCCAAGTTGATGGCCGTGGTCGTCTTGCCGACACCGCCCTTTTGGTTGGTGATCGCAAGGACCCTAATCGAATGCGCTGACATGAGCTTCACGCCCCCTTGTCCAAAGCCACGAGATTGCGAACTTCGACCACGGCGGCCCCCGCCTGGGTCATGCTCGGAATCAGGCGATGTTCAAACTGCCAGAACTTGCGCGCATCGACGATCTCCTGCTCGACGCCCCGACCCTTTAGGTAAAGCCCAAGAGTTGACGCGGTACAGATCGGGGCAGACAACGCGAACAGATGAGCGAGCGGCGCTAAAGCGCGTGCGGTCACGACATCGACTGCGCCAACCTTAGCGCAAGTCGCGGGATTTTCGATACGCTGGGCGAGGATCTCCACAGCGATCCCGGTGTTTCGAGCCACTTCGCGCAGAAAAGCGGACTTGCGCTGGTCACTTTCGACGAGCGTGGTCGTACAGCCGGTGCGATTTGCCAGCATGATCGCGAGCACCAGACCGGGGAAGCCGCCACCTGACCCAAGGTCGGCATGGCGTTTTGCGGTTGGTGGGATTAAGGATGCGAGCTGCGCACTATCGGCGAAATGCCGGTGCCAAACTTCCGGTATTGTGCTGGGCGCGACGAGATTGACTGCCTTCTGCCAGCGCTTCAGCAAATCGGCATAAACCCTCAGCCGATCTAGCGTTTCACGTGAAACTCCGAAGGCCTTATCGAACTGGGCCGGGCCGGAAATGATCGTTGGCTCCCTTGGCGCTGCAGCGGTCATGCCGAACGCGCCAAGCGGGATTTCTTGAGGTGACCAAGCAAGATTAGCAACGCGGCTGGTGTCATTCCGTCGATCTTCATGGCCTGCGCCAACGTCACTGGCTGGTGACGTTGCAGTTTGATTCGCAACTCCGTCGATAGGCCTGGCAGTGCTTCGTAGGCGAAGTTAAGGGGGATTATAGTGGCCTCGTCACGGCGAAGGGCAACGGTATCCGCATTCTGGCGCACCACATACGAAGCGTACTTGCCGTCGGTCTCTAATTGCAGAGCCGTCTTATGGCTGAGTGCTTCCAGCTGCGGCCAGACGGTCTTGAGCCGGGCAATATCTACACCCGGGTATGCCAGTAGATCAAAGGCCGAGCGCCGCTTACCGTCCTGGTTGATTTGGATGCCGGCTCGCAGCGCCTCGGTGGATGTCATCGTGAGGCGCCGCAGCAGCTCTTCGCCTTCGGCCAAATCCAGAGCCTTTGCCGCGAATGCTTCGGCTCGATCGCGTCCTATACAACCCATGCGCATGCCGGTTGGCGTGAGACGCTGATCGGCATTGTCGCCGCGTAGCTTCAAGCGAAACTCGGCGCGCGATGTGAACATCCGGTATGGCTCACTGACGCCACGGCCGACCAGGTCATCGACCATCACGCCGAGGTAGCTATCGGTGCGTGACATGATGAGAGCGTCGGCACCTGAAGCGGTGGTCGCCGCATTGATACCAGCGAGCAGACCTTGCGCGGCCGCTTCTTCATAACCAGTGGTGCCGTTGATCTGTCCGGCAAGATACAGCCCCTTTAGGGACTTCAATTCCAAAGTGGGCAGGAGCGCCCGGGGATCGACGTAATCGTACTCGATCGCGTAGCCGGGCCGCAAAATTCGCACGCGCTCGAGCCCAGTGATCGAGCGCAGAAACAGCTCCTGGACTTCGGCCGGTAGGGAAGTCGACAGCCCGTTCGGATAGATCGTGTCGTCGTCGAGGCCTTCCGGCTCAAGGAAGATCTGATGCGATGTGCGATCGGCGAAACGCACGATTTTATCTTCGATCGACGGGCAATAGCGTGGACCAACACCTTCGATCTGGCCCGAATACATCGCCGATTGGCCAAGGTTATCGCGTACGATCTGATGCGTACGATCGTTGGTGGATGTAATGTGGCAATCGATCTGCCGGGTCGTGATTCGATCGGTCAGGTACGAGAACGGCTCGGGCGGGTCGTCGCCGGGTTGCGGCACAAGTTCGTCCCAACGAATGGTCTTGCCATCCAGTCTGGCCGGCGTGCCGGTCTTCAAGCGGCCCAGGGTAACGCCCAGCGCTGTCAGCCGCCCAGAGAGTTTTAATGCGGGTGGATCACCAACGCGGCCAGCAGGGATCTTTACGTCCCCCATGTGGATCACGCCGTTGAGGAACGTGCCCGTCGTCAGCACCACAGCGCCGGCACTAAGATGCCGTCCGTCGGAAGTGATCACACCAGTAATGCGTCCGGTAGTGACGATCAGATCCTCGACGCCGGCCGCGACGACCGTTAGCCCGTCGGTCTGCGCAATCGCGGTCTGCATGCCCTGCCGGTAAAGCTTCCGATCGGCCTGCGCGCGCAGACCCTGCACGGCGGGCCCACGTGAGCGATTGAGCAGGCGGAACTGAATGCCGGCTGCATCGGCGACGCGGCCCATAAGGCCGTCCAAGGCATCAATTTCGCGAACCAAGTGCCCTTTGCCCAAGCCACCGATCGCTGGATTGCATGACATCTCACCGATCGTTGCCGGCTTATGCGTCACGAGACCGGTTTTCGCGCCCATGCGGGCAGCGGCCGCCGCGGCCTCGCAACCGGCGTGGCCACCACCCACCACAATGACATCAAAGCTTGCTTTGCTCATGAACCGAAATTTAACAGATGTTTCACGTGGAACAACCGGGCCTTTATTTGCCGATGCAGAATCGGCTGAAGATCTGGCCCAATACTTCCTCTGGATCAATGCGTCCAGTAAGCCGTCCCAGTTCGTTGGCAACAAGTCTTAAGTCTTCCGCGCGCAGTTCTATTTGATCTTCCGATCCATGGATGAATGCATCTATATGCGTGAGAGTTCGCAGCAGATGGTGTCGATGCCTATCCTGGGTTGGGGCTGGATCGGTCTTGGTGCCCAAGGCATCTCGAGCCCTGCTTGCGATTAGCGTCGCGAGGTGGTCGATACCCTCACCCGTCTTGGCCGAGATCTTCATTGCTGCACCTGTAATGTCAGCGGACACGATGTCGACCTTATTGACGACCAGCCAACAACGTTCGGTCTGTATTCCCGGCGGCATAGTGGATTGGGGGGCCGTCGCGTCGACCAACCAAAGCACCAGATCTGCATCCTTGGCGCGTGCCAGAGTGCGCCGAATGCCCTCTCTCTCGACGGCCCCGTCAGCGTCCCTCACGCCCGCTGTGTCGCTGATGATTACTGGGATGCCACTTAGATCGAGACGCACTTCGATGATGTCGCGGGTTGTCCCGGCTTCCTCCGATACGATAGCGGCGTCGCGCTGGGCAAGCGCATTGAGCAAGCTCGATTTGCCCGCGTTGGTGGCTCCTACGAGCACGACCTGATAGCCATCGCGGAGAATCTCGCCTCTGTTTGCCAGCTGGAGGTGCTGCTCAATTGAGTTTCGTAAAGCATTCGTTGCGATGCGAGCCTGCGCGAAAACTCCGGCTGTCACATCGCCCTCGTCGGCAAAATCGATCGCCGCCTCGACAATAGCCTGAGCCTCGATCATTGTGTTGCGCCAGCCGTCATAGAGCTTGCCGAGAGCCCCGCCGGCTTGATCGAGCGCCTGCGCACGTTGGGCCTCTGTCTCGGCATCAATAAGATCGATCAAACCTTCAGCCGCAGTCAGGTCTAGTTTGCCGTTCTCGAATGCGCGGCGCGCAAACTCACCGGGTTCGGCCATCCGGCATCCGGGGACTGTGCTGAGGGCGGCAAGCGTTGCCGAGATGACGGCGCGACCGCCATGGATCTGTAGCTCGGCGATGTCTTCACCGGTCTCGCTCGCCGGGCCCTTGAAGTAGAGAACCAGCGCCTGGTCGATCGGGTCGCGGGTGTGCGGGTGCCGAAGAATTCGCATCCGCGCTTCACGATGCGGTGGAACGAAACCGGCCATGCTGGCAAGTGCTGGCGCGGCAGCAAGACCGGAGATGCGGATGACCGCGACGGCTGCGCGTCCAGATGCACTCGACAAAGCGAAGATGGTGTCTTGGTTCAATGAACTCGAACTCGCGTCAATGTCGCGTTGGATTGATGCAGCACAGTCTTGAAGTTATCCGGCTTTGACGGAGCGTTCGCCGGCCAGACAAACCGACAGCGGCACCTTTTGGATGCCGGACGCGTCGAAATTCGCCGGCGCAAGCCAGCGTTGATAGGCCCGTTTGATTGCCGGCCATTCGCTATCGAGGATCGAGAACCACGCCGTGTCCCGGTTGCGCCCGCGATAGACCACGGCCTGCCGAAAGATCCCCTCGAAGGTGAAACCGTAGCGTTCGGCGGCGGCGCGCGATGGTAGATTGCAGTTGTCGCACTTCCATTCGTAGCGCCGGTAGCCGAGCTCGTCGAAGACGCGCGACATCAGCAGGAACATTGCCTCGCTCGCGTGCGGCTTACGCTGAAGTAGCGGCGAGTAGTTGATGTGGCCAACCTCAATGACGCCGTTCGGCGGATCGATCCGCATCAGACTGGCGATGCCGACGGCTTTGCCGGTGCTGAGATCAACGATGGTGTGGAACAGCGGATCTTCGGGTTTGGCGATCGTATCGAGCCATCCGCGATAATCCTCGAGCCGCTCGAACGGACCGTACGCGAGGTAAGTCCAATTGCGGCCCTCGACGTCGAGCTTGTTGCCCGCGAACAAATCGGCGGCATGCGTCGCTGGATCGAGCTTCTCGATCCGGCAGAAACGGCCGATCAACGGCGTGTGCGGTGGGCGCGGACGTGGTGTCCAGTCGGGCAGGGCAGCGCCGATCGGCTGGCCGAGAGAATT
>JANMNO010000129.1:0-40298 GCA_031374115.1 Hyphomicrobiaceae bacterium | reverse complement strand
CTGACTTTCAGACCCGCGTACCAAGCATATTGACAGTACTGTGTCTGGCCACTCAATCTCGCTTAAGGATCGCAATTACGAAGACCGGTCTTTGCGACTGTTTGCGCCATCGAACATGGGGATCCCATGAAGAATATCGATGCATCTCGAAACTCGCTGATTGCAAACTCACGGGCAGCTGAGCTGCCGGAAAATCCAGTCGTCTATCTGCAAAAGTTCTCAGTTGCTTACGAATTTCCAGTCTATTTTACCGAGAACCTCTTTGCGCCGGAAAATTTGACCTTGATCGAAACCCTTTCTCGCCGGGAAGCGGGCAAACATCATCGCTGCATGATCTTCGTCGACGATGGTCTGATTGCCGCTTATCCGACGCTCATGGACGACATCAAGACCTACGCAAATCGGCACGTCGATGTGATGTCCCTCGTCGCCCCGCCGTTCGTCGTGAACGGCGGCGAGATCGTCAAGAACGATCTGTACCACATCGAGTGGATGCAGGGGCTGGTGCAGGAGCACCGGATCGATCGTCACTCTTTCATCATCGTCATCGGCGGCGGAGCAGTTTTGGACGCAGCAGGCCTCGTCGCGGCCACAAGCCACCGCGGCATCAGGTTGATCCGCGTGCCAACCACTGTGCTCTCGCAGAACGACTCGGGCGTCGGCGTGAAGAATGGCGTCAACCTCAAGGGCGCCAAGAATTTCGTTGGCACCTTCGCTCCTCCGTTTGCCGTCTTGAATGATCTAGCACTTCTCGATCATCTGCCCGAGCGGGAGAAAATCGCCGGTATGGCTGAGGCCGTGAAGGTGGCGCTGATCCGTGACGGCGCCTTTTTCCATTGGCTCGAAGGCAATATCAGCGCCCTGTCGATCTTCGATCGAGCTGCCATGGCCTACATGATCCGGCGTTGTGCCGAACTGCACATGCATCAGATCGGAAACGGCGGGGATCCGTTCGAAACCGGGAGCGCGCGACCCCTGGACTTTGGCCATTGGTCAGCACACAAGCTCGAGTCACTCACCCGCAACCACGTTCGTCACGGCGAAGCGGTCGCCATTGGCATCGCACTCGACACGCGGTATTCCGTGACGGCCGGACTGCTGGCGGCTGGCACCGAGGATCGCGTGGCCGCAATGCTCGAATTACTCGGCTTCCGGCTTTGGCATCCAGCCCTCGAGACGCGCGTTACCGATGGAACGAATGCAATCTTAGCCGGCCTCCGCGACTTTCAAGAGCATCTGGGTGGCGAGTTGACGATCACGCTGCTGGAAGACATCGGTCGCGGCGTCGAGGTTCATGAGATCGACGAGGGGATCGTGATGGAATCGATTGCATGGCTCAAGGCGCGGAGCCGGCAAACATGAAACTCGCTGACGGCCCGTGCGGCGCCCATCTCACATACTGCACCAACATTCATCGCGGCGAAACCTGGCCGGACACGTTCGCGGCTCTGAAGCGCCACTTGCCTGAGGTGAAACAAAAGGTTTCCCCGCAGCGAACCATGGGCGTCGGACTGCGATTGTCGGCGATAGCGGCACGCGCACTTTCACTCCCTGCCGAAACCGAGGTCTTTCGGGATTTTCTAGTTGGTCACGGGCTGTACGTGTTCACCATCAACGGTTTTCCTTATGGACCATTCCATGGCGTCCGCGTGAAAGAACAGGTCTACCAGCCCGATTGGCGCACGCCCGAACGGCTTGCATATAGCAATCAACTCGCCGATCTTCTTGCCGCGCTGATGCCGGAAGACCTGGATTTGGATGGCAGCATCAGCACCGTGCCGGGCACCTTCCGGCCGATTGGTGGTGAGGCCGGCGCCATCGCGGAAATCGTCGAGCACTTGCTACGACACGCGGGGTATCTGGTCGATTTGCGCGGGCGCACAGGCCGGTCGATCGCGCTTGCCCTCGAGCCGGAACCGATGTGCTTTCTCGAAACCACCGCGGAAGCCGTCAGTTTTTTCAACGACCACATTTTTGCGCGCGCCAGTGTCGCGCGCTTCGCGGCCCTCACTCGCCTATCGGTCTCAACCGCGGAAGCGGCGCTACGCCGGCACGTCGGAATCTGCCTCGATGTCTGCCACGCTGCCGTCGAGTTCGAGGATGTGAAGGAAAGCCTATCTCTCGTGCGCGCGGCTGGCATAGCCATTCCAAAAATGCAGCTGTCCGCGGCACTCAAGATACCGGTCGTCGCCCCAGAAACTAAATCGCAACTGCAACAGTTTGACGACGGTGTGTATCTGCATCAGGTTGTCGAGCGCAGCGGCACCGGCGAGTTGCGACGCTACCTCGATTTGGCCCCGGCATTCGAAAACCTGGACCGCGCCATCGGCTCGGAATGGCGCGTCCACTGTCACGTGCCGGTGTTCATGGAAACGCTACCGGCATTGGGCACCACACAGGATGTGCTGAAGCAGATCCTGGCGCTACACGCCGCCTCTCCGATCAGCCGGCATCTGGAAGTCGAAACGTACACATTTGATGTGCTGCCGCCCCAGTTGCGGCAAGTGGATGTCGCCACCGCAATTGCACGCGAATTGGATTGGGTACGGGGCCAACTTACGCAATGAAAATTCCGGTCGCTATCCAGCTCGGCCGTGTATCGAACCTTCCAACCGTATGGACCAATACTTTAGCAGGCGTTGCGTTGGCGGGCGGCGAACCGTTCTCGCTGGCCACCCTACTCGCAGCAATCGGGCTATCACTTCTCTACGTCGCCGGCATGTATCTCAATGATGCGTTCGACCGCGAGATCGATGCGAAGGAACGGCCTCTTCGCCCAATTCCCTCGGGCCGGATTGCAGCGGACACGGCATTTGCCGCCGGAGTTTTTATGCTGCTCGGCGGCATTGCAATCGTCACGTTGGCTGAGTGGACGCAAGTGTCTGAACCGGTGGACCGGGGCATGGCTGCGATCGCTGCCGTGGCACTAAGCGCTGCGATCGTGTTTTATGATTGGCATCACAAGGGTAACTTCCTAAGCCCGTTCTTCATGGGGCTTTGCCGCGTACTCGCCTACGTGACCGCCGGTTACGTCGTGGCATCGAGCATCAAGCCAGCGCTGCTGACCGCCGCCTTCGTCAGCTTGAGTTATTTGATTGGCCTTACGTACGTTGCAAAACAGGAGGCCTTTGATCGTCTTGAACGGCTGTGGCCGCTGGTCTTTCTTTCGGCGCCTTTGTTGTACGCGGCGACGCTGTTTGGCCGGCCAACCGGGGGCGTACTGCCGGTGCTGTTTCTGCTACTTACCGCTTGGATCGGGATGGCGCTGTATTTCGTCGCCAGGCGCCGCGCCGGAGATGTACCGCGAGCAGTGATAAGTTTGATTGCTGGCATAGCCCTGGTCGATGCGATCTTTCTTGCCGGCATTGGACATATCGGCGGCGCATCCGCAGCCGTGCTTTGCTTTGTCATCACGCTCCTGTTGCAAAAGTGGGTAAGCGGAACGTGAAATACATTTGCTAAAAATGAATTTTCAGAAAAGCTGTTTCAATACCTAGACACTACTCAAAACTGGAGGCTAGATAACATCTGAAGTCACACGTTTTCTGATCCCACAAAAACAAAGAAACGACCTCCGTCACTGCTGAGAAGAGGCGACGCGAAACCCAAGGAGTATGAGGATGAGACAACTGGCATTGAAGTGTCTAGGCCTTGTTGCGGCAACGTTGCTGGCGAATGCCGCGCCAGCCAGCGCGCAGATCAAAGTCAAGCTCGAGGAAGTTGCAAGCGGGCTGACGCATCCTTTAGCAATGGTATCGATCCCCGATGGCACGGGACGCAAAGCGGTCATCGAGCAGCCGGGTGTCGTGCGCATCATCGACGCAAAAGGGCGTCTGCTGCCTGAGCCTTTCTTGGATTTGCAGCCAAAGATCATCACACTGAAACACTTCTTCGACGAACGCGGACTTCTTGGAATAGCATTCCATCCAAACTACAAAGATAATGGCAAATTTTACGTGGCTTATTCGGCGCCATTACGCGGAAATGCCCTGGATAAGAAACTATGGTGGTCCCACACCAACGTCGTGTCCGAGTTTCAGGTTTCCAAAGCCGACCCGAACAAAGCCGATGCCGGTCTCGAAAAGGTCGTCAACGAGCTCGATTGGCCGCAATTCAATCACAACGGCCATTGGATCGGGTTTGGTCCCGATGGAAAGCTTTATGTTTCGACCGGTGACGGCGGCTACGCCAACGATTGGGGTATCGGCCATAACGTCACGCAGGGCAACGGTCAGGACATGACGTCCTTGCATGGCAAAATGCTGCGGTTCGATGTCGACAAGCCCGACTTCATCGCGACCGACAACCCCTTCGTCGGCAAGAGCGATACGAAACCTCAAATCTGGGCCTCCGGCATGCGAAATTCGTGGCGCTGCTCCTTCGATATGGCCGGTGACAAGCAGCTGTTCTGCGGTGACGTCGGCCAGAACTCCTTCGAAGAAGTCAATATCGTTCCAGCCGGCGCGAACATGGGATGGCGGCGGATGGAAGCCGACAAATGCTTCGACTATACGAAGCCTGATGCGCATCCAGCTTCGTGTGACAAGGCCGGCTTGACCGACCCGATCATTGTCTACAAGAACTGCACCGCCCTCCCCAAGGACTGCATGGGCATCTCCATCACCGGTGGCTACGTCTACCGCGGGCCCAACGCTGCCTGGGCCGGCAAATACATCTTCGGCGATTGGTCCAAGTCTTTCGCCGCGATGGATGGCCAGATTTTCGTCGGCACCAAGGGCGCCGATGGAAAGTGGACCATGGAAAAGGCGACCGTCGAAGGTATGTCGGCAACTCCTTACATGCTGGCATTTGCCCAAGATGACAAAGGCGAGGTCTACGCCTTGACCAGCATTTCGACTGGTCCGGTTGGCGGCCACGACAAGATCTACAAGATCGTACCGGCCAACTGATCGAGTTTAAATCCGTGGCGATCCTGCCCTGAATTAGAGCCGGATCGCCATCATTTTTTGCGTCCGACATCGATCGTTGAGAGTGCCGATGCCAGCCAAGAAATCCCACATGCTGCTCGTTCTATGGACGATTATTGTCATCAGCGCTTTTTGTTTGGGGTTGCCTCCAAGTGGCAGCGCGCAGACGGCAAACCCAGCTCCGGCAACCGCCGGTGCAGCAGCTGAGCCAGATACCATCGAGCCGCGCGATCCGGCGCCACCGCTCCCTGCCGAGGTGCTCAACGACGAAAAGGTGATTGCAACAGGGAGTAAACTCTGGGCCGAACAGTGCGCCCATTGCCATGGCTCTAAGGCTTATCCGGGCAAGGCTCCCAAGCTGCAGCCGCGGGGTTACAAGCCCGAGTTCGTTTGGGATCGCGTGCACAATGGTTTCCGTGCTATGCCGCCGTGGAAACATACCTACAAACCCGAGGAAGTCGTAGCGCTTGTGGCGTATGTTCTAAGCGACGATTTCTTCCCGTGAACCGGCGGCAAAGCTAAACGATGAGATCGATCGCAACTATGCCCCTGGACGCTGACTCCTTTCGTCCCTACGGCGACGTTTTCGAAGCTCCACGTGATTACCGCCGCATCTATGTGAGCGATGCACTCGCGAACGGTCGCACGACCGCACGGCCAAGCTTGTCAGTGATCCGCGTCAAGCCACTCGCCACGCCTACTCTCATCGCGGCGAAAATGGAGCGGCATGAGTTCTCGTCACAAAGCTTCATCCCACTCGGTGGCAGCCGTTACCTCATCATCGTCGCGCCGATGTCATCTAATGGAGGACTAGATGAATCCGGATTGAAGGCATTCCTCGCGCGCGGCGATCAAGGGATTACATTCGGCATGAATATCTGGCATCACCCGCTTACGGTGCTCGACCGGGATGCCTCGTTCGCGATCACGATGTGGCTCGAAGGCTCCGCAACCGACGAGCAGTTCATCGATCTATCGGCACCCGTCAACGTGACCTTCTGAGGGATTTTTCGGCGACGCACGCACCTTGGCATAGCCAATCAAGAAAGCACGGCCGGCATCGGTGACGCTGACCAAAGGCGGTGTGCCGTCATGGGTTTCTTCACGCGAGAGTAATCCACGATCCACCGCATCTTCCCAAACCGTCAAGCGCGGGCAGGACGTCCGCCAGGCATCCATCACGTCGGTATAGGAGCGAGGCTCGCGGGCCACCCATTCTACAAGGTCACGGATCAGAGGATCGAGATCGCTGCACATCATCAGCTCCCTGCGTACACAGTTTTGACATTCCCATCATGGCTTGCCGTTGACCGTGGTGGACACTTGCACGGGCAAAGTCTCCACATCCAACATTCGTCCGAGCTGACGTTTGAGCAACTCTTTCACCGGGGTTGCGGCTACCAGAATTTCCTTGGCACGATGAAACTCAAGGGCGTTGAATTGATCGAGATCGACGTCGATGTAGATATCCGGTTTGGTGCGCAAAAGCTTCTCGCGCGTGATGCTCTTCTCCAGGATCTGCAGCGATTGAGCGGCGATCATTAGTGCCGATGGCCGTGCGCCGACGGTGGCTTGCGAGGCAGCACCGCTGACATCGATCGCGACTGTCAGATCGGCATCCCGGGCGACCAGATCGAACGGCAGTGGATTGACGAGGCCACCATCGACTAATGTGCGACCGTCCACGATCACCGGTTGGAAGATGACGGGTATCGCGATGCTGGCGGCTACAGCCTGGCGCAACGGTCCCTCAGACAATACGACGGCCATGCGCGTCCCCAAATCCGTTGCGACAACACGCAGCGGGATCGCGAGGGACTTGAAGTCCGACGCGACTTGCGATGGGAACACGATATCGAGAATGGCTTCCGACTTGAGCAACGCCGACCGCAGTGGAAAGAAGTTCCAGAACTTTTGCACCGGATCGGAGCGGGCGGAAAAAAGTTGGCGCACGATATCGAGGCGGCGCGCCAGGGATTCCTCGGTCATCGCGCGGATCAGTGAAGCAGAAAGTCCGGAGGCGTACGCTGCGCCGTAAAGCGCGCCGATCGAAGTGCCAGCAATGATCTTCGGCTTGATACCAAGTTCGTCGAATGCCTCGAGAACGAGGATGTGTGCGAGGCCGCGCGCACCGCCCCCGCCCAGCGCGAGTGCCACCGTCGGAACGCGCCTGGGTAGCTGATCACGACGTGGCACAAGTGCGGTTTGGCTCATCTCGTCTTTCCAGTCGTCACAAACGGCACTAATGCCCGCAACGTATCGGAGGGATTCTCTTCGGCGAGAAAATGACCGGACCTGATCTCGGCATAGGATAAGTCGGGCGCCCACCGCCGCCAAACATCAATCGGGCTGGATGCGCTTTTGCCGATATATTCCGATCCCCAGAGAAACAACGTCGGGCAGGTAATCCGGCGGCCGGCCTTGCGATCTTCATCGTCGGCGCAATAATCGAAGGTGGCGCCGGCACGATAGTCCTCGCAAACAGCGTGGATCCGATTAGGATCCATCAACGCCGCGCGATAGTGCCGGAGGGCTTCGGGCGAGATCGCGCCTAGTGTTTTATCGGCAGTCCAGCTCGCGATGGTGTGGCTGACGTAGTAAGCGGGATCGGCTGCAATAAGTGTTTCCGGCATTGGCGAGGGCTGGGCCAAAAACGCCCAATGATAGGAGCCAATCGCATTTTTCCAGCGCATCGCATCCCACACTTCGACCGTCGGCAGAATGTCGATCGGGATCAGGCAGGTCACGACATCCGGGTGGTCGAGCGCGAGGCGATAGGCAACGCGCGCGCCGCGATCGTGCCCGGCAACCATGAAGCGCGTATGCCCCAAGGCTGCCATGACCTCCTTCACGTCGAGCGCCATCGCGCGTTTCGAATAGACTGCGTGATCGGGATTGGTTTCGAGCGTGCTTGGCGGCGCAGAACTCGCACCATAACCACGTAGGTCGAGGATGATGAGGGAGCAATGCCGCGCCAATTCTGGCGCCATTTTGTGCCAGCATACGTGCGTTTGTGGATAGCCATGGAGCAGCACCAGTGGTGGACCGCCGCCGCCGATGCGGCAGTGGATCTCGGCCCCGCTCGTCTTGATCAGCCGCGTCTCAAAACCCGGAAAGAGATCGGGCAGTCCACTCATATCTTTTCGTCCTCGCGAGCGATGGCGCGCCAACCGATATCGCGGCGGCAGAACCCGCCGGGCCAGTCAATTTTGTCAATCGCAGCGTAGGCCCGTCGCTGGGCTTGGGCAACCGTGCGGCCTGTCGCGGTGATGTTCAATACACGCCCCCCACTTGCGAAGATGCGGCTCTCCTGCGCGACCGTGCCTGCGTGAAATACGATTACGCCGGGCATCTCGGCCGCGCGTTCAAGTCCTCTGATCTCGCTGCCCTTTTCGGGCGCCTCGGGATAGCCATTCGCCGCCATCACCACCGTTAAGGCAACCTCGTCGCGCCATCGCAGATCGAACGTGTTAAGCACTCCGTCAACGGTCGCGATCAATGCCGCGAGCAGATCGGACTTCAATCGCGGCATTAGCACCTGGGTTTCAGGGTCGCCGAAGCGCGCGTTGTACTCAATAAGCTTCGGTCCGGCCGCCGTGATCATCAAGCCGGCATAGAGCACGCCTTTGAACGGGTTACCACGTTTCGTCATGCCAGCAACCGTCGGGCGAATGATCTCATCCATAACGCGAGCGACCAGCGCAGGCGTCATGACCGGAGCCGGCGAGTAGGCACCCATGCCGCCAGTGTTTGGCCCCACGTCGCCATCGCCGACGCGCTTGTGGTCCTGCGCCGTCGCCAATGCCAGGGCATGCTCGCCATCGACCAGCGCGAAGAAGCTTGCCTCCTCGCCGGCCATGAATTCCTCGATCACGACTTCCGCTCCGGCCGCACCAAACGCGCCATCGAAGCATGCATCGACCGCAGCCTCAGCTTCAGCCAAGGTTTCCGCTATGACGACGCCCTTGCCGGCGGCAAGCCCGTCCGCCTTGACAACAATTGGGACCGGCTGCTTGGCGAGATAAGCCTTTGCGCTCTTGGCCTCATTGAACCGCCCGTAGGCCGCGGTCGGAATGCCGAACTCGGCGAAGAAGTCCTTGGCGAACCCCTTTGAGCCTTCAAGTTGGGCAGCTTGCTTGGTCGGACCGAACGCCTTGATACCCGCCGCCGCCAAGTCATCGACGATGCCAGCAACGAGCGGCACCTCGGGGCCAACCACAACGAGGTCGATTTTCTGCTCGCGGCAGAAGGCGACGACGCTTGCATGATCGGCGATGGCAATTTCAACGCAATCTGCCGCGCTGGCGATGCCCGCATTACCCGGCGCACACCAAAGCTTGGTCAACAAAGGGCTTGCTGAGATCGCCCAAGCGAGCGCATGTTCGCGACCGCCCGAGCCCAGGAGAAGTACGTGCATCGTTTCAGATCCCGAGCGCTTTTATCGGTGAACGGCCGCCGGCACGTTCACAACCAACTAGGCATCCACGTTAGCCGATAGTGCGTTGGCCTGGATGAATTCGCGGCGGGGTTCAACCACGTCACCCATCAGCTTCGAGAAGATTTCGTCGGCCTCACTAAGGTCGCCGACCTTCACCTGCATAAGGGTGCGCGCGTCGCGATCCAACGTCGTCTCCCACAGCTGCTCAGGATTCATCTCGCCAAGACCTTTGTAGCGCTGCAGCGACAGTCCTTTGCGGCCCGTATCGAATACCGCTTTGAGTAACGAAATCGGACCATAGATTTCGATTGCCGTGTCCTTGCGTTTTAAGGTGCCCACCGTCGAATAGACCTCGTCGAGATGCACCTGCCGGTCATTGAGCTTGCGTGCATCAAGTGACGCCAGGAATGCCCGGTCAAGCGTGTGCGTTTCACGAACACCGCGCTTTTCACGGCTGAATACGAGACCCTCGTTGTCGGCTAACTTGCCGGTCCAACCGCGCTCGGTCTCTTCCGAAATCATGTCGAGACGCTTGGCCACCGCTAACGCCGTCTTCCCCGCACGTTCGCGATCTGCCATCAACTTGAAGTCGAGCGCGCCGCCGATCGCTGCCTGCTCGACGACGCTTCGCGAATAGCGCGTATGCAGGCCATCCAGAATACGCTGCACGGTGCGGGCCTGAATCACGATGTCGCGCAGATCGCGGCCGGCCCGATCGGCACCGGTACCCAAACTGAGGATCGCATCGTCGAGACCGACGTCGATCAGATAGTCCTCGAGTGCCGCCTGATCCTTCAGATAGCGCTCGGACTTTCCCTTTGATACTTTGTAAAGCGGCGGCTGGGCGATGTAGAGATGCCCCTTTTCCACGAGCTCCGGCATCTGACGGTAGAAGAACGTCAGCAGCAGCGTGCGAATGTGCGCACCATCGACGTCGGCGTCGGTCATGATGATGATCTTGTGATACCGGAGTTTATCAAGATTGAAGCCGTTCTTTTCGTCCTTACCGATGCCGGTGCCGAGGGCGCCGATGATGTTGGTCACCTGCTCGGACGACAGCATCTTGTCAGTGCGCGCACGCTCGACGTTGAGGATCTTTCCCCGAATCGGCAGCACGGCTTGATACTCTCGCTTGCGGCCCTGTTTGGCGGAACCGCCGGCGCTGTCACCCTCGACGATGAACAGTTCGGTGTTGGCCGCATTGCGATCTTGGCATTCAGCAAGGCCACCCGGCAGGCTCAGGCCGTCCAGCGCGCCCTTGCGCTTAATCTTGCGGGCCTTATCGGCGGCTTCGCGCGCTTGCGCTGCTTGCACGATCTTGGCCATAATCTCCTTGGCCTCGCGAGGATGCTCCTCGAACCACGCGGTCAGCTGCTCGCCTGCCGAACTCTCGACCGCCGACTTCACCTCGGACGAGACAAGTTTATCCTTGGTCTGGCTGGAAAACTTCGGATCGGGCACCTTCACCGACAGCACGCAGGTCAACCCTTCACGCGCATCGTCGCCAGTCAGCGCGATCTTCTCACGCTTGGCGATGCCGCTATCCTCGTAGTAGCGATTGATGACGCGCGTCAACGCGCCACGGAAACCTGCCAAATGCGTACCGCCATCGCGCTGCGGAATGTTGTTGGTGAAGCACAACATGTTCTCGTGGAACCCATCGTTCCACCACAGCGCCACCTCGACGCCGATGCCATCCTTCTCACCTCGGACTTGAATCGGCTCCGGCAATAAGCCCTTCCGCGAGCGATCGAGATAGCGCACGTAGGCGCCAAGCCCGCCCTCGTAGTTCATTTCTGCGCGCAGCTCATCGGCGTGACGCTGATCAGCGAGCACGATTTTCGCACCCGAGTTCAGGAATGCGAGTTCGCGCAGCCGATGCTCCAGCGTGGCGTAGTCGAACTCGACTTTCGTGAACGTCTCCGGACTCGGTAAAAACGATACGCGCGTACCGCGCTGGTTGGGCTGAGCCGGTCCGATGATCTTCAACGGCGCCTCGGCATCGCCGTTGCGGAAACGAACGAAATGCTCGCGGCCGTCGCGCCAGATTGTCAGATCGAGCCAACTCGAAAGCGCATTGACGACGGTGACGCCGACGCCGTGCAATCCGCCCGACACCTTGTACGGGTTGTTGTCCTCGCCTTTTTCGTTGAATTTTCCGCCGGCGTGCAGCTGGGTCATGATGACTTCGGCTGCCGACTTGCCCTCGCCCTTGTGCATGCCGGTTGGAATGCCGCGACCGTCATCGGTCACGGTGCAGGACCCGTCGGCGTTGAGCACGACGGACACTTCCGTCGCATAGCCGGCCATGATTTCATCGATGGCGTTATCGACCACTTCGTAGGCCATATGATGCAACCCCGAGCCATCATCGGTATCGCCGATATACATGCCAGGGCGCTTGCGGACTGCATCAAGGCCCTTCAAGACCCTGATTTTGTCGGCACCATAATCTTCGGAGTTCGAATGCTTTTTAGCGGGCTGCGCGCTCATTACGGACCATCTTTGGGATCGTTATTTTTCTGCTGATTTACAATACCATAGACGGCACCCTTGAGGGTAAAAATCAGCAGGTTTCTCGCATGATTCGCTCATCTTTTTACCGAGAATAATCAATATCTTAATGCGATATCACCGAGGTAACCACAAACCTCATGTCCGAATACTGATTTTGGCGTCCCGGACATCACAAAAAGTGGCTCTTCCGGAGAGACTGGAAAACGCGTGTGGATCGGTACCGGTCATCCAAGCTTGCAGTCCGAGCGCCAAGATTTCGTCGAACAATGCACCGCGCCGCAGATCGTCCAAATGCGCGGCGATCTCGTCCAACAGCAGGATTGGCGCTCCGCGGTCCAGCCGCCGGCTGAGCATTTGCGCATGCGCCAGAACCAGGCCGGTCAGCAGAGCCTTTTGCTCGCCGGTGGAGCAAAGCTTCGCTGCCTGTGCCTTGGGACCATGAGCGACAATCAGTTCCGTCCGATGGGGCCCGTCGAGGGTACGGCCCGCCGCTCGATCACGCTCGCGGCCCCGGGCAAGCATATCCGCGTAGACATCTTCCACGTCGATGGCGGGGCGGTCACGCAGCATCTGCTCGATCGCCCCGTCAAGGCCGATATCAGCCCAGGGGAAGGGTGAACCGGGACTGTCCGCACGCCGCGCCGCTATCGTCGCGATCAATCCCGAAACGGCTTCCTCACGAACCGCTGCGATGGCGACGCCGGTTTCCGCCATCACCCGTTCCAGCCCCGCGAAACGTGAAGCCTCCCGGACACCGTCTTCAAGTAGACGATTGCGCTGACGCATGGCGCGTTCGAACTGAGCAGCGCGCGTTCTGTAGCCGGGGTCGAAACACAGGATCAGCCGGTCGAGAAAGCGGCGGCGATCGCCAGCGGGCCCGGTGAACAATCCATCCATCGACGGCGTCAGCCAAACCATGTCGACGATCTCGGCGAGCGCGCCCGATCCCGATTGTGCAGCGCCGTTGATTCGCACGATGCGACCGGACGTCGCCGCACCACCCGATTGCGGTTGTAGCCCGGTGCCGATCTCGATCGAGCCATCGCCGGTGACAAGACGAGCCGCCACGGCCCAATCGCCCTGAGCATTCGCCCGTGCAAGTTCGGGGTACGCCGCGCGGCGCAAACCCTGCCCCGGCGCCAATAAGGAGACTGCCTCGAGGAGATTGGTTTTGCCCGCACCGTTGTGGCCAAGCAGCACGACAGGCGCCGCGGTCACCACCAACTCGGCGGATACATAGTTGCGGAAGTTGGTCAGCGCCAGCCGTTCGACCCACGCGGAGTTGGCATGGACCGATGAAGGAAGTTGTACTGGGTTATTTATACTAGAAGGCAATCCGCTCACACGCGCATCGGCATCAATACGTACAACGCAGTCTCATCGCCGCTGTCGCGCACGATTGTCGGCGAACCTGAATCGGCGAGCTTGAAGACGACGTCGTCGCTGTCCAGTTGGCCGGCGATATCCAGAAGATACCGCGCATTGAAACCGATTTCGAGAGGCGCCGCTGCATACGCGACGCTGAGTTCCTCGGTCGCGCTGCCACCTTCCGGATTGTTTACCGAAAGCACGAGTTTGTCCGCACCGATGTTGAGCTTGACCGCACGGCCGCGTTCGCTCGCGATCGTCGACACCCGATCGACGGCATTCTTGAACGCCGAGTTCGAAACCTTGAGTTCCTTGTCGTTCGCTTGTGGGATCACGCGCCCATAGTCCGGGAACGTTCCGTCGATCAATTTGGAGGTCAGCGTCACGGTGCCGATTTCGAACCGCACCTTGGATTTGGAAACGCCGACCTGCACGCTAGACCCGGTATCTTCGATCAGCCGATGCAGCTCGTTGACGGTTTTGCGGGGAATGATCACTCCAGCCATGCCAGCCGCGCCACCGGGCATTTCGAATTCGACTTGTGCCAATCGATGTCCATCGGTTGCGACCGCACGCAAGGTTTGGCCCTCGCCCTGGGTGGCAGTATGCAGATAGATCCCGTTCAGATAGTAACGCGTCTCTTCGGTCGAGATCGCAAACCGCGTCTTGTCAATCAGCCGCTTGAGTTCGGCCGCGCCAATTGCAAAGTTGTGCGTCATCTCACCCGGCGTCAGATCGGGAAATTCCTCGGCCGACAATGCCTGCAAGGCAAAGCGGGAATGGCCCGATGTCAGCATCAGCCGGTCCTTTTCAGGTTCCCGCCTGAGTTCGACCTGGGCGCCATCGGGCAGTTTGCGCACGATATCATGCAACATGTGAGCTGGAACGGTGACGGCACCGGGTTGGCTGATATCGGCGGGCGCTTGCTCGACGACCTCCCGTTCAAGGTCGGTCGCCTTGAACTCGAGCGTTTCGCCTGTTGCTTTCAGCAGCACGTTGGAAAGAATGGGGATTGTCGTGCGCCGTTCGACCACGCTCGTGACGTGACCGAGGGCCCGCAGAAGTTCGCCACGTTCGATCACCAGCCGCATATCAACCTCGTCCTCGACCCAAAATGTTCTGCGGTTGTAACACCAGCACGCCATAAAAAGCGAGCGCCGACCGGACTTTCCCCCGATTCATCAAACTTGGCAATGAAGGCTTCTACAATGCCCGGCAATGGGGCTTGTGCTGCGACTGAAGTGGCAGCTCACCACGCCGCGCGCGGTTGCAAAAACATAATCGGAGCGGCACCATCAGCACCGCTCCGTCCCCCGCGTGTCGCCAGCCTCTACAGCCCCCTGAGAGGTTGGCGGTCCTTCAAGTGCCGGTTGCGTCAGTTGCCGAGGAGTTTTTTAAGTTCCTCGATCTCGTCTTTCAGCCGGGCACTATTGGTAATTTCACCTTCGATCTTGCGAATTGCATGCAAGACCGTCGTATGGTCACGGTTGCCGAAGCGGCGGCCAATTTCGGGCAGCGAACGGCTGGTCAGCTGCTTGGCCAAGTACATGCCGATTTGACGTGGCCAAACGACGGACCGATGACGGCGTTGCGACAGGATATCGCCTTTCGAAACGCCGAAATGACGGGATACGGTCTTCAGAATATCTTCGATCTTGATCCGCCGCGGCTCGAGCCCTTGAACGAGATCGCGAATGACCGTTTCGGCGATATCGAGCTTGATCGGGGTGCGCATGTACTGCCAGGTCGCATGCAGGCGCGTGATGGCACCTTCAAGCTCGCGGCCACTTTCGGTCAGTTTCTCAGCGAGCAATGCCAGGACATCGCGACCGATTTCGAACGTCGGATCGATCTGGCGCTTCTCTTGAACACGCTTTTCAAGCACGCGTTGCCGCAGTTCGAGGTCGAGTGCGCCTAGTTCAGTCACGAGGCCACGTTGCAAGCGCGAACGCATGCGCTCGTTGAGCTTCTCGATGTGATTGGGGGCGCGGGCAGAGGCCACCACCACCTGCCTGCCGCCGTCGAGCAGGGAATTGATGATGTGATCGAACTCCTGCTCGGTCTGTTGCCCGTGCAGAAATTCGAGATCGTCGATCAGAAGAATATCGATCGAGCGGAATTTCTCCTTGAAGGACAGCGGATCGGAACTACGGAGCGCCTCGACGAACTGATAGCGAAAACGTTCTGCTGTCAGATAAAGCACTTGCGCATGCGGCGCTCGCTGCTTCACCTCCCAAGCGATTGCGTGCAGCAAATGGGTTTTGCCCATGCCGACGGACGCGTGCAGGTAGAGCGGATTGAAACTACGCGCGTCGTTCAAAACGGTTTCAGCGACCTGCGTTGCGCCAGCATGCGCCATGCGATTGGATGAGCCGACGACGAAACTCTCGAAGGTATAGCGCGGATCGAGTGGCGAGCCCTCGAAGCCACCGACCTGCGTCCGGCCGAGAGCCGGCTGCATTGTTTTGGCGATCGTCGCGCGATGTCCATTGGAGGGCGAAGATTGTGTGGTTGTAGATTGACTGTTGTCACGCGCCAGGATGTCGGCATTGGGCCGGACAGGCATCGGTCCTGGCTGGCGCAGACTTACATCGACGCGCTCGGCACCGGTAAATTCTGCTTGGCAACAGGCGAGCAGCGCATCGGAATAGTGTGATTGAATCCAGTTGCGCAAGAATTTGACAGGCACCGAGGCCTTGACCACACCGTTCTCAAAGCTGTCGATTTCCAGCGAATTGAACCAGCTATTGAAGATCTCGTCGCCCAGGCGAGCCCGCAAGAGTGTACGCGCTTTCAGACCTTTTGGGTCGACTGTCGCCACCGCGCCATCTCTACCCGAACGCGCGCTGGCCACCGGCAAACTGTCTTTATCTTCCATATCAGCGGCAGGTGCCTTCGTATTGCGGTCGACCGCCGTCTGCGTCTCCTCGCTGGCCGCGCGATCATACGCTCGGGCACCTCGCTTCGGTGCGCTTGAACTCGCGTTGTCGGCCCCCATGCCGTTGGTTAGATCGCTGATCGTCATTGTTTTTTACCCCGCACATAAAAGAATGAAGTCCCAAAGCCCGCTCTGGGAACGAAACAGCTTTCCCGTCCACCCGCATCGCGGACGGTTTTGCCGTGCATCTTGAAATCGCGTTTGTAAGACGCGGTCGTAAGTTCAGGCTCAGCCCTGAGCCCATGGCAGGCCGGCAGCTTTCCAACCGCCAGTCCGGCCTCGACGATGATCAGTGTCGAGTGGACCTTCGAAGCCGTCGGCCACGTTGATGCAGCTGGCATAACCAGCTGCCATCATCGTCTGGGCAGCGCGCCTACTGCGGCTGCCAGACCTGCAAATGAAGAAAAGCTGCGCATCCTGGGTTGCCCCCATGTCTTTCAAAGTCGAGCTGAGCTTCTCGACAAACCGCGAGTCCTCACGGTTGTCAGGAAAGGTTTGCCACTCGACCAGAACCGGTTGCTTGCCGATCTGCGTCAGATCGGGAAGGCCAACAAACGCCCATTCCGCACGCGTACGTACATCGATCAACACCGAGCCAGAATCGTTCCGCAAACGGTCCCAGACTTCCGCGACGCCGATATCCTCGACGCGACCGCAAATAGATTGCCCCACTACAAAGTCCTCACGAAATGCACTGACCGCAGCCGCCCTCACGGATGCAATTGGTGCCACCATACAGTTTTACGCAACACGCGAAGACATTGCCGATGAAGATCGGCAGTAACGGCCTTCATAGAATTTCACATACTGTGAGGCCGAGAACTAAATACTCAACGAACGCTTAACACTGCCGATCAATACTCACTATTTGCTCACTCGATACAATACCACGCTAACCAACTTAAGCTGAAATTAACCACAGGCTTTCCGCCCTGGCAAGAGGAGGAAAATTGCCGGCTCATCCACAGGACCCAATCGGGTTGTCCACCGAAAACGGGGAATGCTAGGGATTCAGCCGGGATCGAGCGCGTAAACCCGTTGAACTGGTTGCTGAATTCTTCCATCAGCAGCTTCGCTGAATAGGTCCGGTTACCTGAATAAAAGAATACGGTTTACCGCGCTTTTTTGGTTGATCGATCCTGGATTCGGAGTCCGTCGCGATTATCCACTTTCTACGACTCAGTTTTGAATCGGCAATGAATCCAATCAGTTCTATTAGACTACTGTGGTTGTATGCGGCGTGGACTCGCAGGCGTGCTGTTACAAATGTGTCACGTGGCTGTCGGAGTCAGCATTTAGTCATGAACTATACTGATGCGATGCCTTTTCCTGAACTCCCGTCGTAACTGCAGAACGCATAAAAGCCGCTGCAAAACAGCGGCTTAAAAGAAAGAGCTGCATCTTTTTGAAGGACGCGCGGGTTGCGATCGGTACCGTCGAACCAGCGATCACGACTCGGGGATCAGGCCGTCATGGCGTTCACGCGCTTGGTGAGACGTGAGACCTTGCGGCTGGCGGTACGCTTGTGCAGAACACCCTTTTGAGCAGTACGGACGAGCACGGGCTCCGCAACCTTCAAGGCCGCCAACGCCGTCGATTGATCACCAGAAGCGATGGCCTCTTCAACCTTGCGAACTTCAGTCTTGAGCAACGAACGGCGCGACTTGTTGATCTCGGTGCGGCGGACGGCTTTTCGGGCCGCTTTTTTCGCCGACGTAGTATTCGCCATGAGGATAATCCTTTGTTTTGGCAGGTGGCGCCTCGGGTAGACCGGAAAGCTAAGCTGTGGTCCGCGATCGAAGCGAAAATGCACGGGCCGCCCGGGGCACAAGTACCCCAGGCAGCAGTTAGAAAATCGTATAATGCTGAGATCCGTTCTGGTCAACGCCGTAACAACAGGCGGCGGCATGCATTCGAGCGCCGTGACGGCGGTTTTTGTCGGCACCGGCCCGTCGCGGCCACAAAGATGACGCATCTACCTCCAGCGCCAAGACTTAATGCCGATTGGACAACCGCCAATTCCTCCGATTACTAATGGCGAGCAGAGACTGCGGCAGCAATCACGTAGACGAGCGAACATGACCGAACGTTCACGATATGAACGCGTGTTTGATAACCGCATCGCGGCACTACGTGCCGAAGGACGCTACCGTGTTTTCGCGGACATCAAGCGCGCGCAGGGATATTTCCCCCAGGCGGAGCGGCGGCACGACGGCACGCTTAGCGAAGTCACGGTCTGGTGCTCCAACGACTACCTAGGCATGGGTCAGCACCCGAAGGTACTATGCGCCATGCACGAAGCGATCGACGCAGTCGGCGCCGGATCGGGCGGCACGCGCAATATCTCCGGCACGACGCGCTATCATGTCGAACTTGAAGCCGAAATTGCCGACCTACACGGCAAGGAATCGGCACTCGTTTTCACATCAGCGTTCGTTGCCAACGATGCCACGTTATCGACGCTGCAGGTGCTGTTGCCCGACGCCGTTGTGCTCTCCGACGAGAAAAACCATGCATCAATGATTGCCGGTATCCGTCATGGGCGCGGTAGAAAGATTATCTTCAAGCACAACGATCTTGCCGATCTGGAAGCGAAGTTGAAGGCACTGCCGACTACCACCCCAAAGATTATCGCCTTCGAGAGCGTCTATTCGATGGACGGATATGTTTCGCCGATCGCGGGCATTTGCGATCTCGCAGAGAAATACGGCGCTCTGACGTATGTCGATGAAGTTCACGCGGTGGGCATGTACGGCCCGCGCGGCGCCGGCATCGCCGAACGCGACGGCGTCATGCACCGCATCGACATCATCAACGGCACGTTGGCTAAAGGCTTCGGCGTGATGGGCGGCTACATCGCGGCCAGCCGGAACTGCTGCGACGCGATCCGTTCGTATGCGCCGGGCTTTATCTTCACAACGTCGCTCGCGCCCGCCATCGTTGCCGGAGCGCTTGCGAGCATTCGCTACCTCAAAACCAGCAACGTCGAACGCGAACGCCACCAAGAGCGCGCCGCAACGGTAAAACGCCGTTTGACCGAGGCCGGAATACCCGTGCTGTTGAACCCGTGCCACATCGTGCCCGTCTTGGTGAACAATCCGGTTCACTGCAAGGCTTTGAGCGACACGCTATTGGACACGTTCGGGATTTATGTTCAGCCGATCAACTATCCAACGGTGCCGCGTGGCACCGAGCGTTTGCGCATCACGCCAACGCCGCTTCACACCAGCGCGCAGATCGATCATCTCGTCGGTGCGCTCAGCGAACTTTGGATGGCGTGTCCAGTTGCAAATGGACATACTGTGCGCCTCGCCGCGCAATAGTGCGGCCACACCGAACACGAGTCCCTGTCGATGATGCACGCACGCCGATACCTCGCCCTCCTCTGTGCGACAGTCTTGCTCATGCCCTCGGTCATTCTCGCTCAGGCGTTTCCATCGAAACAGATCCGCATCGTGGTGCCCTA
The DNA here is from genome assembly GCA_031374115.1 of Hyphomicrobiaceae bacterium. Classification (GTDB taxonomy): domain Bacteria; phylum Pseudomonadota; class Alphaproteobacteria; order Rhizobiales; family Hyphomicrobiaceae; genus JAKFWF01. The sequence goes on along the minus strand of JANMNO010000129.1, from coordinate 20,643 downwards.
TCCCGCCGGTGGGCCGACAGACGCGCTCGCCCGCATCGTGGCGCAGGAGCTCAGCGAGTCGAAGAGCTGGACCATCATCGTCGAGAACAAGCCCGGCGCATCCGGCGCGATCGGCTCGCGCGATGTCGCAAAGGCAGACCCTGACGGCCACACTATCGTACTTGGCAATAACCAGACCCACGCGACCAATTCCTTTCTGATGAAGGAACCGGGCTACGATCCGATTGTTGATTTTGCGCCAATCGCCGGCCTCGCCGACCTCCAGCACGCGCTCGTCGTCCGCAAGGACCTCGGCGTTTCTTCGGTGGCCGAGTTGGTCGCGCTCGCCAAGAAAGAGCCTGGCAAGCTCAACTATGGCTCGACCGGCAATGGCTCAGGCTCGCATCTGGCGATGGAGCTGTTCAAGACGATCACAGGCACGGACATGCGGCACATTCCGTTCAAGGGCGCTGCGCCAATGGCGTTGGAGATCGTGGCCGGTCGCATCGATGTGGCATTCGCGACGCTGCCCTCGGTCCTTGGCCAAGTGCAGGGCGGCGAAATGAAGGCGATCGCGATCGCCTCGAGCGTACGCGCGCCGCAACTTCCCGCTGTAAAACTGTTGAACGAACAAGGCGTTGTCGATGGCGAGGCCGACAGCTGGCTCGCGCTGTTTGCGCCGGCACGAACACCCGCACCGATCATCGCCATATGGTCGAAGGCCGTGATCGATACACTCGCCAAGCCCAACATTGCTGCGAGCGCCATCAAGCAAGGGATCGCCGTCAATGTGCGCGACCCCGACGCATTCAAGGTCTATTTGGGTGCTGAACTGAAAAAATGGGCGGCGGTCATCAAGCAGGCGCAGGTCAAGACCGACTGAAATTCTGCCCCGTCTATTACAGCGCCCGTGTCATCACGATGGCATCCACCGAGGGCGCTTCGTGGCGCAAATAGTAGCCCTTGCGACGCCCGACCTCGGTGCAACCCAGGCTCATGTAAAGTGCCAGAGCCGCGGCGTTGTCGGCGGCTACATCGAGGAACACGCGTTTAGCACCGGCGCGCGTGACCGCCCGTCCGAACGCATCGAATAGAATGCGCCCGATGCCGCGTTGCTGCCAGTCCGCTGCCACGCCGATCGAAATGATTTCCGAAACATCCGCTGCGATCTGGCCGATGACAAATCCAGTCGTCACCGGCGGAATCCCGACGCGAGCGACGAAAGCCACCGCCGATGGTGCTTCGAGCAGCGGCTGCACGCCTGCCACATCCCATGGTGGATTGAAAAGCCTCCCATGCACATCAGCGATTTCCGCTGCGTAATCGGGATCGGCGATCTTAAGCGACACGTACTTTCGGTCGAGCGGTCCGGTTGGCGGCAGCATCAAGCACTCACTTCAGTTGTTGGATCGGTTCGTTGGACCAGCATTCCCGCCTGCGGCTTGGCATCGGGTTCGCGCAGATAAAGCGGCCGGGGCGGGTTGAGCACAGGAAGATCGTGCGCGATGTTCGCCAAGCGGGCCGCGTCGGCGTCGATCCTGCCCGCGGCCAGCCGCAGCAACAAACCTTGCTGCGATGCAAAGGTCGCGACCAGCCCGGCTCCGGTCCCGCCGATCGTGTAGGCAGCCATTCCGCCCATGGCCTCGACGGCAGCTTGCGGACTAATGAGGCATGGTTCCATTTTTGGAGACGCCGTCGCTCCATCGAAGGTTTGGAAATATATCAACCCATCCCGAGTCGAGATCGCAATCGCGATGGCCCCCTCAGGAGACGTCTGCCGCATGCCGAGTGCCATAACGTGCAAACTCGAAGTTCCGTGCACCGGCTTTCCGGTTGCAAGCGCCAACGCGCGTGCGCTCGCAATCCCGGTGCGCACACCAGTAAAGCTCCCGGGTCCTGTCGTGACAGCGAAGGCTTCGACGTCACCGATCGTGATTTGAGCTTCGGTGAGTACCTCAGACATCATCGGCACCAAACGCTCGGAGTGGCCCTTCTCCATCAACGAAAACCGGGAGAACGAGTTGGCGCGGCCATGGCCCGGCAGTCGCAAGGCGACCGAACAGGCACTGAAACAGGTGTCGAAAGCCAGGATGATCATGCGCGCCGGATGGGAGCTCGAACGGATGCTGCGCTCCTACACTGAAATTGCCTCCGCAGGCTACCGCTCTCCTGCAACCCTCAAATGATTTTCGCGATATCCTCGAAATCGAAGCGGGGGCTGCGCGTGAATAGCCCCTTCGGATCGCCGTAGCCAATATTTAGCAGAAAATTCGATTTGTACGTGGTGCCTGTGAAAAATGCGGCGTCGACGCCGGCGTTATCGAAGCCGGACATGCCGCCGCAGTCGAGACCAAGCGCGCGGCAGGCCAGGATTAAATAAGCGCCTTGCAGGGTGCCATTGCGAAAGGCCGTCGTGTTGGCATGCGCCTCGCTGGACGTGAACCAGTCCTTGGCATTGGCATGAGGAAATAGGCGAGGCAGATGATCGTAGAATTTTAGGTCGTGCGCGATGATGGCCGTAACCGGCGCCGCCATGGTCTTATCCAGGTTGCCCGCTGAGAGACAGGGCTTGAGCCTGGCCTTTGCCTCCGCCGACTTCACGAACACCAGACGAGCTGGCGAACAGTTAGCACTCGTCGGTGCCATCTTCATGGTGTCGACGAGCTCGCGCAATTGGTCGTCCGAGACCGGTTGGCCCGTCCACGCATTGTGCGTGCGCGCCTTTAGGAACAGCTGATCGAGCGCAGGCTTCGGCAAGGCATCTGACATAAGCGATAATTCCCGTGTTGTCAGGGCACAGTTTGGGCGCCGAACCGTCAATGCCAAGGGGTCATGTAATCATGCGGCTCGGGGTATACTTCATGCCGAATTGCATCAACTGCTCGATAAGCTCTGGGTATTCTATCCCAACATGTTTTGCAGAGAGGGCGAAATCTTCATCCTTTGCAATTTGCGGATTGGGATTGGCCTCGAGCAGATACGCTTCACCATCATCCGTGACCCGATAGTCGAGACGGGCGTACCCGTTCATTCCTAGTAAGCGATAGATCTCTCTCGAAAGATCGGCGAGTTTGAGGTGCATTTTTTTTGCCAACTTTGCCGGCCCTGTCTGCAGCCCGACCTGGCGCTGATATTCGGGATCCCACTTGGCACGATCGGTCGCGATCAAAGGCGCGCCTGCGTCTTTTTTCGTCATGACTAGTTCCCAAGGCGGCAAAACGGTAACGCGCTCGTTGCCCATCACACCGATATAGATCTCCCGGCCCTCGATGAACTCCTCGGCGATTGCGGTCGATTTAGTCAGGCGATGTATAAACTTGACCCGTTCGCTGAGCTTCTCATCATCGTGCACGATCGACGCGCCCGAAATGCCCGCCGAGCCCTCCTCGGTGAGTGACTTCACGAACAGCGGAAATTCCAATCCGGGAGGCCGCTTTGTCGTGCGATTTTTGGCAAAGATCGCAAACTCGGGAATTTTCAAATTGTGATAAGCAAGGATTTTTTTGGTAAGCGCCTTATCACGCGCGAGGGTCAAGCCGCGAGGATTGCAACCGGTGTACGGTTGCTTTCGCAATTCCAGATAACTCACGATATGCTGATCAAAATGACCTACACCGTCGAATTCTTCCACCAAATTGAAAGCTACATGAGGCTTGTGAGCGTCGATTGCACCGCGGATTGTTGAAAGATCGTCCGAAACACCGATCGAAAACACTTCATGTCCTAGTTGCTCTATGGCGTCTCGAACGTCAAACTCGGTTTTGCGCAGTTCTCTCTGTTTCTCGCTGTAGTCTTTCAGTTCTCCCGCGGGCAGAAGCCTCGCATCAGCCAGCATGATCACTCGTAATTTTTTCGACCTGACTTGCTTACTCATGGGCGCAGCGAAGCCAAAGTCATCATCGCAATAGTGTCCTTGAGATTGACCAATAAAAGCCCCCAGCTAACGCATTCAGCTCGGAATTGTTCCCCAAGGCCGCCCGATCATTTTCGAACTTTCTTCAGTTCTTTGCGTTATTGAACAATCCCCAAGTTGTAGGGCAGGTCACGATTATAGGCTCAGGCTTCGGCATGGCTATTCGAATGAGTTCGAATTCACGCAGCCTCAAGGCAAGCGTTGCGAACAATCGATTTCCCGATTGGAACTGCGCAAGCGATGAGGACCTCCTATCGGCGCGGCTCTGCGACCTGCCGCTGACCTTTGAAGGTTCCTTGCTGCAGCGGCGCCTGGGAAGGTTACACCGCGAACTGGAAGCCAAAGATATTGTTGCCCGTCCGCATGCGTGGCTTTCTGAAGAGTTCTTCAATCCCGATGGCGTCGTTGGATTTGCGGTTCCATTTTATTTGGCGAATGCGAGGTTGATGCGCCTCGAACGCAGCCAAATGCTTGAGGTCGAAGGGGCCGGTGAATCCGAATGCCGCCGTATCTTCCGGCATGAGGCTGGCCACGCAATTGATGAAGCTTATGAACTGCATGCCAGCGATGATTATCGGGAAGTTTTTGGAAACCCTGCGCTGCCATACCCGTCGTCTTACAAGCCCAAACCAACCAGTCAGAATTTTGTAATCAATTTAACGAATTGGTACGCGCAAGCTCATCCGGTGGAAGATTTTGCCGAAACCTTCGCGATATGGCTTAATCCGCACATCGATTGGCGCCGGGACTACGCAAACTGGCCCGCGTTGAAAAAACTCGAATACGTCGATCGCGCAATGAGGAATATCGCCGGCAAGCAGCCCCGCGTCGACAACACAACCGAAATCGAACCGCTGGCAGAGCTTCGTCACACACTGGGGAAACATTATTCATCAAAGAGAAAATACTTTGCCTGGCGTTGGCCGGAGAATTATGACGTCGACCTGAAACGGGTCTTCTCGGATGATGCCACCGCGGAAGCTGCGCCGTCAGCCACGCACTTTTTGCGTCGTGCCAGGGCTCACCTGCGCAATCGGATCGCTGAGGGAACCGGCGTCCACGCCTACGCCGTCGATCAGCTCTTGCGCCAAATGATTGCGCGGACACGGACCCTGGACCTGCGCGTAAGCGAGACAGAGGCAGTCGCCATGGAAAAACTTCTGGTTATGCTGACCTTGCAAATGGCTGCGGTCGTGAACAAAGGCTACCCGAAGGTAGCGCTCTAAAGCGCGATAATTCCGCGGCTCTCGGCGACGATCGCGACGCGGCAGTTGGATCGCCCATCGGGTACAGAGAAGAGACAGATTTGCGATCATTTGCTCTGCATTATTCTTGTGCCATATTCGCGTGTGCCAGCCTCGAGCTGGCTGATCGTAGGGAGAAAACGACAATGTGGTTATTGAAGACCCTCCTTCTGGCTTCTGCTGTCGCACTGCCGATCACTGCAACTCATGTGGTCATGTCAGACATCACGGTCGATGCCGCAGGGACGAAAAAGAAAGCCAAGAAGGCGACGAAAACTGCCGCGGCTAAATCATGCGGAACATTCATGTACCGGAAGGATGGCAAGTGCGTTGACGCTCGCCTGAAGAAATAAGGAAGAACTGTCATCGAGCAGGTCCCGCGGACCCGCTCGATGCCACCTCGCCCGATCTACGCACCAACGGCTTGCACTTCCATCACGTCGGGGCAGAAGTGCTTGAGGAGGTTTTCGATGCCATGGCGCAGCGTCGCAGTGGAGCTGGGGCAGCCGGCGCAAGCGCCGCGCATGTGCAGATAGACGACGCCGTCGCGGAAGCCCTCGAAGGTGATGTCGCCACCGTCCTGGGCAACTTGCGGGCGAACGCGCGTTTCGATTAGTTCCTTGATCGTCGAAACGGTTTCGGCATCTTTCGGGTCGAAGTTATCACCCGATTGAGCATCTCTATTCGCGCCATCGACAACCGCCGCACCCGACAGATAATGCTCCATGATCGCACCCAGGATCGCTGGGCGAATGTGCTGCCATTCGGCAGCCCCTTTGGTAACCGAGATGAAATCGGACCCTAGAAACACACCATCCACGCCTTCGATCTCAAACAGGCGGCTCGCCAGCGGAGAGTTCGACGCTTCGCCCTTGGCACGGAAGTCCGCCGTGCCGTCACCCAGCACCGGCTTGCCCGGAATGAACTTGAGCGTCGCCGGATTTGGCGTCAACTCGGTTTGTATGAACATGTCTGTATCTCCTGATCGAGCAGCTACGACCGGCCGTTGTGCAGATCATACATCAATTTAGAATAATTTTAAACCAAGCTACTCTGTTGGTCAAAGCTCACATGAGGTGGGGCAAGGCCGAAAAAAAGCCCTCCACCGTTTCCGATGAAGGGCCCGCCGAGGCTGACTGTGAGGGGACGTTGCGTCTCGGACCCGAATCCTCAACGCTCAAGCGCCCACCGAACCCTCTCAATAACGATGCTCAGGCACATCGAGTGGGGAACGCGCGATTTCGTCGGCGACTTCTGATCTGGTCAAACCAAGATCGGCGAGGGCGTGAGCATCTAGACGAGCGAGATCATTTCGCTCTTTCCACACTTTGAGCATGAGACCGAAGCGAGCCCAGAGGTCGAATTGAGGGCCAGTCGTCACCTTACCGGCGATCGAAGGTACGCTAACAGTGAAAGTCGATGTGCTCATTGTGCGGGCCATGTCCCGTCTCCTTGTGGGTTCTGACATCAAGATCGATATCATTGGACTGAACATACTCCGTCCTCTTGCATAAGGAAAACGAATGATGTTTATATAAAACATCACGTTCTCTTATTTATGCAGGGCCGACTGTGATCCGGGACATCGACATCGCACTGCTGCGTGCCTTCGTTACCGTTGTCGAAACGGGAGGCGTCACCAACGCCAGCCGCATGCTCGCTCGCACCCAGGCAGCCGTCAGCCAGCAGATCAAGCGGCTGGAAGACCTGTTCGGGGCCCCCCTTTTTCAACGCGAGCACAAGCGCTTGACACTTTCCCCACTGGGTGAGCGATTGCTCGGTCCGGCCCAGCGCATTATTGCCATGAACGACGAGACCTGGGGTCACATGACCACACCGGATTTCGAAGGAGACGTGCGCCTCGGCGTGCCACATGACATCGTCGCCAACCTGATCCCAAGCGTGCTGCAGAAGTTCAACAAGGCACGACCGGCCGTGCGCGTGGTGCTCGCGTGCAAGAGTTCGAAGGCCCTGCTCGACGATCTTGCCGCCGACCGCATCGACCTGACGTTGACCACCGAGACGATCTGCGGAACGTATGGCGAAACATTAATGCGAGATCGCCTCGTGTGGGTTGGAGGCCGGGGCGCGCAGACCTATCGCGAAACGCCGCTACCGGTTTCGCTTGGATCAAAGCATTGCAAGTTCCGGCCCGAAATTATCAAGGCCTTACAGAGTGCCGGGCTCGATTGGCGGGTCGTCAGCGATGCCGATAGCATGGAGGCGACCTATTCGATGTTGAAGGCGGGCTTGGCCGTTGCCGCCATGTTACGAACTTCCATTCCCAACTATCTCGAACTCGTGCCGATCTCCGCGAGTTTGCCGGCATTGCCGGACTACATGGTCAATCTCTATCTGCCGCCGTCCGGTGTAAGCGATGTCGCGACCGAACTCGCCCGTCACATCCGGCAAGACTTCGCCCTCCGGTTCGGCCCCGAACGGTTCGATGCGCCCGGCGATAGAGCCCGCATGCAACCCATCGCGCGCGAAGTCGCGTGATGGACAACCCATTGCTGGCACTACTCGATCTGTGGTCGCGCCGTTACATATTTCGCGGCACCGCGCCGGTGACACAGCCAACTTTGCCGGCAACGATTGTTACCGGCGCGTCGGAAGGGATCGGCCTCGCGATCGCCCGGCGTTTCGCTCAAGCTGGCAACCGGGTCGTTTTGGTAGCGCGGCGCGAAACCGAGTTGAACGCCGCGGCCGAGGCGATCAAACGCGACTTTGGTGTCGACGCGGTCGCACTCGCGATCGACATCAACGATCGCGACGCTGGCGAACGCATCGAGACCGCGCTGCTCGCCAGAGGTTTGCACACTGACATCTTCGTCAATAACGCCGGTTTCGGATTATCCGGCAACTTCGCCGCCGAACCCGAAGCTGACGTCGAAGCGCTCATATCCTGCAACGTCGCCGCCCTAACCCGTCTATCGCGGCACTTCCTGCCTGGCATGCTGTCACGCGGACAAGGTGGGCTCATCAACCTAGGTTCACTAGCGGGTTTCACGCCGGGACCGTATCAGGCGGCCTACTACGCGAGCAAAGCGTACGTGATCTCGCTGACCCGGGCGATCGCCTATGAGACACGCGGCCGAGGGGTCCGCGTCGCGCTCGTCGCGCCTGGCCCGATCGAAACCGCCTTTCATGCGCGCATGGACGCGGAAAGTGCGTTCTACCGATTGATGCCGGCACCGACGCCCGACGCTGTGGCGGCTGCGACCTTCCGTGGTTTCCGTTGGCACCGGCGTCTCATCGTGCCCGGCGTCTCGGCAACGATACTGTCGGTAATCATGCGGATGGTGCCGTCGCGGCTCGCGATGCCGTTTACCGCCCTGCTGCTCTACCCATGGGATCGCACTCAGCAAACGCCGTATCGGAAAAAAAATCGATGAATTACGACAATCACTGACCGCTGCTGACACGCCATTCAGAAAATAACTGTTTCGCTATCGGCTGCCCGGCTTTGACACAGGTTGTTTGCAATTCTGCAATAATTGGCGTGCAATACTCCGTATCGCTGAGGCCTCTGGTGTTGCGTTCCCAGCGATAGCGCGGCGGAGTACTTACTGCGACCCTCGTGGCCCAGTCGAGTTTTCCGCCGCGCCCCCTTTTGCATACATGCGCCCATCACCAAAGCCGTTGAAACCTAAGTGAACCTACGCTATGTCCCCCAGCGCCGGCATCGATTGCCCGCACGCACAAGTGCCTTTGTGGCGGAACGGTAGACGCGGCAGACTCAAAATCTGCTTCTCGCAAGGGAGTGGGGGTTCGAGTCCCTCCAGGGGCACCATATGGCGTTGATTTAATTGAGAAAAATTGAATTACGGGTTCCAATAGCCCTATAAAAGCCCTATGAGTTTTTTTTCCTCCGTTGCTTTCTACGGAAGTCATGGGATTGACAATGCGTCCCGCCAACGTGGCCGCGCCCGGCTAGTTCGATTCCGGGCGGGTCGCTCAGCGCATCCGCGAGACCGCCATGTCGAAGGGGATCGGCCAGGATGCGGCGGCGCGTGAGATTGCCGGCGACGTACCGCTCGGACGGATCGGAGCGGCGTCCGAGCTGGCCGATCTGGTCGCTTTCCTGGCGAGCCCGCGTGCCGCGTACATCACGGGAGCGACCGTCACCGCGGACGGCGGCGCCAGCCGCTCCCTGTTCTGATCGCCGTTCCCGTGGGCTCGGCTGCGGCAGGCCGGCGCCCATGGCTTCTACTTGCGCTCGATCTGCTGGTTCCAGCGCTCCGTCCATTCCGCGCGCTTGGCGTTCACGATCTCCCATTTCGGGATGATCATCTTGTTCACCACGTTGGCGCCGTAGAGCACGCGCTGAGCCGTCGTGTCGTCGACCGTGGCGGTCTTGTTGACCGGTCCGAGGCCGACGAACTTGGCCGTGTTCTCCTGCTGCTTGCGGCTCATGACCATGTTGATCCAGGCGTAGGCGAGATCCTGGTTCGGCCGGCCCTTGACGATGGTGACGACCTCTTTCCAGCCCGACACGCCCTCCTTCGGGAACACGAACTTGATCGGGGCTCCGCTCCCGGCAAGGTTGGCGACCCGATCGATGCTCCAGGTCCCGAGCCAGGCCTCGCCCTGCTGGAACAGCGTCGGCGTCTCGCCGAACTTGTCGAAGGTGATGACGTGGGCTCCCAGCTCTTTGAGCTTGTCGAAACCCTTGTCGACATTGTTGTCGTCGCCGCCCATGATTTGATTGATGGCGAGCATCGCGCCGAGGCCGTTGCCGTTGGCGATGTTGTGGAACGTCACGCGCCCCTTGAGCTCGGGCCGGAACAGATCCATCCAAGAGTTCGGCTCGGACCAGCCTTTCTCCTTGAAGATCTTCGTATTGTAGTAGAGGCCGGCGCCATTGTAGCCGAAGGCCAGGCCGAAATCGCCGGCCTCGAAGGCGTTGTCGTAGAAGTCCTTGGCATCGGGCAGCTTAGTGCGATCGATCTTCTCGATCAGTCCGAGCTGCACGGCCACTTGGTGCGGCCCGTCGTCAAGCATGGCCACGTCGATCTCGGGCTTGTCCTTCTGGGCACGCAGCTTGGCGAGCGTCTGGCTGGAGAAGCCCTGCACCCAGACCACCTTGACGTTGTGCTTCTTCTCGAACTCCGGCACCAGCGACTTGCGCCAGCCGGCCTCGTAAGGGTCGCCCCAGGCGGCGATCACGAGCTCGCGCGTCTGCGCCCAGGCGGGCAGGGCGGCGAAAAGCCCTGCAACTACGACGCAGGCCATCGCGGCCCATCTCTTCAGGAACATGGTACACCTCACTCTCGGCTGACTGACCACATTAGTTAGGGGAGTGCATGCGAACGCCCTTATGAAGCGCTCGCTGCAGGTGGCGAACTCAAATCTCATGCAGCATGCGGGGAAGCTTGCTCAGCGCACGATTACCGCTCTCGGTCACGACGTAGGTGTCGCTGATCGCGACCGTGAATTTGGCGTAGTCGCGCAGCGTAATGGGGACGTGAAACGTCATCCCGGGCACAAGCTTCACGTCCACGCCCTGGTACAGGCTCAGGATGTTGCCCTCGCCCCAGTCGGGCGCGAACGAGATTCCAATCGAGTAACCGCTGCGCTTGCGAAACCCGGCCGTATAGCCCGCCTTGTCGATGACCGACTGCACGGCGTTGTGCACATCGGCGCAGCTGTTGCCGGGCTTCAACTTCGCGAGGCCGGCATCGAGCGCTTGCTCGCACACCTGATACATCTTGCGCGCCTCGGTCGGCACCTGGCCGATGAAAACCGTCCGGTAGAGCGCGGCATGATAGCGACTATAGCAGGCCGCTGTTTCCAGGATCACGACATCGCCGTCCTGGAACTTGCGCCGTCGCCACGTCGAATGCGGGATCCCCGAGCGCCACCCTGAGGTGACGAACGGCTCCATGCCGACATATTCCGCGCCGGCCGCAATCGAAGCCTGCAGGATGGCGGCAGCGGCATCGTTCTCGCTGGCGCCGCGCCGGACCTGAACGAGGCCGGCTGCCATGCCGGCGTCGTTTGCCGTCGCGGCCGCGTCGATGAACTTGAGCTCGGCCGGCGATTTGACGCGGCGCAGCTCCTCGACGATGCCACTGCCGTCCAGGAAGGCGCCGAATTCCTTCGTCAGGCGGTCGTAGATGTTGACCGTGAAGAACCAAGCGTTGCGGTCGATGGCGATCCGCTTGCCCGACCAGCCGCGCTGCTTCAGCGTGTCGGCGAGCGCGACGGCTGGCACGGCACCGTCGTCATAGCCGATGATGTCCTCGATCCGCGTATTCGACCGGGCATTCAGCGCCTCGAGGCCGCGGATGACGTGGAAGGGCGCACCGTCGGCCGGCACGCAGAGGCACTGAAAAGTATAGTAGCCGGGCGTCTGCTGGCCGGAAAGGTAGAATACGTTCTCGGCCGAGGACGTGAGATAGAGGTCGATCCCCTTGGTCTTCATCGCGGCCCGTAGTCGCGAAAGCCGCGAGTCGAGCTCGGCCTTCGAGAATACGCACTCGCCCCCCAGCTCCACCTTCGCTAGCAGCGCCGACATTTCATTTGCACTCATGTGCCACTCCTCAGCTCCCAAAGCAATCTGCATCGATCCGGTTTGAAGTCTGCGCCGAGATCGCGCCCGCGGGCTAGTACAATCTGGCCAGCCGAATAGCTGACATGCGCGGTGGCGTCATCGATCAGGCCATAGGCTCCATAAAGCTCGGCATGGCGAGGCCGCGCGGCAATCGTGCAACAGGCGGCCAGCGCGGTCGCCGTCGAGCCCTCGTTCATCTGGCCGATCATCACCGTGATCCCGGCCTGCATGAAGCGGCGGGCCAGGCCCACCACCACACGCGGGCCGCCGAGCTTGACGATCTTGAGGTGCGCCAGGAACGGCGGGCCGAGCCGCATCAGACGCTCGGCGTCCGCGTCGTTGGACAGGCCTTCGTCGAGCATGATCGGGATCATCGTCGAGCGGGCCAGGGCCTCGAGCGCCGCCCAGTCTCCGATCCGCGTCGGTTGCTCGATGTAGGCAATCCCGATCGGCTCCAGGGCCGCAAGGCGCTGGCGCGCGGTCTCGAGGTCCCACGAGCCGTTGGCGTCGACGGCGATCTCGATGTCGTTGCCGCCGAGCGCGCGCAGGAGCCGCAATCGGGCCAGATCACGCTCGAAGCCGGCGACCCCGATGCGCACCTTGAGCTTTCGGAAGCCCTCGGCAAGGTAGCGCTCCGCCAGCCGCGCGAAGACCTCGTCCGATCCCCAGAACAGGCACTGGTTGGTGCCGGTGCGGTCTTCGGCCCGCCCGCCGAGAACCTCGGCGATCGGCCGGCCGTCGCGCGTCGCCACCGCGTCGACGAGCAGGCTCTCGACGGCAGCGCGGGCGATGGGGGCATGATCGGCACCGATCGCATCGAGCCGAAGCAGCAGATCGGTGGGGTCCGCCGACCAGTCGAACTTGCCGGCGAGACAGCGAATGACACCGGCGACGTCCTGCTCGGCGATGTGGTTGAGAAACGAAATATTGGCACGGATCTCCGAGAAGCCGCGCACGCCGTCGCTGCGCTCGAGCAGGAGATAGCGCGCGGCCAGATGCGGCGTCGGCCCCGAGATCGCGGTGAAGACCTGGATGTCCGGCTCGTAGTGCAGCTCGGCGGCCAGCAGGCTCAGGCGTGCCCTCACCCGGGACCTCCTATCGCATCAGCCGGAGCGCGGTCTCGGCATAGATCCGGCCGGCCGCGACGAGCTCGTCGACAGGCACGAACTCGTCCGGCTTGTGCGCGACATCGAGGCTGCCGGGACCCAGCACGACCCCCTTCGCGCCGACGCTGCGAAAATGCACCAGATCGCACGCCGCCGGAAAGCCGACCGGGCCGCTATGGGCCCCGCAACCACAGGCGGCCGCGGCCGCGACGGCCGCGACGACGAGCGGCTCGCCGGCCTCGGTCTCCGTCGCGCCGCCCGTCGTCGGCGCAAATCCGGCGATCTCGGCGCGCACGCCGAGCCGGTCGCTCGCCGTCGCCAGGAGCGCCTCGATCTCCGCCACGGCGTCCTGCTCGGTCTCGCCCGGCAGCAACCGCCGGTCGATCAGGAATTCGCACCGGTCGGGAATGACATTGTCGGCATGTCCGCCGTCGATGCGCGTGACCGTGATGCTGGCGTTGCCGACCAGCTTGTGTGTCCGCTTGCCGATATCCTCCCGGTGAAACTCCTCGATCAGCCCCATCAGACGGCCGGCGTTCAGGATCGCGTTGACCCCGAGATGCGGCATGCCCGAATGCGCGGTCATTCCGATCACACGCACCCGCGGCCGGAGGCTGCCCTTGTGCGCGCTCGCCACCACGTTGGAGGTCGGCTCGCCGATGATCGCGAGATCGACATGCGGCTTGCCTGCCGCGAAGGCCTTCGCGCCGCGGCTCTGCGCCTCCTCGTCGGCGACGAACACTGCCAGCAGCTCGCCTGACCACCGCGAGCGGTCGGCCGCGAGCAGCTCGACCGCCTCCAGCATCGCCGCGATCGGGCCCTTCGCGTCGCAGGCGCCGCGGCCATAGAGGCGCCCGTCGATCTCGGCCAGTGTGAAAGCCGGCCGGCTCCAGCCCTCGCCGGCCGGCACGACATCGATGTGCGAGTTGAACGCAAACACGGGTCCGGGACCATTGGCTAGCCGCGCCACGACGTTGGCGCGGCCCGGCAGGATCTCCTTGGTTTCGACGGTCAGGCCGATGCCGGACAGCTCGCTCGCGAGGTAGGCCGCGGCTTCGACCTCCCGGCCGGGAGGGTTCTCGGTGTCGATCGACACCAGCCGGGCAAGTCTCGCCTTGAGCCGCGAAACATCAAGTATGCCCGCCATGCGCGCAACTCCAGCCCGTGACAGGCGCCTTCTCGATCGAGATCGCGCGCTTGAGCTTGCAACCAATCCTGAATACTCTATCGATTGCTCATTGAACCGCAAGTCCTCCCAGGATCTCACCCGTTGGCAAATCTCGATATCGTCGGCGTCCGAAAGATGTTCGGGTCCTTCGTCGCGGTGGATCACGCGACGCTCCATGTCGGAGATGGCGAACGGCTCGCCCTGCTGGGTCCGTCCGGATGCGGCAAGACGACGACGCTCAACATGGTCGCCGGCATTCTCGATCCCGACGAAGGCCAGATCCGGATCGGCGGGCGCGACGTCACGCACGTCCCCGACTACAAGCGCAACACCGGCATGGTGTTCCAGAGCTACGCCCTGTTCCCGCATTTGACGGTCGCGCAGAACATCGGGTTCGGGCTCGAGATGCGGGGCGTCGGACCGGTGGCGCGGGCTACGGCCGTGGAGAAGTCGTTGGGGCTGGTGCGGCTGGACGGTCTCGGGCCGCGCTATCCACGCGAGCTCTCCGGCGGGCAGCAGCAGCGCGTCGCGCTGGCGCGTTCGCTCGCGATCTCCCCCGACGTGCTCCTGCTCGACGAGCCGCTGTCGAACCTCGACGCCAAGCTCCGCCGCGAAATGCGGGTCGAGATCCTCAGGATCCTGCAGGAGACCTCGACCACGGCAGTGTTCGTGACCCATGACCAGGAGGAAGCGTTCGCACTGGCCGACCGGGTGGCGATCATGAACCGCGGCCGTATCGAGCAGATCGGCAGTCCTGAGGAGATCTATGCGCGTCCGGCCACCGGATTCGTCGCCAAGTTCCTCGGCCAGCCGAATGCATTGCCGGTCGAGATCGTCGGCCGCGACGGCGCAAGAACGGTCTGCCGGCTGGGCGCGTTGACTGTGATCTCCGCGGCCCAGTGGTCGGGATCCTCGGCAGCCGAGCTCGTCTTGCGGACGGAGCAGCTGGCCATTTCGGCTCGCTCGACCGGACTCGCCAACGACTTCCCGGTCACGGTCCGACATCGCGTATTTCTGGGCGGCGAGGTGCAGTTTGTCGTCGATCTGGCGGGCCACGCCGTGACCGTCGCACAGAGGGCGGGGGGCGAGGCCATCGGGATCAAGGCACATCTGGGATGGCTGGCTGAGGAATCGCAACTCTTTCCCGTGGAGGTCGCCCGCCCATGAGCGCCGCCTTCGCGCCGATCGTGCGCCATTGGCGCTGGCTGCTGCTGATTGGACCGCCTGTCGTTCTGTTTGTCCTGGTGTTCGCGATCCCTGTGCTGATCCTGCTCGCCGGCAGCTTCGAGAAGATGGATATGGCGACCTACCGGGTCGTCGAGTGGCCGACCATCGCCAACTACGCCAAGTTCCTGACCAGTCCGTTCTATCTTGTGGTGCTATGGGATACCGTGCGGATCAGCGCGCTGGTCACGCTGGCGTGCGCGCTCACGGGATATCCGGTCGCCTATTATCTTGACCGGTGCGGGCCGAGGGAGCAGCGGATCCTGTCGCTGCTGATCGTCTCGCCGCTGCTGGTCAGCCTTGTCATCCGAAGCTTCGGCTGGCTGATCGTGCTCGGGCGGCGCGGCCTCGTCAACAGCATGCTGACCACGCTCGGTCTCACCGAGCGCCCGCTGCAGCTCATTCACACCGAGTTCGCCGTCGTCGTCGGGTTGGCGCACGTCTTCTGGCCGTTCATGGTTCTGTCGGTGTTCGCGGCCCTGCGCAACATCGATCCGAGAACCGTAGCGGCGGCGCGCAACCTTGGCGCCTCGCCGTGGACCGCGTTCCGCCGGATCACGCTGCCGCTGAGCATGCCCGGCGTGCTGGCCGGCTCCGTCATCGTGTTTGCGCTGGCGGTCAGCTCGTTCGTGACGCCGGCCATCCTCGGTGGTCCATGGGTGAAGATGCTGGCAGTGCTGGCCTATGAGCAGACGATCACGGTGCTGGACTGGGGGTTTGGCGCGACGATCTCGGTCGTCTTGCTGGTCGTGACGCTGTCGCTGATCCGGCTCTCGACGACGTTTGCCACGCGCGGTTCGGCCATGCGGCCCTACGGGTGATCGGGATGCTGCGGATCTTCACCTATGCCATGATCGCGATCCTGCTCCTGCCGATGGGGCTCGTGGTCGCGACCTCGTTCACGGAAGCCTCGTACGTGTCGTTTCCCCCGCAGGGCTTCACGCTCAGGTGGTACGCGGAGGCCTGGGGCAAGCGGGAGTATTTCGATTCCTTTGGCCTCAGCCTGTCGGTGGCCTGCCTGACGGCGGCGCTGGCAACCGTGATCGGCCTGCCGGTCGCCGTGACCTTGCGGCGAACCCAAGGCTGGCTTAGGGGCACGCTTGATGGCCTATTCATGTCACCGCTGATCCTGCCGACGATCATCATCGGCATTGCCATGCTGCAATACTTCAATCGGCTGGGCTTCGGCACGACCTACTGGGGCCTGGTGCTTGGCCATGTCGTGATCACCACACCCTATGTGATCCGCCTCGTCGGGGCGAGCCTGGCCGCCATCGATCCTCGCATCGAGCTTGCGGCGCGTAACCTCGGCGCGCCGCCGCTAACCGCGTTCCTGCGCACGACGGGTCAATTGGCATTGCCCGGACTGGCGGCCGGCGCGGTGTTCGCCTTCATCACCTCATTCGACAATGTCACCATCTCGGTGTTCCTGACTACGCCGCGGCTGGTTACGCTGCCGGTGCGGATCTACAATCTGCTGGATCAGCCCATCTACCCTTGGCTCGTCGCGATCTGCTCGATGATCATTGCGGTCACGGCGGCGCTCATCGTGGTGATCGAGCGTACGATGGGGCTCGTTCGGGTGATCGGGCAGTAGGGTCGGCTGCGCCGGTGCCCGCCGCTCCATCAGCAGTCCCCCCGCCAGCGGACGTAGTCGGCGGCGCTCACCGCGTCACCGATCGCGGGCGGCTTGAGGACCGCAATTGGGATCGACCGTCGGGCGAGCTACAAAGTTGTGTGAGCTGTTCCCAACTGTCGCGGTGATCCGATAGCCTCCGTGGTGTGGCCGACGCGACGGGCCAAGAAGCGACATCATTGAACGCCCGAACGACCCGCTTCGCTAGCCAGAAGTATCTCCGCCTATGAATGGGTGCCCCCAGGGGCGAAGCCAACTGTTGATGGACAAGACACTGGGTAAGCGTCATACTTGTGACCGAAACTCCGATACCGATGACGTTCGTCAGCGATGCAGTCTGGCGGTTGGAGACAGTCATGGGGCGTGCAGGTCTTTACCTCCATTGCCTGATTTTAGTTTTGTTTGCGGGGCTCGCCGCCGCCATGGGTCCGGTTGTTGCGCAAGCGCCCGCGAAGCGCGTGGCGCTCGTGATCGGCAATTCCGCCTACCAGCACGCCCGCCATCTTCCGAATCCAAAAAATGACGCAACCGACGTCGCAGTGGCGCTTGAGAAATCAGGTTTTTCGGTGATACTCGGGACGGACCTCGACAAGGTCAACATGGAGCGCACCATCCGCCGCTTCGCGCAGGCGGCGAAGGGCGCGCAAGTCGGCCTCCTGTACTACGCCGGCCATGGCATCCAGGTTGCAGGCCAGAATTATCTCGTGCCAATCGACGCCACGCTCAACGATGCGTCGGGCCTCGACTTCGAGCTCGTCCGCGCTGACCTTGTCCAGCGAACGATGGAACGGGAGGCTGTAACAAATTTGCTGTTCCTGGACGCTTGCCGCGACAATCCGCTAGCACGCAATCTCGCCCGCGCTATGGGAACGCGCTCGGCGGCGATCGGCCGCGGTCTCGCGGTCGTTGAATCCGGCGTAGGAACTTTGATCAGTTTCTCGACGCAGCCTGGCAACGTGGCGCTCGACGGCGACGGTCGCAACTCGCCTTATACAGGGGCGCTCGTTAGCAACCTAGGTCGCGGTGGTCAGGACGTATCTAGCCTGCTGATTAGCGTGCGCCGTGAGGTCATGGCATCGACCAACAACCAGCAGGTACCGTGGGAGCATTCGGCGCTGACTGAGCGCTTCTATTTCGCCGGTCCGGAAAATTCTACGCCGCCCGCAGCGGCTGCAGTCACCGCTGCCTCAGCTCCGACTCTCACGCAACCGCCGCTGTCCTCAGTGACGCCGTCATACGAGCAACAGGCTGAGCTCGCGCTATGGGCGACGGTCAAGGACAGCCGCAATCCCGATCTCTACCGCAGTTACCTAGAGCGCTTTCCGCAAGGCGTTTTCGCTCCCGCCGCAAACATCTTGTTGGAGCAGACGAGGCGCGAGACCGGAGTCCAGGGGAGCGGAACTGTCGTCGCCAGGGCCCCGGTAGAGAAGCCCACAGTGGAGGCGCGGTCGGTGGGAGAGCCCGTTGTCGATCCTGAGCGCCTAACGCACGAGCTTCAAGTCGAGCTGGTCCGCCTGGGTTGCCTTTCAGGAAAGCAGGATGGCCGATGGGGAGCCAAGTCAAGGTCCGCTCTTTCCGAATTTGCACGGCGTACCAACGTAGTGCTTCAAGCCGACGGCGCCAGCTCCGCCGCGCTCGAAGCCGCGAGGAAGCACACGCAGCGGGTTTGCCCGCTCGAGTGCGACGCTGATGAGGTAGAGCGGGATGGCAAATGTGTTGCGCGTTCGGTGGCACCTGCACCACCCCGCGAGACGCGCAGCAATGCGCGGGCACGGCGGGCCACCGTGTCGGGACCGGACAACGCACCAAAAGCTGGTGCCGGCGGGACATGCTGGTCGAACGAAATCAAGGGTCAGCAACTTGTTCCGTGCAGCGATCCCCGGTCGAACGGACGCCGCGCATACTGACCGCAATTTGAGACTACCGCGCCAAGCTTCCGGCTTTGGCGCCGACCGCCGACGCGTCGCGCATAAATCATTGGCCGCCGGATGACGTGGGGACACCATTCAAGCAATGGGCAGGACTCCAAAAATCGTGACAGAGACTTTTCTTGATGCAGAGAACCGTCGGTGGGGATGGGCGGTTTTCTGTTGCATTTCAGATTAGAATTCACCTGCGCTCCCACTCTTCACCTGATCGAGCGCGGCCAAAACCATGGCTGGCCCCTTGTTTCCAATGGCGACGAATATAGCGGCGCTCCGATTCCAAGGCACGCAACCAGGCCCGAGTTTCGGGCTCCCGCAGTTTATTGGACACCGGTCATCGCGCCGGCGGGTCTCGCTTTCTATAAGGGCGCGATGTTTCCGCAGTGGCAGGGCTCCGCTCTGATCGGTGGCTTGAGGGCCCAAGCGTTGGTACGCGTTAAATTCGGACCTGACGGCCAGCCCGACGAGGCCGAGCGATGGGATATGGGTGGGCGCATCCGCGATGTCGCCGTCGCGGCTGACGGAGCGATCTGGCTCGTTGAGGACCGCAACCCCGGCCGCCTGATGAGACTTACGCCGGTCAATTGACAAGCGACAACATCGGCAAGGGTGCCAACCATCGTCAACTGAACTCCCGATATCGACGGGTGCCAATCGCGTAACTGGAAGCAAATGGGCGTGGATGTTCGTCAAGCGCGAGGCCATCCACCTCGCGGCCAAGATCGAGATCTGACCGCCGAGCATGCGGATAACGCGATACACCACACAACGGACGTGATCAGTGATGCCAAGGCGATCGCCGTCCGCTTGCTCGCAGAGGTCCGCTAATGGGATGAACCGCTGGTTGCCAACGGTCGAAGTGGTCCGATGCTGGCCGTCGACCCTTCGACGTGCGGGCCACCTGCAGAACAAGTCGTTATCCGAGGGTCGGTGAACGAGCTGGTATCAAAGCAACACCTCTCGTACCGGGAACCGAACGAAAACGGTGAAGTCGGATTCTGACCAAGGGACCAATCTGTAGGTGGTCAGGTGCAATCCGCACGGTGCAGGACGCAAACCATCGGGTCACTCCGCCAAGCCATGCCACTTTCGCGGATCGGTTGGTCAACGAAACACTTCCGCTTCCGAAGGCTAGTGATGTATCTTTAATAAGATAGCACACGGCCCTATACCGCCAGTTGAAGCAAATCAATGGAACGTCGACTGTCCGCCATTGTTGCCGCTGATGTCGTCGGCTACTCCGCACTGATGGAGAAAGACGAGGCGGGGACGTTCGACCGCGTCAGAGCGCGCCGCAAGGAACTGTTCGAGCCCGAGATCGAGCGGCACCACGGGCGGATCTTCAAACTTGTTGGCGATGGCCTGCTGGTCGAGTTCGGCAGCGTCGTCGACGCCGTAGAATGCGCGGTGTCCTTGCAGAACGGCATGACGAAACGCAACAACAGCGTTCCGCATGACCAGCATATCGTGGTGCGCATCGCCATTAACCTCGGTGAGATGATCGTCGAAGGGGACGACCGCTACGGTGAAGGCGTGAACCTCGTATCGGGGCTCCAGCAGCTAGCGGAGCCCGGCGGTATTCTCATTACGGGCAAGGTCTTCAAGGAGGTCGAGAAGAAGCTCGCAGTCGACTTCGAGCCGATGGGTGAGCGGCACATCAAGAATATCGCCGAGCCGGTCGCCGTGTTTCGGGTTGCTATGGATCGATTGCCCGGCCATGAGACGTCTCGCTCGAAGAGATTGTCGCTCTGCACCAAGCCATCGATTGCCGTGTTGCCGTTCACGAACATGAGCAACGATCCCGAGCAGGAGTATTTCTCCGAAGGGATCACCGAGGATGTCATCACCGACCTGTCGAAGATCTCCGGTCTCCATGTCGTCGCTCGCAATAC